>PALG01000019.1 GCA_002707025.1 Flavobacteriaceae bacterium | reverse complement strand
TTTTTTCCATTGATGAAAAAAGAAACAAAAAAATCTAGAAGGAATTAAGGGAATTGCGCTTCGCGCACCGCTTGCCCCTGTCGCTACATGCTCTATTTTTTCGCAAGCGAAAAACGCACTTCCGCTCGGTGCTTCGCTATTCCTGAAATTCCTTCGGTTTTGTCCCGAACTTGCTTCGGGATGTGTCTTGTCTCCTGTCTCCTGACTCCTGTTTCCAAAAAAATACCCTTCGATCCTTCGGCAAACTCAGGGCAGGCTAAGCTCACCCTTCGACAGGCTCAGGGTGACAGAGGGATTCTTCGCTTCGCTCTGAATTGGACTGAGCGTTAAGAAAAGGTATAGTATACCTTTTTAGCGTAAGTGCCAGCCTGCCGCGCGGGAGATTCTTCGCTTCGCTCTGAACGACAGTTTAATAAACAATAGCAATAAAAAATAACTAATACTTAGCTGTACTTCACTTTCCGAAGGATTCTTGTGGCTTCCTTAAACGATTGGTACACGGTGCCATTGATTTGTTTTAGGTGGGAACGGGACTCCAGTAGTTTTTCCTTGGCGTCTTCAAAATCGTTTAAATAGCAAATCAAGTACGTGGCGGGAAGCTTTTGTAAATCGCGTTCCTCACGCGGGGAAAGGGGGATGTTCTTTTTCAGTTTTTCCAACAGGGCGTTGTTGGCATTGTAGATGTGGTACAAATTGCGCTTGTTGAATTGTGGCGGTTCAAAAATGAGTCGGGAGTCAATTTGGTACGACCCGTTTTCCCGAAAGGAAATGGTTACTTCTTCCAACGGATAGTATTTGTAGTTTTCGTTTAGGCCTAGGTGTACGTATTCGGTAATCTTGAAATAATCCTGGGTAAATTCGATACTGATTTCATCCAAGGCCGAATAAAATAACTTTACCTGCTCGTTGATCAGTTCAATATCCACCCGAGAGTAATAGTCGGTTCCCTTTACATGCTTGGTATTGCCCGCCCAGCACACCACAAACTGCTCCTTAAATACTTTATAATGGGACTCCAGATCGCTGTGCCGGTGATTGATAAAGTCGATCACCCCATCCAAGGTATGCTCAATATTGTTTCTGGATTGGGTTTCAATAGAGTGTACGATTTCCGAATTCACATCTTGGATCTCGATGTCGAAATCCTTGGGCATGGAAATGCTTCCGTCACGTAAAAAAATAGAGCCGCCCCAGTACTTCCAAATATTCTTCCGAAGCGAGGTGATTTCCCCCGTTGGACGAATGGTGACCAAGCCCACTACTTTGTCCATCGGCAAATGCGGAAACATCACATTTTCATAAGCAATGAGCGGGGCATTGGTAAGGTAGGCGTTGACCAGGTTTTGAAGCTTGCTATCATCGAAGAAGTCCACCCCGGTAATTTCGTTGGTTTCGTCTTCCACCCCTACTACGATATAGCTATTGTTTTTAGGATTGCTATTGCTCAAGGCACAAATATGCTTTAGGAATTTTGCCTTCCCTTCCTTGCTGCCCAAATCGATCTTCCGCTTTTTATCATAAAAACTACTCTCATCGTTGTGAGCCAGTAGGTTTTTGATAAGAAGGCGTTTATTGATCAATTATTATTTATTTTTTATGGTTATTATTTATTAGGGGTTTTTCGAAACTTCTCCCTATTCTCCCAAAGCAAGTTCGGGACATAATCTTATAAGGTGGAATGGTTTGCATTATCGTTTATTCACAATTGTACTCGTGGCTTGGTCGAGGCACATCACGGTGAGGTCGGCTATGTTTACATGCGGCGGGCGTGTCACGGCAAACAAAATAATGTCGGCAATGTCTTCGGGTTGTAAGGGGGTGTAGCCTTGGTATACTTTGGAAGCCCTATCGGAATCCCCTTTAAAACGCACCTCGCTAAACTCGGTAGCGACCAATCCTGGGTTAATGGCCCCTACACGAATGCCTTTCCCGTTGAGGTCGATACGCATGCCTTGGTTCAGGGCATCGACGGCATGTTTACTGGCGCAATATACATTGCCATTGGGGTACACTTCCTTACCCGCGGTAGAGCCAATATTGATGATATGTCCCGATTGCCGTTCCAGCATGGTAGGCAATACCGCTTTTGAAACATACAGCAGTCCTTTTACATTAATGTCTATCATGGCTTCCCAGTCGTCGGTATTTCCCTGCTGAATGGGATCCAGGCCATGGGCATTACCTGCGTTATTGATTAGGATATCGATGTGCTGAAAGGCTTCAGGAAGGGAGGCTATTTGCTGAAACACTTTTTCTTTATCCCGAACATCAAAATTTAGGGTGTGTACGTTGGTTTTTTGGGAAAGCGCTTCGGAAAGTTTCCCTAACCGATCCTGTCTTCTTCCGCAGAGAATGAGTTGGGCCCCTTTTTCAGCAAAAAGAGTGGCCGTGGCTTTTCCAATTCCGGAGGTAGCCCCAGTAATAAGGGCCGTTTTGTTCTGTAAATCCATCATTGTCTAAAGGTATGACATCTTTAACATTTTTTAAAGTTAAGGCTGGGTTAAAGTGTGCGTTAAGGGCTGTTAAAAGGTGCTCGACCCAGTGATCGTTCTTTAGTTTTACGACGCAAACCTAAAAATAAATACCTATGAAAAATTTATGGAAAGCCTTTTTGGCCCTCACAATCGTTTTTGCCTTTACGGCCTGTAGCGATGATGATGATTCAAATAACACCACTGCCGAAGGATCGGCCTCTGTACTGATTAAAATGGTGGATGCCCCAGGCGATTATGATGCTGTATTTGTAGATGTGGAAGATATTGTGGTAAAATATAGTGATGAAGAAAATGAAGTTTCGGTGGGTAACGTAAATGCAGGAGTATATAACTTGCTTGAGTTAACCGGAGGAAACTCTGCCTTATTATTTGACGATGATTTACCCGCAGGAACGGTGAGCCAGATCCGTTTGATTTTAGGAGAAGATAACTCGGTTGTGGTAGATGGACAAACCTATCCGCTAGCCACACCAAGTGCCCAACAATCTGGGTTAAAATTACAATTGAATCAAACCCTTGAAGATGAACTATTGTATGAAATCACTTTGGACTTTGATGTAGAAAATTCCATTGTGGTACAAGGAAATGGCGATTATAGCCTGAAGCCGGTGATTAACGCCAGCTTATTTTCTGAAACAGGACAAATTAATGGGATGGTACAACCCTCTAGTGTACAAACTTTGGTTACTGCAACCAGCACTTCTGGAGATGTAGAAGTATCTACTTATACCGATGCAAACGGGAATTTCCTATTGGAAGGGTTGCCCGCAGGCACTTACGATGTAACTTTTGAAGTAGATCCCGATCTGGGAGTACCGCCTATTACGGTTGAAGGAGTAGAAGTATCGGTTGGTTTAATTACCCCAATTACCAATATTGTATTCGATTTATAGAATCATTTCTGAAAATGATACAAAGGGGTGCCATCGCACCCCTTTTCTATTTATGGTACCTTATGTCCTAGACTGGCAACCCATAATTGAAACCAATCGGTTTCAGATAGTTGGAGGGTAGTGGCTTGCGCCGCGTTTTTAATGCGCTCCTTTGTGGCGGTCCCCACCACCGGATGGATGCCCGAAGGATGTTTTAACAACCAGGCCAATAACAATTGGTCTTTTGTGGCACTGTATTTTTCGGTAAGGGATTCTAGCGCCGTATGGATTCGGGCGGTTTGTTCGTTTTTTTCCTTAAAAACCGTTCCCAACGGGCTCCAGCTCATGGGAACGATGTTTTGAACGGTCATATAGTCCAAAGCACCATCCAATAACGGTTGGAAGGAGGTAAGGGAAATTTCCATTTGGTTATAAGACACGTGGTTTTTGGCTTGAATAAGTTCGGTTTGGGAGGTGGTGAAGTTGGAAACGCCAAAGGATTTAATTTTCCCTTCCGCTAATAATTTATCGACTGCTTTGGCCACTTCTTCGGCACGCATTAAGGGGCTAGGGCGGTGGAGCAGTAATAGGTCTAAATAGCCTGCTTTTAAATCTTTTATTGATTTTTCGGCACTCCAAACAATGTACTCAGCGTCGTACTGGTAGTGTTTGATGGGATTGTTTCGGGTTTGCCCTACGTACTGAATGCCGCATTTGGAGATGAGTTGAACGGACTCCCTAGCCACTCCACTTTCCGAAAAAGCCTTCCCGAAATCTGCCTCCGTGGTATAGTCTCCGTAAATATCGGCATGGTCGAATGTGGTGATGCCCTGCTCTAGGCAATGATGGATTAAATCGATCATGTCTTTTTGGGAAAGTTGCTTGCCCCAGGCACCCCATCCCATACAACCTTGAATAATTCTTGAAAAATTGGTTTCCATAGTCTATTTTTGAGTTTTAAAGGTACACAATCAAAAATGAGTAAGGGCATTGTGAAGCCCTTTATTTAAGCCAATTTTTAACCAATTGTTAACAGCATATCTCATTAATATTGGGCAATTTGCACCAACTTTTCTTACACTAGGAGTTGATTATTTAAACTGAAATACATGGAACAAACAAATACCGCTTTGGATATTGGAGCATTAAATGAGAAAATTGAAAAAGAAAGCGCTTTTGTAGACATTCTTTCCTTAGAAATTAATAAAGTAATTGTAGGTCAAAAACACATGGTGGAAAGACTGCTCATCGGTCTTTTGGCCCAAGGGCACATCCTCTTGGAAGGGGTGCCTGGATTGGCAAAAACCTTGGCCATTAACACGCTTTCGAAAGCTGTTCATGGAAGTTTTAGTCGGATTCAGTTTACGCCCGACGTACTCCCGGCCGATGTGGTAGGAACCTTGATTTACAATATGAAGCTGAATGACTTCAGCATCAAAAAAGGGCCCATCTTTGCCAACTTTGTACTGGCCGATGAGATCAACCGGGCACCCGCCAAAGTACAGTCGGCTTTACTGGAAGCTATGCAGGAAAAGCAGGTGACCATTGGCGACGAAACCTTTATTTTGGAAAAACCCTTTTTGGTGATGGCCACCCAAAACCCCATTGAACAAGAAGGAACGTATCCGCTTCCGGAAGCCCAAGTGGACCGTTTTATGTTGAAGACCGTGATTGATTATCCGAAAATTTCCGAAGAGCAACTTATTATCCGTCAAAACCTAAAAGGAGGTTTTGAATCGGTAAATCCGGTGGTTACTTTAGATCAGATCAAAAGAGCACAGCAAGCGGTTCGGGAAGTGTATATGGATGAAAAGATTGAAAAATACATACTGGACATTATTTTTGCTACCCGTAACCCTGAAAATTATAACCTTAGCAGCATTAAACCCCTTATCAGTTTTGGGGCTTCCCCAAGGGGAAGTATTAGTTTGGCCATGGCAGCAAAATGCTATGCCTTTATCAAGCGAAGGGGGTATGTGATTCCTGAGGATGTGCGAGCGGTGGTACACGATGTGCTACGTCACCGAATTGGGATTACTTACGAGGCTGAAGCAGAGAATGTGACTTCCGAAGATTTAATCAATCAAATTGTCAACATTATTGAAGTACCCTAGTTTAAAGTTAGCAGTTAACCAACCCAAAAGGAACCTGAAATTTTAAACCGAACGTGGACACGAAAGAACTTCTTAAAAAAGTACGGAAAATTGAAATCAAGACGCGTCGCTTAAGCGATCACGTTTTTGGTGGAGAGTACCATAGTACCTTCAAAGGAAAGGGGATGACTTTTAGTGAGGTGCGCCAATACCAATTTGGGGACGACGTTCGTAATATCGATTGGAACGTTACGGCCCGTTACAACGAACCCTTTGTAAAGGTGTTTGAAGAAGAGCGGGAATTGACCCTGATGTTGGTGGCCGATATAAGTGGTTCGGAATTCTTCGGGACCCAAAACCAATTCAAAAATGAAATCATAACCGAAATTGCCGCGACCTTGGCTTTTTCGGCGCTTCAGAATAACGACAAAATAGGACTCATTCTTTTTTCGGACCAGATAGAATTGTTTATCCCTCCCAAAAAGGGAAAATCCCACGTGCTTCGGATTATTCGGGAATTATTGGAATTTGAGCCACAAAGCAACAAAACCGATGTAGCCCAAGCTTTAAAGTACATGACCAGCGTGATCAAGAAAAAGGCAATTGTCTTTGTGTTGTCCGATTTTATCGCAGAAAATTATGCCGATACTTTAAAAATTGTGGCCCGGAAACATGATGTAACGGGGATTAGGGTGTATGACGAGCGCGAAGAGCAGATCCCGAATTTAGGGATGGTCCAGATGCAGGATGAGGAATCGGGCGAACTCTTATTGGTCAATACCTCCTCCAAAAAAGTACGGAATAACTATCATGCCTTTTATCGGGATCGGGTGGCGGCCTTTAAAGAAAGTTTTCAGAAAAGTGGGGCCGGTGTGGTAGATTGTAGGGTAGATGAAAGTTATGTAAAAAAACTATTGGGCTATTTTAAACAGCGAGGGTAAATGAAAGCGCAGCGATTCCATACCATACGTTTCTTCAAAAATCTAATAGGGATTTTCCTTATGGTGTTGCCGGTCCTTTGCTATGCGCAAGTGACTTCGAAGGCCGATACCACTTTAATTCGAATAGGGGAAGAGATTCAATATACCATTCAAGTGGAAGCCGATACCACTTCGTTGGTGCTATTTCCTGAAGGAGCCAGTTTTGGTGCTTTGGAAGTCATCGAGTCGTATAAAGTGGATACCAACAAAGTGAATGAAAAGTATCGGTTGCTCAAAAAATACGGTCTTACGCAATTCGACTCTGGGAGTTATACCATTCCTTCGCAACGGGTAATGATCGATGACCGAGCCTTCAGTACCGATTCGGTACGGGTGGAAGTACGGGATGTTCCGGTAGATACGACCCAACAAAAAATGTTCGATATCAAGCCAGCTATTGAGGTAGATCGCGTGCCATTTAATTGGGCTTTGCTAGGATACATTTTACTGGCTCTATTGATTGTTGGAGGCATTGTCTTTTATTTCTTCCGAAGGAAAAAACGAAAGGAAGCACGGGAAAAACAGTTGCCGCCCTACGAGGAAGCTATGGTAGCACTCGACGAGTTGGATCGGGCCCCTTACTTGAAAGAACAAAAAAGTAAAGAATACTATTCCAGTTTAACGGAAATTGTAAAGCGTTACCTAGACCGGGAAGTGGATGAAAAAGCTTTAGAAAGTACCAGTGACGAGTTAATTGCCAGATTGCAATTGCACAAAGATGCCGGTCAATTTGATATCGACACAGAAACGTTACAACAGCTTCATGCCATTTTAAAGCGGGCCGATTTGGTAAAGTTTGCGAAAATGACGCAAGAACTGGGACAGGCCCAAAGTGATCGCAAGACCATTGAGGAAGTCATTAACAAATCGAAAGAAGCCTTGCCAGATCCGACGGAAGAGGAATTGAGGGAAAATGAGGCCTATTTGGAAATGTTGGCCAAAAGACGGAAAAAAAGAAGGTGGATGTATGGTATGGCTTCCGTTATAGGTGCGGTTGTTATTGCCGCATTGATTTATGGAAGTATTACGGGTTTTGATAATTTGAAGGATAAAGTCTTCGGAAATGAAATGCGCGATCTGGCAGAAGGCCGTTGGTACAAAAGCGAATATGGAAATCCGGCAGTCATTATTGAAACCCCAGAAGTTTTGAGGCGAGTGGAGGACACCCTTCCAGAGCAAGCGCAAGAGGGGGTTAGGAACATGTCCGTATTTACGGAAGGTACCTTAAGGGATGCTTTATATGTAAACGTATCGGTCATACAGTTGCCGCCTAGCAACCAAGAAATCGATTTAAACAGGGCTTTGGACGGTTCGTTAACTGAACTGGAAAGAAGAGGCGCCAAGAATATGATTGTAAAGCGGGATGAGTTTGAAACTGAAAGCGGTATTAAAGGAGTTCGTGCGTATGGGAATTTTAATGTTCAGGTTTCAGAAACCAAAATGCTGAAAGAAAAAAGTGATTACGAGTTGCTTTTATTTGCCCAGCAAGGAGGCATTCAAACCGTTTTGGTGGTGTATCAAAACGACGAACGCTTTGCGGAAGACATTAAAAACCGAATTATCAATTCCGTAGAACTGGAAATAACCAATCAAGGAGAAAAACAAGAGTGATGTTTCAGAATTTTGAATTTGTGAACCCGCAATTTTTCTGGCTGTTTTTACTATTGCCCCTCTTGATGGTTTGGTATGTTTTCAAAAGAAGCAAGCAAACCGCAGAATTGAAAATTTCGAGTATTCAAGGATTCAAAAAATCGGGTAATTGGTTGGCAAAACTCCGTCCCTTGTTGTTTGTGTTGCGACTACTGGCCTTAAGCGCCCTTATCGTAGCGATGGCACGTCCTAGGAATGTGGATGAAAGCACCCGTATAAAAACCACCAAAGGGATTGACATTGTTATGGCTATCGACGTATCTGCCAGTATGTTGGCTCGGGATTTAAAACCCAACCGATTGGAAGCCCTGAAAGATGTGGCGGCCCGATTTATCAATGCGCGTCCCAACGACCGTATTGGTTTGGTGGAATATGCCGGGGAAAGTTATACCAAAACTCCCCTTACCAGTGACAAAAGCATTGTGTTGTCGTCTTTGAAAAGCATTCAGTACAACACGGTTATTGAAGGCGGAACTGCCATAGGAATGGGATTGGCGACGGCAGTTAACCGTTTAAAAGATAGCAAAGCGAAGAGCAAGGTGATTATCCTGCTTACCGATGGGGTGAATAATACCGGTTTTATCGATCCAAGAACAGCGAGTGAATTGGCGGTAGAATTTGGGATTAAGACGTATACTATTGGTTTGGGAACCAACGGAATGGCGGTGTCGCCTATTGGTATTTTGCCCAATGGGCAGTTTCAATACGGAAATGTACAAGTGGAAATTGATGAAGCACTATTGCAGGAAATTGCTGAAACCACGGGAGGAAAGTACTTCCGTGCGACGACCAATACCAAACTGAAAGAGATTTACGACGAAATCAACAAGTTGGAAAAAACAGATATTGAAGAATTTAAATATAAAAACTACGACGAAAAGTTCCGTTTATTGACCCTTTTGGCTTTAGGGTTTTTAGCATTGGAATTATTGCTTCGTTATACCCTATTTAAAAGTTTTGTGTGACCTATGTATCAACTAGAACAACCCATCTATTTTTATGTGCTTTTGGCTATACCCGTTTTGGCCCTGCTCTTTTTTGGGGTGTTGGTTTGGCGTAGAAGTGCCCAGAAGCGTTTTGCGGAAACAGGGCTATTAAAGAAGTTGAGCCCTAATCGTTCTGTCTTTAAAGCTGTTTTAAAGGTCATTGTGCTGTCCTTGGCATTGGCCTGCTTCAGTTTTGCCTTGGTAAATCCTAAGATTGGGACCAAAATTGAAACCGTGAAACGGGAAGGGGTCGATGTGGTCTTTGCGTTGGATGTGTCCAAAAGTATGTTGGCCGAGGACATTGCCCCCAATCGTTTGGAAAAATCGAAGCAGTTGGTTTCCCAAATCATCAATAGTCTGGCAGGCGACCGTATAGGAATTATTGGCTACGCCGGAAGTGCTTTTCCGCAGGTGCCCATTACTACCGATTTCTCTTCGGCAAAGCTTTTCTTAAGTAGTATGAGTACCGACATGGTCTCCTCGCAGGGAACTGCCATTACCGAAGCGATTTCCATGGCACAGACATATTACAACGATGCGGAACAAACCAATAGGGTGTTGTTTATTATTAGCGATGGTGAAGACCATGAAGGCAGTGTGGACCAAACCGTGGAAGCGGCCACCCAATTGGGAATCAAGATTTATACCATTGGCGTAGGGACTGAAGCAGGAGCGCCCATTCCTATCAAGCGAAATGGCATTCTTCAGTATTACAAACGGAATGAAGAGAACGAGCAAGTGATCACCAAGCTGGATGTAGCTACCTTGCAGCAAATTGCTTCGGAAGGGAATGGCGAATACATTGATGGCACCAACACCAAAGAAGTGGTAGATACTGTGACCGCCATTTTAAACGGAATGGACAAAAAGGAGTTTGAAGCCAAACAGTTTACCGATTTTAAAGACCAGTTTCAATGGTTTTTGGGAGGGGCATTATTTTTGCTGTTGTTGGATGTGTTGTTATTGGAACGAAAAACCGCTTGGTTGAAAAAATTGAATTTATTTAATGAAAGAACGTAAGATGAAAGAACGATTTACATATAGATGGATGCTTTGGGCCTGTCTGCTTTCTGTGGGAATACTCTCGGCACAGGAAAAAGAAAAAGATAAAGCACAGCTTCAACTGGAAAAAGAAACTCAGGATTATATTGCGGAAGGAAGTGAAGCTTTGTCCAATAATCAATTTTCTGATGCGGAAGTAAATTACCGAAAGGCTATCGCTATCAACCCTTCCAAAGAAGTGGCCAAATACAATTTGGGGAACGCTTATTATAACAAGGCTAAGAATGAGGAAGCGATGCGGCGTTTTAAGCAGGCAGCTTCCGTAGCCAAAAGCAAACCCGAAAAACATAAAGCCTTCCACAACTTGGGGAATACCTTTATGAATGCCAAGCAATATCAGGAAGCGGTGGAGGCTTACAAAAGTGCGCTTAGAAATGATCCTACCGATGACGAGACACGATACAATTTGGCTTTGGCGAAAGAAATGCTAGAGAAAAATCCGCCGCAAGGAGGCGACGGGGAAGACGAGAACCAAGACCAGCAGGAAAACCAAGATCAGAATCAGGATCAGAATAACGAGAATCAGGACAGTCAAGACCAGAACAATCAAGGAGACGACGGCGATAACCAAGAGGATAAAGACCAAGGCGATGAGAATAAAGACCAGAACCAAGGTGAGAATGAAGGAGAGAATGAAAAACGGGAGCCCAAGGACAACAAATCGGGAGAAGGGGATCAGCCCAAAGATCAAAAACAACAGCCTATTCCGGGGCAAATGTCTCCCCAACAGATAAAGAACCTATTGGAGGCCATGAATAATGAAGAAAAGAAAGTTCAGGATAAGATTAATGTACAAAAGCAAAAAGGAGCGAAAGTGAAGTCTAATAAAGATTGGTAATGAAAATGCTTAAATACATAACGGTGTTTTTGTTCCTTTTGGGAACAGGCTTGCTGCAGGCGCAGGTAAAATTTGAAGCCAAAGTGAGCAAAAAGAAGCTGGGCATTAACGAACGGCTTCGGGTAGATTTTGAGATGAATGAAGATGGGGATAATTTCAACCCGCCAAGTTTTGAAGGTTTTCGGGTGGTAGGTGGCCCCAATCAGGCCATTAGTAATTCCTGGATCAATGGAAAGCGAAGTTTTTCGAAGACCTACACCTATTTTTTAGCCCCACAATCGCAGGGAAGTTTCACCATTGGACAAGCCACGATAGATATTGATGGGCAAACCTATAAGTCCTTGCCCGTTTCGGTGCAAATTACGGCGGCTGTGGACATCCCAAAGGATGGAAACAATGCCGAATACTTGGCCAGTGAAAACGTACATCTTATAGCTGAGGTGTCGAACCCCAATCCCTTTTTGAACGAAGCCATTACGGTCACTTATAAGTTGTATGTTTCTTATGAAGTAAACATTTCGAATGGCTGGAGGGAAATCGATACGCCAAAATATGCCGACTTCTGGAGTCAGAATATCGACAACAAAGGAAACCTGAAGGTGTATGAAGGAAAGTACAAAGGCGAAGACTACCGTTATGTGATTTTAAGAACCACAGTGCTTTATCCTCAGAAAACAGGCGAATTGAACATAGAGCCGCTTACATTGGACATTCCAATTGATGTTCGAAGCAATAAGCGGGATCTTTTTGGGCGGTATTTAATGAAGCGTGTAAATAAGACCATTTCAGCTGGAAGCCGAACGATTAAGGTAAAACCCCTTCCCATGGAAGGAAAGCCCGATAATTTTACGGGAGCGGTGGGAGATTTTTCTTTCAATGTAACTCCTAGCCGTACGCAACTGGATGCCAATGAATCGTTAGAGTTGAAAGTAGCGGTATCGGGTAGTGGAAATTTAAAGTTATTCGATTTGCCCTCTATAACACTCCCCAATTCGTTAGAGATGTACGAACCTACCCGGGAAGATAACATCAATACCAAAACGAGTGGAATGTCGGGGACTATTTCAGAAAACTATACCATTGTACCGCAATTTAAAGGGACGTACCCTGTTAGGCCTATTAGCTTTTCGTATTTCGACCCAAGTACCGAAACCTATAAAACCCTTTCTTCCGAAGAGATTATTTTGAATGTAGAAAATGGTCCTATTACCAATAATACCACACAAGAAAGCAATCAAACCTCGCAAAAGCAAGCGGTGACTTTGGCAAGCGATCAGTTTAAGTACATAAAACTGGATGCTAATTTAAAGCCTATCGAATCTTCCAGCTTTTTTAAGTCGACCGTCTTTTGGGCCGCCATGGGAGCGCCGTTAGTGATCATTCCGTTGTTTATTTTCTTCGGAATTAAAAGAAGGGAACGTTTGCAGGATGTGGAAGGGATTAAGCTTAGAAGAGCCAACCAATTGGCCAAAAAATACCTAAGTGAAGCCAAGAAAAACCTGAAGCATAAAGAAGCGTTCTATGAATCTTTGGAGCGGGCCTTGCACAATTATTTAAAGGCCAAGTTACAATTGGAAACCAGCGAAATGTCCAAAGAGCATATCGCTACTTTATTGCGAGAAAGGAATGTCTCTTCAGAAGTGGTAAACGATTTCACTACCTTATTGAAAAGCTGTGAATTTGCAAGATATGCGGGTGCCTCGCAAGGTTCCATTGAAAGTGATTACCAATTGGCCGTGACCTCATTGTCCCATATCGATAAGCAATTTAAATAAGAAGAAAATGAAAAAGCTATTGTACTTAGGGGTTTTGTTTTTTTCTTGGATGGTCTCCTCGCAAAACCAAGCATTATTTGAGCAAGGGAAGGAACAATACAAAGCCGAAAAATACCAAGAGGCGGTGACTAATTGGATGAAAATATTGAATAACGGGGAGCATTCTTCCGAGTTGTATTTCAATATCGCCAATGCCCACTATAAACTGAATCAGATAGGTCCAAGTATTTATTACTACGAAAAAGCCTTACAATTATCTCCAAACGATGGGGATATAAAAAACAACTTGGCTTTTGCCCAAAATGCGCGGGTGGATGTGATTGAGCCGTTGCCCAAAACCTTTTTCGCCAAATGGGACCAATCCCTATCCCAATTTTTAACCTATGAAGGATGGGCCTGGGTGGCTGTTATAGCCATCGTGTTGTTTACCGTGTTGTTCCTGAAGTATTTCTTTACCGCGGAAACCCGTAGGAAGCGATTGTTTTTTGTCACTTCATTTGCAAGTATTTTTATAGGCCTTATCGGTTTGTGGATGGCCTTCAGAACCTACCATAAAGTGCAGAATGATACCGAAGCCATTGTCTTTGCGGAAGCGGTTGAAATAAAGAACGGTCCTAGAATGAGCGATGAAACCATTTTTATGCTTCATGAAGGTACCAAAGTTCAAGTATTGGATCAAGAAGACCAATGGTCCCGTATCAAGTTAGCCGATGGAAAGGACGGATGGATTCCTTCGGAAGCGATAAAAGAGCTTTAGGATTGCGGATCTTCTATTACGGGTTCTTCCTCTAAGGGGGTTTCTTCTGAAGGAGCTTCTACCTCCAACTTCTTGAATTCTTCCATGATGGATGGTAATACGGAAGGGGCAATTCCCACGATATAGGGGTATAAGATAGAACCTTCTTTTTTCTCTTCAGAAATGATGTACCCCGAAAGGTTGGAGGATCCAAAAAACCAGAAAATAAGACTTAAGATAAACGCATATTTTAAGGCTCCGAAAATACCTCCCAGCAATTTGTTGAGCAGCCCTAATGCGGCAAAATCGATAATTTTGGTAAGGATTTCCCCCAACATGTTGGCCAAGATCAATACTCCTAGGAACGTGGCTATAAACGCAATCCATTTGGTGGTGTATTCAGAGAAATCAAACCACCGTGAAATATAGCCCCCTACAAAGTCTGAAAGATAAATTGCTGCATAGGCGCCTACCACCAATCCTATTAAGGAAGCTAAAGAAGCAATGAACCCTTTTTTAAAGCCTCCAAAAAATGCTAAAAGTAGGATGATTCCTAAAATTATGTCTACTGTGTTCATACCGATTAAAAATAATGGTTACGGTAAAGATAGTATTTCCTTATAATTTAACCTTCATTGTGTAACTTTGCCGCGCTATGGCAAGAGATGAATTATTAAAAACACGCTGGGAAGCTATTGTAAGCTTGCTGAGCAACCGTTTTGCAGATGGGGAAACCTTGGACCTCGATGCGATTATTTACCTTATTGGATTACAGGAACTGGGGCAATTGCACCGTAAGTTTAAAAAAGATGAAAAAGTAAACTTAATGCATATTGCCATTTGCCGATTGTTGGAACCTTATGGCTATTACGAATTTGAGTATTTTGATGAAGAGGGTTGGCCGCATTACAAAGTTTTGGAGCAATTACCTCCCTTAAAAGCGGGAGAGCAATCGGTATTAATGAAGGAAGCCATTGTCCTTTATTTTTTAGAGAAGGAAGTAATCGATTAATTCTTTAGAAAATCGCTATTTTTGCGGTCACAACCGTTGGGTGTTATGATAGATAAGATTAAAGAACAAATTGCAGAAGTGAATGCTTTTGCTTCGACCAATGAGGAGGAGATTGAAACTTTCCGAATTAAATATTTAGGCAAAAAAGGGTTGCTAAATGATTTCTTTGCGGAATTCAGGAATGTACCGAAAGACCAAAAAAAGGAATTTGGACAAACCCTTAACGAACTGAAGAATCTTGCGGAAGAAAAGGTAAATAGCCTAAAAGCAGCCTTGGAGTCTCAAGAAGAGCAAAAAGGGGTGTACGGAGATCTTTCCCGTCCTGGAGAGCCTATTAGTTTAGGGTCTAGGCATCCTATTTCCATTGTAAAAAACAAGATAATTGAGATCTTTTCGAGAATCGGTTTTAATGTTTCCGAAGGGCCCGAAATAGAAGATGATTGGCATAACTTTACAGCTTTGAACCTTCCCGAGTACCACCCCGCACGGGACATGCAGGATACGTTTTTTATTCAAACAAATCCCGACATTTTATTGCGTACGCATACTTCTTCGGTACAGGTACGCTATATGGAAAACAATCAACCTCCCATTCGAACCATATCGCCAGGAAGGGTGTACAGAAATGAAGCCATTTCGGCAAGATCGCATTGTTTTTTCCATCAAGTGGAAGGTTTGTATGTGGATAAAGGCGTGAGCTTTGCCGATTTAAAACAAACCCTACAATATTTTACTACGGAAATGTTTGGGAAGTCCAAAATACGTTTGCGGCCTTCCTATTTTCCCTTTACGGAACCTAGTGCTGAAGTAGATGTATATTGGGGACTGGAAACGGAAACCGATTATAAAATGACCAAAGGAACCGGTTGGCTGGAAATCATGGGCTGCGGAATGGTAGATCCCAATGTTTTGAAGAATTGCGGCATTGATCCAGAAGAATATTCTGGTTTTGCCTTCGGTATGGGAATAGACCGTATTGCACTTTTACTACATCAAATTCCGGATATCCGTATGTTAAGTGAAAATGACATTCGCTTTCTAGAACAATTTAAAAGCACATTATAGTGAAAAAGTTTCTGGTTATTTCTTTCTTGATTATTGCTCTTCTAGCCATTGGCTACCTCACTTTTATTAAAGCGGTTATTGAAATTGCGATAGGAAGTATTTTCCTGATTGTATTTGCCATTGCGGTGCTGGTCTTATGGATTATGTGGAAAAGCCGAAAGGAATAAGAGGCTAAATAACGGACTCATAAATGCTTATAAAACCGATGCTTCATCGGTTTTTTTATTTAACAACAGTTTAACTTCGTTTAGTTCGGTTTTTACCGAACTAACAATAACTTTGTATAAAATTAAGTCATGGATACGTCTGAACTCTTAAAAGAAAAGCTTCGATTGGTGGAGGAGCTAGGTGTGGTCATTGAGAAAAAGGATCAATTGGCCCCGGTAGCCGCACGAATCATTTCTTATATCATTTTAACTGGAAAAGTAGGAACTACTTTTGATGATTTGGTTGCCAGTTTATGTGCTAGCAAGAGTACCATTTCTACTCATCTCAATCATTTGGTCGACCTTAATAGAATCACCTATTTCACCAAACCTGGTGATCGTAAGAAGTATTATTACATAGATGAAGATGCCATTTTGGTTCATATTAATGAGTTGGTAGATGCTTGGACTGCTTTTATGAACCTTCATCTTCGGGTACGATCCTTCAAGCAGCAAGTGAATGAAACCCTAAAAGAAGACTCTGAAAAGTTTGAATTGGATTTTCATAACAGCTACATCGATTTTTTAGAAGAAGTGATTGATTCCGTAAACAATCTTAAAGAAAAAATAGTAACCAATAAGCCTAATAACTAAACCTCTTTATGAATAATATAAAAACCCCTATAGCCTTTACCGTCTTCTTTTTATTGTTAGTAGGCTGTGCAGATTCTAAACAACAACCCAGTAACACATCCCAACTGGCACCCTACCCTGTGGTGGAAATACCAACCAAGGAAGTGATTTCTTATTCCGTATATCCTACCCAAATTGAAGGAACTGTAAATAGTGAAGTACGTGCTAAGGTTTCTGGTTACATTCAGCAAGTTTTGATAGACGAAGGTGAAAAAGTAACCAAAGGGCAACCTTTATTTCGTTTAGAAACCCAAAGTCTTAGTCAGGATGCGGAGGCAGCTAAAGCCAGTGTTAATGCGGCACAAGTTGAGGTGGATAAATTAATTCCGTTAGTGGAAAAAAACATTATTAGCGCAGTTCAGTTGGAAACAGCCAAAGCAAACTTGGCTCAAGCAAAAAGCACCTACAATAGTGTTGTTGCCAATATTGGTTATGCTACGGTTCGCAGTCCTATAAATGGCTATGTAGGAGCCATTAATTTTAGGGAGGGCTCTTTAGTAAGTAGCACTAATACCAACCCACTTACCACTGTGGCAAGCATCGAAAAGGTATATGCTTATTTTTCCATGAACGAGGCCGATTATTTGAATTTTCTTGAAAAAACCGAAGGTACGAGCTTGCAAGATAAAATCAATAACTTCCCGAAAGTGGAGTTGCTTTTAATTAATGGGCAAACCTATAAGCAAAAAGGAACTATTGAAACGGTGACTGGGCAAATTGACCCCAATACAGGAACAGTAAGTTTCCGAGCTGTTTTTGAGAACCCAAATTTGCTCCTTACCAATGGGAATAGCGGGGAAATAAAAATCCCTACCGTGTATGAAAGTGCGGTTGTAGTCCCTCAATCGGCTACATACGAACAACAGGGAAACTCCTATTTATTTACCGTTGGAGAAGAAAATAAAGTTGTTTCTAAACTAATTCAAATTAAAGATAAAACAAAATTGTTATACATCATTGATTCTGGAGTTAAAGAAGGGGACTTAATGGTGGTTAAAGGAATTGGAAAACTAAAAGATGGAACGCCCATACAACCCCAAAAAGTAGCTTTCGATAGTATCGTAAAGCCACTAAACTCCTTATTTCAATAATATTTACAACCCATTGCTATGTTAAAAACTTTTATAGAAAGACCGGTATTGTCTACCGTGATCTCCATCATTATTGTTATTCTTGGGGTTTTGGGGTATACGACGCTTCCAGTGGAACAATATCCTGATATTGCCCCACCTACCATCCAAGTTTCAGCGACTTACCCTGGCGCTAGTGCCGAAACCATTATGGAGAGCGTCATTATTCCTATTGAAGAACAAATCAATGGTGTGGAAGGAATGACCTATATCACCTCTTCCGCTACAAATAATGGAACCGCCAATATTACGGTCTATTTTGATCAAGAGATGAACCCAGATATTGCTGCGGTGAATGTTCAAAACCGTGTGGCGCGGGCCAATGCACTCTTGCCACAAGCAGTAATTCAAACGGGGGTTACAACCCAGAAGCAACAAACTTCGGCATTGATGTTCTTGTCGGTGTACTCGGACAATGAAGACTACAACGCTACTTTTGTGCAAAACTACTTGAAGATTAATGTGATTCCTGCCTTGCAGCGGGTCAATGGTGTAGGGAATGTAAACGTGTTTTCCAATCAGGATTATGCCATGCGGGTATGGTTACAGCCCGAAAAATTAGCTGCTTACGGTTTATTGCCTTCCGATGTTACAGCTGCCCTAAATGAACAAAGTTTGGAGGCTTCGGCGGGGTCGTTGGGGCAAAATGACGGGCAAGCTTTTTCTTACAATATAAAATACAGCGGAAGGTTTAAAACGGAAGTACAGTATGAGGATATTATTATTAAAGCTCTTGAAAATGGATCCTATTTACGCTTAAAAGATGTGGCCGAAGTGCAATTGGATGCACAAGGATATGACTCTTATGGTTTTACGGAAGGATTTCCCAGTGTCAACATGGGGATTTACCAAACCGCTGGGTCCAATGCCCAAGAAATTATCGAAAACATAAAAGAAGAGCTGAAACGGCTTTCGCAAGACTTTCCAGAAGGAATAAAGTACGAAATCAATTACGATACCAATAATTTTCTTACGGCTTCTATGAACAAGGTGAAAAGCACGTTAATTGAAGCATTTTTGTTGGTATTTTTAGTGGTATTTATATTTCTGCAAGATCTAAGATCTACCCTCATTCCCGCTATTGCGGTTCCTGTATCTATTGTGGGAACCTTCTTTTTCCTGAATCTTTTTGGCTATTCCATCAACTTGCTTACCCTCTTTGCTTTGGTTTTGGCTATTGGAATTGTTGTGGATGATGCCATTGTTGTAGTAGAAGCGGTACATGCTAAGATTGACGAGGGTGCCAAAACGGCAAAATCTGCCACTCTCAACGCCATGCATGAAATCTCCGGAGCGATTATATCCATTACTTTGGTCATGGCTGCGGTGTTTATCCCAGTAACGTTTATCCAAGGCCCTACGGGAGTGTTTTACGAGCAATTTGGGGTTACGCTTATTGTAGCGATTCTAATTTCGGCGGTAAATGCTTTAACGTTAAGCCCAGCTCTTTGTGCATTGTTATTAAAATCGCATGACGAAAGTGAACACCAAGGAAAAAGCTTTCTGCAAAAATTCTATGACAAATTTAATAAAGGGTTTGAAGCAACCACCCATCGTTATGGAAAGTCACTCGCTTTCTTATATAGACAAAAATGGATTACATTGGGAATCCTCATTTTATCTGGTGTAGGCATTTGGTGGGCTGCCTCTACTACTCCTACAGGATTTGTTCCCAATGAAGACCGGGGAATTGTATTTGTAAATGTGGAACTTCCTGCAGGGGCTTCTATGGATAGAACCAATGTAGTTACCCAAGAAATTTATCAGAAGGCAAGTGAAATCCCAGGGGTTAAAGGAGTGACGGTGATCAATGGAAGGAGTTTGATTAGTGGCGCTGGAAGTAACTACGGATTGGGTTTTGTGAAATTGAAGGATTGGGAAGAAAGGGAAGGAGACGATCAGTCTGCCAATGCGATTATAGGAAAGCTCTTCGGAATTGCCGCCACCATTCCCGATGCCAACATCATTTTTTTTGCCCCTCCTAGTATTCCTGGCTTCGGACTTTCGGGTGGGTTTGAGGTAAATCTTTTGGATAAATCCGGTGGAAGTTTTGAAGACTTGGATCAATCTACACAGGCTTTTATTGGTAGTTTGATGAAGCATCCTGAAATTCAGTACGGACAAACGTCTTTTAACACCAATTACCCGCAATATGAATTAAAAATAAATGTGCCTTTGGCAAAAAAATCTGGGGTTCCTATTAGTAGTATTTTCTCTACTTTACAAGGATATATTGGAGGAGTGTATGCTTCAGATTTTGCAAGATTCGGAAAGCAATACCGGGTGTATGTACAAGCACTTCCAGAGGATCGAAGCGATAAAAATTCGCTTAATGAGTTATACATTAAAACCGGAAGTGGGGAAATGGCTCCCATTACTCAATTTGTGACTTTGGATAGGGTATATGGACCTCAATCGGTGACGCGTTTTAACCTTTACAATTCTACCAAAATATCGGGAGCTGCCAATCCTGGCTATAGTACAGGAGATGCTATTTCCGTAGTAAATGAAGAAATTAAAAACCTTCCCAGTAATTTTGATGTGGCTTATTCAGGTTTGTCCAGGGAAGAGGTAAGTGCAGGCAATCAAACGGTATTGATCTTTTTATTGGTGATTGTTTTTGTGTACTTCCTGCTTGCCGCACAATATGAAAGTTACTTACTTCCATTTGCAGTGATATTTTCGCTTCCTCTTGGAGTTTTTGGAGCTTTCTTCTCTACCAAAGTGATGGGTCTTGAAAATAACATTTACTTCCAGATTGCCTTAATCATGTTGGTAGGGTTATTGGCGAAAAATGCCATTTTGATTGTAGAATTTGCCATACAGCGAAGGAGAAATGGGGAAAGCCTGTTTGATGCTGCCATCGATGGAGCGAAAGCCCGTTTACGACCTATTCTTATGACTTCCTTTGCCTTTATTCTGGGATTGATGCCTTTGGTGGTTGCGAAAGGTGTAGGAGCCGAAGGAAATAACTCCATTGGTACGGGAGCAGCCGGAGGAATGCTTATAGGAACCCTCTTAGGAATCTTTGTCATTCCTATTTTATTCATCCTTTTCCAGTGGCTGCAAGAAAAAATTACGAAGAAACCTGTCCAGGTTGAAAACAATGATATTTAATATGGAAAGATATAGAAATACGCTTCAGAAAGCCTTGCTGTTGGTCCTTATAGCTATCAGTTTGCAAAGTTGTTTTGTGGCTAAAGAATATAAAAGACCTCAGATAGCAGAAACCGAAAATCTTTTTAGAACCGATAATCTGCCAACAGATAGTTTATCGATGGCCAATATTTCATGGACCGAGCTGTTTTCGGATCGTTATTTGCAACAATACATCAAGGAAGGGCTTCAGAATAATTTGGATATTAGAACGGCTCTTCAACAAATCTTAATTACAGAAGCTTATTTAAAACAAGGGAAGTCAGGATATCTACCTACCTTAAATGTGACGGCACAAGCAACCCATCAAGAATTGTCACAAAATAGCCAATTTGGATCTTTGTTTTCATCTTTAGATCAGTACGAACTCTCTGGAAGCCTTTCTTGGGAAGCAGATATCTGGGGGAAGATAAGAAGTAATAAACGGGCTGGAGAAGCGACGTATTTACAAAGTGTCGCCGCACATCAAGCGGTAAAAACGCAATTGGTCTCGGGCATTGCAACAATGTATTACCAATTGTTGGCGTTGGATGCTCAATTGGAGGTGACAGAACAAACCCTCGTGGCTAGGGATAGTAGTGTCATTACTATTAAAGCACTCAAAGAGGCTGGACAAGTTACCCAAGTGGCGGTAGATCAAAATATTGCTCAATACAACAATGCAAAGGCTTTGTTGGTAGCTATCAAAGCCAACATTTTTAAAACGGAAAACGCTTTAAACTTTTTATTAGCAAGACCTTCTCAAGCGATCCAACGAGGTTCTCTAGAAAATCAGAGTTTGAATGCAGAGATTCAAATAGGAATACCTGCGACCTTACTTAGTAATAGACCCGACGTCATCGCCTCAGAGTATAATTTGATCAATACTTTTGAATTGACCAATGTGGCGCGAAGCAATTTCTACCCGTCTTTAACACTTACCGCAAATGCAGGATTCCAAAGCTTGGAACTGGATCAATTGTTGAGTGCAAACTCTCTATTTGCAACGGTCGTGGGAGGCTTAACACAACCTATTTTTAATAGGAGGCAAATAAAAACGCAACATGAAGTAGCCAAAGCTCAGCAAGAGCAAGCATTATTGGCATTTAAGAGCACCCTATTAACAGCTGGCAACGAGGTTTCAAATGCCTTATACGATTATCAAGCAGAAAGTGAAAAGTTTGAGTACCGGAAGAACGAGGTAGAAGCATTAAGAAACGCGGAAAGCAATTCGGAAGAACTATTAAAAAACGGGTTTGCGAACTATTTAGACCTTTTAACGGCCAGACAGAGTGCGCTTAGTGCAGAACTAAACTTAATTGATAATAAGTTACAGCAAATGTTGAGTATCGTTAATCTTTATGAAGCATTAGGTGGGGGCTGGAAATAGGAACATTCTATTATGCAAAAGGAACTGCTCATACAATACGCTGCCGAAAATTTCACCAAGTTTGGGAGTAAACGGGTTACCTTGGATGAATTATCCAGTAACTTGGGTATTTCCAAAAAAACAATCTATAAACACTTCCGTAGCAAGGAGGATTTATTGACCCAGAGCCTTTCCTATTTAATCAATCAATACCACCAACAAGTCAATTATATTTTAAGGGATGTGGAAGATCCTATCACCAAAATCATCATTATTTACAAGATTGGTTTTGAACACTTAAAATATTTTAAGCCTTCTTTTATTTTTGGTTTGAAAAAATACTACCCAAAAGCAAACGAAGTTTTTGATACTTTTAGAAACGAGACAGTCCTCGTTACGGTTTTTGGGTTACTGGAAGAGGCACAAACCTTAAATTTTATTCGGAAGGAAGTCAATTTAAAATTATTTTGTGAGCTTTATTTTAATAGATTTGAAGAAATGGCTTTTAAGAATAATTCGGTCTTTGATGATTACACCATTACTGAATTGTTGAATCATTTTGTCATTTTTAATTTACGGGGAATTACTTCGGAAGACTATAAAAATGATTATTTTCAATTTTAAAACGGAAGCATTTTAGATGAAAAAAGATATCGAAATACCAGAAGTTAAAGATGTATATATTGCTGCGGTAAAGCAATACAATGAAGATTTCAGAACCTACGACTGGAATATCTATATTATAAATGATACCCGTTCCACTCTGGAAACAGTGCTTATTGTTTCCCAAGGAAGTGACCAAAAAGATGTTACCTCCCTCATGCGACATTCTTTAAAAGAGTTACCATCAAAAAGTTATGCTAAAGTTGAGTTCATGGAAGAGAGTGTCCATAGACTAAACAATTACTTTTATGTAACGTATTTTTTAGAAGGAAAACTTTACGACAAGAAGTTTGAGTTTCCATCACATAGCATTTTAGAAGATAATGCGGTATCACTTCCTGTTATGTCTGAAATAGGTGTGATTGCTAGATAGTAGGTTAGTATTTAAAAAATAAAACCCCCTCCAAATTGGAGGGGGTTTTTTGTTAAGGTATGTCCGTTAGGGCTATTTCTTGATGAGCCTTTTCACGGTACTTCCGT
>PALG01000018.1 GCA_002707025.1 Flavobacteriaceae bacterium | reverse complement strand
CCATAGTATGAATATTTAGAGTTTTGAGACAATTTTTTACCTGCTCTTGCCATAGCATCTTTGTCTAAATACTCTTTGAAACGCTCAACAAATGATTTATCCAAATCTTGGAAACTTACATCCGTAGGACAAAAAATTTTCAAGTGTTTTAGCATACTGTTCCAATTCCCGTAGTTGCCAGAGCTGGTATTTTTCTTTTCAGCTAAAGCCGTAACATAAGTAATAAAACTGCCTTTTAATTTCTCAATATCCTGAAAGCCATAAATACCATTTTGTATTTCTATTTGGCGTTGCGCGCAAATGGTTTCTGCTAATTGCTTGGTTTTCTTGTTAACCTCTCTTTCGGTTTTAGTTTTAGGATTAGGTGTAAGGTATAATCGCAAATACTCGGTCTTGCGTTTTCCTTTATGATAGTAATCTAAATACAGACTTATTTTATCATTCTTTTTGCGTTGTCTTAAAGTTACTTTCATAGGATGCTAATTAAAAAGATTTTCTATTTGCCATCTGGCTACAATACGTTTTCTTCCAAAAGGGACTGCTTTTAAACGCCCTTGTTGAATCATTCTTTGAATGGTCCATCTACTAACACCAATCAATTGTGAGGCTTCAGTAACGCTTAAAAAATCTTTATTATTTACCGTGTTGAGGTTTGGAACTTGAACAGCTTCTTTTTGCTGCTGCATATCCTTTGTAAGAGTAGCTTGTACTTTTTCTTTACGCTTACGTGCCTTATAGGCTTTTTTAGCGCAGGTATCACCACAGTATTTAGTTACTGTTGTACGTGCTGTAAAAGCATTACCGCAATGTTTACAGGTTTTTGGGATGTATAAATTACTGCTCATAAATGGTGCTTTATGTAGCGTTATGGTGCAACGTGGGGCAATATGGTGCATCATTTCGCCAATCTTTTAGCCAACAGATTTGGGCAACAAATCCGTATTTAAGGCAACAGATATACAACAAATTTAGTTAAAAAAGAGCAAAAAAGCAACAAAAAAGAGAAGATAAAAACTTGTAAAGTCAATAAAATCAATACATTAACAAACAAAAGAAAATAAGTTACTTTCCGATACAAAAATTCGCAAATATATTCCCTAACAATTCGTCATTCGAAATTTGCCCCGTGATTTCCCCTAAATGGTACAGGGCTTGGCGTATGTCAATGGCCAATAAATCGCCGCTCAATTGTAGATCAATTCCTTCCTGTACTTTTTGAATTTCTTCCAATGCCTTCAGCAAGGCATCATAATGGCGGGTATTGGTGACAATGGTTTCATTGTTCCGAAGGGCGCCCGTGTTTACGAAATTGAGTAGGGTAGTTTTCAATTCTTCGACCCCTTCACCCGATTTCGCCGAGAGTAGGAGCGAACGGGTCACCTCATTTTCATGGGCGCTTAAATGCTGTTGTAAGTCACTTTTTTCTGCTTCGGAAAGGAGGTCTGCTTTATTAGCCATTAACAACAAGGCTTTCTGCGGAAATTTATTTTTTACTTTTTCAACTTCCTGAAAAATGGCTTTGGTTTGGGCCAGTATTTTTTGCCCTGCCAACATAAAAATGACCACTTGGGCTTGTTCCATTTTCTGAAAGGTTTTTTGAATGCCCAATCCTTCTATCACATCGGCTGTTTCCCGAATTCCCGCGGTATCAATAAATCGGAAGCCGATCCCGCCAATGGTCAGTTCGTCTTCTATAGTGTCGCGGGTGGTCCCGGCAATGTCGCTCACAATCGCGCGTTCTTCATTCAATAAAGCATTTAGCAAGGTCGATTTCCCTACATTGGGTTCTCCCACAATGGCCACGGGAATACCGTTTTTCAATACATTTCCGGTAGCAAACGAATCAATAAGTCGCTTTAATACGTTTCGTATTTTACTAATGAGTTGCTGAAATTCCTCCCGATTGGCAAATTCCACGTCTTCTTCCGCAAAATCCAGCTCCAATTCAATCAAGGAAGCAAAATTCAGAAGCTCTTCCCGCAGTTTTTGTATTTCAGAAGAAAATCCGCCACGCATTTGCTGAATGGCCAATTGGTGCGACGCTTCCGAATCGGAAGCGATTAAGTCGGCTACTGCTTCTGCCTGACTTAAATCCATTTTGCCGTTCAAGAAAGCACGCAAGGTAAATTCCCCTGCTTGTGCCATCCGAGCGCCTTTTCGAAGGACTAACTGAATAATTTCCTGTTGAATATAAGGGCTTCCGTGGCAGGAAAACTCTACCACATCTTCCCCGGTGTAACTGTTGGGATTCTTAAATACGGAAGCCAATACTTCATCAATTACCCGATCGTCTTCCTTTATATGCCCTAAGTGAATGGTATGCGTTTTTTGATGCTGCAACACTTTTCCCGAAACCGATTGAAATACGCTACTCGCAATGGCAAGTGCTTCCGCACCCGAAAGTCGGATCACGGCAATGGCTCCCGCTCCAGAAGGAGTAGCTAGGGCGACTATGGTGTCTTGGTGTTGCATAGCGCAAAAGTATAAAAAATACCAAGCAATTGCTGCATGGAGTGCTTACATCCTAGAGCCTAATTCCTTTAATGTCTTGACAAATGTTGCAGTGATGGATTCTTTATGGAGGTGTTGGCCATTTTTCACCACCCACTTCCCATTTACGAGGGTCCCCAATTGGTGGGCGCTATCACTGGAATATACGAGGGTATTGCATAAATGTTGAGTTCCAGAAGCAGCGATTAATGGCGCTTCGGCATCCATCACAACGGCATCCAAAGGTTGTCCTACGGCAAAGAAATGCTGAGCCGGTTGCCCCATGGCTTTTCGTCCTGCGGCCCATGCCATTTTTAGGGCATTGAAGCCGCTGTCGCCTTGCTTCGGAAGGTAAAAAGTGTTGCGTTTGTGCGAAATAAGGCGTTGACCATAATCCAATAGGCGTAATTCCTCTAACGGATTCAAACTTACATGGCTGTCGGTCCCGATGCTCCAAGAACCTCCTAGTTCCCAAAACTCCCGAAACCGGAAGAGTCCGTCGCCCAGATTCCCTTCTGTGGTAGGACAAAGCACCACATTGGCTTTTGAATTTACGATTCCTTTTACTTCTGCTTCCGAAAGATGGGTCGCATGTACCAAATGGTAGTTTTCATTTACAGAAACATGGTCCAACAGCCACTCGACTGGACGTTTTCCGTAGAAAGCGTTACAGTCTTCAATTTCCTTGAGTTGTTCCGAAACATGGATGTGAAACGGAAGCGAAGGGCTTAACGATTGCGTTAACTCAATGATAGCCTGGTCTTCAACCGCTCGTAAAGAGTGAACACCAGCCCCTAATTGCGCATGCGTATAGTTGTGGACCACTTTTTCAGAAGCATCCAGCAAGTCCTTATACAACTCGAGAGTAGGGGAAATGAAACGCCGTTGTTTTGCTTCCGCAGGCTTTCCGAAACCTCCCTTTTGATAGAACATGGGAACTAGCGTAATGCGAATCCCAGCTTTTTCAGCAGCCACAATCAATCGCTCTCCCAATTCGGCTACATGGGCATACGGCACACCATTTTTATCGTGATGTATATAATGAAATTCGGCCACCGAGGTATATCCGTGCCTTACCATTTCCGCATAGAGCATTGTAGCGATCGCTTCCAACTGCTCTGGGGAAATTTGCAAAGCCAGATCGTACATGGCAGTACGCCAACTCCAGAAGTCATCTGGGATGCCAGTGCCTTCATGCAATTCGGCCAAACCTGCCATGGCGTATTGGAAGGCGTGGGAATGCGCATTTTGAAATCCGGGTAGGGCATACCCAGAAACTTTTTCGGTGTCTTTAGAAGGAGTTTCTGAAATTTGGGTGATGATCCCCTGTTCATCTACGGTAACCACCACATTCCCTTGCCACCCATTTTCGGTAAGGAGTCCCTTAAATTGGTACGAATGCATCATGCGAGTAAGGAGATTAAATCTTGAAACATTAACTGTAACACTTGCCTAATTTTTGTAGCGCTTTCTTCATGGTATTCTGTTTCGGAATCATCCATATAATTGGTTTTGGCCATTTCCAATTGTAGCGCGTGGATATTATTTTTTGGATTACCGAAGGACCGTGTAATATGCCCCCCTTTAAAAGGATGGTTATGGGTAAGGTGGTAATCGCTTCTTTTTAAAGCTGAAAAAGCGGTTTCAATAATAGCTTCGGAAGCAGAAGTTTGATCATTATCCCCTAAAATTAAATCGGGAAAAGCTTCTTTTTGAATCCCTGGCACTACTTTTCGGATGGAATGGGCATCAAATAACAGTGCCGTCCCAAATTGCGCTCGGGTTTCATGTAAGAGCTGTTCTAGCTTTTTATGGTATGGAAGGTAATAGTTTTTCAATCTGCGTTGAATTTCTGCTTCCGATGGGGTTTCGTCCCTGTAAAGCATTTCTCCGTTAAAATTGGTGGTGGGAACCAATCCCGTGATGACCCTACCATCATTATAAAGTGGTTGGCTATTGGGGTCGCGGTTGAGGTCGATTACCCAGCGGTTGTAATTTGCGGTAATGAGGGTAATCCCCATTGTTGGAGCAAAGTCGTATAGGCGATCGATACACCAATCGGTGTCATCCGGGTTTTCTACATATTCGGGAACCAATTGTTGTTTCACTTCTTCCGGAAAAAAAGTCCCTGAATGGGGAGAACTAATGATAATGGGAACTTTATTTTGGGTAGGTGTTGTTACTTGGAATACTTCCATAGGATGCTTCAAATAGTGAACTTCAAAAATACGGGAAATCTTGCGGATGTCTTTTGGAAACCCTTAAAATTATACTTCCCAGTGAATTCCGTCTTTAAGGTGTTTAATGGGATTGCCTGCAAATAGCCCAGATTGATCGCTTATGTCTTTACTTACCTGAGAGTTGGCGCCAATGATGGAGTGGGAAGCAATTTTGGTTCCTTTTAATAAGGTGTTTCTGGCACCCAGCCATACTTTATCCCCTATAATAATTTCTTTTGGTGGATTGACCCACTGTCCTTCTGCATCGTAAATTTTATGGAAATCGGTATCCATAATCAAGCACTCCCAGGAGACCAGGCAATTCTTTCCGAAGACAATCTGTTTATGGGAAACAATAGCAGACTCTGCCGTTAGGGCAAAATTAGGTCCCAATTCCAACACACCTTGTTTCCCAACGGAAATTTTAGAGCCATGCCCTAAGTGGGCCGTGCCTTTAAAAATCACTTTCCCGGAAACTTGCCAGATGCTACGAGAACGTTTTTTATCGAAAATCCCTACATCGCCATATCCTATTCGGATCATTCCAGTAGTAATAGGACCTTCTATGGAAACCACTCCTTTTGTTTGGGAGAGGTATACTTTGCGGGAAACTAGAAATGGAAGTTTTTTCGCTTGGTGAAAGGGTAGGTAGGTAAAGTTAAAATAGAGGGTTTTAAAATTTAAACGGAACAAAAACTTCAGGAATCGAATCATGTGTTTGGACAAGGGTTCATTTAAAAGTACAATTTAGTAAAAACCCAAGAATTTTCGAATTTTGAAAAAAAGCGGTTAGTCTACTTTTTCGAAGTGGTATTCAGAAATGGCATTCAAATATAGATGGCCATCAGAATCTATAACATATTGTGTTTCAATAATTTCCTCGTCGATTGTAAGTTTTAATTGCTCATTATTGATGCTCCATTGCAATCCCATTGCCGAAGAGGTAGCAGTACCATTTTGACTGTTGCCTACCGCTCTATAGCCCGTATTGTCTTCATAAAACACAAAAGTGTACTCAAAACTTTCATCGGAGTCACTTCGAAGCCACTCCCCAATAAGTTGGGGACTGTTATCGGGTTTTTTGTCTTGATCATCACTACAGGATAATAAGCCTACGAATAAAATAAAAATGAATGGAACGCTAGATAGGTTCATTAGTTTAGTTTTAATTTTTTTTGCAGGTATATCTAGATTTGGAGCTTCGCAAAGATAGTAAAATATCTCTCCTTTTTGTGAATTCTTGGGATAGAGTAACCAATAGGGAAAATGATTTCTGAAGTTACTGTTACTTAATAGGTTAGGATCTTGAAAACCTGAAATACCCTATTTATCGAATTGTTTATTGAAAACAAGTACGGGTATGGTAGGTTACATCAACTTTCCCTAAGGATTTTTTCCATCTTCCTGCCTTTAGCCAATTCATCTACCAATTTATCCAAATACCTTGCCTGTTTGGTTAAAGGTGTTTCAATTTCCTCTATTCGATAACCACAGATGACTCCCTTTATAAGAGCTGCATTTGGATTTAGGTTTGCTCTGTCGAAAAATTCATGAAAGGTGACTTTCTCCTCAATTAAACTGTTTAAGGTTTCTTCATTAAAACCCGTGAGCCATTCGATTACTTGATGCAATTCTTCTCGGGTTCTCCCTTTCTTCTCAACTTTTGCTACATAGTGTGGATATACAGAGGCGAATATCATTTTGGCAATTCGGGCATCATGCTCTGGAGTTGTTTTCATGATTCAAACAAATGTGAAATAGGTTAATGATAATTTATAAATACACATTGGCAATTAAATTACTCACTGTAGGGTGTTCACTACCCCCAGCGGGCTCTATGGTAAGGTTCATGCTCTCGGCTCCGGTAATATAATTCATCGCCAAGAAACCATCTTCTTTTTTTACCAATCCCATATTGATCATTACCCCTTCCACATCGGCCCAAAGCTGGTAATCTTGATCTGTAGGCAAGTCTGGTAGTTGACGGGCGTCAAGAACCACTTTTCGATCTTTATGGTTTACATAGCCTACGGCTAAAGCATCTGGGGACAAGTCGTTCCCTTTTAAAAGGTATTTTTGGGTATTGGGATCACCCATTAATTTATTTTGGGTCTCCAATGCTAGTAAGGTTGTGGTCATCTGGTCCAGGGAACTTTGCAATTGCTCGTTTTTCTCTTCCACTAATTTCAAATCCTTTTGCACCCCTTGTAATTTCTGAAAAACCAAAAAGGAGGTGACCCCCATTAAAATGACCAGTGTTGCCGCAATGGGAAGGTACCATTTTTGGGATTTGGAAGTGGGAGCTGAAACTGGATCCGTTTCTTTCTCATTAATGGTTTGCATTAATTGTTTCCTAACAGAAATAGGTGGCGCAACGGCTTGTTCGAGCCCCATTCTCTCAAAATCGGCTTCCATTTGCTGAAAGTGCTCACGAACAATCGTATACTTTTTAAGTAATCCCTGTACTTGAGCATCTTGCGCAGGCGTCGTATCTCCTAAAAGATATTGTTCCAATAGTCCGCTTTCCAGTATGTCTTTAATTTCTTGCTTCATAGTCCTATCATTAAGATGATACTAATGATACTCGTCTTGTAAATACCTCTTAGTTCCCGCAAGGCTTGTTGTATATACGATTTAAACGTGCCTAACGGAACGTCCATCACTTGATGGGCTTCCCGATGGGTTAACCCTTCAAAATACACCAATTTCAAAGCCTGTTGATGATGTTCCGAAAGTTGGGAGAGCGCTCCTTTCAGCTTTTCGGAATCTACCGGGTTATTTTGAGGTTCTTCTCTATTTTTATATACACTTAAATCTTCCGTTTGGATGAGATCTTTCTTATTTCTTTTGGCATTTAAGGCGGTATTTCTGCATAAGCGAAAGGCCCAAGTATAAAATGCACCTTTATCCGGATCAAATTGGCCTGCTTTCTTCCATATTTTCAAAAAACTTTCCTGAAGGACATCTTGGGCAAGGCCTTCATCCCTACAAATTTTAATGATTACCGCATACAGCGCTCCAGAATACCGATCATACAGTTCTCCCAAGGCTAGCTTATTGCCCTTTTGCACTTGTAGCATTAATTGTATTTCGGAGGGTTTTTTCATGAAGGTTGTTAAAGTTAAGCAAAAATTGTGTTTTTGCTCATCCAAATAGAAAGTACTCGTGTAAATATAAGTGAAGCGCGTAACAAAACAATTATAAACTTTTTAAAACCAAAAAAATGAAAAAGATACTTTTTATATTCTCAATGCTAGTTGCTTTTACGGTATCGCAAAGCATACAAGCTCAAAGTAAATCAATTGTAAGCATTGCCTCCGGGAATGAGGACTTCTCTACCTTGGTAACGGCTTTAAAAGCAGCCGACTTGGTAAAGGCATTGCAAGGCGATGGACCTTTTACGGTTTTTGCCCCCACCAATGACGCTTTTGCAAAAATAGACTCCAAAACCTTGAATAGTCTATTAGAACCTCAAAACAAAGCAAAACTTACCAGTATTCTTACCTATCATGTCATTCCAGGTAAATTAACTGCTTCGAACGTGGTTAATGCTTTGAAAAAAGGCAATGGTAAAACCGAAGTTAAAACCTTAGCGGGGAGCAAAATTACTGTTCTGCAAAAAGATGGAAAGATTTGGCTTCAAGATGCCAATGGAAACTACAGTGAGATTGTTTCCACCGATATTATGGCCAGTAATGGAGTTATTCATGTGATTAGTGACGTAGTGATGCCCAAATAATTTTGGAAATTGCTATGAAAAAGAGCCTTCCCTTTTTGGGAAGGTTTTTTTTATTTTAAACCAATTGTTCAGAACAACGATTTAAATCCTCCATAGGCCATTCTGCTAGCGTCAAAGATTTGTCTGTTGTATTGGGTAAGGGGAGCGGTTAACTTTTCCATTCGGTCATCCAGCGGAACTTTTTGATTGGCCAAATCCCGAATTTCCTTGGAGGGGAAAACTACCCATCCAAAAATAATTACTTCCTCTTTTTTAGCTTTCAGTAGGGTTGTGAAAGATTGGGTCCCTTCTAAAAACAAGTCATCCCCTATGAACTCAAAGTAGGCTGTGGCTCCATGCTCTTTCCATATTTCAGCTACTCTGTGCGCTACCTCCTTATAAGTATTTAGGTGTTCTTCGGAAATGGGAAAAACAAATCCATCAATGTAATCTTTCATAGGTATTCATTTTTTGTACAATCATTTTAATTGCACATTGGTCCTTTACAAGTCGAGATTATGGATAAAAAGTAGGGTATAGACGACTGCGAAAAATCCGAAGAGAAAATTCATTCCGTAGCTTCCTATTTTAAACAGTTTCTTTTTTGGGATTTCGTACATGGGATAATATGAAAACTGAGTTGCTACTTTTCCAATCCAATAGGCACCAATTAAACCCGTTAACGCTAATGCTAAGTGGGTTTGATTCTTTAGTTCACTAGGAATTAAGATGGCAATGAGTCCAAAGGTAAAATTGAGTCCTTGAATGTACCGCCCATAGGTTTTGGCAATCTCTTGATTTAAGGGTTTCAGTTTTTTAACATCATTGTACCAGTCAAATACACGATGCCGAATATAGGGATAGATTAGCGCCGTAAATATTTGGCCAATTCCCCCTGCAATTATTACCCAATTGGGTATCGTAAAAGTCATAGTATCGTAGTATAGAGTTTCTCTTGTTAAATTTTAATCATTTCTCCTTGATCGATAAGCGGATGAAACTTTGGATCATCACCCCATTTTTCTTTTGCACTAGGAGCTTGAACCGAAGCTAAATGATAGATAAGGAATTTTTCTGCATCCAAATCAATCCCTTTCTCATTTGCATCCAAAAGAATCCAATAGGGTACAATGGCCCAATCAATAGTATTTAGGGAACCTATGGTTTCGGCATGTTCGGTATCTCCAGAAATAAAAATTCGTTTTCCATGCCAAGTAATCAAATACGAGTGATGATTTAAGGAAAAGGCATGTTTTGTTTTGAAAGACTCAATCGTAAAATTAGGAATAGACTCGCTAAGTGTTGCTAAATCCTTGCTATTCCAAGGGCCAAATGCTTTGCCATTTTTTTCCTTACGAATCTTTTTAAGGCTTTTCCTAGAATAGTGGTCGGAATGTTTATGCGTAAACAAAAACAAAGCGTTTTCCTGAATGCTATCCAACTCAGATTCGGCAAACTCCATATAGCCGTGGGCGCCAGATTTATAAGGGAAATCGGTGTAAAGATGTATGGTGCCATCCGTCAAGTACAGACCGCAATTTCCAATAAATTTTACGGTTATCTCGGTGGATTGGGAATAACCTATTAGGGTAACTCCCGCCCATAGGCTTATGGAGAGTATTTGATTGATTATATTATTCATTAGCACAGTATAGATAGGTTTAGGTTTCAGTTTCAGGGTGTTCTCCTTACCCCTTCCAAAAGTTTCCGGTTCAAAGTAGCTTTTGGGTCTGAAGCATGCAATACAGAAATATCCCCGGTCGATTCCAGAACGACGGCTTGTACTTGATTGTGATCCAATACATTCGCCTCCCTTAGTTTTGCGATTAATTGGGTTTTCTCAATACGGGCATATTTAAGATTTTCATACAAAATTTCACTACCCTCCATTAACAGCAAGGGTTTGTTGGAAATAAGGGAACTTAATTTGGGGAGTCTTCTTTGTAGGAATGAAAATAAAAACGTTAATAGCAATAAGCTAGCTATCGCTACTGCACCGTGCACAATACTGGTACTGGAAGTAAGGGTAGAAGAGATGATGCTTCCAATTGCTACTGTAAATGCAAAATCATAGGCCGTGAATTTGGCAAACGATCGAAGTCCGATGATACGAGTGACCAGGACAATCACGATAAAGATTAAAAAACTGCCCGCAAGGGTTTCCCAAAGTGGGTCTTTGATATCATAGATCCAATCCATTCAATAAATTTTATTGGCTGTAAGATAGCAATTCAAGATGATATAAAATATTTGGACATGGTTATTCCGGCAACTCGTTCAGCGAGCCATGGGCGTTATAGATAACTGAAAGGTTTTTGTGAAAGGTATGTGCTTTTTGGTTAATGAAGTTTTTGCTTGAAGGCTAGTGCTTCAATTAAGAGATATCAAAAAAACATACACCATATGTAAGCAACTAGTTGTTGATCATCTATTTTTCATCCATAGGATCTATTTTCGGTTTTATCAATATTACTATTAAAACCCCGATAATTAAACCCATAATGGAGAAAACGACATCGTTTTTGTCGAATATATTATTACCGCCAAGATCATGAATTTTCAATTCTTGGGTTATAACGAAAATCCCCCCAAGTATTGGGACTATAAGATATAACAAGACCCTATTAATTCGCCATTTTTTACGCAATACCCTAAGATTCAAATAAATTCCGATACTTGTTAAGATTAAAACTCCAATAATAGCTTCGAAAAGATTTGGCAAAGAAAGCAATGTGATTTTGATCCATTCAGACGGATGACTTTCAAGGACCGAACGTCTTATAAATTTAAAGAAGACAAATAAAGCGATCAGTACAATTTGAATTCTTGCTAATTTGAGTATGTCGTTCATTCCAGCTTGTTGGCCAAGGTTTTATTCGTAAGTGAAGTTGTTTTTTATATATAAACTACCATCTTTATATTCATTCATAGAAACTAAAAGGTTGTTGTTGTCAAAAACAAAATCAAAAGTAGTGGTAGACTGATTGGATTCAATCTCATTAATGAATCTATTTGAAAAATTTAAACAAGTAGAACAGCCTAGGTCATTAACATATAATATAAGGTTGTTGGGATTGTCTCCAAATAGTTTATAGTAAGATATAGGGTTTTGACCAGTTTCTTGATAAGAATAGATATAACTCTCATCATAGTACATTCTTTCCAATAATTTTAATTGGTTATCCAATACAATAGTTCCAACAATGGCGCCGTCCAAAATTTCTTTATTAATGATACCGTTGCTTCCTAATTCAAATGTCCTTTCTTGCAAGTTTCCGTTATTATTAAAAGTACTAACAATTGTATTGTTTGAAGTATAGTTATAAGTAGTGTTTTTTTCTATATTTAAATTATATAAAAACTCTACTTTTTCTATAATCCGTGTATCTGAATCGAAAATAAGTGTTGCTTCATAGGTTTTCTCATTACCTGCATTATAAATTGCAATAGAATTAATTTTACCCTGACTATTGTACATATATTTAGAGTAAGACTCTAATACATTATCTGGGCTATAATATAGTTCCGTATCAATTTTTTCATCGATATATTCAGATATGGATTTTGACAATAGCGATCCATTTTCCCCATAGATGAGCTGTTCTATATTAATCAGCAACTTTTCTTCTGGATCTTGATTTTCATTAGTGTCATCTTCATTAGTTTGCTGTTCTGTAGTTTCGGTTTCTGTGTCGCTATCGGTGGAGCATGAAAAACTTATAGCAAGAGCTAAAATTCCGAAGAGCAAGTATTTTCTCATCATTTTTAAATTGTTTGTAGCGTTTTGTTCTATGTCGAAGGAGTTAGAAAAGTTTCCTATTCGGCGCAATATTCGTTCAACTCCCAAATATCCGTTTCGTACTTTGGATATTGTTCCAATAGTTTTAATTCAATAGCTTTTTCTTTATCTGCACAAGCTTTTTCCTTTGAACCCATTGCTTTAAAAATTAAAGCTCTGGTTTTATAAGAAATTGAATTATTAGGTGCTCTTTCTATGGACATATTTACATCTCCTAAGGCTTTATCATAGTTTTTGGTTAAATAATACACTACACTGCGGTGTTCATATGAATAAGCATTGGGATTTATTTCAAGTTCAGCGGTAAAATCAGCTATCGCCTTTTGGTATGCTCCAATATTTCGATAAGCATACCCACGATTTGTTCTTGTTGTATGTTTTTGAGGCTCTAAAATTACGTTTTTTCGGATAAGGGGTTTCTTTAATGTGTCGTCGTGTTTTTCAACGGTTTGATCAATTCCGAAATAATACACTCTTTATACGTTGTTGGCCACAGTTATAACTCACTTACTTAAAAATTCTAATTACTATGATTTCTTTTGTAGTTTTGTCTTGTATTTTAATGAAATATACTCCATGGGGAATTTGGATTTTCCCTATTTCAATAATGTTTCCACCACGATGGTTGCCTTGATGTACTATTTGTCCAAGACTATTAATTATTTCATACCGTAATGTTATAAAATCATCTCCAAGTCTTATTACTGAATTCTCTGTAATGGGGTTTGGGTAGACCAAAATATCAATATTATTATCGCGATCATTCATTCTTAGTACCACCTCATCGGAACCACATTCCATATATTCGATTGAATTTTCCAACATGTCTAGGATCGGGTAGATGTCGCCTGTGGAATTAATAGTGACCACCCTTTTTAAAGTTGAGGATTGCGCAGACGGAAAGGTTTTTTCCACAGATATTATATTGTCAGTTAGAGTATTCACATCCTCGCTTGGCACGGTATCCATTTCTAAAATGAAATCTATAAAATCATCTTTGTTAAAATCATTTGGGACCGTTTCGATGAATAGTAGCGGAAGGTATTGAAAGACACCCTCGTTGGTAGAACAATCATTCTCCACGCAAAAATGGAAGTCAATGGAGTTTTCCAAAACCGATAGTATTGAGAAAATCTCAGATATTGCATCGATGGTAACCAATTTACTTGATGAGGATGAAAATATTTTATAAACATTTGTAATCTCGGAGGTAAGGGTGTTAAGGTCATCTGCAGAAATATCATCAAGAGAAGTAATATGTGATAAAAAGTCATCTTTATCAAAATCTATAGGTACCTCATCAATAATTAAACTAGCACGATATTTAAAACTTCCATCATATTGTGAACAGTCAGTTTGGCTAAAGGACAATGATATGTTTAGAACCAAGAGTAGAGTAAATAATATACTTTTCATAATTTCAGTTTTAATTGTGGCTAGCGGTCCTGGCCCTTTAGCCTTGTCTCCGACGAGCCTCTTTGTAGGCGAGAGGAAGACACAGGGCGGCAGCTTCGTAAACGGCTTGCGAAGCAAGCTGCAGTGGCGTTTTATGCTACGTACGATTCGAAAGGCCTCGAAGCCGCCGAGATATTCAGTTCCGTTTTTTGTTTATTTGTTTAAAAATAACAAAAACTTTCCAATTACCGCTTCAGTTGCCGAAAGGGGATAGCCGTTGTTTGAGCTCTATTGTCTTTTGGAGTACAATTTAGTTTGGCAAGAAAATCTTTTTTATCATTTTCATTCTAAGTTTTTTTCAGTACCAGTCCCATTTTGTTTAAGAGTTGTGGGTATTTACCTAGCTATCCTTTAGCTCTTAATTTTATTAGTTAGTTATCTGTTCTGAATTTATTATAACAAACGAGAAAGATAAAATACCCATAGGAATATGGGCGCTTTTGTTTTTTAGAAAAAAAACAGGCCATTACAGAAGAATCAAATTTAGATTAGGTAATTAAATATTATGTTTGTTTTTGCTTAGCTATGTTCCATAATTTCAAATATATTTTATTTTTCCTGTTGTACAGTTTTTCAGCGGTTTATTCTCAAAACCCTGTAGTTGAGCAAATGTCTACAGCTTCTAATCTTCCCGATGTTGAGTTTTATGATATAGCAGAAGACAACCAAAACCATATATGGCTTGCTGCGAATAAGGGACTATACCGCTATAACGGAAAAAACTACAAACATTTTAGTCATACTCAACAAAGGGGAAATTCTCTTTTTCAATTAAAATTTGATATAGAAAACCGGCTTTGGTGTAACAATATCCACGGACAATTATTTTATGTTGAAAATGATAGTTTAAAGCTATTTTATGATGCTAGTAAATTGGTAAAAGGTCAATTAGCTCATTTTGAAATATTTGAAAAAAGTATCAGGTTATTTACCGTAATCGGTATTTTCGATATCGATAAATCTACTAAACAAGTTACCGAGGTATTTAAAGGTATGTGTATTGCTAATGCTAAAGATCATAGAAGTAATTACACATTTATAATCAATTTTGAAGACGATTTAAAGAGTCACCGATTATACAAGTTTCAAAACAATACAAGAACCAAAGTTTTAGAAATTACAAGTAGTAATCGTATACAATCACCAAGAATTTATGCATTTGAGAACGCTGTTTTTTTTACATACAAGAGTGCTACTGGAAATTTCATTTATACAATAGATAGAATAAAAAATACTTCAAAAAAAATTACAACACCGCCTAGATTAAAAAATGAAACCATTTATAATGTTTTACATATTGAAAATGAGAATTGGTTTTTAACCAGTTCTGGCGTGTTTATTTATGCTTTTGAAAATGAAACTTTTACGTTTAAAGAACAACTTTTTAAAACAGAGTCCATTACGGATGTTCTAGTGGATTTTAATAATAACTACTGGTTCACAACTTTAGATAATGGTGTATTTGTATCGCCAAACTTAAATATTCGTCGTGTTGAATTATCAAATATTGAGTCTAAAATTACAGCTTCTGCAGCTTTACAGAACAATCAATTTGTTTTAGGGACAAATAATGGTAAATTACTGTTTTACAACCAAAATCAGCTAATAAAAACCCTACAATTACCAGGAAATAAAATCATCGGGAAACTTTTTTATGATGCTCAAAGAAAACAATTAGTAGTAAGTATTAATGCTTCAGAATCGTTTGTAGTCAATTTAAAAACGAAGAAAATTACTGACGCAGGTAATCGATTTTCAGTTGCCAAAACATTTTCTAAAATTGATGATAGTACCATGTTTTATGGTAATTATCGCCAAGGTATTGTGTATAAAAATCCGTTTAACCATCCTGAAAAACAAATTCTAAAAGAAAGTCGTGTAAAAGCTTCGGTGGTTTCCAATAATTACTTATTTGTATCGTACATCGACGGACTATACAAATACAATACACAAACATTCAACGCAGAAGAAATTACGTACAATTCTAAAAGTTTACTGGTTAATGCATTAACAAAAACCAATGGAACGGTTTGGATTGCAACCCAACACAACGGGTTATTAAAATTCGAAAACAATACCCTAAAACCTTCCGGAATTAAACTTCTTGAAAATCTTCAAATTAACGCTATTCATGCCGATGGTTTAGTGTTGTGGATTTCAACCGATTCTGGGTTGTTTCAATATCATAAAAAAACAGATCAGCTCAAATCGTTAAGTGCGCAAGATGGGTTAAATACAGCGGGTAATAATTTTTTAATTCTCCAAGATCAAATTATTGTAACCTTACCTAAAGCATTTTTTACGTTGCCAAAATCTGGTACTTTGTTCAAAGCATTTAAAACTGCAAAGGTTAGGGTAGAAGCGGTAAAAATTAATGACCGTGATACGTTGGTTACAAGCAATTACAAACTGCCTTACAACTTAAATAAAATTGATATTTCGTTCAACTCAAACGGTTTTCAATCTAACCAACACGTAAATTATCAATACCGAGTTAAACAAATAGATACAACTTGGCAAGCCATACCTTTAAACACCCATTTTGTTACTTTTAATAGTTTGTCTAGTGGCACGTACACATTTGAATTAAAAGCGCAAAATTTAAGTGCAAAACAACCTGTTTTTGCAACACCAATTACCTTTGTTATTGCTAAACCATTTTGGGAAACGTATTGGTTTTATGGTTTAGTTATAGCCACAATAATTTGTTTAGTCTGGTTGTATTTTAGATGGCGATTACAACAAAAAGAAGCACAGCGTATTGCAGAAGTTGATAAAATTTTAATTGATAAAAAAATAACGAATTTAAGGTTGGAAAATCTGCGCTCGCAAATGAATCCGCATTTCATTTTTAATGCTTTAAATTCTATTCAGGATTATATCATTTCCAATGAAAAGGAATTGGCAAGTTCGTATTTAGTGAAGTTTAGCCGATTAATCCGTATGTATTTAGATTACAGCCAGCAAAACGAAATTACTTTAGAGGAAGAATTAAATGCTTTAAAACTGTATTTAGAATTGGAAAAAGTTCGTTTTGAAGATGAATTGCAGTATGATATTTCTGTCGATAATCAATTGAATACAAAACAGATAAAAGTACCGTCGTTGTTCATTCAACCGTATGTTGAAAATGCTTTAAAGCACGGGTTATTACACAAGTTAAACAACCGAAAATTACATATTGAAGCCAAAATTATTCAGCAAAATAAATTGCAAATCACAGTTGAAGATAACGGTATAGGTCGAGAACAATCCGAAAAATTAAAACGACCAAACCAACAGCACAAACCATTTGCCACCAAAGCCAATGAAGAACGTGTGCGTCTTTATAAAAACAAATTAAAACGTGATATAGCCATAATTACCAACGATTTGTATGACGAAAATGGCGTCGCTGCAGGTACAAAAGTGGTCATCGCCATGCCAATACAATAAGATATGAAAGCGATAATAATAGACGACGAAAAACGCGCGAGACATTTACTATCCAACTTGCTAACCGAACATTGCTCGAGTATTACAAGCATTGAAGAAGCGCAAGATTTAGCATCTGGTGTGGACTTGATCAAAACCAGTAAACCTGATGTTGTATTTTTAGACATTGAAATGCCTAATCAGTCAGGATTGGATATTTTAGAATACTTCCCAAACCCTGTCGATTTTAAAATCATTTTCGTAACAGCATACAACCAATATGCGATTGAAGCTTTTAAATTATCGGCTGTAGATTATCTCTTAAAACCGGTTGATACTAACGAATTAAAAGAAGCTGTTACAAAAGTAGAAGAAGCTATAAAAGCCAACAATTTAAACGACCAGTTAAACAAGTTGCGTGATTCATTGAAGCAACTCTCCATAGACAAAATTGCTTTGGAAATACCAAAAGGGATTATGTTCGCATCACATCACGATATCGTGTATTTTGAAGCCGATGGCATGTACACCAACGTACAACTTATTGATGGCAAACAAAAAACCATTTGCAAACCCTTAAAGCATTTTGTAGAGCAATTAGAACGGAATGCTATGTTTTTTAAATGTCATCGGTCGTATTTGATTAATCTAAAATATGTAGATGAATTGGTTAAAAATGATGGCGATTATTTATTGTTGAATAATCAAAAACGCATTCCAATTTCAAAATCTAAACGCGATCAATTTCTTGAAGTGATCAAGGAAACGTTTATGTAGCTTTTCTGAGCATCATGTCGTTCAGCGTAAAGCTAAGTATCTTGAGTATTCCTTCAGAAAAAAAATCCTTGCTTTTAGAAAAAACCAAATTTAGAATGGTTGTTAAGTGCTTTATTTTGAAGTCCACTTAAACAAAATTCTTATGAAAAAATTAGTTCTATTATTTGTGTTAGCATTGAGCTACACGACATCCCATGCACAATTTGGCAAAATACTTAAAAATAAAGCCAAAGCGGCAGTAGAGAAGAAGTTAGATAAAAAAGAAACGAGCAATTCCTCTTCAAAATCGGAAAATGCTTCAGGAATGGTTGGCAGTTCTTCAACATCCAATCAAAATGCCTCTAAAGCAGCATACACCGATGAAGAATTTAAAGCAGAATTAGCCAAAAAATACCCAAACGATAAAGCAAAGCAAGATTTATACTATCAAAAATACCTTGAGAAAAAGCAACAAGAAGCCGAAGCTAATAAGCCTAAATCAGATAATACTGTAAGTGACGATTTTTTATACATGTCGTATCCTTTTGCGATGACAAAAGGTATGAGTGCAGTTGGTGTTGATCGCGTAAAACTAAGACGCCAAATGACTGATATGGGTGATAATGTAGATATATTACCAGCACAAGATCCAGAATATTCTTGGTTACGCTTTTTAACAACACCAGAACTAGTCGCAATGTCGCCAGAAGGTTACATAGGTTACGAGTTGGTTTCAGGAATGTTCACCACCAAAGTAGGTCCAGACAGATCACAAACCTTAGAACTTGGTACCGGTATGCCAATTTTGGTAAGAGGGATGTTAATTGCAGACGATGTTTTTATTATTTATGCTGCATCGCACCAAGGCGGACATGCATTTAATGTACCATCGTACATGCATGAAAAAGATATTACTATTCTAAATGTGATTGGTAAAGGCGAGCAACAATTTCATTTAGATTGGTTAGAAAAAGCGAAACCAATTGTAAAAGAATTTGAAGCGACGTTAAAAGCGAATTACGATGCTGCTGCAAAATCAACTATGGATGCTATAAAAATGCCAGAAGCTGGTAGCATGAATAGCAATGCTTCATTAGTGAATTTTGCGAAAGAAAATGTTTCTAAAACCATTGCAAAAGATGGCGCAAAACTTTTAAAGTTAACTATAGAATCTAACGATTGGAGTATTGTTAAAAATAAATACACAGGTCGTATTTTATACCGTTGGATTAAAGGTGCATTCACTGAAAAAAATAAGAATGACGACTGTTATTTACAAGGGTTTTTAATTAAACAACAATATAATGGAAGTGGTTATGGCAGCTCACAATTTGGCGGTATTATTCACGGACAAATGCCTTACGGACAAAAAATGAATTGTGAATAATTATACGTACTATTAATTTATAGTATTTAAGCCTACTTGTTAAGTAGGCTTTTTTATTTGGTTTAAAGGAGAGACTTCGGCTTAGCTCAATTTGAGCCATAAATTATATGCGCTGTTAGTCACCGTATTTTTTACTTTTCTTTAAATGGTTTTTTATCTGAAGTAGCCATTTTATATTGTTCCAAAGCCTCTTCCAGAGTAAGTTCTGTTGGCATATTTTCAATGAAGGTCATAACTGATGTAAATATGAACGGTATGTTGCTTTTTGAAATAAAATCTGACTTTATTGCAATGTCATCTAATTGATCGGCATTCCATTTTTTTCTTATTTCATTAGCACGCTCATATTTTTCCTTATTCAAGTTGGGAAGCCATATTGTATTATTTAGGGAATCTGGCAACAAGTGATGTCTATATTGCCAAGTTGAGTAAACCTCAAAATTTCCTTTATCCTTATCATTTTGGAAATGGAGGTAAGAGATTGCTTGTTCAGGATCAAATCGCCCCTCATTTACTGCCTTGCAAAGAATGGGTTCAAGATCAATGATGTTTTTATCGCTGCTTCTTCTTTGAGATGTATGAACTAAAACCACATCATGATTTTGCCCTCTTAAGGATTTTCTATAACCGAGCTCTATCTGAGAAGGGAAGCCAAGAGAATCTGTTATTGAAAGTATCCTATTCATATTTATGATTCGATTCGCTTGAATAGTGTCATCATGAGTATCGTACATGGGTCTGAACAATTGATCCCTTTCCCAAATTGCTTTGAATTCATTTCTTAATCTTGAGTCATAATCAGTCGTTCTTTTCTCTATAAATGAATTCCAAAGGTTTTCATCTATATAGGTGTTGACGAAAATTGACTTTAGCATACTTAAATCATCAGAATTATTTATAAGTAGTTGAAGATTTAAATTTCTTTCATCTAAATTGTTAGAGAGTTGATTTGAAACTGCAGCATTATAAACATCTGGACCAAAAGGTTTTTCGATTTCTTTAAATGCCAATGAATAATTTTTTGAGGCTCTATCGAAATCACCATCACAAATTGCAATTTCAGCTTTATTAGTTAGAATGTGATATTTAGTAATTGCTTCATTCTTGCAGTTGCATTTCGTTAATTCAGTGGTGGCAGAATTGTTCGACTTACTATTCGTCTCATTACTGTTTTTGCAACTTACTTGAATCGTTAGAATAATTATAATGATTGCAATTCTCATTTTAAAAATTTATGGTGACTAACGGGTTTGTATATACAAAGTAGCGCTTGGCGCAGCGTGCGGCTTGAAGCGGCAAACTCGACTTATAACTTTTTTTATTCCAAATTAATTGAGCCGCGTGCAAATCAGTAATGCAAGCGAGTTCGTATTTTTCGGAAGTACAATTTACTAATATTTGTTAGAATTATTCAACTATTACTGGGTTAGCCCCATTTTGCAAATACACAGTTAGCCACAGGCCATTTCGATATTCCATTTAATTTTTAATGATCTTTTTTATAGTTGACTTCTGTTCGGTTGATATCTTTATCAGATAAATACCAGTATCTAAATCAGATATGTCAACGGTTTCTAGATTAGTATTTTGTGATAGTATACTGTTCCCTAATAAGTCGAAAACTTGAATACCTAGAATGGAATCCTGTTGTGAGGTAATGTTAATGATTGCATTAGTTGGGTTTGGATAAATTGCAATGTCCGTTATTTCATTATCCGAAACTGAAAGGGGATAGTTCGTGAAAATAGCATATGGGTCAAGTGGTTGATAAATTGTAAGACGTTGACCAATTCCATCATCCTCAATGTAGTAATACCACCAATCTGACATAAACCCAAAATAGGAGTCTTCAAAACTATTATGAACAGGAAAGTCACAATTGGTTGTGGAGTTGTTAAAGCTAACCGTTGTAACTTCTCCATTTACTGGTTGGGTATAATTACCGTTGAAAGTATTACAGGCACCTTGACCTTCAAAGTATAAGTTTGCCGAAATTGTAATGAATGGATTTATCGATGGATCGATTTCGTCTATATAGTAATACTGAGGATCAATATAAAATAGTTCTTGTAAATACCAAGTCTGAACCAAATCTGGATCTTGAGCGAAAAATTCAGCTGAGTATATTAGAGATATGAATAAAATCAAATACTTCATTTTTTTTTACTGCTTGTTGCCAACGATCCTGACTATCCCTCTGGCCTTGTCTCCGACGAGCCTCCTTGTAGGCGAGAGGAAGACAAAGGGCGGCTTCTTCGGAAGCGGCTTGCGAAGCAAGCGGCAGTGGCGTAAAACGCCACGTGCGAATCAGATAGTCTCGGGGCCGCCGAGATGATCAGTTCCGTGTTTAGTTTATTTGTTTAAAAATAGCAAAACTTTCCAATTACCGGTTCAGCCGCCGCTAGGGGATAGCCGTTGTTGGCAAATCGTTTATAAGATCAGGTAGTTATTTTTCATTAGAGAAATCGTTAATATCGTCAATTAAATCTTCTTTTAACCTTTCAGAAAATTTATCATCTAGGCTTTCTAGTTCAGATTCTACAGCTGAATCAAGTTCTTGGCCAGTTTTTCCTTTTTGTAATTCAATTAATTCGATTTGTTTTTTTAGAATTTCTTGCAAATGATAATTGTTCAATAGAGTAACAGATCGTATTGAAAAAATTAAAGAACTCAAATCAATTTTGAACTCAGGATTATTTAATTCCTTTTTAATGTCATCAAAATTCATAATCTTAAAATGTTTGCCAACGTATTTGTGTATGAGTAGTAGCGAAATTTTTGCGATCACTTTCGGAAAGTAATTTACAAAATAAAAAAGAATAGCGACTTGAATTAAAAAACCAATTCGCTATTACTTATACACGTTGTTGTGAGTAGTTTTTACTTTAACTTTTCTAGTAATAGTTCGGCAACTAGTTCCGAAGATGCAGGATTTTGTCCAGTTATTAATAAACCATCTTCGACCGCATAAGGACTCCAGTCTGCTTTTTTAGTGTAAATTCCACCATTACTCTTTAACATATCTTCAACCAAAAATGGAACAACAGAAGTTAGTTGAACAGCTTCTTCTTCTCCGTTTGTAAATCCAGTTACTTTTTTCCCATTAACCAAAGATGTCCCATCCGTATTTTTTGTGTTTTTAAAAACTGCAGGAGCGTGACAAACAGCAGCAATAGGTTTATTGTTGTTATAAAAATCTTCTATTAAGGCAATTGAGTTTTCATCTTCAGCTAAATCCCATAAAGGACCGTGTCCACCAGGATAAAATACTGCGTCATAATCTGCTTGATTAACAGTTTCCAATTTTATTGTTTTAGATAAGATTTCTTGAGTTTCTTTATCATCATTAAATCTTATGGTTGCTGGAGTTTGGAAATCTGGTTCATTACTTTTTGGGTCAATTGGAGGTTGTCCACCTTTTGGAGATGCCAAAGTAATTTCAATTCCTTTATCTTTTAATAAGTAATAAGGTGCTGCAAATTCTTCAATCCAAAAACCAGTTTTCATTCCAGTATCTCCTAAATCTTCGTGATTAGTTAATACAAATAATACTTTTTTCATTGTTTTGCTTTTTTTTGTGTTAATACTTAATTTTTTTTCATTAGAATTAGTTTCTTTTGTGTTTTTACCACAAGAGGAAAATAAAGCTAAAGCGATTATAATTGTTGTTATTCTTTTGATTAGAGACAAAATTACTGTCAAATTAAGTACTGAAAATTGATGTATGGTAATAAAATCAATTACGAGATATTTCTTTTCTAATTCTACTTAAGCTTTCGGTAGTAATTCCTAGATAAGAAGCTATATGGTAATTTTTTACAGTCTGTTCAATTTTTGGGTAAGTGCTAATAAAAGAAACGTATCTTTCTTTAGCTGATTGGGCTAAATTTGCTAATATTCTTTTTTGAAAGCTAGCAAAAGCTCTTTCCATTTTTTTTCTGAAAAAAGTTTCTAATTGTGGAATCTCCATAAATAATTCTTCCATACTTTTTTTGGAAATTTCATATAAAGTTGCTTCCTGAATAGTTTCAATATACATAATCGCTTTGGATGCCGTGAAGAAAGCCGTATAATCGCTTATCCACCAGTCATTAATGGCGAATTGCAAAGTATGTTCTTTACCAGATTTGTCAATAAAGTAAGTTCTTAAACATCCATTGTAAACATAATATTGACTGTTCACTTTATCATCTGCTTTTAATATTGTAGACCCTTTTTTTAACTTGAGTTTTTTAAGTTTACTTTCAACAAGATTCATTTCTTTTTTTGAAAAAGAAATGCCTTTAAAAATTTCTAATATTATTGAATTCTCGATGTTCATTTAAATTACTCACAACGGTCTCTTTTATCGCCATTTGGCGGAGTAAGAGACGCGGATTTGTCGGCTTAGTATTGGTTTTTTGGTAAAGTTAATTATTTTCTTACTAACGAAGCCGCTTATTGGCGATGAACCGTTGTTGTGCGCAGGCTTATTAGTATTAATGTTTTAATTATGCTTTTTCACATTATTTTGGTAATCCGACAAGCAGCTTGGAAATACTGGTAATGACTTTTGCTTTTGTTCTTCAATTCCAATTTTAATAATCTCGATATATTCCGCTTGAGTGAATTCCGCTTGAATCCTTGCAGTTGAATATTTACAATACGCTTTAGTCAAATCAGGATATTTTACTGCCATTTCTTTAGAATCTGCTAAACATTTTCCTTTAATATATTAGCGCTTTCATTTGTACAACTTTGGTTTTTCGGTTCAGCCAGTACGGGTTTTATTACCTTACAGGGAAGAATTGGTAGGAGACATTCGAAGAAGCAGGTAGCACGGTGGCGTTATTGATCTAATAATGGATTCAGTAGGTGGAATGGTTGGAATAGCCAATTTTATTTCTAAAGAAGATAAATTAGCAACTATTGATCTTAGAATTGATTATTTACAAGGTGCAAAAGCATTTGATTAGTTGAAGATAATAAAGTACATTTGGGAAATAGACTAATGGTAACAAGTATGCAGGCTTTCCAGGAAGGTCAATTGGTTGCTGAAGGAAAAGTCGTTTACAATTTCATTAAAAGTAAATCCTAAAAATTTAATATTTGGAATATTTTCTAAAACACCGACATGCTACCTGGCTTGAACTATTCTTCGACCTTGTTTTTGTATCCAGCATTGGAGTAGTAACTCATTCTCTGGCGCATACTCATAATAACCATTTAAATCCTGATCAGATTTGGCTATTCCCTTTACAATTTATTATAATCTGGTGGGTCTGGATCGTACATACCTTATTTTCCAATCGATTCAATCATGATAATAGGACTGAAAGAATCTTTAGTCTTACAATTATGTTCTTGATGATAGTCATGTCTGCATTTTTTGGAGATGATCTCTTTCAGAATTATCCTGCCTTTGTCGGTTTTTATGCGGTTATAAAGTTAATATTGGTGTTTTTATTTTTTAGAGCATCTAATCAAGACCGGCACTCTGTAAGTTATGCTAGGAAAAGTGGTTATG
>PALG01000017.1 GCA_002707025.1 Flavobacteriaceae bacterium | reverse complement strand
GGTCGGGATAAACTTCTCGCCCTCACCCAAGAGGGTAAAAAAGAAAAAGTCCCAAGAAAAACTCAGGACTTTTTATAATTTCGTTGGCCTACTAGGGCTCGAACCTAGACTCTTCTGAACCAAAATCAGACGTGTTGCCAGTTACACCATAGGCCAATTCCACAATGCGGATGCAAATTTAGCACAAACTTTGGGTTGCGCAAATAATTTTTTCAGAAAATATTGTGCGTTTTATTTCGTTAGTATTTTTTTACAAGCCCCTAAATATATTATTAGTAAATTCGCCACAACCAAAACAATCACTTTACATGGGCAATTTTAACTTCAGTAAATGGAATAAAATTACCGGTTGGTGTGTCTTTGCAATTGCATTGCTCACCTATTGGCTTACCGTAGAACCTACTGTAAGTTTTTGGGACGCCGGAGAATATATAACCACCGCCAGTAATCTTGAAGTGGGACACCCCCCAGGAGCTCCTTTATACCAACTTTTGGGAGCCTTCTTCTCTATTTTTGCAATGGAGCCCAGCAGTGTAGCCCTCACCATCAATTTAATGTCGGTTTTTTCTAGTGCTTTTACCATCCTTTTTATGTTTTGGTCGCTTACCATTCTCATGACCAATGTAGTTTCCAAAACCTCTGAAATTGAAAAAACAACAGCTATTGCTATTTTGGGTAGCTCGGCAGTTGGGGCTTTGGCTTTTACCTTTACCGATAGTTTTTGGTTTTCGGCTGTGGAAGCAGAAGTGTATGCGGCGGCGGCGTGTATTATGTCGATCATGTTTTATTGTGGCTTACGCTGGGAACGGGAAATGTTTACGCCTCGGGGAGACCGTTGGCTAATTCTTATTGCTTTTGTTATCGGACTTTCCTTTGGGGTGCATTTTATGGGATTACTGACGATTCCCGCTATTGGATTTCTATACTTCTTCAAAAGATACCCCAACGTTACTATCAAAAATTTCATCGTAGCCAATGTAGTCGTTGTCGCCATTCTGCTATTTATTTTTAAGCTGCTATTGCCAATGACCATGAAGTTTTTTAGTGCTTCGGAATTGTTTTTTGTAAACAACATAAGGCTTCCTTTTAACTCTGGAACCCTCATTGCCGCTTTGGTTTTTATTGCTTTATTCTATTTCGGATTGAAATACACCCGTAAGAGAAGCCTTACCGATGCCAATACTTTATTACTGTGCGTCCTCTTTATTTTTATAGGCTTTTCCAGTTGGTTGATGCTCCCCATTCGAGCCAATGCCGGAACCGTGATCAATGAAAACAACCCTAACAATGCCCGTGAATTATTGGCCTATTACAATCGGGAGCAATATCCTGAAACACACCTGTTCTACGGCCCTCAGTTTACAGAGGCTTATGTGGGGCTCGACCCACAAAACCCCTACAAAGACGACAAGCCTAAATATGAACAGGACGAAGCTTCCGGGAAGTACATTATCGTAAACGACTACAAAAACGCCGTGCAAAATACCGATGACGCCCAAAAAGCACCGCTTCCTAGAATGTGGAGTATGGAGCACGCTGGAAATTACCTCGGATTTACCAATGGCTTGGAGTTTGGGGTAAAACGACAGTACCGAAACGAACAACGACTTGTAGACGAAGTTTCCAAATTTAAGGAAGCCCATGCCAACGGTTTGGTAGATGGAGAAGATTACCACAAGTTTCTAAATCAGTTCGGTCCTTTTTTGGATATTAAAAAACCTTCTTTCATAGACAATATGAAGTTCATGTTTGTACATCAATTCAGTTATATGTACTGGAGGTATTTTATGTGGAATTTCGCGGGAAGGCAGAACGATGTCCAAGGCCAAGGGAGTGCCCTCAACGGAAATTGGATTAGCGGCATTAAATTTATCGATCAGTGGCATTTAGGATCGCAAGATAATTTACCTTCCGATTTAAAAGAAAACAAAGCAAGAAACACCTATTATTTCCTTCCGCTACTCCTTGGTATTCTTGGATTGGTTTTTCATGCCAAGAATGACAAAAAAAGCTTTTGGGTTTTAATGGTCTTTTTCCTCTTTACAGGACTTGCACTCAAAATATACCTCAACGAGAGACCTTACGAACCAAGGGAGCGTGACTACGCAGTTGTAGGATCTTTTTATGTATTTGCCATGTGGATTGGCTTTGGCGCTTTTGCTCTTTTTGAATTGGCAAAGGAATATCTAAAGCCTAAAACAGCCTTACCTATTACCCTTGCAATTTCAGCATTGGCAGCACCTATAATTTTAGCGACTCAAAACTGGGACGACCATGATCGTTCTAACCGTTATACTGCAAACTCCATGGGAAGAATGTATTTGGATTCTTGCGATGAAGATGCCATTCTGTTTACCATTGGGGACAATGATACTTTTGCACTCTGGTACCAACAAAACGTAGAACAGTACCGGCAAGACGTTCGGATTGTAAATACAAGTTTATTTCAAACCGATTGGTATATAGACGATATGAAGAAAAAAGCTTTCGATAGCGATCCCATTCCTTCTCAACTAAAACACGAACAGTACCGCTATGGTGTAAGGGATGTAATTGCTTTTGCAGAAGCTACCGAAGATACGATAGATATTAAAACCTGGATGAACTGGGTGGCGAGCGAAGACCCTAGAACGAAGGTAGAGCTTAATAGCGGACAATTTATTAGTTCTTTCCCTTCCAAACACATTCGCATTCCTGTAGACAAAGAAGCCGTTCTGAAAAATGGGATCGTAGACCCTAAAGATGCCGACAATATTGTTCCCTATATAGACATTCATTTAAAAGGTGATTTTGTTTATAAAAACCGAATGTTGATGCTGGATATTATTGCCAACAATAACTGGGAACGGCCTATCTATTTTAGTGGCGGCGCCTTTGGTGACGACGATTACCTATGGATGAAAGACTACCTACAACTGGACGGAGTGGTCTATAAATTAGTACCTATAAGGACTCCTGTTGACCCAAAAAATCCTTTCGATATGGGCCGAATCAATACGGATAAAATGTATGATATTGTCATGGACTGGGATTGGGGCAATAGTGGAAATCCAGATATTTATCACGATACGGAAACCCGTCGTAATAGCATAACCTACCGAAGCAATTTAGCTCGTTTAGCCGACCAACTTATTCAAGAGGGGAAAAATGATAAGGCGGAAGAAGTATTGGACTTGGCCATGGAAAAAATGCCCGTCAAATATTTTGAATATTATTCTTTACTTGAGCCTTTCGTATTAAGCTATTATGAAATTGATAAGCCCGAAAAAGCGCGTAAGGTTTTTGAAGCAACCGCAAAAAAACACCAAGAATGGGTTGCCTTTTACGGGACTATGAAAGCTTCCGAACAAGGGGAAAATCTAGAAGAAATCTATTCCAAATTAAATCAATATGAAGGTTTAATGGAAATTGTATATGCCTATGATACCGATCAATATTACAAGGCACAAAAAAAGATTTTTGTAAATCACCTACAACCCTTTAGAGGGCTTTTCTCCCGTTTGGGAATGGATATTGACGAAGAATTTCTTCAGAAGGAACGCATCACCGAACAAATGCTGGACTCACTTTTTAAAGATTCTTTACCCGAATAACAATGCCTTTTCAGCTGGTTAAAATGCCCAAATTCGTAACTTGGTTGTACCCCAAACGGATTTGGGCATTTTCGGGCTCCCAAAACAAAGTATATCTCACGTTTGATGATGGTCCAATTCCGGAAGTGACTCCTTGGGTGTTGAAAACCCTTCGGGAATATCGGGCCAAAGCTACTTTTTTTTGTATCGGGGAAAATATTCAGAAACATCCTGAGCTATTTCAAAAACTGCTTTCAGAAGGACATGCCATAGGGAACCACACCTTTCACCACCTAAAAGGAACCAAAACTTCTTTGAAGGGCTATTTGGAAGATGTTGCATTAGGACAGGATCAAATTGCAAAACATACAACCCAAAACCCTAAAAAACCGAAACTTTTTCGCCCGCCTTATGGAAGAATGACGCATTCACAAGCGAAATCCCTTTTATGGGAAGAATACCAAATAATTATGTGGACCGTACTTAGTTATGATTGGGACTTAAAGGTGAGCCCTGAACAATGCCTTCAAAATGTAATAAAAAACCTGCAACCCGGAAGTATTGTCGTGTTTCACGATAGCTTAAAAGCCAAGAACAACCTAGAATTTGCACTCCCTAAAGTGCTAGCTTATATTCGAGAAAAAGGGTGGGAATGTGCTACTCTATAGGTTCTACAGGGCGCACCATTAGCTCTTCTATTCCTCTTTCCACATACTCATTCACCACAATATCGGGTTGCTCTTGTTCTATGATTCTTGCCTCAAATCTATTTTGACGGATTATCACCACCTCCCCAAAACTTTCCTTTAGGAATTTTTGCCACCAAGTTCCAAAAGAATCCCCCAAAACCAGAATCTTCAAATTATTTACATTGCTCTTATAACGGTATTCGTAACGCAATGGGTCTTGATTGTAAAAATCGGGTATGCATAATTCGGAAGCGACTTTCTTACCTTTTGGAGACTTGATATGCAATACTGGGGCTTCTTCCCTTCTCTGCGTTCGCAACATTCTGGCAAGGTCTCTCCGGGTATATTTTAAGGGCTCCACAGTAAAATCTGCTTCGGAAAGCATGCGTACTTGAGGAAAATCTTTTTTTATAGCTGTCAATAACTGACAATACGCATAGTAAGCGCCAAGTTCATTCCAGTGGGTATCGGTTTTGAAGTAAAGTCCTTTCTCTTTTTGTTTGATCAAGGTATCTGAAAGGTCAATGATCGAAAATCCTTTACTGTTGAAATAATTAACAGTTTGTACCCTTTTGGTGGTATCTGTCCCTTTCCGAATAGGAATCTTTTCATCATAAATAGTAAGCTTATTAGGGGCTATGGCAATGTAATAGGCAATGCCCCTTTCCTTCAACCATCGCTGTTTCGAAAAAACCTGTTTGTCCATCAATTTAAAATGCCCCCCTCGAAACAAGTCGTATCCTTTCGATTCGGAAAAAGCCATGGAAAAGTCATCCCCCAAAAAGAGGTAATCGTCATCGCCTTCCAAAACTTTGTTAGGAATAGGGTTAATCGCAAAAAGATTCGACTCAAAATAACGGTAAGCATCAAAGAAGTCGGATTCAAGCGTAAATCGCTTTTTATAAAGGGTGTCTACCTCATCTTTATACCAAACTAGTTTTCTAAAGTTGGACTTTATCGACAAGTAATCAGGTTCCGAAGTTCCAGGGTAAAAATTTTCAAACGTAGGGAAACCTTGGGTTTCTTTTATTTTTTTCCCTTCTAAGTTTTTTCTACTCAGTTGCAAATAGGCAACAAAGAATATAACCCCTAAAAACCCTATGACCGATATGTACTTATCCCATTTCATCAAAATCTAAAATAAATAAAAGGATTATAGGATTCAGACCCTACATATATTACGCATAAAAAGAATAAAGCACCCAACATTAAGGGTTTTACAAAAGGTATTTTATACTTTGCTATTACCCCATTGATGTAGTGATAAAGAGGAGTGGATAGCAGTATTGCGATGCCTAAAAATACCCAGGTTTTATCATTAAATTGAAAATATAATAATTGATCGCTCACAAGGGTATTGCCTTGGCTAGGTTCTATAAACATCCACTGAAGGTAACACTTTGCTGCATTTAGGTCTTCTACCCTAAAAAATACCCAGCCTACCATAACCACAAGTAAGGTATATAAGTGCTGAATGGGCCTTCCTAGAAACCGAAGTACCTTATCGAACCCCATACGTTCCAATACAATAAACACCCCATGAAACAATCCCCAAACCACAAAATTCCAACTCGCCCCATGCCATAAACCCGTCACAAAAAACACGATGAAAAGATTTAAATAAGTAATTATTTTTCCTTTTCGGTTTCCACCTAAGGAAATATATAAATAGTCCCGAAACCAGCTAGAAAGCGAGATGTGCCACCTTCTCCAAAAATCCCGGATATTTCTTGCTATATAAGGATAATTGAAATTTTCCAAAAAATCAAAACCAAACATTTTCCCCAACCCAATGGCCATATCCGAATACCCTGAAAAATCGAAATAAATTTGAAATGTATAAGCAATAACCGCCAACCAAATTACGGGACTTGACACCTCTTCCATGGGCGTTTCAAAAATAGCATCGGCCACCGAAGCAAACGTATTGGCAATAAGTACTTTTTTTGCCAGTCCTATGATAAACCGTTCTACTCCTTCGTAAAATTTTGAGAAAGAGTGTTTCCGTTTTTGCAACTGGTTATTGATATCGGCATAGCGAACAATGGGGCCCGCCACTAACTGTGGAAACATGGTGACATAGGCTGCAAAATCGATAAAGCTTCGATTGGCTGCCACCTTTCCACGATAGACATCAATGGTATAGGAAAGCGTTTGAAACGTGTAAAAACTAATTCCTAAAGGAAGAAATATAGACGGAAGGTTTTCAAAGAAAACCCCTTTATAACCTAAAGTGCTGGCTAGTAAATGAAGGTTGTCGAAGGTAAAATTAAAATACTTAAAAAATCCCAGTAGCGAGACATTGGTGAGAATAGAGAGCCAAAGACCAACTTTACGATACCCCCTTTCAATGATTTTTCCCGCAAAGAAGTCTACAACACATGAAAAAAGCATCACCAACACCAACTCATTCTCCCCCCAAGCATAAAAAAACAAGCTTGCTAAAAAAAGAAAAAGCGTTTTCAGCTTTTTAGGCATTAGATAATAGCCCAGCAGAACTAACGGTAAGAATAAAAATAGAAAGATGGAACTACTAAAAACCAAATAAGCGTTCTTAAGAAAATTAGATTACCAATTATACATACTCCTTCACAAGACCAATAAGGGTATTGGCATCTTGCTCCCCACTTTGGCGCCATTTCATTTCGCCATCTTTGTAAATCATTAGCGTTGGTAATCCTTTCACTCGAAGGGCTTCAGAGAGTTCTTGGTTTTTTTCAATGTCAATTTTAATCACTCTTGCTTTATCCCCCAAAGCGGCAGCTACGTCTCGCAACACAGGATGCATATCTTTGCAAGCTTGGTCCCATTCTGCATAAAAATCCAGTAAAACGGGAACGTGGGTTTGAATTAATTCTCCAAATTTTGACATAGGTTGGAACAATTTTTAAACAAATGCTATCTACAAATATAACATTTCCCTTTAATTACGTATCATTTCGGCGTTTTTTAAGTTGGATCACCGTTACTTCTGGCCAAATTCCAACACGTCCAGGATATCCTATAAATCCGAACCCTCTATTCACATTAATAAAGCGACCAATATTTTCATAAATACCTGCCCATGTTTCATAGCGGTATTTTACAGGACTCCACTTAAACCAACCGGGGATTTCCACCCCAAACTGCATGCCGTGGGTATGCCCTGAAAGTGTAAGATGGAAGTTTCTATCGTCTTCTTTCACTTGTTCGGTCCAGTGTGAGGGGTCATGGCTCATCAATATTTTAAAATCGGTGGTTGAAACCCCTTCACAAGCTTTCTCTAAATCGCCTGCCTTTTTAAAGCCGCCCGCTCCCCAATTTTCCACACCTATTAATTTTATTTCCTCATCATTCTTCGATATCGACACATGTTCATTCAATAATAATTGCCATCCCATTTCTTTTTGAAGGTCTTTTAATTGCTGAAGGTTTTGTTCCTTGGCCGCTTCGGAAGGCCATTCAACATAATCGCCATAGTCATGATTCCCCAACACCGAAAAAACCCCATCTGAAGCAGAAAGCTTCGAAAAATGTGCTTTCCAAGGAAGCATTTCGTCTGCCATATTATTCACTAAATCGCCCGTAAAAAGTATGAGGTCGCTTTTTTGCTCATTAATTAGTTCGATTCCGTATGCTACTTTTTTTTCATTGTCGAAACTTCCACTATGTACATCACTTATTTGTGTAATGGTATAACCATCGAAAGCTTCCGGTAGGTCATCAAACTCCAAAGCGTATTTTAAAACTTTGTAGTTATATTTCCCTCGGTACATTCCGTATAACAGGGAAGCAAAAGGAATCGCGGCCACTCCTAATGCTAAAGTGCTTACAAAGCGCCTCCTGGAAGGCAAATAAAATCCTTGATCGCTTCCCGCCAATTTTGAAAATAATCCAACGCCAAATCGGATGATATCTTCCCCAAACATAAAGATGATCAAAAACAGCTTCGGAACAAAAAAAGCAAGGAAAACCCCAAAGGTGTACATCCGCACGGGAGTCATCTGCCTGCCATGAACCCCTCCGGTTAACTGATATATGAAAAAAGCCAATAATCCTGCAGAAATGATAAAATAAATCCATTGCACCCATGGATTTTTGGTGAGGGTTCGAATAGCCTGAAAAGCATAAATTTCAATCAGGAAATAAATGGCAATAAAGATAATCCAACGAAGCATACAGCAGTTTTAATGGATAAAGATAATAGCTTTGATCTATCCTTACAGTAATTCCTCTTTTTTTTAACTCGATTTTGTAACTTTCCCCTCTTAGATACTAAATATGAAGCGAAGAACCTTTATTCAAAATACGGCGCTGGGAAGTTTTGGCGTAGTGGCAGGAACCGCAGTAATGGCCTGTCAGGAAAAAACTTCAGAAACCAATTCAAAGAATGTACTCCCTAATACCAATTCCCCTTTGGTAATTGCTACGTGGAATGTCCCCGAAGCTACTGGAAAAGCCTGGGAGATTATTGAAAAAGGAGGTACTTCACTGGATGCTATTGAACAAGGTTGTAATGTTGAGGAAGCTAATGCTGAAGGCCAAAGTGTGGGCATTGGCGGACTTCCAGATCGGGATGGAAACGTAACACTGGATGCTTGTATAATGGATTCTGAAGGAAATTATGGCGCGGTGGTTTACCTGCAAAATATCAAACACCCTATTTCAGTAGCACGAAAAGTAATGGAAAACACTCCCCATGTGATTCTTGCAGGAAAAGGGGCCGAACAATTTGCCCTTTCTGAAGGCTTTCAGAAAGAAAACCTTTTAACGGAAGCTTCCAAAAAAGCTTGGGAAGAATGGAAAATAAAGAGTGAGTACCAACCCATTATCAATATCGAAAATCACGATACCATTGGAATGTTGGCTATTGATAAAAACGGGGATATTTCTGGGGGTTGTACAACCAGCGGACTCGCGTACAAAATGGCGGGACGTGTAGGCGATTCGCCTATTATTGGCTCGGGACTGTTTATAGATAATGAAGTAGGGGGTGCCACTGCTACCGGACTTGGGGAGGAAGTCTTAAAAACCGTAGGCAGTTTTTTAATTGTAGAACTCATGCGGCAAGGAAAATCACCCCAAGAAGCCTGTGAAGAAGCCATTCGTAGGATTGTATCAAAAAACCCCAATCATAAAGATTTTCAGGTAGGCTACATTGCCCTAAACAAGAAAGGAGAGACTGGATTTTACAGTATTCACAAAGGGTTTTCCGTGACCCAATTTTTGGAAGGATCGCAAGCTCAAATCCCTTCTAATCACTTCCTTGATTAATTTTAACTATTTTATTTTCAAAAAGTTAAATAACCACTAATACTACGTGAAAACACGTAATTTTTTCACAAAACCAAAAAAAAGAGAGGCTATTCACTAAATTTTAATAGCTTTGTAGAACATAAGTAGGTTGATCCCTACGGGGGTTAATCAAATTTGGGGCGAAAAGTCATCACTTTGTGATGGCTTTTCTATTTTATCCATCTTCTAATCAAGGAATTCCCTTAATTTTTAAAATCAATGATTTCATAGAGCTTAAAATCTTTTAGCTGATTTAAGTTTGTAATCCCATTCTTACCAGCCATGTCTTGCCTACTTAGCTACGGTTTTAAACTCAAAACCCTTAGTTATGAAAGCAAAAATTGTATTTGCCCTTCTATTAGTTTTTTCTACCACAGAATTCTTTGCACAAGTGGGAATCGGTAATACCAATCCTAATGCCACCTTGGATATTTCTGCAAGTAATGCAACCAGTCCGACTAATGAAGATGGGCTCTTGATTCCCAGAATTGACGAGTTCCCTGTTGTTGACCCTGGGGCTCCACAAGATGGAATGATGGTTTTTGTCACTGGAAACGGCAGCGCTTCTGAAGGCTTTTACTATTGGGATAACGCGACCACTTCTTGGGTTTCCTTTGCAGGAGGGGTTAATACTCAAAACACCCTAGATGAAGCTTATGATGAAGGAGGTCCTGGTGCGGGAAGAACCATCACTGCCGACAATGGTGCTGTAGTTATTGAAGACAATGGAGGACTTCGGGTAGAAAGTACCAACGAAACCCACATGCTCTTTGTTGATGGGGTTGATGACGCCATAGGAATTGGAGAAAATAGTCCTGTAAGCCCCATTCATATTGGAAAAACAACCAGTTTTGATACCAGTTATGCCAATACCGGTCAAGATGGGCTGTTTGTAGACGGAGGAAGTGGGGGTGGAATCAATGGATTTGGAGGATCCATTGGGTTTGGACCTTCTGCAACTGTAAGGAAAGGACAGCGAAAAGCTGCAATTGCTGCCGTACAAACAGCAAATGATGAAGATTTGTTAGGACTTGCATTTTTTGTCCACGGAAACAACATCAATATGTCTCCCATGGTAGAAGGAATGCGCCTTACCCATGAAAGATTCCTTGGAATTAACAATAATGACCCTTCCGCAAACTTAGATGTGGTAGGTTCCTTGCAATTTGTAGATGGAAATGAAAGTACGGGCTATGTATTAAGTTCAGATGCCGCAGGAAATGCTTCCTGGACAGACCCAAGCACCCTATTGACTCAAGATGCGGATTTTTATCAAATCGGCACTTCTTCTGCACCTACTAATATTTCAGATGACATCTATACCCTAGGAAATGTAAAAATTGGTTCTGCAACTTCAGTGACAGATCGTTTACATGTAAACAATCCCGTTGATGAAACTTTTTCAGGATTACGCATCGTTAGTACAGGTGATAATCCATCAAATATCACCTATGGACTCTATAATCAAGCAACGATAGGAGATGTACTGAGATTTTCCAACAACTATAATGCCGTTACTGGGTCTAGTGATGCTACCATTCGCCTTATTGAAAATCAAATTTCCAATACGGGAACAGGTGAAAAAACAGCCCTATATAATGAATTCAATCTTGGGGCTCCTGAAGGAAACAAAGTTGGAGTTCACAATCGCTTTGAAGGAGGGGACAATAATATTACTGGTATTTTTACACAAGCCCCTGGAGCTTGGGCCGTTGATGGCACCCTGATAGGCGTAGACAATGATTTGAATGCATCTGGCGATGGGGTACGCTATGGGGTTAGAACAACGATAAGTAGTAGTGCTACGGGAACAGGAATTAAATATGCTTCCTACAACTTTATTGATAGTGGCGCTGGTGGAACCCACTATGGTGTATATAGTAGGGCAGAAAATACTAGTGGCTATGCAGGTTATTTTAGAGGACGTTTTTCCCTTGGGGCGGCAGGCATTAACCGATACTTTATGCCAGAAACAGATGGTACCGCTGGACAGGTAATGACTACCAACGGAGCTGGTACGGTAAGCTTTCAGGATGTGGCTGGGGATGATACCGATTGGTACGTGCAAGGAGGAACTACAGCTTCCACGAGTATTACAGACGACATCTATACTCAAGGAAATGTAGCTATTGGAAATACCACAAGCACTGGAACTACCCTATATGTAGAAACAGACCCTTCAGTTAACACCACTTCAATTTCTTCAGTTTTAAGTGCAGCAAGTGCAGGAATTGTTACAGGTATTGAAAATAACGCAACGGTAAATGGAACAGCAACTGCCTATTTAAATCGCAACTATATTGGTGGATCAAGTTCAAGTTCCGGAACAAGAGCAATTTTTAATACGTTTGCTGGTGGTGGAGGTGGCACAAAAACGGGGATGTACAATTTCTTTACGTTCGGGTTTTCAGGTAACGCAAGAGGTGTTGAAAATAATTTTTCCAATACGGGTATTTCATCAGCTTTAGGGTTATACAATACTTTTACTACCACAGCAAGCACAGCTACTGCAACCGGGGTATACAACATAGCTACCAGCAGTTTGACAGCTAACACCCTTTATGGAAACAGGACCCTATTTACTGGTGCTACTGTATCTAACGAAGCATACGGAAGCTATAACTTTGTAGCTACTACAGGAACAGATTATGGACTGTATGCACAAGTTAATAATAACGCCACAGATTATGCTGCCTTTCTTTCGGGAAGGGTCTCTTTAGGGCACGATCCTGTCTCAAACCGTTATTTTATGCCTGGTACAGATGGTACTGCTGGACAGGTTATGACCACAGATGGTGCAGGAAACCTATCCTTCCAAACTTTTTCGGTAGCAGCGAATACCCTAGATGAAGCTTACGATGAAGGGGGTGCTGGGGCAGGGAGAACTATCACGGCAGACGCAGGAGCCGTAACCGTTGCAGGCCAAGATGGCTTTTTTGTTACTGGGGCTGGCTATGGTGCTTCGGGAACAGCTATGCCGATCCTAGGAGAAGGAGCTAGAATGTTTTTTGATCCAAGTACTGCAGCCTTCAGAGCTGGTGAAGTACGGGGTGATTTTGGATCTTTCGACGATAATGTCTGGGATCAAGGTAATTTAGGGGACTATTCTATAGCTATGGGCCTTAATCCTGAAGCCACTGCCGACAATAGTATTGCATTAGGAAGTTTAGCAAACTCTAGCTCAACCAACGCAGTAGCCATTGGAAGCAACACCGTGGCTTCCAATATTGGTTCATTGGCACTAGGAAGTAGCACAACGGCTTCAGGACAATACGCTACCGCAGCTGGTTTTGCCTCTCAAGCAAGTGGTAATTATTCATTTGCCATAGGAAGACAAGTGGATGCACCCTCTTATGGTGAAGTAGCTGTTGGGATGTTTCCCACTACCTATACACCTTCGAGTACCACATCCTTTGTTGATACTGACCGATTATTTACGGTAGCCAATGGAAATGTTACAAGTGTAATCACTAGATCCAACGCACTTACTATCTATAAAAGTGGTTTGATGAATATCAATGACGAATACAATATGCCTTTAACAGACGGTACTGTTGGCCAAGTCATGACCACCGACGGTGCTGGGAATGTTACTTTTCAAACTCCTTCCCCGGAAAGCACTACTGCCAGCAATGGGCTTACTGAAGCAGGAGATGATATTCAACTTGGAGGAACTTTGACACAAGTAACCTCCATAAATCAAGATAGTTACAATTTGAATTTCATCGGTAGTAATACCGGAAATATAAATATATTACAAACAGGAACCAGTGACCGTGGACTAAACATATCCAAATCGGACAATCTTTCGGGATTCAGTTATGGCCTCTATGTAAACAAGACTTCTAGTGGAACTGGCAGAAGTCATGCTATCTACAATTTTGTGGATGGTACTGGAACCGGTCAAAAATACGGCGTATTTAATCGTATAAATACAGCCTCCGATGGCAGCCAGTATGGTACAAGAAACTGGCTCTCTGGAGATACTCCAGCCACGCAATTTGGGACCTTCAATAATTTGGACAACAATGGAACCGGAAATACATATGGAGTATATAATGGCATGAGAGTAACAAACGCTAGCAATGCTTTTGGGTTGTATAATGAATTTAATACAGCAAACTCATCTTTTAGCTTAGCTGCTGGGGTAAGAAACCGTTTTACTGCTGGAACCCCTGGCAGTAACGGAATGGCTGGAGTATATACAGATTTTGATATTTCCAACAATGGAGATCTCTACGGTAACAGGACAGAATTTGCAGGGACTGCAACCGGCACCGGAAATAAATATGGAACCTACAACGTAATATCTTCAGGTGCAGGAGGAAACCATTATGGGACCTACAACAATGTTAATGTATCTAGTGGCTGGGCCGGATATTTTTTAGGTAAAAATTATATTTCTGAAGGCCTGGGAATCAACAATCCCAATCCAGATGGGAGATTAGATATCATACACAATAGTACGGGTGGGAACTCCCCACATATCATGTTAACGGCTCAAAATGCCGATTCAGGAACCCGAATAACTTTTGACAATGCTGCTGAAACCACAAACAATTGGGTCCTCTTTGCCCGAGCCGATGACACGTCTGGCGATGGCGTTCTCAATTTTTTCTCCAGCGATATCTCAAGCAATATTCTTCGATTGGAGAGTGATGGAAAAGTTGGCATTATGAGAAATCCCACGACCAATGCATTGGAAGTAGGTGGAGATGCTTCCAAAACAACAGCTGGTTCATGGGCGGCTAATAGTGACCGCCGTTTAAAGACAAATATTGAAGGGATTAGTGGAAAAACAGCCTTAGAAAAAATCCATCAGATGCGAGGGGTTACTTATTTTTGGAACGATGATAAAACTGGAATCGATAGACCCGAAAGCCTTCAGTACGGATTTATTGCTCAGGAATTAATGCAAGTCTTCCCAGATAAAGTAACCAAAGATAATCTTGGGTTTTATCAAACTGCTTATGGCGATTATGACCCTATTTTTGTAGAAGCGATAAAGGAGCTGAACACCAAAATAGACAACCTTGAATCTGAAAATGAACAATTAAAACAACAACTTCAACAATACAAATCCCTAGAAGCACGAATAAGTGCTTTGGAAGGAGACAAAACGGCCCCGGCTTCTGAAACGGCTACCCTTTCAGAAGAAAAAGAATAATTGAATATCGTTTCGATTATGTTTTGAGTTTGAATTAAGGCTGCGTGGGGCGCGGCCTTTTTTTATCTAAAAATGATTATCTTGGGATAAACTTTCACTTCTTGAAACTACAGTCTACCCTTTTTACAATCCTCTTTCTTAGCTATTTTCTGACCTTCGCTCAAGATAAAAAAACTTCAGAAGCACAAAAACTTCAGCAAGTACAGGAATGGGTAGATACCGCTTGGGAGTATACCTTGGAAAACAATGACAGTTCGCTAGTGTTTTCAAATAAAGCGCTTCATTTTTCAGAAAAAAACAACCTCTACCTAGGGCAAGTACTCTCTAAAGAATCCATGGGGCTGTATCACGAAATTGTGACGGGGGATATTGAAAAAGCCAGCAAACTGTATTTTGAAGCCATTGATTTATGCGAAACCCATGATCTAGATTACATTGCTTCCATATTTCATTCGTTGGGGATCATGTTCCATACCACAGACAACTATGAAAATGCCCAACAATACTATACACTATCCTTAGAAAAAGCACGGGAACAACAAGATTCGTTGTTGATCAAGAAATGCCTCATTAATTTGGGTTCGGTGAATTCCTCCCTCAATCAATACGATAAAGCTGAAGCGTATATGAAAGAGAGTTTGGAAATTCCGCTTCGGAAGGAAATGGATTACGCCACCTATGGCAATTTGGGGTACCTCTACGTAAAAGAAGAACGATTTGATGAAGCCATTTCCGTTTTACTGAAAGCTACTAAAGAAACCGAAGACAATCCCGGGGCAGACCTCAACTTGTATTTTTTATTGCATGCCAAAACCATGGCCAAGGATTCCTCAAACATGAAACTCCCATTGCAACGTGCAAAAAACGCGGCAGCCAGTGGAAACTACGGATTGCGGGACCAAAGTCTATTGCTTCGAAATATAGCCGATTACTTAGCTTTTATTGGCAAATATGAAGAAGCGCTTTCTTATCGGGACCAATACATACAGGTTTTTGAGGAAATCAAGGAAAAGCAACGCGACCAAATTGTATTGGAAACCGAAGCCAAATATGAAACTGAAAAAAAAGATGCGCAGCTTCAGCTCTTAGCATTGGAGAATGAAAAAGCAGAGCAACAACAAAAATTGTATTTATACCTTGCCATTGCGGGAATTTGCATGGCTGCACTTATTGGTTTCTTCTTCTATAAAAACCAGAAAAAGAACCAGTTGCTGGCCAAACAAAAGCAATTGCTTGAAGTAGCCGTAGATGAAAAAAATGTCCTGCTGAAGGAAACCCACCATCGGGTAAAAAACAGTTTTCAGATTGTTTCTTCCCTACTCTACCTTCAATCTGAAAACTTACAAGACTCTGATGCCCAGAAAGCCCTTCAGGAAGCGCAAAACAGGGTACGTTCTATGGTCCTGATTCATCAAAAGCTCTACTCTAAAGAGCAATTGATAGGAATTGATACGGAAGAATATCTTACCGATTTAGTGAAAGACATTTTGGAAAGTCATCAGGATGCTTCCCAGCAAATACATTCAGAAATCCATATAGACCCCTTAGTATTGGACATCGAGACCATTACACCTTTGGGATTGATTGTGAATGAGCTGGTCACCAATGTTTTGAAACATGCGTTTACTACTTCAGAAAATAACATGCAGCTAGACCTAAAACTTCAAAAAAAAGAAACTATTTTGGTTTTAGAAGTACAGGATAATGGGAAGGGAATGCCTTCAGAAATTAAGGAAAGTTCGTTTGGCATCCAACTTATAAAATCATTGGCGAAAAAACTAAAAGGGCAGTTAACCTATTCCAAGAATCGGCCACAAGGTACCATTGCTAGGTTGGAGATACACCGTTACAATGAATTATAGCTTCCCTAAATTTATCACCCCATTCACTAAAAATATTGAATAGAAACCTAAAGGATGGCTAGTTTTCAGCAAAATGACCAAAAACACCCTATGAAAGCCTTAACCGTTTTTATTGTTGAAGACGAACCCTTAATAGTAGCCACCATTGAAACCGCGCTAAAAAAGCAAGGCTTCAAAGTTTTGGGGGATTGTGACGAAATGAAGGAATCCCTGCTTCTTATAGATAAACTTCAACCCGATCTGGTTTTGGTAGACATTCACTTGGAAGGGCTAAAGGATGGAGTTGATCTTGCTTTGGAATTGGATAAAAGGAAACAACCCTATTTATTTCTTACATCGCAAACCGACCCGCAAACCATCGCACGTGTGAAGCAAACCAAACCATTGGGTTTTATTGTAAAACCCTTTACTGAAAATGGCCTTCGCAGTAATATTGAGTTGGCTTGGCATAACTTCTCTTTAACCGAAGAAGATTATTTATTGATTAAAAGTGACGGTAAACTTCATAAAATCAATCAGGCTAGCATCACTTATTTAAAAGCCTTTGATAATTATTGTTATGTCCACACGACTTCCCAACAGTATTTAGTGCCCCACACCCTGAAACACATGGCTGAAAAACTAAATCCAAAATACTTCATCAAAACACATCGTTCGTATGTAGTTAATGTGCGTAGGGTTTCCCAAATGGAAACTAACTCCATAACGCTTTCAGAAGAAAAGATTCCGTTAAGTGGCGGTCAAAAAGAAACTGTGAAAAAAAAACTGCTCGAGCTGTAAGATTCCCACTCCAGAATTTATTCACTAAAAAAATGGTCTTGCCCACTAAATGGAACAAAACTTTTTTTTGAGGTTCCCTTAGATTTATACATCCAAATCCTACCCTACCAAACTTAACCTACAGCTTGGTTGCTCAAAATATAAAACCATGAAGACAATTTTTTCAGTAATAATGGGCATTTGCTTTTCCAGTATGTTTGCCCAAGTAGGCATAGGAACCACCAACCCAGAAGGAGCTTTGGATATCACCTCTACAAATATGGGGTTAGTAATACCCAGAGTTCCTAGTTTGGAAGTTCTTACAGATGGTAACGGAAACCCTCCTGTTAATGGGACGGTTATTTATGATGAATTTAGAAATAAAACGTGTTTCAAAATAAATGGCAAATGGGCCTGTACAGGTTTTGACTCGACTGGGAGTATCGTAACAGAAGAAGAAATCCCCATAGAAACCAATAATTGCACCTATATAAAAGCCTCTACACCGGGTACTTCAGACACCTTTGGAAATTTGGTAAAGATGAGTGATGACGGCAACTATTTGGTAGTAGCATCGCCTGATGAGGACAGTAATACGACAGGTATTAATGGCGACGAAACAAATAATTCGGCAGGGAGTTCTGGAGCCGTATATGTATTTGTAAAATCGGGAGCTACTTGGAGCCAACAAGCCTATATTAAAGCTTCCAACACCAATTCCAATGATTATTTTGGGATTTCTATAAGCATTACTAGTGATGGTTCAAGAATTGCTGTGGGTGCTTATGGAGAATCGAGTAATGCCACAGGTATAAATGGTGATGAAACAAATAATTCGGCAAGTTTTTCAGGTGCTGTTTATGTTTTCTCGCGCAGTGGCACCGTTTGGTCTCAAGAAGCTTATATAAAAGCATCCAATACCGATAGCTTCGACTATTTTGGGAATTCTGTTTCAATAAACTCAGACGGTACAAGGTTAGTAAGTACCGCATATACAGAAAGAAGTAATGCTACCGGGGTGAACGGGGATGAAACGAATAACGCTTTATCAGGGGCAGGCGCTGCCTATGTATTTACTAGAAGTGGCACTACTTGGTCTCAAGAAGCCTATTTAAAAGCATCCAATACAGAATCTGGGGATTATTTTGGCATTCATACATCCATAAGTGGAGATGGCACAAGAATCGTTGTAGGAGCACATAATGAAGATAGCAATGCTACCGGGGTAAATGGCAATCAAGCAGATAATTCTTCTACCCGCTCTGGCGCTGCTTATATCTTTTCTAGATCTGGGTCGGTATGGATACAAGAGGCATATATAAAAGCTTCAAACACTGGAGGTTCAGATTATTTTGGACAGGAAGTTTCTTTGGATAACGATGGAAATACGTTAGCCATATCGGCAAGTAGCGAAGATAGCGATGCTACGGGAATAGATGGAGATGAAACTAATAACTTAGCTGCTAGCTCTGGAGCCGTGTATGTTTTTACTAGAACAGGTACTAGTTGGAGCCAGCAATCCTATATGAAGGCTTCTAATACAGATAGTCAAGACTTTTTTGGAAGAAGTATCCAGCTTAGTTCAAGTGGTGACTATCTCCTTGTTGGTGCAACAGGGGAAGATGGTTATGATAGCGGTTTTGATGGAGACGAAACCAATAATGATGTTTCAGGATCGGGTGCCATTTATTTATTTAATCGTTCAGGAAGTGTATGGTCTCAAGAGCATTACATTAAATCCTGTAATGTGAATATCAACGACAGTTTTGGCAGTGCTTGCAGTATTGACGGCACGGGCTCTTCTATCGCTGTTGGAGCACCTGGGGAAGACAGTAATGCCGCTGGGATAAATGGAAACATGACCGATAATAGTTTGTCAAATTCTGGAGCAGTGTATGTTTTGCAGAATTAATTACAAGAACTCCTATGGGATTTCTTTTATATTTTGAGGAGGAAAAGGCTGCGTGGGGCGCAGCCTTTCTTTTTGAATCAAAATTCCATTTTCTGAAAGCTTCTTGCTACCTTTGGAAAAATCCAATTTTTCAGTTTCATGTCCGATCAAAAACGACTTTTTCTGGTAGATGCCTATGCCCTGATTTTTAGAGGGTATTACGCTTTTATTAAAAACCCACGTATCAATAGCAAAGGGATGGATACTTCCGCAATCATGGGGTTCATGAATTCCTTGCTCGATGTCATTAAACGGGAAAGACCCGACCATTTGGCGGTGTGTTTTGATAAAGGCGGAAGTGATGCCCGAAACGAACTTTTTGAAGACTATAAAGCCAACCGCGACGAAACACCAGAAGCCATTAGGCTTGCCATTCCCTATATTGAAAATATCCTGAAAGCCATGAACATTCCTATTATGGTAAAAGAAGGTTTTGAAGCCGACGACATTATAGGAACACTGGCAAAAAAAGCGGAAAAAGAAGGCTATCAAACCTATATGGTCACACCCGATAAGGATTTTGCACAATTGGTTTCTGAAAATATATTTATGTACCGTCCCAAATCGTTTGGCGGCGGCTACGAAATCTGGGGCATTCCAGAAGTACAAAAAAAGTTTGAAGTTGAATCCCCGCTTCAGGTGATTGATTTTTTAGGAATGATGGGGGATAGTTCCGATAATATCCCAGGACTACCTGGTGTGGGCGAAAAAACGGCTAAAAAATTCTTGAAAGAATTTGGCAGCCTCGAAGGCCTCTTGGAAAATACCGATCAGTTGAAAGGAAAAATGAAAGAGAAAGTCATTGAAAATGCCGAATTAGGAAAACTTTCCAAAGAACTCGCCACCATCATGCTGGATGTTCCGGTAGATTTCGATGAAGAAAATTTTGAAATGTGCGACCCTGATATTACAGGCGTCACTAAAATCTTCGAAGAACTCGAATTTCGAAGACTCACCGATAATTTCCTGAAGACATTTTCAAAAGAAGAAGCTTCTACCAATACTACTAATACCACCACCGAAACGGTTCAGAAAACTCCTAAAAAAGCACCTTCGGCTCCTGCAGGCGCTGGGCAGTTCTCCCTTTTTGGCGGTGATGATGAAACTATTGAAACACAAGCTTTCAGTTCACGAAATACCCATCAGCAAATTGAACATTTTTACCAAACCGTGCAACCGGGTTTAGGTACCAAACTTTTTATTGAAACCCTTTTAAAGCAATCGAACGTTTGTTTCGATACGGAAACCACAGGATTGAATCCCTTGGAAGCAAAATTGGTGGGGATCGCCTTCAGTTGGGAAGCCGGAAAAGGCTTTTACCTTCCGTTTCCGGAAGCGGATGAAGCGGCTCAAGCACTCATAGAGCAATTACGCCCTTTTTTCGAAAATGAAGCCATTGAAAAAATTGGTCAAAACTTGAAATACGACATCAAGGTATTGGACAAATACAAGGTTTCCGTAAAAGGAAAATTGTTTGACACCATGTTGGCTCATTATCTCATTAACCCCGATATGCGCCATAATATGGACGTATTGGCCGAAACCTATCTAAACTACACCCCAATTTCTATTGAAGAACTGATTGGCAAGAAAGGGAAAAACCAAAAATCCATGCGGGATGTACCTCTGAAACAACAAACCGAATACGCTGTGGAAGATGCCGATATTACGCTTCAGTTGAAGCAGCATTTTGAAGCCGAATTGGGAGAGGCTAACACCCAAAAATTATTCGATGAGATTGAAATTCCTTTGTTACGGGTTTTGGCCGATATGGAACTGGAAGGCATCAACCTTGACAAAGATTTCCTTCATTCCCTTTCCGAAGCCTTGGAAAAAGATATCGCCCAATTGGAAAAGGAAATTTATGAAATTGCGGGGGAAACCTTCAATATTGCTTCCCCAAAACAATTAGGGGAAATTCTATTCGACAAATTGAAATTGGTCGACAAACCCAAAAAAACCAAGAGCGGGCAATATTCTACAGCAGAAGATGTCCTTTCCTATTTGGCCAAAGACCACAAAATCATTCAAAATGTGTTGGATTTTAGAGGGCTTTCCAAACTGAAAAGCACCTATGTAGATGCGCTCCCACAACAAGTGGAACCTTCCACCGGAAGGGTACATACCGATTACATGCAAACGGTGGCCGCCACAGGGAGACTTTCCAGCAACAATCCCAATTTACAGAATATCCCGATCCGAACCGAACGTGGAAGGCAAGTACGAAAAGCCTTTGTTCCGAGGGATGAAAACTACACCTTACTAGCCGCCGATTACAGTCAGATTGAATTACGGATCATTGCCGCCTTAAGTGAAGAGGATACCATGATTAAAGCGTTTCAGGATGGTGAAGACATTCATGCTTCTACCGCGGCCAAGGTCTTTCAGGTCCCTATGGAAGAAGTAACGCGCGAACAAAGAAGCAATGCCAAAACGGTGAACTTCGGAATCATTTATGGGGTTTCCGCTTTTGGGCTGAGCAACCAAACAAGCTTATCGAGAAGCGAGGCCAAAGAGTTAATCGACACCTATTACCAAACCTATCCGAAACTCTCTCAATACATTAGTGACCAAGTAAATTTTGCACGGGAACACGGGTATGTGCAAACGGTTTTGGGCCGTCGTCGTTATTTAAAAGACATTAATAGTCGAAATGCGGTGGTTCGCGGGGCTGCGGAACGAAATGCTGTAAATGCACCCATACAGGGAAGTGCGGCAGACATCATCAAAATTGCCATGATCCAAATTCATCAGAAACTGAAAGAAGGCCATTTTAAGAGTAAAATGTTGCTTCAGGTACATGATGAATTGGTTTTTGACGCTTACAAACCCGAATTGGAAAAATTGCAAGCGCTTATCAAGACCGAAATGGAAAACGCCTATCAATTATCTGTCCCGCTAGAGGTGGAAATAGGAAAGGGCAATAACTGGTTAGAAGCGCATTAAATTATAGGTTTCTATTATTCCACGAGGCTTTTTTAAAATCCCTAGGGAACACTTCCTGTTTCGGCGCTTCAAACCTCGTTGTATCGGTGAGGGCTTCCATAAAAACTACCAATTGCTGTATTTCCTCTTGGGTTAAGCCCAAGGGTTCTGCTGCTAAGGTTTGGTGAGGTAGGTCCATCCCCATGCCGGCACCACCTCCCTTATTATAGAAATCGACCACTTCTTCCAAAGTAGTATAAATACCGTTATGCATATAGGGTGCAGTAAGGGCAATGTTCCGCAAAGAAGGGGTTTTAAAGGCATGCTTATAGAAATAGGCCACCTCTTGGGTCATTCCATTTTCCAATCGGCCTAAATCGGGATCCACCGTTAAAGAATCTGTGGCCGATATAGGAACGCCAATCACTTCGGCTTCCGTATCATTAAACAAGGGAGGAACGGCTCCAGAAAATAGAGGTAAAAAATGACAAGAAGCACAATTGGCTTTTCCCGTAAAAAGATTGAATCCTTTTTCAATTTCTTCTGAAACTACAGTCTCCTCCTGAGTAAAATAGGTATCTATAGGGCTATTAAACTGGTTTAAAGAAATGACGTAAGCTGCAAGGGCATAATCTACCGCATAGGATTTCAATGTTGGCCCCATTGACGGAAATGCTTTTTGAAATGCAGACAGATAGGTAGGACTTTTCGAAAGTTTTTCAGCAATTTCTTGATAACCCGTATTAAATTCCTCTTTACTTAAAACCACATGTTCAAATTGATCTTCGAGCCTTTTAGTTCGTAAATCGTGAAAAAAACCAGTCGCATACACCGAATAGGATAGGGTGAGGCTATTTCGCTTCATGGCTTCCCCGGTATTCGATAAACTTTTTGGAAATCCGTCGGTAAAAGCTTTTTCCGGTGCGTGACAAGTGGCACAACTCATTTGTTGATTGTTAGAAAGAATGGGATCGTAGAACAATAATTTCCCTAATTCCTTTTTCGCTTCAAAAAGCGAATCGTTTTCCAAACTCACATAATAAAAAGGGTTTAAAAAATCTTTACTGAAAATATTTTCAGCTTGATAATTAACCGCAGGTAGATAGGAAGACACCTCATCGATGGTTTCATACTGAAGCGCCAAATGCCCTTCCAAAAGCTTTTGGTACAACGGATTGACACTTTTTTTCAGAAAACGAAGACGATTGAACGTATTGAAATCTGTTCCTGAAGCCATTTGTTGTCCCGCTTCAAATAATTGAAGGGTTTTACTATACAATTCAGTATCATGGATATTTTCAAACTCTTTTTGATAAAAGGCATAATAGCCTTTCAAGGAACCGAGAACTGTGTAGGCATCTTCAATGCCCAATTGTGTTCCGGGAGTATCGAAACCCGTAATTCCCAAGCTAGCGATACGAACCAAAGCCTGTCTTGAAGCTTCAAAAAACTGTCGGTCGGAAATCTGTTTGGATTCCAAAAATTTTTTCACTTGGGCAAATGATTTTTGCAGAATAGTTAGCTCTTTTTTTAAATCTTGTAGGCTTTCTGGGGTAATTTCTGCCATGAGTTCATCCATCACCTGAATTCCTTTGGGTTCCAAAATCCTTAAATCGGCTACTTTTTGTTCCAGCTTGGGAAGTGGAGCCCCATTCAGGGTTTTATCATAAGCCTCTTTATCAAGGTATTCTATCAAAAACGCTACTTTTTTAAAAGCCTTTCGGAAATCCCGATATCCTCCAAAAATTATTGAGGTATTTGGTTTTTCCAAATCGAGTGCCTTCTGAAAAGCGATCATTTCTGCGGAAAATGTATTTAAGTCTTGTTTAAACTGGCGATTGATCTCTGTATGGGCTCTAAATTTAGAAGTTTTATAGTACCCTTTGGGAGCACTGGAAGTCATGATCAATACACTAAAAAACAGACTGGATAATAGCAATAGGGAATCGGTAGAAAGAGTTCTCATAATGGTAACTTTTTTTACAAAGAAACCATCCCCCAAAAAATAGGGGACGGTTACTTACTTAACTAATCTATAATTTACTTACTCTACAATAAGTTTTCTGGTTTCCCCTTCTGAAGTCTTTAAAATATAGGCTCCGGTAGATAAGCTTAGGATATCGATGAAATCGGTATTTCTATATACCGCGATTCTTTTTCCGGTGATGTCATACAATGCCACATCCACTACTTTATTGAAATACACAATTCTTTCTGCAGGGTTTGGATATACTTGAAATCCTTTATCGGTGGCTTCAAAATCTGGATTCCCTAAAGTGTCGATGGCCCCTGAATCATCAAAACCTGTAATGGCAAAAGTTAAGGAGTTGTTGTAGGGAAATGGATTGGAAGTATCTGGGTGTTGTGAGTTTACCAAAATAGACTTTCCATCGGCGGTTGGACAAGCCCCTGTAATTTCAGCTCCTTTTGGGGTTTGTGTTAAACGGATAAGATCATCAATTTCAGGAGAAGCCACATCCATATCCAGTAAGTACAATTCGCACATACGATCATCTGGATATTCCGCAGGAGTTCTTCCGAAAGAAGTTCCGTTTAAATCTTCACAGATCAACATATATCTTTTATCCTCTCCCGCTACGTTTACGTACAACATATTTAATCCATCGGGGTTGGAAAGATGTTTAGCAGGATAATTTGCCAAGGTTGGGCTCGTAGCAAAATACGGTCCTCCTTCTACAAAAATGTTCACATCGCCCGTAGCAGGGTCAAATTCCAGTACACGCCCGTAATAATCCCAGTAAGCAGGGTCATCGGGACCTGTAGCTCCTTGATCCATGGCTCTTTGAACGTGGTGAGGCGCAAAAACAGCACCATCGGCTAATTCGTCAGACCAGCTTCCAGAAGGATTATCCCTTCCTGTTTCGGTCATGTACACTTTTCCAGTGGTTTTATCGAGCGTCACCCATTCTAAACGGTTAAACATGGTCGCCCCAGCAGTTACGGCTTCTTCACTAAAAGTGAGCATTTTCGAGAAGTCATCTGAATCGATTTCTACCCAAGGCTCTCCAGCAGCATCGTGTTTATAGACATATAAAGTTCCTTCTGTAAAGTCCCCTTCTACATCGGCCACAAATTTGGTAAAGAAGCCAGGAGTAGCATCCGCTCCTAAATAAACTGTTTTATTATCATTGGCAACCGCTCCACCTTCAAAAGGTTGACGCCCCCAGTTATATTGTTTTCTTTTGGCTTTTGCAGCTCTAGGGTCGATTTCCACCATCCAGTTAAAGTTTTGGTATTTAGGAATGGTTTGGAAGTTTGCCATATCGAATTCAGTATACTTAATGGTATAAGCGGTCGTGTCACGAATTCCATTTCCACTATCGTACATGGCTTCATTACTTCCTTGGAACCATTCTTCTGCAGACCAAATTCGACCGTCTACATTAGAAGTAATTCCGCCGCAATTCATTCCTGTTTCCCCTACGGAAGAAAAGTCTACATTGAAGAATTCGCCCGAGCGACCATCGGTAAGGTCTTGAGGAATTACATACAAGGTATCATCTGAAGGATTTCTTCCCAAAAGAAAAGCGGTCATTCCACCACCATCTCCAATTTTATCATCGGCTAGGATCATTTCATGGTTCACGGAAACCCAACCAATCGCATTAGGATCGTCTACACAATCTTCGGCTGTTATAGGAGTAAATCCAATAAAGTCATGCCATTGTTTTGCAGGAACCGATTCGTTTACACCGGTTTGAACCACATCGTCACCTCCTACAAAAATAACTTGGTACTGAAAAGGAGAAGGTGGTACAACCACCTCAACAGCATCCCAATTAGGATCTACTGCCATACGAGATGGGAACTCGTTTTGTGAAAAAGAAGCCATGGTAAGCAACGTGACTCCTAAAGAAAGTAAAAGCTTTTTCATTGTTGTTGATTTTTAGTTTTAAATGTTTTTGAATGCATCGTAAAACTAATTGCAAAATGTTAGGGCTAACTTTCTATATTTTTACGAAAACCTTATGAAGTAAGTTGAAATATTAACTTTACGGAAACTGAATATTAAGCAGGTAACATTCATTTGAAGTTTGGGAAACATAACAAAGAAAAATCCAAACTATTACATTTTAACTATTTAATTATCAAGTATTTAAAATTTTCTTTTGTTATCAAAATATCATCAATTTTCAGAAATAAAACTATTTAGAATCACTAAAAATAGGCTATTAACGGCTTTGGTTTTCCAAAACCACGAACGGGATGCCTTTTTCCATCCATACTTTTTCAAAACCTAATTTTGGAAGAGCTTCAAAAGCTAAAGATCCTAAAACCAAGTCTGTATCACCGTCTCGATCGTAGTCCATCGCATCCATCACCACCCATCTTCCCCAATTCACTTCCTTAAAAGTATACGCTTGATAGGTCGTTCCTATATTTTCAAAAAACACGAACGCTTCTTTAGGGTTTTGGGCCCAATCTGGGAAAAAGGAAATGGCAGCAATGTCTTGATCTCCATCCAAATCGAAATCTTCCATAACAGCATTGTAGGCTCCATTTAAAGGTAGAAACCGAGTCTTCTTAAAAACATTACTTCCGTTGTTGGTATATAGGTAAACCCCGTGCCAAGGCTTTAAAATGGGGTAGTAATCTGCATTGTCCCCCGCCGTGAATAAAATGTCCAAATGCCCGTCGTGATTATAATCCTGAACATTAAAAAAACTACCTCCCATACTAGGAGGGAATTCGAGCACCCGCTCTCTTCTAAAATTGGTGTTTCCAAGGTTGTAAAAAATATCGATTCCTTCATCGGCCTGTGCAAAAAGAGCGATAATATCCATGAGCCCGTCTGCATTCATATCCCTAAAATAAGCTTTGATAGCACCTGGCTTGGCATGCAATACCTTTTTCACATAAGTATCCTCTCCTTGGTTCACGTGAAGGGATAATGCTCCCGTCCACTTTCCGAACTCACAAACCAGGATATCCTCATCGCCATCCTGATCTACATCGCCCAAACTAGTATGAACCGGTCGTTGTAGATTTTTGATAGGAACTGAAAAAGTCCCATTACCAGTACTCTTGGCAATGACTCCCAAGGGTGCATCGGTGGGAGAAAAACTTCCCATGACGGTAAGCCAAAGCGTATCTTTGGAAGTAGTTGTCCAAACTGCTCCTTCCGGAACATTTCCAGTTTTCAACAAACCTAAGTCTTTGGAAAATTCAGAAAAGCTTTTTGTAAAGGCATCGCCAATGTAAATAGTCCCTTCTGAAGTAAATTTAGCCAGGGTCGTACTAGGCACATTCACCTTCTGGTCTGGTATTAAAGTTTTAAAAAGTGTGCTCTCCCCTATGATCTTTAAGGGTGAATGCTGAAAAATGCTATCCGGGGCCTTTGTAAGGTAGTATTTTTGAATATTTGCCCAAGTGATACTATCAAGGGTTGGCGCATCAGGAAACAACCCAGATGCTTTTACGATAGCACCTCCTTGATTATTTTCAAAAAGGTTTTGACGTTCTGTCTCAGAATTGTAAATCCCATACATATAACCCATACGCGGCAAAATAGTTTGGGACCATATTTTTTTAGGAAGCATTTCAGGTTCTGGAAACTGATGACAGGAAGCACAATAGAGACGGGCCAATTTTTCTCCATTCTCGGCGGAAATGGATTCGGGTTGCTGATTTGTTTCGGAATTCCTTTTACAAGAAGCCACCAAAGCAGTTATCATGAAGATGGAAAGCCCAAAATTTCTAAGTTGCATGAAGATAAATTAAGGCTAAAATTGCAGAAATTTTGAAGGCGGCTCTTTAAGCAAAGTTTATCATACTGTTATTTTCTTTTCAAAAAAACAGATAAAAGAAATTTAGCTGATCCGCACTAAAAGGAATGGGAAAACTATCCGCAATCCAAAAGATAAAATCTTAGAACGCCTTAGACAGTACCATAGCATAAAAAAAACCTCAACAACCCATATACAATTGAAATTGATAAGGCTATCGATAGGCTTTGTAAATAATAACAATTTGGTTGGTACGATCTGGACTTCCTGCAGTTGGCGCCAAGAACCGATCAAAGTTTAAGGTAAATCCGTCGCTATCGAAAGACTGCAGGGAGGCTCTTACCAAGCCTCCTTGGGTGTCGGCACCACCTGTTGCGGTTCCATTATCATGAATGGGTTCGCCATTATTATTTACAAAAAATGCTGCAATACAATGCGAGTTAGAAGCATAAGTTCCTATGTTATTTAAACTGGAGCCGCTAGAACCTTCGGCTATAGCTTGTTGCACAATGGATCCACCATAATTGGTCGCATATCCCATAGTAACTCCTCTTGCCATCCGGATATCGTTTGAATTTGTACTGGGAGAGGCGTAGGCTCCACTGTTTATATCTTGAACCCGGTTCATCGCAACAAACTCGATTGCAGAAGGGGTGTACCCAATGCCTGTTATAGTGAGTGTTCCGGAACCTGACGCGACAAAACTTCCAAAATGTACTTGTTTTTGATTGTTGGATAGTACCAAGTTCCATCTACTGCCTTCCCAATAGTAATAACCTGCAGGACTAAGACCTCCGGTGCCGGTGTTCCAGATCATGGTTCCCTCCACAAGTACTCCCCCTCTTGGATTGGTCACACTAGTAGCGTCTGTGGAAGAGGTAAGTGCTATTCTTGGAATGAGAATACCTTTATCGGTATCGGTAATGTCGATGGCTGCCTCGGGACTGGTAGTACCGATTCCCACTTGAGCCAAAACATTAAAACCACATACCATAAGAATAAGTAACGTGGATAATTGCTTCATAATTTTCTTTTTCTTTCTCACTACAAATTAAATACCAAGTGATTTCTTAGCTTTGGTATTTGACCAAAAAGTTGGATAAATTCGTTGACATGAAGAATAAGTCGATGAAACAAAAAAAAAGGCGCTCCCTTGCGGAAGCGCCAACCTTACAATTATGAAATTAAATTAGATTAATTCCATAATACTTTTATAGCGTTAGATTAAATTCAAATTTCTTCGGTGAATGGGGCAAAGATATCATTTTCAGAAAAAATAAAAGTGACTTTTATCACTTTTTGGAATATATTAACATAAAAGCCTGATCATAAGACAAATCGGTAAGTGGCTTTAATTAGGAAAGTGTTTTGTGGTTTTTGACGGAACAATTGATTGTCAATAATAGTTTTAAAATCGTTGGTAGGGTCTCCCACTCCGGTAACTCCCTGCGACCATACCAAAAAGATTTCGGAACCTGGGATGTACTCCCATCGAACCACAAGATTAGATCGGAATTGCACATAAGAAAAATTGGGGTCACTAAAAGAATAATCGGTGATACCGTCTTGGTTTTCATCTATAGAATAAACCCCCTCCTCAGAGGAGATTTGATTGGCCGTATACCAATTCACCCGTTCATTCAAATCTTCAGCGATAGGATTGTCTACATAATTAAAATTGGAATATTCCGCATTAAAAATAAAGGGCTGTCCATAATACTGAATCGATAAATTAGGATTGATGCTATAATTTACCCGCAAAGTGGTACTTAAGGAGCTATTGTCTATTTCGCCCAAAATGTAGCGAGGCGTTCCCCTGAAGGTAGCTTCTGTAACATACTGGGTCTTGTTGGGACTCTCCTCGAACTCAGTTATCAAGGAAAGGTTTAGCGTATTTAAGGGTTGGTAATACAAACGTAGCACATATCTTTGAAGGGCAAAATTATCTTGCTTGGCCCAAGAGTTAACATGGCCTACATGCATATAAAACTTTTTGCGGCTATCGGTTCCCGAAAACAAATAAAAATAATTTTCCTCACTCCATCGCCATCTTGGACCTCCACGCAAAACCGTATTGGTGAAAATTCGAGGCTTATGGGCGACCCCTCCTTCGGTCCACCAATTATTTTTCCAATTTACATAACCATTTAGCTCATACTCTATTCGGTTATAATTTCCTTCAAAATCGTACGAACTAAACTGATTGAGTCCTAAATTGGCTTGTCGGAACCAACTGCTGGGTTTGTTCCACAATCTTCTAATATTGGCATATTGCCTTATTTCATCGGCTTGTCTAAGAAATCCGATATCGTTCAACTCCAACTCAGGAGAACGCCAATTCCCCCCAAGATTATAGCGCCAATCCCCACCACTTTTTCCTATTTCAAACCTACCCCCAGAGCCTGTAAGGGAGGTTTTATTAGGATCTACCGCTACATGGTCGGCATCTACTCTTTGAAATAAATGCGTCAAGGAGTTTTGAGTTGCAGTGATAGCTTCCGCAGAACCCCTTACATGACTAAACACCGAACTACCTTCCACATAATATTTTCGGTCTTTCCAATTGTGTTTAAAATCCAATCCGCCAGAATAGGCGTGGCTGTGTAAAAACTGAAGGTTTTCTGCCATATTTCGGGTGGTACTTGTAAAAATACCTCCTACGTAGCTATTTCGGTTGTTGAAGTCCTTTTGTACGCGACTTACAAAATAATTGGTCAAGGGCTCAACCAGCACTTCCGATTCTTCCCCATCCTCATTGATCACATCGGCGTAAGCTTCAGCCGTAACACTTTCCAAAACACCCAGTGTCCAACCGTCTTTGGTTTTTCCGCTTAATTTGGCAGCTCCTAAAATTGTGGTATTATTGGGTTGATCCACAAAAGCTGTGGCGGGTCCAAAATCACTTCCCTGCGGAGTTCTCCCAATTCTTCTAGAAAAGAAAAGATTATCCTGGTTTCCCGCAAAATTATAATCGAATACACTTTTATTTTCTACAAAAAACGGTCTCCGCTCTTCAAAAAATATTTCAAAACCATCGAGGGCAATGGCACCGGGGTCGGCATCTACCTGACCAAAATCGGGATTGATAGTAAGGTCTACAGTAAGATCGTTGGTCACTCCTATCTTGGCATCCAGACCTCCTGTTAAACGAGTATCACTTCCATCTCGATAAGGGTTTCCTTCTTCTTTTTCATACGTATCCAACTGCGCGACGGTATACGGTTGAATTTCCAACTGTTTTTGGGGTTTTAAACCGAAAAGTCCGCGCAACTCCCCAAATTCACTAACCCAGCCAGGAGGATTAGCGGGTAACGGCTGCCAAGTAGATCGTTCTTCATTTTTGAAATACCTACGGGTAGACTGTAACCCCCAAACTTGTTCTTCATTATTTCCGAAACGTAACTGGCTAAATGGAATTCGAACTTCAGCGGTCCAGCCTTCGGCATCAATTTGGGTGTCTACATACCAAATAGGATTCCAGCTAGTGTCCCAATTATCTCCATTATTAGAAATAAACTCATCTCCTTTTACCCCCGAAGCACTTACCGTGAATGAAAAACCCGTTCGGTCATCATTATAGCTATCAATATTGACCTCTACCCAATCGCCTGCAAAAGAATCCCTTCGGCCCATTCTATTCACAATTTTGGAAGGATCTGCTTCGTAACAACGAAAAGCGATGTAGAGGTTTTTTTCATCGTAAGCAATTTTCATTTTGGTCTGCTCGGTGGGCGGGGTACCCACGTCGGGTTCAAACTCGGTATAATTGGTCGTCCACTCCACCACGTTCCATGCCCCTTCGTCAATTTTCCCATCAATTGTTATACTTCCTGTCCCTACTATGGAAGCAGCAGTATACACTCTTTTTTCGTAGGTTTTAGTAGTGGAGTCTGGCTTTTCATCTTGAGAAAACAAAAATCCTGAATAAAAAAGAAGGGTTGCCAAAGCAAATCGACGGAAGGTCATGGTTGGTCGTTGTGGTTTTTGATTGATGCATTAATAGACTTCAAGGTAAGGGCTTATGTGACAGAACATTTATGTATTTAAGATTTTTTTAACATTTGGAATCGTTTTTCCCTAAAAATAAAAATATGCATGTTTGTTATTCAAATAAATAGCATTACATTTGCACCCCTCTTTACGAGGATTTCAATGATTATTAACTATTTGACAAAAAACTGATGGACACATTAAGTTACAAAACAGTATCTGCCAACAAAAATACCGTTACTAAAGAATGGGTATTGGTAGATGCGGACGGCTTAGCATTGGGTCGTCTTGCGAGCGAAGTTGCTAAATTACTTCGCGGAAAACACAAACCTAATTTCACACCCCATGTGGATTGTGGCGACAACGTTGTGGTAACCAATGCTTCAAAAATTGTTCTAACCGGTAAAAAATGGGATTCGAAAGAATACATCCGTCACACGGGGTATCCTGGAGGGCAACGTTCTCTTACTGCAAAAGAACTGTACGAAAAAGATCCTGCTCGTGTAATCGAAAAGGCGGTAAAAGGAATGCTTCCGAAGAACAAACTAGGAGCGGAACTTTTCAGAAACCTAAAAGTATACGCTGGAGAAGAGCACGGACAAGAAGCTCAAAAACCTAAAGTTATTAAACTTAACGACAACAAGTAATGGACACAATTCACAAAATAGGAAGAAGAAAAACCGCTGTTGCTCGTGTATATGTTGCTGAAGGAAAAGGGAACATCACGGTTAACAACCGCGAATTTGATAATTATTTTACAACCGCCACCCTACGTTATAAGGTACAGCAGCCTTTAATGTTGACCAATAACGAAAATACATTTGACATTAAAGTGAATGTATATGGTGGAGGTATTACTGGACAGGCTGAAGCAGTTCGCTTGGCAATCTCTAGAGCCATGTGCGAATTGAATGAAGAAAACAGGGGCGTTTTAAAGCCAGAAGGATTACTTACCAGAGACCCAAGAATGGTAGAGCGTAAGAAATTTGGACAGAAGAAAGCCCGTAAGAAATTCCAGTTCTCTAAACGTTAATATTTTCAACACGATTGGGTATCTCATACGGGATATCCAATCGTGTTATATAAGTTCATATTTTTATTAAACAAGCTGTTATCCGCTGCCGGCGGAGTTAGTTTAGCATCTAAACCAAACAATTCATATTTGAAGGAAAGGTTGCTATCTAAACAGAACGTAAACTAAAACAAAATGGCAAACAACAAAGAAGTCAAGGAACTACTTGACGCAGGTGTACACTTTGGTCACCTAACCCGTAAATGGAATCCTAACATGGCGCCCTACATCTACATGGAGCGTAACGGAATCCACATTATCAATCTTTACAAAACTTCTGCAAAACTAGAAGAGGCGAATGAAGCCTTGAAAAAAATTGCAGCGAGTGGAAGAAAAATCCTTTTCGTAGCCACTAAAAAGCAAGCGAAAGACATTGTTGCAGAGAAAGCAAAAAATGCCAACATGCCTTACATCACTGAAAGATGGCCTGGCGGAATGCTTACCAACTTTGTAACCATTCGTAAAGCTGTGAAGAAAATGGCTTCTATCGACAGAATGAAGCAAGATGGTACCTTCGCTACCCTTTCCAAAAAAGAGCGTTTGGCTGTGGATCGTCTTCGTGCGAAATTGGAAAAAAACTTAGGATCTATTAATGACATGAGCCGCCTTCCAGGAGCTTTGTTTATTGTAGATACTACCCGTGAGCATATTGCTGTAAAAGAAGCTCAAAAATTGAACATTCCAATTTTTGCCATGGTTGATACCAATAGCGACCCTCGTCCTATTGATTATGTCATTCCTTCAAACGATGATGCTTCTAAGTCTATCGACAAAATCATGACCAGCGTTAGTAACGCTATTATCGATGGTCTTGCTGAAAGAAAAGCAGGTAAAGGAGATGACAACAAAGAACCAAAAGAGAAAAAGTCGGTACGAAAAAGAGCTACTGCGGTAACTGCAAAAGCAAGTTCAGAAGAAGAATAAATAACAAAATCATAATAGTAAAAATCGATTCTTGTTAGGAAATACTTCTAGTTTGGATTGATTTTAAAAACATACATATCATGAAAATAACCGCTGCACAGGTAAACGAATTAAGACAAAAAACCGGAGCCGGAATGATGGATTGTAAAAAAGCTTTGGTGGAAGCCGAAGGTGATTTTGACAAAGCCATTGAAATCCTTCGTAAAAAAGGTCAGAAAATTGCTGAAAAAAGAGCCGATCGTGATTCTAGCGAAGGTGCTGTTATCGCAAAAGTAAACGACGCTGCCAATAAAGGGGTGATCGTTTCCTTAAATTGTGAAACGGACTTCGTTGCTAAAAATGACGACTTTGTAAAATTAGCACACGATTTTGCTGAAATCGCTTTGAATAGCAACTCAATGGAGGAATTCTTGGCTGCAGATTTCAACGGAATCAGTGTTCAGGAAAAATTGACAGAGCAAACAGGGGTAATTGGTGAGAAAATAGAAATTGGTGCCTTCAAAACCTTAGAGGCTCCTTTTATCGGTTCTTACATCCACGGAAATAAAATTGGTGCTTTAGTAGGCCTTTCCAAGTCATTTGACGGAGCTGCTGAAGTCGCTAAAAATCTATCCATGCAAGTTGCTTCCATGGGAGCTACGACGCTTTCTTACAAAGATTTTGATCCTGCATTTGTAGCTTCAGAAACAGAAGCCCGCATCGCAGCTATTGAAAAGGATAACGAAGAATTGAAGCGTTTAGGAAAACCTCTTAAAAATGTTCCTAGCTATATTTCAAGAGCACAGTTAACCGACGAGGTAATTGCAAAAGCTGAGGCCGATATTAAAGAAGAATTGAAAGCTGAAGGAAAACCAGAACAAATCTGGGATAAAATCGTTCCTGGAAAACTAGAGCGTTTTATCGCAGACAACACCACCCTTGACCAAGAGAAGTGTTTGTTGGATCAAAACTTTATCATGGACGAAAAGAAATCGGTTGCCGAATACGTTGCCGACCAAGGAGATGTTTCAGTAGTTGGTTTTGAAAGAGTTTCCTTAGCTTAAGAAATTCTAGATACAACTTTTTAAAAGACCGCTTTAGGCAATTCGCCCAAAGCGGTCTTTATTTTTAGCCCAAGCATCCAAATTTTTATTTATTTTTGCGTTAGAAAACGCCACTATGCAATACAAACGAATTTTACTGAAACTTTCCGGAGAAGCCCTTATGGGAACTCAAAATTATGGGATAGACCCCAAAAGACTTAAAGAGTATGCTGAAGAAATCAAGGCCATCGTTAAAAACAATGTACAGGTTGCCATTGTTATTGGAGGAGGAAATATTTTTAGGGGCGTTTCGGGTGTAAGTGGTGGCATGGATCGTGTGCAAGGAGACCATATGGGAATGCTCGCTACCGTAATAAACGGACTAGCCCTACAAAGTGCCTTGGAAAATGAAGGGGTTGACACTCGCTTGCAAAGCGCTATTAAAATGAATGAAGTTGCCGAACCTTTTATACGCAGAAGAGCCATAAGGCATCTGGAAAAAGGAAGGGTGGTTATTTTTAGCGGCGGAACAGGAAATCCTTACTTTACTACCGATTCTGCTGCTGTATTACGTGCTGTAGAAATTGAAGCCGATGTCATTTTAAAGGGAACACGTGTAGATGGTATTTATACCAGCGATCCTGAAAAAGACGCATCCGCCACTAAATTTGATTTTATTACATTTGAAGATGTCCTTAAAAAAGGACTTAAAGTAATGGATACCACGGCCTTCACACTGAGTCAGGAAAACGAGCTTCCCATTATCGTGTTTGACATGAACACAAAAGGCAACTTGTTAAAAGTAGTTTCGGGAGAAAACGTGGGAACTAAAGTGAATTTATAAGTTGGTCTAATTTTTGTCTATAAATTTGTTAAAGAACATATGGAAGAAGAAATTCAAATAATATTAGAAGGAACAAAAGAGGCAATGAACAATGCCCTTAAGCATCTTGAAAAAAAACTCATCAACATTAGAGCTGGAAAAGCCTCACCTTCTATGCTTTCTGGAGTAATGGTCGATTATTACGGCACCCCTACTCCACTAAACCAAGTAGCCAATGTAAATACTCCCGATGGAATGACGATAAGCATTCAACCCTGGGAAAAGGCAATGATCCCCGAAATTGAAAAAGGGATTATGGTAGCCAACTTAGGTTTCAACCCTATGAACAACGGCGAAAGTGTGATCATCAATGTTCCTCCGTTGACCGAAGAACGCAGAAAGGAATTGGCAAAACAAGCCAAAGCCGAAGCCGAAGAAGCTAAAATTGGCGTAAGAAACGATCGAAAAGCAGCCAATAATGACATAAAGGAACTAGATGTTTCTGATGACATGAAGAAAAATTTGGAAATCGACATTCAGGAAATGACAGACGAGCACATTTCCAAAATCGATAAAATTTTTGCCAAAAAAGAAGAAGAAATTATGAAAGTATAATTTCTGTCCATTTTGGTTAAACATTATATAATAAAGCGGCAATTCTGCCGCTTTCTTTATAGCTTTACATTTCAAACAAACCCATTCGAATGCCAATCAAAAAAATAGCGCTTATTATCCTGCTTTTTCAAGGGTTGGCTGTCACTGCTCAATTGCCGGAAATTTCCAAGGATACCGTAGAAAACAAAAAAGCCTATAAAAAATTAAGCCCTTTTGTAACCGGATATTACCCTATCTGGTTTTTTGATGTTGATCTTCGCTATTTTATTAAATACAACAACTATGAATCTTTTCGTTTAGGATTTGGAGGGATTACCAACGAACGGCTTTTTGAAAATTTTAAAATTGGAGGCTACACGGCCTATGGTTTTAAGGATGATGCCTTTAAATATAGTCTCGGGGGAAATTACCGTTTGAACAAAAAAAACAATGCTTGGATCAATCTGTACTACACCAAAGATATCCGAGAAATGGGAAGTTTCGAATATTTAACCAAAAACAGAACCTACTCCATTTTTGAACCACGACTGCTCAACATTACCCAGTTTTATAGCTATCGCACCTGGAAAAGTGCTTTACAACTGGAGCCTCATAAAAAAGTAGTTTCTGAAATACGTTTGTCCCATAGCAGAATTGAACAGATTGAAAACTATCAGTACTTGGACAACGGAATTACTTATGAAAACTACAAATTAGCCGAAGTTGCCCTAGCAGTTCGATACTCTCCAAAAACATTATCATTAACCACGGAAGAAGGCATTGAGGAGTTCTACGATGGCTTTCCGAAGATTAGCGCACAAATTAATCAAGGCTTTAAAGATATTGCAGGCAGTGACTTTAACTACACAAAAGCCGGACTAAAGTTGGATTATTTTGTAAAGCGAACCGATTTATCGTCTTCCCATCTGGTCCTGGAAGGAGCGATGGCTTTTGGGGACGTTCCCTTAACCCACTTGTACCATGCTTATCCTAACAACCCTACCAAAGATGAAATCCTGCAACGCTTTTCGGTAGCCGGAACACAAAGTTTTGAAACCATGTATTTCGGGGAATTTTTCTCAAGCAAACTACTTACCTTCAGAGCCAAACACACTTTAAGAAGATTTAATTTTTCAGAAAAATTTCAGCCCGAATTGGTCTTGATTACCCGTCATGCCTTGGGAGCCATGGAACAACGGGAAAAACACTTAGGACTGCCTTTCAATACCCTGGAAAATATCTATTCTGAATCGGGTTTTGAAATCAACAAGCTCCTCTTTGGTTTCGGTTTAAGCTTCGCCTATCGTTACGGCTTCTACAACTTGGATAAATTTGAAGATAATGTCTCGGTGAAGTTTACTTTCAATTTAAAATTATAGGAAAAACCCTTTTTAAATGACAGGGTTTTTCCTGTTTAACATTTAAAACTTGCTTCGTATCCTTTTTTTTTTTTTATCTTTCATAAGTCAAAAACACAAAAGCAATTGATTTACAAGGCAATTGTGAGCTGTTCTTTGGCAAACTGGATATCCTAGCCAACGTTGGTTTTTTTTAAACTTGTAATTTCTTGTAGCCTTGTAATTGCCTTGTTGCCACCTTGTAGTTTTTAAGTCTTGTAATTTTTACTAACCTGCCCGAATGTATTTTTTGGGCGCAAACCTTAAAAATTATGAAGAAATACATTGCACTATAAGTTATTGCACTTTTAAGTTTTTCATTTACAATACCTTCTGAAAAAACTAACCTTCAACCCTTAAATGAAGATTGTTTTTGGAATTGTGTTAGAGTGTATTCTCATACAGAATGTAGTGAGATAATGGGGCAAATACAATGTGTAGAAGTATATGATGTAGTTTGTTCTCAATACTGTTTATAATAATGAAGTATATAATTCTTTTATTGTTAACTATAAATACCTGTTATGGGCAAACCTTAACAGGTATTTATAACATTTATTTTAAAAAAACTACTCAAGGCCGAACTTTAGAGAAAGAAGCATTAAATCCTATTACTTATTCATACATTTATAGTAATAATCTTTCTTTACAACGCCAAATTATGGGTGGAGGGGTAACGGCTAAAGACACCCTAATTGTAGATGAATTTGGGAAGGTTCATGATGTAAATGCCAAAACCTACATGCCTTCTAATTCTTTTTATTTTCTAAATTTCACTTCTAAAAAAGTAAGAATAGAGCAAACTGTAAATAATAAAACTATTGCCATAAAAGACTCTATCCCAATTTTAAAATGGACTTTGATAAATGAAGAAGTAAAAGAAATAGCTGGCTATCAATGCAAAAAAGCAACTACAGAAAATCCTAGTTTTGGATTCAAAGGAAAAATTACTGTGTGGTACACAGAGGATATTCCAATAAATAATGGACCTCATGCATACACAGGGCTACCAGGCTTAATTTTGGAAGTTAATATTGGTAACCTTAGTACTATACGTTTTGAAAAACTAAACTTTTTCCCAGAAAAAAATACATCTATTGTAGAACCAGAACCTTCCATTGCTCCTCTTACTTTTTCTCAGTATCAAGTAATTTATGGAAAAGGAAAATAATATTTATAATTTTAAATTACTTTTTATAGTACTGCTTATATTACAATTTAATTGTATTAATGCACAAATAGAGATTACTGGGAACGTTTTTAACGAAATAGGCCAACCTATTCAAGGTGCAAATATTATCTTATTAAAAAATAATGCTACAAAAAATTATACTCTAAGTAACAATGAAGGATTTTTTATTTTAAACGCAAATAAAGGGGTTTATAAAATTAAAATTACTCATTTAGGTTATAAAAGCTACATTCAAGAATTTAAGATAGACCAAAAAGATTATCACTTTGGAAAAATTACAATTACCAATGACATAAATGAACTTAAAGAGGTTATCGTAAAAGCTGAAGCAAAAATTATAAAAAAAGGTGATACTACAGTTTACAAAACCGAAAAGTTTATAAATGGTACCGAAAGAAATTTAAAGGATGTTTTACTAAGCTTACCTGATATAGGTATTAATGAAAATGGTAAAATAACCTTTCAAGGTAAGCAAATAGATAAATTATTGGTAGATGGTGAGAATCTTTATAAAAACCAACATCAATTAGCTACAGACAACTTACCGGCTGAAATGGCAGGAAATATTGAAGTTATTAAAAACTATAAAGACTTTGAATATATTGGCTTAAATGACAAAACTGGATTAACTGCCTTAAATATTTTAGTAAATGAGAGTTTCAAAAACAGGTTTACAGGAAATCTAGATGCTGGTGTAGGGATTGTAAATAAGTATGAATTCAAACCCAAAATATTTAATTTCAGCAAACAAATAAAATCATCCCTAATCTCAAATTTTAATAATACGGGTAATGTGCCCATTACTTTACAAGATTATAATGAATTAACAAATAATAACCCAATAGGCGAAAACACTACTAATACCGTAAAATTTATTGATAATAGTGATGCCCCTAGTTTTTTAACATCAAAAGATCGTGCAAAAACTAGACTTACTAATTTTGCTACATTAAGTTCTGTGTACAAACTAAATAACAAGACCAAATTCGATTTTTACACAATATTAAACAATACCTCACAAAACAGAATCAAACAAAATTTACAAACTCTAAGTGCTAGTAACAATAATTTTAGCTTTATTGAAGAAAATATTTTTAATGAAGAAAATTGGTTTGTGTTAGGACAACTAAAAGGAGTTTATAAAAATGGAGAAAACTCTATTTTTAAACTAGAGCAGCATTTTAATTTTGACCATTCTAGAAATAAAAATTTCATTACTAATCAAGCCGTAGACACTACTATTATAAATCAAAATATTATTCCAGAAAATTTTATTACTAAAACTAAATTAACTTTTACTAAGAAAAACAAAAATGCTCTTTTAAATCTAGAAAGCTACTTCAATTTAATTAATAATAATGAAAATTTATTAATTGATGCAAATAGACCAATATTAAACACTGTTAGTTCAATAATTAATCAAGAGGTTAAAAACAACAATAAAAGAGCAGGTTTAAACATAAAATATGACAAAGAGTTTTCTAATTTTTATTTATCAAATTCAGTTAATTTAAGTTACAACCATAGCAAAATAGAAACAATAAATAATTTATTTCAAAATAATAATTTAACACTAAGTTCCTATCAATCAAGAGTTAGCTCTACAATAAGTTTTAATTTAAATCCTAATATTAAATATAGTGTAGGCTTGGGTTATAATTTTAATTTACAAAATTTTAATAATGTAGGAAGTGAATTATTATTTTTTGACATTAACACTTCTTTAAAATTAAAAATTAGCGAAAACAACTATGGCATTTTAAGTTATAGCTATGATAATGAAACGAATACTATTTATAATTTAATAATAAATCCAGTAGTTAGAAATTATAGAAATTTAAGTGTAAACAATAATTTAAATTTCGATAACATATTTCCATCTCATCAAATTAATTATCAACATCACATCATAAAAAGTACAAATTTTTCATTTGTATTTAATTCTACATTTAGAAAAAGACGGAAAGATATAGGTAATAATATATTTAACTCTCCCAATGTAACAGTTACACAATACCAATTAATTAATGATAATGATTTTTTTTCAAATCTATTTTTTTTCGAAAAACGTTTCAAATCATTACCTCTTACTTTTACTAATAGCATTAATATAGATTTCGTAAAAAACCAATATTTTGAAGACAACAACCCTTTTGAATTTAAAAAAAATACAATAGGTGGTTTTTCTGAAGTTAGTTCAAATTTTAAAAATTCCCCAATACATATTTCTCTAGGACATAGGTATACCTATTCAACATTTAATTTTAATACTTTAAAATCAAGATTAACACAAAGGCAGCCTTATCTTAATTTGGACGGGATTATTTCAAAAAATATTATCTGGAATGTAGAATCTAAATATTCAATATTTGAAACAGAAAATATAAATTCCAATATTTTTTACTTAAATCCTTCCATTTTTTACAAAAAAGAATCTTCAAATTGGGAATATGGTATAAAAGGATTTAACATATTAAATCTAAACAACAATAATTTGGTAGAAAACAATACGCAACAAAGTATTATTAATCAAAGTATCACAAAAATCTTACAAGGTTACCTTCTCTTAAATGCTAATTTTAGTTTTTAATTATGCTTATTTACCCTGTGTTTTTTATCGTCTCCCTAAAATTATAATCTAATCTTATCGTTCCTATCCTAGGTAATTTACTAACTTTGCGCCAATTTTAAGGAAGGCTTTTGGACAAACTTTTTAGCATTGGTTTTTGGAGTGCGGTAGCTAGGTTTATTCTTCGGAATAGAGCCCTAATCATACTATCCATTCTGGCTGCTACGGTCTTTCTTGCCCTGCAATGGAAACACATGCGCTTCACCTATACGGAAGCCAATTTGTTACCGGACGACCACCCTTACAATGAGGAATACCAACAATTCCTTAACACTTTTGGTGAAGAAGGAAACTTGATTATTATTGGGGTTAAGGACAGTTCCTTGTTTCAACCAGCAACTTTTGCTGCATGGACCCAGCTTTCCAAAAAAATCACCACCTACGACGAGGTAGACCTTTCCCTTTCCGTAGGGGATCTTAAAAAACTGGAAAAAAGGGAAGATACCGCTGCTTTTCAATTAGCGCCCTTCATTAAGGATTCTACCCTTACCCAGCAACTTTTAGATCGTTACAAGTACGAGCTTTTCCACAAACTACCTTTTTACGAAGGATTAGTATACAGCCCTAACAAAGAATCGGTGAGAACGGCTATTTATCTTAAAAAGGAGATTGTCAACACTTCCGAAAGAAAGGATTTTATCGTGGAAGATTTGATCCCGTTGGTACAAGAGTTCGAAAAGGATACCGGAATACAGGTACACGCCTCCGGAATGCCGTACATACGTACTTTAAATTCCCAAAACATCATCGACGAAATCGGGTTGTTTATTGGAGCGGCCCTATTGGTTACCTCCCTTATTTTCTTTTTCTTTTTCCGGTCTTTTCGCGCCACATTTATTTCCATGATTACGGTTATTATCGGGGTCATGTGGTCTTTTGGGGTCCTGGGACTATTACATTATGAAATCACGGTGCTTACGGCACTTATCCCGCCCTTGATTATTGTTATTGGGATTCCCAACTGTATTTTCCTTATCAATAAATACCAGCAGGAAATCAAGTTGCATGGCAATCAGGCAAAATCACTACAACGGGTCATCACCAAAGTGGGGAATGCTACCCTAATGACCAATGTTACAACGGCATCGGGTTTTGCAACATTTATTTTAACCAACAGCAAGCTTTTAAAGGAATTCGGTATTGTAGCTTCCATTAATATTTTGACCATTTTCCTGTTAAGCCTCTTTATCATTCCCATTGTTTACAGTTACATGGCAGTGCCAAAATACAAGCATTTAAAACACTTGAACAAACAATGGATCAGTAGATTTGTAAATTGGATGGAGCGAATGGTCAAGGAACACCGTATCGCCATTTATGTGATGACCATAATATTGCTATGTACCAGTATTATTGGGATTTACAACATTAAACTTTCTGGGAGTCTTATTGAAGACATGCCGAAGGACAAAGAATTTTACAAAGACATTCGATTTTTTGAAAAAGAATATGAAGGCATCATGCCTTTGGAAATATTGATCGATACCAAACGTCAAAAAGGGGTGATGAAACTCGCTACTTTGAAGCGGATGGAAGCCTTACAGAATTATATTCAGGAAATTCCAGAGTTTTCCAAACCCTTGTCTGTCGTAGAGCTAGTGAAATATTCCAAGCAAGCCTATTACAATAATAATCCAGAATACTACCAACTCCCCAATAGCCAGGAAAGAACTTTTATTTTGTCCTATGCCAAAAGTAGCTCAAAAGACACGAATCTCTTGGCTAGTTATGTAGATTCAACCGGGCAGTTTGCACGTATCACTACTTTTATGAAGGATACGCAAACCGAACGATTTGACCGGGTGGAGGAAGACTTACGGGCAGAAATTCTAAAAATCTTCCCAGAAGACCGATATACAGTATCCTTAACAGGAAAAGCGTTCGTTTTTGAAAAAGGGACAAAATATTTAGTGAACAACTTAATGATTTCCTTGTCCCTTGCCATTTTACTTATTGCCCTTTTTATGGCATGGATGTTCCGTAGTGTAAAAATGATTTTGGTGTCCTTAATCCCCAACCTCCTTCCGTTACTTATAACTGCCGGACTCATGGGCTTTTTGGGCGTACCCATAAAACCTTCCACGATTTTGGTGTTTAGTATTGCCTTCGGAATTTCGGTGGACGATACCATTCACTTTTTGGCCAAATACCGACAAGAACTCATTGCCAATAACTGGAAAATAAAGAAATCGGTGTACGCAGCATTACGAGAAACAGGAGTGAGCATGTTTTATACCTCCATCGTGTTGTTCTTTGGGTTTTCGGTATTTACCATCTCCAGTTTTGGAGGTACCGTAGCCTTAGGGGCATTGGTTTCGGCAACCCTACTCTTTGCCATGCTGGCCAACTTGTTGTTATTGCCTTCTTTACTGCTTTCTTTGGAGAGGGAAATTGCCAATAAAGAAACCTTCAGAAAACCTTCCATGCAAATTTTACCCAATTCGGAAGAGGAGGTAAACAACGAAGAAGAATAAACAACCTTTTCTTAATTCGAAAAACTTTCAAAAAAAAGTATCTTTACGCCTTCAAACATAGGATTTATGCAGACAAAAGTGATCAAAGAACTAATACATGCCGAACCTTCCCTGCACCCCGTTACCATTATGGGTTGGGTACGCTCTTTCAGAAGTAACCGTTTTATTGCTTTAAACGACGGTTCTACCATCAAAAACCTTCAATGTGTGGTGGATTTTGAAAATTTTGAAGAAGAAGTTCTTAAAAAAGTAACCATTGGAGCTGCCCTTAAAGTGGAAGGCACTTTAGTGGAAAGTCAGGGACAAGGGCAAGATGTAGAGGTACAAGTATCAAAACTGGAAGTTTTGGGGGAAGCCCATCCCGACGATGTAAAACTAACCATTCTTCAGCCCAAAAGGCACAGTTTAGAAAAACTTCGGGAGCAAGCCCATTTACGTGTGCGCACCAATACCTTTGGGGCAGTGATGCGTCTTCGTTCGAAATTGGCTTTTGCGATCCATGAATATTTTCAGAAAAACGGATTTTACTACATGCACACCCCTATCATTACGGGAAGCGATGCCGAAGGTGCTGGGGAAATGTTTCGTGTTTCAGCTTTGGATCCCAAAAACCCACCCCTTAACGAAGATGGATCGGTGAATTATAAAGAAGATTTCTTCGAAAAAGAAACCAACCTTACTGTAAGCGGACAATTGGAAGCCGAAACTTATGCCATGGGGCTTGGAAAGGTATATACCTTTGGGCCTACGTTTCGTGCAGAAAACTCGAATACTTCCCGTCACTTGGCCGAATTCTGGATGATTGAACCAGAGGTGGCTTTTTACGATTTGGATGACAATATGGACCTTGCGGAAGATTTTATCAAGTACGTCATTCAATATGCTTTGGAACACTGCGAGGATGATCTGGAATTTTTGGAGAAGCGTCTTTTGGAAGAAGAGAAATCCAAACCCCAAAATGAACGAAGTGAAATGACGCTTCGTGAAAAACTTCGCTTTGTGCTGGAAAACAATTTTGTACGGGTAAGTTACACCGAAGCCATCGAAATTTTGAAAAGAAGCAAACCCAATCAAAAGAAAAAGTTTAAGTACCTTATTGAAGAATGGGGAGCCGACTTGCAGAGTGAGCATGAGCGCTTTCTTGTGGAAAAGCATTTTAAGTGCCCTGTTATTCTTTTTGATTATCCTGCCAAGATCAAAGCCTTCTACATGCGCCTTAACGAAGATGAGAAAACCGTTCGGGCGATGGATGTTTTATTCCCAGGAATTGGGGAAATCGTGGGCGGATCACAGCGGGAAGAACGTTACGAGGTGCTCAAACAGAAAATGGAAGCCATGGATATCCCTGAAGAAGAACTATATTGGTATTTGGATTTACGCAAATTTGGCACCTGTGTACACAGCGGATTTGGCTTAGGTTTTGAACGATTGGTACAATTTGTAACAGGCATGGGCAACATACGGGATGTCATTCCTTATCCAAGAACCCCTGGAAATGCCGAATTTTAAGCAAACATTAGTTAATTATATTTTAAATCCAGCATACCGTACATACGTTGCTGGATTTTTTTTATTTTTATGTTAAAGACAGAATGAATTCATGCTCAAACAACAATTAAATTTTAAGTTATCACAAAAGCTTTCCCCTCAGCAAATCCAGCTGATGAAGTTGATACAGTTGCCTACTCAGGCTTTTGAACAACGTATTTCGCAAGAGCTGGAAGAAAACCCAGCTTTGGAAGGGGGCAAGGACAACGAAGATTTGCCTGAGGATGACTTTGGAAATGACGAGTATGATGATTACGACGATAATGAACACATTGAATCTGAAATTGATGTGGATGATTATTTAAGCGATGATGAAATTCCCAGTTATAAATTATCTTCCAATAATTACAGTGCCGACGATGATGATAAGCAAACACCGTATGCTTCCGGGACGTCTTTCAATCAATTTTTACAGCAGCAACTAAATACCTTTCGACTAGATGAAGAAGCCTTTGAAATCGCACAATTTCTAGTGGGTAGTGTCGATGAAAGCGGGTATATACGTCGTGAGATTCAGGATATTGTAGACGACCTTGCTTTTACCCAAAATATTTATACTTCAGAAGAAAAAGTAGAAAAAGTATTAGCCATTGTGCAGGACCTGGACCCTGCAGGAGTAGGAGCCCGAAGTCTTCAGGAATGTCTGGCCATTCAGTTAAAAAGAAAGGAAGAAACCCCTTCTGTTGTGCTGGCGACCAACATTATTGAAGAGGCTTTTGATGCATTTTCCAAAAAACACTACAAAAAACTCTTATCGAAGTTTGATATTACGGAAGATCAGCTTCGGGATGCGATCCATGAAATTGAAGGATTAAATCCGAAGCCAGGAGGCACCTATTCTGGAAATACTCGAATTGTAGAGCATATTGTACCCGATTTTGCCATCAAAATTGTGGATGGTGAGCTGGAACTTACCCTTAACGGAAGAAACGCACCAGAACTCCATGTTTCCAGGGAATATAGCAACATGCTGAAGGGCTATAAAGAATCGAAAGAAAAATCGAAATCCCAGAAAGATGCCGTAATGTTCATTAAACAAAAACTAGATGCTGCTAAATGGTTTATTGATGCTATAAAACAACGTCAGCAAACGCTTTTTGTCACGATGAACGCTATCATGCACCATCAAGAGGAGTATTTCATGACCGGGGACGAAAGAAAGCTAAAACCCATGATTTTAAAGGATATTGCCGATAAAATTGACATGGATGTTTCGACCGTTTCCCGAGTGGCCAACAGTAAATATGTAGATACCCCCTATGGGACCAAACTGATTAAGGATTTCTTCAGTGAATCGATGAAAAATGATCAAGGGGAAGATGTTTCAACTAAAGAAATCAAGAAGATTCTGGAAATTACTATTTCCGAAGAGGATAAGAGAAAACCCCTTACCGATGATAAATTGGCCAAGATTTTAAAGGAAAAGGGGTATCCTATTGCCCGAAGAACGGTTGCTAAATACAGGGAGCAATTAGATTTACCTGTTGCAAGACTTCGAAAAGAAATCTAAATGAAATATTTCCTGAAAATTGGCGCATATATTTGGCACCCGCTTCTAATGCCCCTTTTAGGGACACTTATTTATTTTATTATCACTCCTCGGTATTTTGACATAGAAATAATTAAAGCCAAGGTAATTGCCATTGCCATACTTAGCCTATTTATTCCAATTGTTACCTATTTCCTCCTAAAAAACCTTAGAATGGTAAATAGTATCAAGTTAGAACAGGTTTGGGAAAGAAAGATTCCCTTAATGCTTCAAAGTTTATTAATTTTGGCCATTACCAAGTTAGTATTCGATCCTTATATAAGCCCAGAATTGTACTTTTTCTTTGTAGGAATACTTTTCTCTACCCTTTCTGCTCTTTTAATGGTCTTTTTTAAAATAAAAATAAGCCTTCACCAAATGGGCATTGCAGGACTTACGCTGTTTGTGATTGCTCTTAGTGTGCATTTCCAAGTAAACATGTTACTTTGGATAGCCTTATTCCTTTTTGCCAATGGATGGGTAGCTTCTTCTCGACTTTACACAAAGTCACATACCCAATTAGAACTTATTTTGGGGTTCTTTTTTGGGGTAATACCACAGCTACTCGTGCTTAATTCTTGGCTATAAAATGTAGAAAATGATCCCAATCTTTAGTGGGGCAAAAGCAATCTCTTCCTGTGTGTCTCCTATAACTGCATTTGTAAAAAAAGGGGTGACCGAATAATTGGCATAAAAGTTAAACGTACTGTAACCTACCGAAAGTGTAGCTGCCAATTGTAATTGCTGAAACTCGGGAATATCGGTTTGCGAAACTTCATTGTTTGGTTGTGAAAAAAAGGACTGGTACCAATACACATAACCCAATCTAGCCCCTGTATAGATTCTCCAAAACTTATACTCGCTTTCAGTAGAGGTTCTCCAACGGAATTCGATAGGAATCTCAACAGTAGCCGTACTGAATCTATTAACATCATATTCAATTGTTTCATCCAAAGAACTAAATAGGGTTTGTTCATTTTGGGATTCACCAATAAAAAGGGTCTCTCCATAACGATCAAAAGACAAGCCCAGGCCAAGCCCTATAGCAACGTTGCGCTGCTTATTTAAGGGCATATCCCTTATGAAGCCGAAATTAACCCCACCTGAAAGACCTTTTAAATTTATATTACTAGGGACTCTCGTGATAAGATTATAAGTGACTCCAACATAAAACTGATCCTCCCTATAGTTTGGATCGGATACTTTAACCGCTAGAGAATCTTGCCCAAATGCGGAAGCTCCTATAAAACTTAGTAACAGAAGGATGAAACATCTTTTAAGCATAGTATAAAGATAATCAATTACAAAAAAAACGCCTTGAGATCTTCAAGGCGTTTTTAGTGGTGAAAATATAATTTCTATTTCTGGTCTAGTTGATTTCCAGGAGTTGTGATATAAATTATCTTTAATAGATTTAAATCTCGCAGTTCCTGTTTTACATCGGTTACCAAACCTGTATTAGTGTCTTCATCGACCTTAAGGGCTACCATTACCTTGTCCTGTAGTTCTGGACGTAGTTTACGGCGAAGTTCCTCTAGGGCGAATTTAATATTGGAAACGTCGGTAAATTTATCGCCAATTTGAATTTTAGCTTCGGTTCCGTATTTTTCATAACCCGATCCAGGCTTACCTGCATAAATAAAAATAGAACGGTCTTTTTTAAGTTTCTCTACTTGATCTCCTTTCGGTAATTTTTGTTGTACCATAAGGTTACTATCCCTAAGTACGGTTACCACCATAAAGAAGAAGAGAAGCATGAAAACAATATCTGGAAGCGAGGCAGTTGAAATTGCCGGCAAATCTCCACTTTTTTTCTTTTTAAATTTTGACATGTTTCGTTTTTTTTAAGAACCAGATTTTTTGGGTTCTGCTTCAGAAAGTTTCAATGGATATAATTCTTGAACTTCCTCAAGTCGCTCTTGCACAGCATCTGCTCTTGACCCTTCAATATCTCCTTCGTTAATAGCCTGTTTCATTTCTGTATATTTCCATCCATACAACCTTTGAGATTCACGATCTCTTAAAAAGTTATATGCGGCAACCAATTCATTTTGCACAGCGATATACATTTTATAAGAGGTGAGTCGGTCATTTTGAACTGAAATAACGGCTTTCTTAGGATTGTCTGAGGACTCTGGCGAACGTTTTCCTTTACAATAGTTACAATACTCGGGAGAACCGGAAGGAGCCCCTCCATTATCTAGGAAGTCGATAGCAGCTTGACGCAAGTCGTCTAGTTCCATTAGTTCGTCTTCCACCAATAATTGATCGTTTTTGTTAACGGTAACCAAGAAAAGGTTCTTTTGCTTGATAATTGGTGGATCCTGTATTTCAATATCTGGCGGCAACTGCCTTGCAATACCCTTATCTTTCTCAATGGTTGTGGTAACCAAGAAAAATATGAGCAAAAGGAAGGCTATGTCTGCCATAGATCCTGCATTAACTTCGGGTGTTGCTCTTCTTGCCATATTATTTTGAAGTTATTTTTTTGAATCCGCTGAAAATCATTGCCAAAATAGCCAATAACGCTAAGATGTAAAAGGTGTTTAATCCTGCGCCTACCCATTTGGATGTGCTTTCAGTTACCGGAGCTCCATCCACTAATGGCAATCCTTCGATGCTTCCAGAAGACATCACATATCCAATAACAACAACTACCAAAAAGGCACCTACAGACATTAAAGTTTTCTTTAAATCTCCAGAGAAGATTCCCTTCAGAACAAATATCAAAACAAACAAGAGTACAATACCTAAGGTGATGTAAGCTATGTATAGCATGGGGTCTACCCCTTCTCCTGTTGCCTCGATCGCATCATCTCCTTTGGAGAGGATAAGAAACCAAAATACGATTCCCACCACCCCTAGGATTAATGCTACGATTTTTAAAATTTTATGTAAACCCATTATGATGAATTCTTTTTAAATTACTTTTTGTTTTTGTAGTCTACCAACATATCGATTAAAGTGATAGAAGCATCTTCCATGTTGTTTACAATGCTGTCAATTTTTGCTACGATGTAGTTGTAGAAAATTTGAAGGATGATAGCTACGATCAAACCAAATACGGTTGTTAAAAGTGCTACTTTAATACCTCCAGCTACTAAGGATGGGTTCATATCACCAGCCGCCTGAATTTTATCGAATGCTTCAATCATACCAATTACAGTACCCATGAACCCAAGCATAGGTGCTAGTGCGATAAACAATGAAATCCAAGAAACATTTTTCTCAAGCTGTCCCATTTGTACCCCTCCATAAGCTACAACTGCTTTTTCAGCAGCATCAATGCTCTCATCGGCACGGTCAAGACCTTGATAGTAGATAGAGGCAACAGGACCTTTGGTGTTTCTACAAACTTCTTTTGCAGCTTCAATGCCGCCACTATTAAGGGCTTCTTCTACATTACTGGCCAACTTTGTGGTATTGGTTGTAGATAGGTTTAGGAAGATAATTCTTTCGATAGCAATCGCTAATCCAAGAATTAAACATAGAAGTACAATCCCCATAAATCCAGGACCCCCTTCAATAAAACGTTGTTTTAATTCTTGGTGGAATCCTTTAGACTCACCTTCTGATGAAGCTTCTTCATCTTGAACTAGAGTAACGGTTGCCGCAGTTGTTAACGTTTGCAAACTAGTGGGCATTGTTTGGGCATTGGTTGCCTTTGCATTACTTGTACCTACAAAAACCATGGTGGCAATTGCTAGAATAGAAAATAATTTTTTCATTGCTATCGACTTAAAGATTTGTTTTTAGTTATTAGTTTAAGGTTTAAAGATATAAAAATATTTAGTTAATCTGCAACAAATAATTTGCGCAGTAGGCTTTTGTATCTTGGTTTATAAATTAATTATCAGATATTAATGCAATTACGATTAAGGAACCTTAACCAAATTGAAAACTTATTGTTTCGACAATTTATAAACTCAAGCCATTTTTGCAGAGAGGAAGGGATTCGAACCCTCGATACGCTTTTGGCGTATACACACTTTCCAGGCGTGCGCCTTCGACCACTCGGCCACCTCTCTTTTTCCATTTTTTCAAACGGGAGAGCAAATAACAAAAAAAATATATTCTAGTAAAATATTTAAAAGATAAATTTAGCTTATTTCGCCTCGCAAAGGGATTTCAAAATAATTTTTAAAATCTTCTTGCGCATATTCCCTACCTAATAAGTACATCATTTTTGCCAAGGCAGCTTCGGTGGTAATGTCTTTTCCAGAAATCACCCCGATACGCTTCAGGTCTACACTTGTTTCATAAAGCCCCATCGCTACACTACCTCCGGAGCATTGGGTAACATTCACCACAGGGATTCCCCTGGAGATAATTTCAGAAATCATTTCAATAAACCATGACTCGTTGGTCACATTTCCACTTCCGAAGGTTTCCAATATCACTCCCTTTAACCCTTTAAAGGACAACAAGTGCTTTAGCATGGTTTCGTGCAGTCCCGGAAACATCTTAATCAGCAAAATTTGCGTCTCCATTTTTTTATGCACTTGTACCTTCATGGAAGCCCTGGGTCTTAAAAGAGCGGTTTCATTAAACACTAAATGCACCCCACTCTCTGCTAGGGCAGGATAATTTAAAGAAGCAAATGCTTCAAAATGCTCTGCATTTATTTTTGTAGTTCGATTGGCACGGTACAATTTATATTCAAAATAGAGTCCAACTTCTTGTACTTTTGGCGCACCTCTTTCTTGGGTAGCTGCAATTTGTATGGAAGTAATCAGGTTTTCTTTGGCATCGGTTCTCAAGTCGCCAATAGGCAATTGCGACCCCGTAAAGATGACGGGCTTGGTTAAATCTTCCAACATAAAACTTAGGGCCGAGGCCGTATACGACATCGTATCACTTCCATGAAGCACCACAAACCCATCGTAATCTTCGTAGTGCGTTTCTATAATATGCGCTAAGTCGATCCAATATTCGGGTTTCATATTGGAGCTATCGATAGGGTACTCAAAACTTTTGGTGTCAATTTCGCAATCCAACAAGTTAATTTCGGGAATGTGCTTTAATAGATCGTCAAAATTGAAGCTTTTCAATGCTCCCGTTTTAAAATCCTTAATCATCCCAATGGTTCCTCCGGTATAGATTAGCAGTATATGTGGGTGCTCATGATTCATACTTTAAATACTTCTTTTGAATTCGATGTAGTGATCTGTGCTACTTTTTCTTCGGAAATACCATATACCGTCGCTACTTTTTCACAGATAAGTTTTAGGTAAGAACTTTCGTTTCGTTTCCCTCTATGAGGTGTAGGAGCCAAATAAGGAGCATCGGTTTCCAAGACAATATGCTGGATATCGATTTTGTTTAAAAAGCGGTCTATTTTACCATTCTTAAAAGTGACGACTCCACCAATTCCCAACTTCATATTATAGGAAAGTGCTTTTTGCGCCTGTTCGAAGGTTCCGGTAAAACAGTGAAAAATACCGAAAAGACGATCATCTTTTTCAGTTTCAAGAACTTCAAAAACCTCATCGAAGGCATCCCTGCAATGAATTACAATAGGCAACTGGTGTTTCTTTGCCAACTGAATTTGACGTTTGAATGCCATTTTTTGGATGGCTAAAGTTGAAGTGTCCCAGTATAAATCGATTCCAATTTCACCCACAGCATAGAAAGAACGCTTTTCGAATTGTGCTTCTACATGCGCCAACTCTTCCTCGTAGTTCTCTTTTACATGGGTAGGGTGAAGCCCCATCATTAGAAATACCCGATTGGGATAATTTTTTTCCAAGTCGTACATAGCTTGAGTGTATGAAGCGTCTATCGCTGGGATAAAAAAACGTCCAACACCCTCTTTTATAGCTGTTTGCATCATCTTGTCCCGATCGTCATCGAACGCTTCACTGTACAAGTGTGTGTGAGTATCTGTAAGCATGATCACAAAACTAGCATTTTGTTAGCTATATTTACCAAAAAAAGTATTGACATCTTTAAGAAATTTCCTAGAAAACAAAGGTTTTGTGAGAGTTCCGCTTTCCAAACTACAAACAGGCCATTATCAAGTAACACTTTATATCAATGACAACAAAGGAAGCTTTATCCTTGATACGGGTGCTTCTACCAGTTGCATTGGGTTTCAGGATGTTTCCACCTTCAATTTGCTTTCCGAAGAAACGGAAATAAAAGCTGCAGGCGCGGGAGCTACCAACATGGAAACCATGATCTCTAAGAATAATTCTTTAAGGATGAACTTGTTGACCCTTCAAAAAGTAGACTTTGTACTTTTCAACATGGAACATGTGAACAATGCTTTGAACCAGGCAGGTGAAAATTCGGTACATGGTATTCTTGGTGCCGATTTACTGAAAAAACTTCGTACGGTGATAGATTATGGCCGAAATTGTGCTTATTTTAAAAAGTAAACAAGCTTTTTTAGTAATTTTACCTATTCGAAACAAACCATACACTACTGAAAACGAAATTACTACAGGGAGTTGTTAGTCTCTTGTTTTTCTTGATTTCTGTGAAGACTGTCTTTTCACAGGATGTATCTTATTACAAAAAATTAGCGCAGACGAGCACCGATCCTCAAATGAAATTAACGGCTTTGGATTCTATCATTTCTTTAGAAGGGAAAGAAGACCCACAAACCTTTATCAAAAATAGCTTTGCCTATATAGAGTTTGCCAAGGAACTGGACAGTGTGGAAGCGGCCGCAAAAAAAATGATAGGGGTGAGCTACACCCTCACCTCTATTACCAATCAACCAAAGACCGTAGTGAGAAAAATCGATGAGCTTCTCGCCAGAAAATATCGCATTAGCGATTCTTTCCTTCTAGGAAGCCTGTACTTAAAAAGAGGTGGGGCAAATTACAGACTGGACTTAGAAGAGGCTACCAAAGATTATGAAAAAGCTATTGAAGTGTATACCCAGAAAGATTCCATTTACAAGGCAGACGCCTATTTATTTAATGGGCAAGCCTATTCCAATTTAGGGGAGTTTGTTCCTGCTGGGGAAAATTTCCATAAAGCTTTAGCCTATTTTGAAGCGCTAGAAGATTATGAGTACATGGTGTTTGCCCAACAGGGAATTACCAACATGTATAGCTTAAATGGATTTTATGAAAAAGCGGGAGCAGAACGACAAAAGAACATTCAAAAAATAAAGGAACTTGGTTTAACGCACCATCTCCCAGTAATGTATTACAACCAGTCGCTGGATTTTAAAAAATTAGGAAAACCCCACCAACAACTGGAGTACCTTTTAAAGGCATACCATACAATAAAAGATTTAGATCATACTTCAGAAGGAAACAACCTCCTGGATCGGTTTTATATCTATAACAAACTTATTGAATACTACATTCAAAATGAAGATTTAAAAGAAGCTGAAAAATATTATAAGGAAGCTGAAAGTATTCACGACCCAACCATTACAGATTTGATTTATTTGAGTCATTATTCAGAAATAGTTGCCAAATACAACTTAGCGAAAGGAGCTATTGAAAAGGCTTTGGAGTTTTCTGAAAAGAAGTTGGAAGCCGCCAAATCACTGAAATATGACGAAGATATTATTGAAGCTAAAAAGTTACTTTCAGAAATTTATCTTGCCAAGGGAAATTACAAGAAATCCCTAGAACTAAAGATTGCCTATGAAACTTTGAAGGATTCGATATACAATAACACGACCGCCAACTCGCTCGCCTATTACCAAACCCTTTATGAAACAGAGAAAAAAGAGCATGAGATAATTGCCAAAAACTCCAATATCGAATTGCTGGAAAAAGACAATGATGCTGCCAGAAAACGACTCATATTTATTAGCCTCGCTCTAATCCTCTTCTTTGGATTGATTTTGTTATACCGAAATAGATTGCAATTAAAGAATAAAAAATTGCTGCAGGAAAAATACAGCCAAGAGTTATTGATTTCCCAGGAAGAAGAACGCAAACGTATTTCAAAAGACTTACACGATGGCATTGGGCAACAATTATTGTTAATTAAGAACAAACTTATCCGTAATGAAGATCCAGATACCATTAAAATGGTGGAAGAAGCTATTGAAGAAGTTCGGGGGGTTTCCCGGGACCTTCATCCTTTTCAACTTCAGGAACTGGGCATTACCAAAGCCATAGAAATGACCCTTACACAAATTGATGAAAACACCACCCTTTTTATTTCTTCAGAAATAGAAAATATTGACCATATTTTCGATAAAAAACAAGAGGTCAACCTATATCGAATTGTGCAAGAATCCCTCAATAACGTTTTAAAACACGCCAAGGCCGAGGCCAGTAAAGTAACGCTCAAAAAAGAACTCGGGTTCATTATTCTGGAAATTAAGGATAATGGAATTGGATTCGATTTTACGGAAAAATATCAAAACCTTAAGAGCTTGGGATTAAAAACCTTATTAGAGCGCACCAAGTTTCTTAACGGACAGATGAAGATTACCTCTAAAAAAGGCCAAGGTACAACCTTAGAATTTAGATTTCCTACGCTATGAAAACAGACTCCATAATTATCGCAGATGACCACCCACTCCTATTAAAGGGCTTAGAAGATTTCCTTACTGAAAAAGGATACAACCTTATAGGAAGTGGCACTAATGGCAGGGAAGCCTATAATCTTATTGCCAAACTTGAGCCCGAGATTGCTATTTTAGATATACAAATGCCTTTTATGTCGGGGATTGAAATTGCACGAAAATGCCATACAAATAATCTTAAAACCAAAATTGTTTTAATTACTTTCCACCGAGAAAAGGATTTGTACTACAAAGCTCAAGAATTAAAGGTTTTTGGATATATCCTGAAAGAATTTGCCTTGGAGGAAATTGAGAACTGTATTCAAACAGTATCGGAAGGCACCCCTTTTTTTAGTCCGAAGATAACCGAACTACTCTCCATCAACCATTCGGAAAGTAATTCGTTAAAAGAGTTGACCCCTTCCGAAAAGAAAATACTTAAGCTAATTGCGAAGGACAAGACCAATAAAGAGATTGCTTCCTTATTATTTATTTCCCACAGAACGGTCGAAAAACACCGTAGCAATATTATCAACAAATTGGAACTGGAGCATAAAACCAACAGTCTCCTTATTTGGGCCAAAGAGCACCAACATGAACTCCATTAAGTAAAATACGTGTTATTACGTATTTCATTTTATCCACTAAATGTAGACTTTTACTGTATGGAAAAAGAAACGGTGGAAATAGATACCAAGATCAAAAAAGAAGGCCATAAGAGGTTAGCCTTCATTGCCATATCATTAATCATCGTATTAATTATCCTACTCAATGTTGTCAATTATTTTGTTTCATAATTACTAGTTTTCTAATTAACCAAATAAAAAAGCCCGGAAAATATCCGGGCTTTTTTAGTACCAAAACAACTGCACAAGAACTAGAGCTCTAAGGCATGTTTAATGTTATCATCCATTAATAATTCTTCTGGATTTTCCAAAGCTTCCTTTACAGCGACTAAAAACCCTACAGATTCCTTACCATCAATTATACGGTGATCGTAACTTAAAGCCACGTACATAATAGGAGCAATAGCAATTGCACCATCTTTGGCAATGGGTCGCTCTACAATGTTGTGCATCCCTAAAATACCAGATTGTGGCGGATTGATAATAGGCGTGGACAACATACTTCCAAATACCCCTCCGTTGGAAATGGTAAAAGTTCCTCCCGTCATCTCATCCACAGTAATTTGTCCGTCCCTTGCTCTTAATGCCAAACGTTTCACTTCCGCTTCTACTCCTCGAAAAGTAAGGTTTTCAGCATTTCTAATTACCGGAACCATTAATCCTTTAGGACCCGAAACCGCAATGGAAATATCTTTATAATCGTAGGTAATTTTATAATCCCCGTCGATCATGGAATTTACATCGGGATAAAGCTCTAGGGCCCTTACCACTGCTAATGTAAAGAAGGACATAAACCCTAAACTTACCCCATGTTTTTCCTTAAAAGATTCTTTGTATTCCTTTCTTAATTCAAAAATAGAGGACATATCCACTTCATTGAAAGTGGTCAACATGGCCGTTTCATTTTTTGCGGAAACCAAGCGTTCGGCTACTTTTCTACGAAGCATGGATAGCTTTTTTCTTTCGGAGCCTCTACTTCCCGCTCCAGGGGTTCCCATAGAAGGGGTCGCACTTACTGCATCTTCTTTAGTAATTCTTCCGTCACGACCTGTTCCTTTCACATCTTTTGAATCCATTCCCTTTTCATCCAAAATCTTTTTGGCGGCAGGTGAAGGTGTACCACTAGCATACGTTTTTTGTGTAGCAGATGCTACTTTTTCATTGGTATTGGCCGTTTCTGCTTTTTGCTTATCTAGATCTGGAGCTGCATTTCCTTTACCAGTTTCATCCCCTGCATTTTCATAGGTTTCGGTGGTATCATTTCCTTTACCTTCTGGTTTTTCAGCTTCGGTATCGATTAAGCAAACTACTTCCCCTACTGCCACAGCATCTCCTTCTTCCGCTTTTAAAGTGATAATTCCGCTCGCTTCAGCAGGCAATTCCAGCGTTGCTTTATCGCTATCAACCTCAGCAATGGCTTGATCTTTTTCTACATAGTCACCATCGGCTACTAGCCATTGGGCTATTTCTACTTCTGTAATGGATTCTCCCGGTGAAGGGACTTTCATTTCTAGCATATTACTATAATTTTCCTGTTAGGAATTAGGTGTTTCAAAAACACTGTCTATTACTATTTTATGTCGTGCTTTGGAACGTGCACTACTTCCAGCAGCTGGAGAACTGTACACGTTTCGGGAAGCCACACGAAGCTTCTCGAGATTGAAATTCATTAACATATAGCCCCAGGCTCCCATATTTCTGGGTTCTTCCTGAGCCCAAACATAGTCGGATGCATTAGGGTAACTATCGATTATTTTACCAAGGGTGTCTATTGGCAATGGAAATAATTGTTCTATTCGCACTAAGGCTACATCCTCCCGTCCATTTTCTTCCCTTCGTTCCAACAAATCATAATAAAATTTCCCGGTACAGAACACAAGGGATTTTACTTTTTTCTTGTCTACGGAAGTATCATCTATCACCTCTTGGAAGCTGCCATTGGCCAATTCTTCTTTGGTTGAAATGACCTTAGGGTGTCGCAGCAAGCTTTTAGGGGTAAATACCACTAGAGGTTTTCTGAAATTCCATTTCATGTGCCTCCTTAACAAATGATAAAAATTTGAAGGCGTTGTCACATCGGCCATGATCATATTATGCCTTGAACACAATTGAAGGTACCGTTCCATACGGGCACTGGAATGCTCTGAACCTTGTCCTTCATAACCATGTGGTAATAACATGACCAACCCGTTTTGCACTTTCCATTTCGATTCGGCTGCCGAAATATATTGGTCCATCATAATTTGGGCTCCGTTGGAAAAATCCCCAAACTGTGCCTCCCATATCGTGAGGGTTTTTGGGGCTGCCATGGCATACCCATAATCAAAACCTACCACTCCATATTCTGAAAGCAAGGAATTGTAAATATCCATTTTTCCATCAACTCCCATGGTATTATGAAGATTGATTTCTTCGGCATCATCTTCCGTTTTTATGATGGCGTGACGGTGTGAAAAAGTTCCTCGTTCCACATCCTGTCCTGTCATACGAACATTAAATCCTTCTTCCATTAACGTGGCATAGGCTAAGAGTTCTCCCATGGCCCAATCCAATTGGTTGGTTTCAAAATAACGTTTATGGCGGTCTTCAATGATTCGCTGTATTTTTCGAATGAATTTTTTATCCTTCGGAAGTTCTGTTATTCCCTTTGCTAAGGCATCAAGCTTTTCAAGATCGAAGGTGGTATCCACGGGGGTTAAAATGGCTTGTAAATCTCCCATTTTATAATCCTTCCAGTCATCGGCCAAGATTTCAGTAATCACTGTTTTATCTTTCTTTCTAGATTCCTCCAAATCTTCTTCCAATTCAGACTTATATTGCTTTTCCAACTGGGCCACGTAATTATCATCGATAATTCCCTCTTTTTTTAATCGGCCAGCGTAGATATCCCTAGGGTTCTCATGTTTTGATATAGCCTTGTACAACTTGGGTTGTGTAAATCGAGGCTCATCGCCCTCGTTGTGCCCATATTTTCTATAGCCCAACACATCTATAAAGACATCCCTTCCAAATTGCATCCTAAAGTCTAATGCAAAAGCAAAGGCATGGCAAACTGCTTCTACATCATCTGCATTTACATGCAATACAGGGGAAAGGGTTACCTTACCCACATCGGTACAATAGGTGGAAGATCGAGCATCAAGATAATTGGTTGTAAAACCCACTTGGTTATTAGCCACTACGTGAATAGTCCCTCCAGTTTTATAACCTTCCAATTGTGCCATTTGCACTACTTCATATACCACCCCCTGTCCAGCAATTGCAGCATCACCATGAATAAGGATAGGAAGTATTTTTTTAGCATCCCCTTGTAACTTGTTGTCCACTTTTGCCCTGGAAATTCCTTCTACTACAGCGTTTACGGTCTCTAAGTGAGAGGGGTTGGGAGCTAAATCCATACGCACCTTCTTTCCTTTGTCGGTTTCCCGGAAACTGGTCCAACCCATATGGTATTTTACATCACCATCAAACAACTCTTCTTCGTCGTATTCTTTACTATCAAACTCACTAAAAATAGCTTCAGGGGATTTTCCGAAGATATTGGCCAAAACATTTAAACGCCCTCGGTGTGCCATCCCTACCACAAACTGTTCAATTCCTTTCTCTGAACCTTTTTGAATTAAGGTATCCAATCCAGGAATCACCGCATCTACTCCTTCAATAGAGAAACGTTTCTGCCCTACATATTTAGAATGCAAGAAAGTTTCGAAGGAAAGCGCTTCATTCAGTTTTTTAAGGATGTGTTTTTTTTCTTCTTCTGAAAACTTTGGGTGATTATCATTTACATTAAGCCAGTTTTGAATCCATTGAATTTCTTCAGGATTACGTATATACATGTATTCAATTCCAATGGAATCGCAATAAATCGTGTCGAGATGACGAACGATTTCCTTTAGGGAAGCTTTACCAATTCCTAAGACAGAGCCTGCTTCAAATTCGGTTTCTAAGTCCTCTTCCGAAAGACCAAAGTTTTCTAGATCCAACTTCGGACTGTATTTTCTACGCTCCCTTACCGGATTGGTTTTGGTAAAAAGGTGTCCTCGATTGCGATATCCATCAATTAATTTGATAACTTGGAACTCCTTCAGCATGTTTTCTGGGATTCCGTTAACCCCATCAATTCCTAAAGCTTCTAAGGAACCATTTTCAATTCCAAAATCAAAACCTTGAAAAAAAGCACGCCAACTAGGCTCTACTGAATCTGGATATTGAAGGTATTTGTCATAGAGTTCAGCGATGTAAGAAGGATGCACCGCATTGAGGAATGAATATCGATCCATAAGGATTCTGGCTATTTTTTTTGAATACTTAAGACAAAAATACAACAATTAGGAAAAAAACGATAGCTAATCAATATATTTATGATGATTTTAAACTTTTGCATTTATGATTAAAAAAAGCCTATTCATCTTCTTATTTATAAGTCTTATAACAACTTCATGGCATTCACTCCATTCACAGGAAGAAAATGACATTTACGAAAACCGTTCTTCCTTTTGGAGTCATGTTCGTTATGGCGGCGGATTCGGACTTTCGTTTGGCAATAGGTTTTTTGGAGCCTCCCTATCCCCTAGTGCGATTTATGAATTTAACGATCAATTTGCTTTGGGGGTCGCCCTTACAGGAAGTTATGCTAGCGAACGTGATATTTATGAATCTTGGGTTTACGGCGGAAGCCTTATTTCACTTTTCAATCCCATACGCGAAATACAACTATCGGCAGAGTTTGAAGAATTAAGCGTGAACAGGGACTGGGATTTTTTAAATTATCCCGATCAAAATTATTGGTACCCCGCCTTGTTTTTTGGTGCTGGATATCACGCAGACAACTTTACCTTTGGTATTCGCTATGACGTTTTATACGACAAAGACAAAAGCATCTACAATAATGCCTGGATGCCCTTTGTACGAATCTATTTCTAAACCGTACGTCGCATCAACCAAAGTCCGAATTCACGTAACTTATCTTTTTTGTCTTCTGAAATCTGTAAAGTAGTTAATACCTGAAAGGCTTCATTGGTGTATTTTTCTATGGCTTCTTGAGTAGCGGAAGCTGCACCGGTTTTCTCGAAAATACTTTTTACTTGTATCACTTTTTCTTCGGAATTGCCTTCTTTAAACTGAAACCAATTTTCTAGTTTGGCGACTTCAGAGGGAGTACCCTTTTGCTTGGCCAGTAAATACAGATACGTTTTTTTATTCGCCAGGATATCGCCCCCCAATTGTTTCCCGAAGGTTTCCGGATTTCCGAAGGCATCCAAATAATCATCCTGAAGTTGAAAAGCAATCCCTAAATTCCTTCCAAATTCATAGACCCCCGCTTTACAACCTTCCGAAGCACCCGCTACAATCGCTCCCATCTGTAGGGCTGCAGCCACCAAAACCGCTGTTTTATATTCGATCATTTTTAAATACTCGGGAACCGAAACATCGTTTCGGGTTTCAAAATCTACATCGTATTGTTGTCCTTCACAAACTTCCATCGCTGTTTTACTGAACAATTTTGCCAATTCCTGAAAAAGTGCGGGTTCGTACTGTTCAAAAAATTGATAGGCCAAAATAAGCATGGCGTCGCCCGAAAGGATTCCGGTATTGATATCCCATTTTTGATGCACCGTTTCTTTGCCTCTTCGCAGGGGCGCCTCATCCATAATGTCATCGTGGATTAAAGAAAAATTATGGAACAATTCTACCGCCAAGGAAGCATGAATGGCCTTTCGGTACTCACCCCCAAAATAGTCGCAAGACATTAAAGTAAGTACAGGGCGTAAGCGTTTGCCTCCCAAAGAAAGTATGTATTCAATGGGTTCGTATAAATGCTTCGGTTCTTTTACCACTACAGCAGTTTTTAAGTAGTCCTCAAGGAACCCTTTGTATTGGGAAAGCGCTTTCATAACAAATTTTGCCACTAAAATACATCTTGCTATTTAAATAACCTTACGGCAACCTAAAATATCGCCAATGTTAAATAATTTTAAAACTTTGGAAACTTTTTTTGTTTTTAAAGTTTCCTAGGCTACATTTGCACCTCCTTATGAAAGAAAAAATTATCCAAAAATCGGCCGAAATGTTTATCAACCTTGGTTTTAAAAGTGTGACCATGGACGATATCGCACAAGAGATGGGCATTTCCAAAAAAACCATTTACTCCCACTTTAAAAATAAAACCCAATTGGTAAAGGAAACGGTACTTTCTGTATTTCATACCATCACTTGCGGGATAGATCATATCATTGCCCAGGAAAAGAACCCTATTGAGGAGCTCTATGAAGTAAAAAAATTCGCAATGCTTCAGTTGAAAAACGAAAAGGCCTCCCCACAGTACCAACTTCAGAAATATTACCCTGAAATCTATAAAATGGTTCAGGAAATGAAATTCGAAAACATGAACGAATGCACTGTAAATAACTTGCAAAGAGGGGTTTCACAAGGGTTCTACAGAAAGAATATCAACATCCATTTTATTTCCAGAATTTACTTTCTGGCACTTAGTGAAATTAATAATGAAACCATTTTCCCACCGCAACAGTTTCCAAAATCCATGATCATGGAAGATTACCTGGAATACCACCTTCGGGGGATTGTTACCGATAAAGGAAAAGAAATTCTCAATCAATTCATCAATACACAAACTCATGACTAAAAAACCAATCATTATCCTACTGCTTTTAATTTCGGCAGTTTCCTTTGCACAAGAAAGGAGCTACTCCTTTTCGTTGGAAGAAGCAGTGACTTTTGCTTTGGATAGTAATTACACTGCCTTGAATGCCAGAAGGGATATTGCCAAAGCCATTAAACAAAAGTGGGAGACGACCGCCTCTGGATTACCACAAATTAGCGCCAATGTTTCCTATAACAACAACTTAAAGCAACCTGTTACCCTAATTCCGGGGGAAATAGCTGGAGGCGAACCAGGTTCTTTTGTACCGGTGACCTTCGGAACCAAACAAAACGCTAATGCAGTGGCCACCCTTAACCAACTTATTTTTGACGGAAGTTATTTGGTGGGGCTTCAGGCTGCAAAGGTTTTTCTGGATTATTCTGAAAATGCTACCGAAAAAACACTCCTTGAAGTAAGAAAAGGGGTTATCAATTCGTATGGCAGTGTTTTATTGGCAGAAGAATTGGTGGCCATCTTTCAGAAAAACCAAAAAAATCTAGAAGAAAACCTCTATGAAACCCGAAAGATTTTTGAAAACGGACTTACAGAAGAGGAAAGTGTGGAGCAACTAGAGATTACTCTTTTGGATATCAATACCAATCTTAGCAACGCAGAGCGATCGCTTTTAATTGCTCGTCAAATGTTTAATGTCGCGCTAGGACTTGACATCAATACACCTGTAACCTTAACCGAAGATTTGGATGCTTTAACACAGCAAAATATTCAGTTAACCTTTTTGAATGAAGATTTAAGCTTGGAGGAAAACATTGATTATAGAATAGCGAATAATTTGATTGAACAAAGAAAATTGGAAATGAAGCTGGAAAAAAGTAAGGCCTTGCCTTCACTTTCGGCCTTTGTAAATTATGGAACGCAAGCCAATAGTAACGACTTTACCTTTTTGGACAGCGATCAACGCTGGTTTCAATCCTCTATTCTCGGACTTCAAATGAACATCCCTATTTTTAGTAGTGGTATGCGAAGCGCTAGAACTCAACAAGCTAAAATTGCTTTGGACCAAGCCAAAACTCAATTTGAAGAAACGGTTCAAAATATCAAATTGGAATACGATAATGCAAAGAGTAATTATCAATTTACCATCGATAAATATGAAAACGCCAAAAAGAACCTTGCGTTAGCCCAACGTATTGAAAACAAAAATCAAGTGAAATTCACTGAAGGAATCTCGACAAGTTTCGATTTACGTCAAGCGCAGACCCAATTGTATAGCGCACAACAACAATATTTTCAATCCATGCTGGACGTAATCAACGCCAAAGCAACTTTGGAAACCCTGTTAAATTCACCTGAAATCAACAACTAGAAAATCATCAACCAGAACCATATAATCATGAAAAAAATATTCACCTTACTTAGCATCCCACTATTTTTAACCGCTTGCGGCGGGGATCAAAAATCAACCCAATCTATAATTGAATCGGGCGATCTAGAAGCCTTAAGGGCAAAAAGGGCCGAAATTGTCACCCAACAAACCAATATCCACGAAGAATTGCGCCAAATAGACGATGCCATTGCAAAACTGGATACCGTAAGAAATGTCCCGTTGATTACGACCATTACGGCAAAACAGGAGGAATTCAATCACTTTTTTGAAATTCAAGGAAATGTCACCACAAAGAACCTTCTCGTTATTACCCCAGAATACAATGGTATCCTAACACAGGTTTACGTTACGGAAGGACAAAAAGTGAGTAAAGGGCAAACCTTGGCAAAGATTGATGATGGAGGTTTGAGTCAGCAGTTGGCCCAATTGGAAGTACAAGCCGATTTGGCTAAGACCACCTACGAGCGCCAGAAGCGTTTGTGGGATCAAAAAATTGGGAGTGAAATTCAATATTTACAGGCCAAGTCGAATTATGAAGCTCAATCCAAAGCAGTAGACCAGCTGAAACAACAAGTGGCGAAAACAATAGTAAAAGCCCCGTTTTCAGGCACGATAGACGATGTGATTACCGAACAAGGAAGCGTGGTCGCTGCAGGGCAAACACCCCTTATGCGCTTGGTAAATTTGGACAATATGTACATTGAGACAGAAGTTCCCGAACGTTATGTAAAAGATGTCACCAAAGGGAAAAAGGTAAAAGCAACCTTTCCTGTATTAGGCAAGACCATCGATACGGAAGTACGCCAAGCTGGGGATTACATCAACCCTGCCAATCGAACTTTTAAAGTAGAAATTGGCATTCCCAATAAGGAGCATACCGTAAAACCTAACTTAACTGCAAAGCTTCAGATAAATGATTATACCAGTGAAAAAGCTATTTTAATTCCACAGAGCATCATTTCTGAAAATGCGGAAGGGGAGCAATACGTCTATGCGGTAGAAGAAAAAAACTCGGAAAATGAAGGAACTGCCAAGAAAGTGATCATCACTACCGGAAAAACCCAAGGAGATGTAATTGAAGTACTTTCAGGTATCGAAGAAGGAATGGAAATCATCAAGGAGGGTGCCCGAAGTGTCAAGGACAGTCAGCCAGTTAAAGTGATTCAATACGAGGAAGAAGCAACCACCAACAACAACTAAAAAGCCTAAAAAATGACCGAAAGACAAAAGAAAGTCGAGAAAGAGTTTGGACTCTCCTCTTGGGCCATCAACAATAAAACCACTATATATGTGCTCATCTTGGTATTCTTTTACCTTGGGGTAAGTGCTTTTTTTGACATGCCTCGGGAAAATTTCCCAGAGGTAAACGAAACCAAGATTTACATAAGTACTATTTATCCTGGAAACACAGCAGAGGATATTGAGAAACTCATCACCGATCCCTTGGAAGATGAACTAAAAACCGTAAGTAATGTAGTTGAAATTACCTCAACGTCTTCCGAGGATTACGCCATGGTTATTGTAGAGTTTGACGAAAACATCACTGTTGAAGAAGCCAAACTAAAAGTGAAAGACGAGGTTGAATCGAAGACCGCCGGTGAGGACTGGCCCACATTTAATGGAGCCAAGGTAGAACCCGATGTGTTCGAGCTAAGCCTTTCAGAAGAGATTCCCATCCTAAACATCAATATTTCAGGAGACTACCCTATTGAAAAATTAAAGGAATATGGGGAATACCTTCAGGATGAAATTGAAGATCTTTTGGAAATTAAGGAAGTGGCTATTCGCGGCGCTCAGGAAAAAGAAGTGGAAGTGGCGGTAGACATCTATAAAATGATGGCTTCCAAAGTTACTTTCAGCGATATCATCAATTCCATTAGCAGTGGAAACGTGACCATGTCTGCTGGAAATATGAAAGCCAGCGGCCAACGTAGAACCATTCGTGTTTTAGGAGAAATTGATGATCCTTCCGAACTGGAGAACTTCGTAGTAAAGTCTGAAAACAACAACCCCATTTATTTGAAGGATGTCGCTTCGGTTTCCTTTCAGGAAGAAGACAAAACCACTTTTGCGAGAGAGTTTGGGGAGCCCGTGGTCATGCTAGATGTAAAGAAAAGAGCTGGAAAGAACATGGTGGCCGCTGCAGAGGAAATTCAGCTCATTGTAAAGGATGCCCGGGAAAATGTGTTTCCACCCGACCTGGAAGTTACTATTGCCAACGACCAATCTTCGGTAACGATTGGGCAGGTAGACGACCTGGTGAATAACATCATCTTTGGGGTTATTCTTGTAGTGACTGTTTTAATGTTCTTCCTAGGCTTTAAGAACGCTATTTTCGTGGGCTTTGCTATCCCGATGTCCATGTTCATGTCCTTAATGATTTTAAACATGTTTGGGATTACCTTAAACACCATGGTACTCTTTGGGTTGATCATGGGACTTGGGATGCTGGTTGATAACGGAATTGTGGTCGTGGAGAACGTGTATCGTTTAATGGACGAAGAAGGCATGAGCCGTATTGAAGCTGCTAAAAAAGGAATTGGCGAAATTGCCTTTCCTATTATCATTTCCACAGCCACGACCGTAGCTGCTTTTATCCCTTTAGGTTTATGGCCTGGGATTATGGGAGAATTCATGATGATTTTACCACAAACCCTATCGATTGTACTTGGGTCTTCCCTCTTTGTCGCAATTTTCTTTAACTCGGTATTGGTCTCTCAGTTTATGACCATTGAGGATAAAGACATGCCTTTAAAAAAGATCATCATGCTCACTAGCATCATGGCCTTTTTAGGATTGGTGGTGTTCTTGGTCGCAGGAGAATATAGAGCGCTGGGTACATTAATGGTGTTTACAGCAATCATGCTGTGGGCCTACCGATTGTTTCTTCGGAAATGGGCCAATAATTTCCAGACAAAAACCTTGGTACGGCTCGAACGTTTTTATGAAAATCAATTGCGTTGGGCCCTTTCGGGTTGGAGACCCTATGCGTTTAGTATCGGAACCTTCGTACTATTGATCATCGCTTTTGTTTCATTTGGAATCTCCCTAAGCACACAACGAACCAAAGTGGAATTCTTTCCAGATAATATCCCGAACCAGATTATTGTCTATATCGAATACCCCGAAGGGACTGCTATTGAAAAAACCAATACCATTACTAAGGAGATAGAAAAACGCGTATACGATGTACTGAATCAAGAGCAATACATGGAAGGCGGTTATAATTACATGGTTGAAAGTGCGGTATCCCAAGTAGGGGAAGGAGCTGGAAACCCACAAACCGATGGTGGTTCTGCTGCCGAAATGCCCCATAAAGCCAAGATTACAGCATCCATGCGTGAATTTAAATACCGAAGAGGCGAAGACAGTGAGTTGTTGCGCCAAAAAGTCCAAAAGGCTTTGGTAGGTATTTACCCCGGCGTTCTTATTTCTGTAGAAAAGGATGCCGCAGGGCCTCCTGCTGGAGCTCCTATTAATATTGAGCTGGAGGGTAGCGATTATGACGAACTCATCAATACGGCCGAACAAATGCGAGAATACATCAATAGCAAAAATATTGGAGGTATTGATGAATTAAAAATTGACGTTAACAAAAATAAACCTATTACCCGCGTGGTCGTAGATCGCGAAAAAGCAGGGGAACTAGGAATTAGTGCTTCTCAAGTGGGGCAACAGCTTCGTAATTCCATTTTTGGTTCCAAAGCAGGGATTTACAAGGAAGACGGAGATGATTTTGATATATACGTTCGTTTCAATGAAGAAAACCGATATGACAAAAGTGCTTTATTCAATCAAAAAATCACTTTTAGGGATATGGCTTCGGGCCAAATTAAGGAAATCCCCGTTTCGGCCGTAGCCGATTATGAAAACTCTTCGGGGTTTAGTGCTATCAAACATAAAGACACGAAGCGAGTGGTTACGGTCTATTCGGCTCTCGCCCCTGGGTATACTGATGCAGGTGCCGTGGTAGGACAAATCCAGAATGAAATGCGAAGCTTTGAAGGCTTACCCAATGATATCAAAATTGATTATACAGGCCAAATTGAAGAACAGAACAAGCAAATGGCCTTCTTAATGGGAGCATTTTTCACAGGATTGGGACTCATTTTCTTTATTCTGATTTTTCAGTTCAATTCTGTTTCAAAACCAGCCATCATCATGTCGGCCATTTTCTTAAGTTTAATTGGAGTTTTTGGAGGCATTGTTATTTCTGGAAACGCCTTTGTCATCATGATGACCATGGTAGGGATCATCTCCCTTGCAGGAGTGGTGGTAAATAACGGAGTGGTACTGCTGGATTATGCACAATTGCTCATAGATCGTAAAAAGGTACAGCTGGATATGGATGAAGACCAATATCTGGAAGTAGACGATTTGTTCGAGGCTATTGTAAGGGCTGGAAAAGCCCGTTTAAGACCTGTTTTGCTAACGGCCATTACGACCATCCTAGGATTGATTCCATTGGCAATTGGTTTAAATATCAACTTTTTTACCCTCTTCAAAGACTTCAACCCCAACATTTATATGGGTGGAGATAACGTGATTTTCTGGGGGCCACTGGCCTGGACGGTAATTTATGGGCTATTTGTCGCCACCTTCCTAACGCTGGTTTTTGTCCCCATCGCATTTTTCTTGATTACGAAGTTTAAGATGTGGTGGCGAAGAAAAACAAGAAAGGTAATCAATGAATTGGATGAAACTCCTTCGGAAGCCTAATACTTTTTGAACCTCAGGCAACAAACCCCGACAAATTTGTCGGGGTTTGTTATTTCAATCTTCTTGTTCTTCTTAACTTTGCAGCCTAACTTTTTCAGAAATGTACAGAACGCACACTAACGGACAACTAAGGGCCGAACACATTGGAAATACCGTCACCCTTTCGGGATGGGTTCAAAAAATTCGTGATAAAGGATTTATGATCTGGGTAGATCTTCGCGATCGTTACGGAATCACCCAATTAATTTTCGATGAGGAAAGAACCGACAAGACCGTTATGGAAATGGCTTCCAAGCTGGGACGTGAGTTCGTGATTCAGGTGACTGGAAAAGTAATAGAAAGGGAATCCAAAAACCCCAACATGCCTACCGGGGATATCGAAATTTTAGTTTCAGAATTGAATTTACTGAACGCTTCCCTTACCCCTCCCTTCACCATTGAAGATGATACCGATGGCGGGGAAGACCTTCGAATGAAATACCGTTATTTGGATATTCGAAGGAAACCGGTTCGCAACAATTTGGTGTTTCGCCATAAGGTAACCATGGCCGTTCGTAACTATCTTTCTGCTAAGGAATTTGTAGAAGTGGAAACCCCATATCTCATAAAATCCACTCCTGAAGGCGCCCGTGATTTTGTGGTCCCTTCCCGTATGAATGAAGGCCAATTTTATGCCCTTCCGCAGTCACCACAAACTTTTAAGCAGTTGCTTATGGTAGGTGGAATGGATAAATATTTTCAAATCGTAAAATGCTTCCGTGACGAAGATTTACGAGCCGACAGACAGCCCGAGTTTACCCAAATTGACTGTGAAATGGCCTTTGTGGAACAGGAAGACATTCTTAATACCTTTGAAGGTTTGACCCGTCATCTACTGAAAGAAATAAACGGAGTTGATGTTGCTGAATTTCCTAGAATGACCTATGACGAGGCGATGAAACGCTATGGAAACGACAAGCCCGATATCCGCTTTGGAATGGAATTTGGCGAATTGAATGAAGTAGCGCAACACAAAGAATTTAATGTGTTCAACTCGGCTGAATTAGTCGTTGGGATCGCTGTTCCTGGCGGAAATAGTTTCACCCGGAAGGAAATTGACAAATTGATTGATTGGGTGAAACGCCCGCAAATTGGAGCCATGGGAATGGTGTACAGCCGTTGCAATGAAGATGGAACTTACAAATCTTCCGTAGACAAATTTTACGATCAGGACGATTTGGCAAAATGGGCCGAAGTTACTGGAGCACAAGCAGGAGATTTAATTTGCATCCTTTCCGGTGAAAAAAATAAGGTGAGAGCACAACTTAGTGCACTACGTATGGAATTGGCCGAACGATTAGGCTTACGAAAAGCCAATGAATTTGCGCCACTTTGGGTCGTGGACTTCCCGCTTTTGGAATGGGATGAAGAAACCAATCGCTATCACGCCATGCACCACCCATTTACATCGCCAAAACCTGGACAAATGGAATTATTAAAAACCGACCCTGGGGCGGTAAAGGCAAATGCTTACGACTTGGTGCTAAACGGAAACGAAATTGGAGGAGGTTCCATTCGTATTCACGATAAGGAAATTCAATCGAAAATGTTCGACTATTTAGGGTTTACCCCAGAAGAAGCGAAAGCACAATTTGGATTTTTAATGGATGCATTTCAGTATGGGGCACCCCCTCACGGCGGAATTGCTTTTGGCTTAGACCGATTGGTGGCTATTTTGGGGGGACAAGAAACCATTAGGGACTTTATTGCTTTCCCAAAAAATAACGCAGGACGCGATGTAATGATTGATGCCCCTGCTCCAATTGATCAAGGACAGCTTGATGAATTGAATTTGAAACTAAACCTTAGTGAAAACTAAAATTCAAAAAAAACTCAATGAGTTAGAATCTACCGCCATTTGCGGCAATGACATTAGCTCATCGGTATTATATGTTTCAGCTCTTGCCATTGCATTTGCAGGACAATATGCATGGATAACCTTACTTATTGTTTCGTTTGTACTGTTTCTTTTCCGTAGAATTTATGGGGAAGTAGTAGGAGCCTTACCTCTTAATGGAGGTGCCTATAATGCTTTACTGAATACCACCAGCAAATTTATGGCCTCTTTTGCGGCAACCCTAACGATTCTTTCTTATATGGCTACCGCAGTAATTTCAGCCAATGAAGCCATTCATTACATACATCACCTTATTCCTTCCTTACCTATTATCATAACAACCATTGGACTTTTGGCATTATTTGCCCTACTTACCATTGGTGGTATCACCGAATCCGCTAAAGTAGCGATTGGAATCTTTCTTTTCCACCTAACCTCATTGTTGGTATTAACTGGTTTTATTGGATATTACCTCTTTCAAAATGGAATTGGGACACTATTTGAAAATTGGAGTTTACCTTCTAGGGAAGGAGGCATCATTACAGCAATATTTTTTGGGTTTTCAGCCTCTATGTTAGGGGTCTCAGGTTTTGAAAGTTCGGCTAATTTTGTCGAGGAACAAAAACGTGGGGTTTTTCCAAAAACACTAAGAAATATGTGGGCTATTGTAAGTATCATCAATCCCCTAATGGCGGTTTTTGCTTTAGCCTTATTTGCCCTTCCAGTGTTACAAAGCGACGAATATCAAAATACACTACTAGTAGAAATGGCTTCTCAAGTAGGCGGAAATTGGATTGCGACCCTAATTTCCATTGATGCTTTTTTGGTTTTAAGCGGGGCGGTATTAACTAGTTTTGTAGGAGTTACAGGATTATTGGAACGAATGACTCTAGATCGAATCATGCCTCAATTTTTTCTGAAAAAGAATAACCGTGGCAGTTCCTATCGAATCATACTCATGTTTTTTATATTATCGGTTTCTGTGTTATTGATTACCCATGGAGAAGTTGCGATTTTAGCAGGTGTCTATACCATTTCTTTTCTATCGGTCATGGCCTTATTTGGAATTGGAAATATTTTATTGAAAGTAAAACGGGCAGCCCTTCCTAGACCAGAAAAAGCCAAATGGATTTCGGTAATCGTAGCTATTGTTGCAGTAATAACAGCTATCTATGGAAATATTTCTATGGAGCCAAAAGAAGGAGCACCTAGTAATTTTATAGTTTTTCTAGATTACTTTATTCCTTTTATCATTTTTATCATTTTCATGTTAAATAGAACGCTAGTGCTGCGACTATCACTTCGGTTTATTCATTACATCTTTGATCCGATAAGAAAAAGTGTTTCCAAGATTGACAAGAAAACACTTTCCTATATTAATAAAATTAACGAACAGGAGTTTGTTTTTTTTACCAAAGGGGATAATATTGCCACCCTCAACAAGGTGATGCTATATATAAAGAAAAATGAACATACCCGAAAGATAAAAATCGTTCATGTGCTTGATGAGAACGAAAAAATGCCCGTAAATCTTTCAAAAGAAATTGATTTTTTGGACCGTGAATACCCAGAAATAAAAATTGAGCTGGTAGTAGAGGAAGGGCGTTTCTCGCCAGAGTTAATTCAACAGCTTTCCCAAAAATGGAATATTCCTGTTAACTTTATGTTTATTGGTTCTCCTAGCGACAAGTTTGAATATAGCGTAGAGGACCTTGGTGGCGTACGGCTTATTATTTAGTGCTATGAAATTTAAAAAAGTACTTACCAAAATACTTATCTGGCGGGCCAAACACATAAGCCACAGGCAATTTATTTTTATCCTTAGTATTCTTGCTGGAATACTTTCTGGCTTAGGAGCTGTAACACTAAAAAACCTTACCCATTTCTTCCAACATTTACTAGAAGGAAAATTTATACAAGAGTACCATCAAGCTTTTTACTTTGTTTTTCCCATTATAGGTTTAAGCTTGGTATTTCTCATCATTAAATATGTTCTAAGAAAGAAGGTAAGCCATGGAATTCCTTCCACGCTATACGCAATATCCAAGCGAAAAGGGATTTTAAAACAATACCAGATGTTTGGTTCGCTTTTAACCGCTCCCATCACTGTTGGTTTTGGAGGTTCGGTAGGTTTGGAAGGACCCACCGTGGCCACAGGCGCTGCCATAAGTTCGAATATGGCAAGGCTTTTCCACCTTAACCAAACCTCAAGAACCTTACTTATTGGTTGTGCCGCAGCAGGAGCCATGTCGGCCATTTTTAAAGCACCCATTGCAGCCATCATTTTTGCGATTGAGGTATTTAGTTTGGATCTTACCATAGCTTCCATGGTTCCCTTATTATTGGCTTCCGTTTCTGCTATTATCACTTCGTACTTTTTTTTGGGAGACGATTTAATTTTACCCTTCAGTATTGAAGATAAATTTGTTCTGAAGGATATTCCTTTTTACATTATTCTAGGAGTCATCGCAGGGTTTGTATCGGTGTATTTTACCAACATGTACGAATACATTCAAACATTATTCAATAAAATTCCCTCTTCCATTAGCAGACTATTAATAGGCGGCTTAGCCATTGGATTACTGGTTTATTTCATTCCACCACTTTATGGAGAAGGTTTTGACGTGATCAACAGTTTGGTGCAGGGAAACCCTGGAAAAGCTCTGGAAAACAATTTTTTTAATTTAGATATTGAAAATACTTGGGTCATGATTGCCTTATTAGTGGGGCTGGTACTCTTTAAGGTTATTGCTAGTTCCATAACTTTTGGGGCAGGTGGCGTTGGAGGTATTTTTTCCCCTACCCTTTTTATGGGGAGCATCATGGGGTACACTGTAGCTAAATTTTTCAATCAGTTGGGCTTCGGAAGCTTTTCTATTTCCGAAAGTAATTTCACCTTGGTAGGAATGACTGGTTTAATGGCGGGGGTTTTACACGCCCCGCTTACGGCTATATTCTTAATTGCTGAAGTAACGGGGGGATACGAATTGTTCATCCCGTTAATGATTACTGCAACTATTTCCTTCAGTATCACGAAATATTTCACACCCCATTCGGTATACACGATGGAACTAGGACGCAAAGGAGAACTGATTACCCATAATAAAGACCATGCCGTATTGACACTCATGGATATAAATACCGTGATTGAACAAAATTTTATTTCGGTAAAATCTACCATGAATTTAGGGGATATTGTGCATCAAGCAGTGGTAAAATCCAATCGGAATATTTTTCCTGTGGTCGATCCTGAAACAGAGAGTTTGAAAGGGATTATTTTATTGGATGACTTACGTCCTGTCATGTTTGACCAGTCTCTTTACAAAGAGATGACCGCAGAAGACCTTATGCAAAATCCACCTGCTATTATCGACTTGGATAAAGATCGAATGACCGATGTAATGAAAAAGTTTCAGGACACTGGGGCCTGGAACCTCCCTGTTGTTTCAAAAAATGCGTACTTTGGTTTCGTTTCAAAATCCAAACTATTAACTGCCTACAGAAGAAAACTAATTGATTTTTCAGGAAAATAAATGAAGTATTTTTTAACGATATTACTCATAGCTATCATTGTTGGTTTAGGGATTGGCCATTATCTCAAAACCGAGGATCCTGAAACTGGAAACCTCATTATTGGTTTATCCATTTCTACATTATTTTTTGTATTAATGCCCTTATTTATTTATCACCGATGGAAAAACAGGGATGTAAAAGATTATATGCTGAATAAAGAAAACATCGAAAAAATGAGGGATTATACTGATACTAAAGACCTTTAAAATTCATTTTCTAAAAAAAATTTTACACTTCCGTAACGTTTCGCATCATAAATAGCGTACCTTTGATTCATTATTAATTTATTTTTTTTATTACAATGGAAGGAACAGTTAAGTTTTTCAACGAATCAAAAGGTTACGGTTTTATCACCAACGATGCAACCGGAAAAGACATCTTTGTACATGTCACTGGCCTAAATGGTGAAGCCATTAACGAAGGTGACAAAGTAGAATATGAAGAGACTGAAGGGAAAAAAGGTATGATTGCCACTAAAATACGTGTGATCTACGAATAATATATCTAACGCATTTTTGATTTACGAAACCCTCCACTACTGGAGGGTTTTTTAGTTCAGGTTTCTTTTTTCGATGAAAAAACGCTTCAGAAGATTTCCTGCTTCTGCTTCCATTACCCCACCGACTACTTTGGTTTTAGGGTGCAAGACTACTTTTTGCGAGCGATACCCTCTCTTTTCATCTTTGGCTCCATAAACCACTTTTGACAACTGACTCCAATACAAGGCGCCTCCACACATGGCACAAGGTTCTAAGGTTACATACATAGTACATCCCCGTAAATATTTTCCTCCTAAATGGTTAGCAGCTGCCGTAATAGCTTGCATTTCGGCATGAGCGGTCACATCATGAAGCGTTTCGGTTAAATTATGAGCCCTCGCAATAATTTGATTATCTACCACAATGACCGCCCCTACAGGAATCTCTCCTTTTTCAAAAGCAATGTGAGCTTCCTGCAAAGCTTTTTTCATAAAATAAGCATCGTCAAACGGCTGTATCATAGTTTTGCTAAAGTACGAATTAGAAGGAGAATGAACTTCAAAAAGAAGAGAATAACCGTATCTTTGTGAAGTGCCAAAAAAACTGTTAGAACATATCCATAGCCCGAAAGAACTTCGAGAATTAAACGAAGCTTCCCTACCGTTATTGGCTCAAGAATTACGGGAATTTATCATCAATATTGTTGCTGCCAAAGCAGGACATCTAGGAGCCAGCCTAGGAGTAGTGGAGTTAACCATTGCGCTTCATTATGTGTACAATACTCCCGAAGATTTATTGGTTTGGGATGTAGGGCATCAAGCGTATGGACATAAAATCCTTACGGGAAGAAGGGACATATTTCACACCAACAGACAACTAAAAGGCCTTAGCGGATTTCCGAAACGTGATGAAAGTCCATACGATCCTTTCGGTGTGGGCCATAGCAGCACTGCTATTTCGGCTGCTTTGGGAATGGCAATTTCTGCACAATTGGACGGCAACTTGCAAAGGCAACACATCGCAGTGGTTGGGGATGCCTCGATTGCCAGCGGTATGGCTTTCGAAGCTTTAAACCATGCAGGAGTTACCAACACCAATTTGTTGGTCATTTTAAATGACAATGCTATTGGTATCGATCCCAGCGTGGGGGCTTTAAAAGAATATCTTTCTAAAACCACCTTGGAAAACATTCCCGATTCTGAAAATCTTTTTGAAGCACTTCATTTCAAATATTCGGGACCTATCGACGGTCATGATGTAACTCAATTAATTTCTGAATTAAACCGATTAAAAAATATCTCAGGTCCAAAACTGCTGCATGTAGTCACCACCAAAGGAAAAGGCCTAAAGCAAGCCGAAGAGAACCAAGTGACCTATCACGCCCCAGGAAAGTTTGATGCGACTACGGGAGACTTATTTCCAAAATTGAACCAACAACTTCCACCAAAGTTTCAAGATGTGTTTGGAAAAACCCTTGTAGAACTGGCAGAAAAAAATAAAAACATCATAGGTATCACCCCTGCCATGCCTACGGGAAGCTCTCTTAAATTTATGATGGAACGCTTTCCCGACAGAGCATTTGATGTAGGTATTGCCGAACAGCACGCCGTTACCTTTGCGGCAGGGCTAGCTACGCAAGGAAAAATAGTTTACTGTACTATTTACTCTACTTTTTTGCAACGGGCTTACGATCAAATTATCCATGATGTTTGTTTACAAAATCTTCCTGTTATTTTTTGTTTGGATCGAGCCGGAATTGTAGGAGAAGACGGTGCCACCCATCATGGGATTTTCGATTTGGCTTATTTACGTTGCATTCCGAACCTTACCATTTGCGCGCCAAAAGATGTCGTAGAGCTCCGAAACTTACTCTACACCGCCCAATTAGGGTTAACACAACCCTTGGCGATTCGTTATCCCAGAGGGCGTGGACAAATTCTAGATTGGGAACTCCCTTTTTCTGAAATTGGATTGGGCAAAGGAGAAATTCTTTCCGAAGGAAAAAAAATCGCTGTGCTTTCTATAGGTACTATTGCACAGAATGTTTCGGAAGCAATGAAAACTATGGAAGGCACGTTAGCCATTGGTCATTATGCCATGCGTTTTGTAAAACCTTTGGATGAAACGCTATTACATAAAATTTTCAAACAATACCCTATCATTGTCACAGTTGAAGACGGAGTTGCCAAAGGAGGCTTTGGTAGTGCCATAGCAGAATTTGCTTCAGAAAACGAATATCCCAACCTTATAAAGATTATCGGGATTCCAGACGAATTTCCTGCTCACGGAACAGTGGAAGAACTACAGGAAATTGCAGGTATTTCCGCAAAACAAATTAAAAAGCAACTAGAAAAGTTGCTTTAGATAGCCCCTTTTATTTTTTGATATTGCAACATGGCATTTCCATCGGTTAAACGGGAAATGTAATTGCAAATCTCCAATAGGTAATCATATTCCGAAGCTTCCTCAGAAATAGAGATCCCCGTATTTTTTAAAATCAATTTATCGTAGTGACGCGCACGGCCCATTTGAGCACGTTCATAAGCTTGAGTATACACATCCAATAAAGTGGAAAGTACTTTATAGCCGGCTATTTCCTTTTCGACCACTTCTTGACTTTGATATACTTTTTCTACACTAATTTTAATGATATCATTGATTTGCGCTTTATACCTACTATGGTCCAACAGGGCTGCCGAAAAAGTACCTTGTAAAATTGCTTCTTCGTGTTCTACAAAAAGGGAAACGGCTTCATTTATCAAAGTTCCAATAGCCAAAGAGCGTAAATAAGCCAATCGGTCTGATGCCTGACTAAGCTGGTTGTACTTGTCTTTTTGAAGGGAATCCTTGACAAGGTTGATCAAATATTCCAATGCCCGTTCCTCTTCAATAAGTCCTAAATTAATGCCGTCTTCAAAATCGATTAGGGTATAACAAATATCATCGGCAGCTTCTACTAAATACGCCAACGGATGTCTCGCAAACCCTCCACTGGGTCTTGGCAATAGCCCAAGATCATCGGCTACTTCCGAAAAGAAAGCAAAATCATTTTGAAAAACCCCATACTTTTTGTCTACAATGTCCTTTGTGGGTTTTTTGGGGAGAGACTCCTTTGGGTATTTCATAAAAGCCCCCAAAGTTGCATAAGACAATCGAAGTCCGCCCTCTACCCCATTTTTGGTTTCGGTCATAATTTTGAATCCATTGGCATTGCCTTCAAAGTCCACCAAATCTTGATTCTCCTTTTCGGTAAGATGCGACTGAAAGCGTTGGCCTTTCCCATTCAAAAAATAATCCCCAATCGCTTTTTCCCCACTGTGTCCAAAGGGAGGGTTCCCAATATCGTGAGCTAGTGCTGCAGCAGCCACAATAGCCCCAAAATCATTCGTTTGATGCCCATGTACTTTTTTCAAAAAGGGATGCTTTTCCAGAATGGCTTTCCCAACAGCTCTACCCAAAGAACGCCCAACGACAGATACTTCCAAACTATGGGTTAGACGGGTATGAACAAACGAGGTTTTGGAAAGAGGGATTACCTGAGTTTTATCTTGAAGGCTTCGAAAAGCGGATGAAAAAATGACCCGGTCGTAATCCACTTCAAAGCCGAGTCGAATTTCATCTTGTTCACTACGTAATCTTTTTAGGGTATCACCTTGTCTTTTAAGGGATAACAATTGTTCCCATTGCATCATACACAACAAATTTATAAGCCTACAAGATACTATTTTCAAAAACTTTGAAAAGAAAAATTTGAAAAAGACCCCTTAACATTAATGTAACGTTGACTTCACTTAATCATAATTCGGGCTTAACAACATCTTTACATTGTACCCGCATCTTTGCAGCGTGATTTTAATAGAAAAAATGAGAAAAATTTTAACTTTTGTATTAATAGGTATCGTGAGTGCTTATTCATACGCACAAGAAACCGGTTCTATCGTAGGTCAATTAACCGACAAAGACTTTAACGACGAACCGCTTGCATTTGCAAATGTAATCATTAAAGGAACTTCTAAGGGGACAACATCAGATATTGATGGATTGTACGCCCTAGAGAATATGGCTGTGGGCACCTATACCGTAGTTTTTAGTTTTGTAGGTTACGAAACCGTTGAAATAGACAATGTAACGGTAGAAGCCAACAAAGTTACTACCGTAAACGTCCCCATGGGAGCCAGTGCTGCTGCTTTGGAAGAAGTAGTGATTAAAACCACTACCCGAAGAGAAAGTGAAGTAGCCCTTTTATTGGAACAAAAGAAATCCATTACCCAAAAAGTTTCTATTGGAGCTGACGAACTTTCCCGAAAAGGTGTAGGGGATGTAGCTACTGCAGTTACAAAGGTTACGGGAATTTCCAAACAAGAAGGAAGCAGTAACGTATTTGTACGTGGATTGGGAGATCGATATAACGTAACCACACTTAACGGTTTGCCGTTACCTTCAGACAATCCTTCAAATAAGAACATTGATTTGGGAATTTTCTCTACCGATATTGTTGAAAATATTGGAATTGACAAGACCTACAACCCACAGAACTATGGAGATTTTGGTGGCGCCAATATCGACATTACTTCTAGGGATTACCAAGGAACTGGTTTTATGGAAATTGGAATGGAATCCGGCGTCAATACCGAAGCCATTGGAGTAGATGATTTCTACCTCACCGATGGCCCTAACCGAAGTGGCTTTTATGACATCAACTACCCTGCCTATCCGTTAAACAATTATAATTTTAGTACTAGCTGGGACCGACAAAGAACCGTTTTACCGATCAACTCTGGGCTTACCCTTAAAGGAGGGGAGTCTTTCCGAATTGGGGACGATACCAAAGTAAGCCTTTTTGGAGTAGGGTCTTACAGCAATCAACACCAATACCAAGAAGGGGTATCCCGTGGTGGCGTTCAAGTAAGTTCTGTGCCTAGAAGTGATTTCGACTACTTCAACTACAGTTACAACACCAATACAACCTTAATGGGAAATGCGGGTATAAAAATTGGAGATCAAAAAATTCAATACAACGGTTTTTATTTAAATACCACGAGTGAAGAGCAGAAAGAATTCTACGGAGTTATTGATGTCTTTGACGATGGAGCTCAAGGAGGTGGATTTATTCAAAGAGCCGTTTTTAAAAGAACCCAATTATTTACCCACCAATTATTAGGTGAACACGAACTTGGAGAGCAATTTGAAATCGATTGGGGTGGTTCTTACAACTACTTGGCGAGCACCGAACCAAACAGAAGACAGGTAACTTTGGTTCCTGAAGACCAAAACGATCCAGAAGGGCCAAAATCCTTTGCGCTGGTTTCTGCAGCCTCGAGTAACCACAGGTTCTTTTCTACTTTGGAAGAAGAAGAATTGGCCGGCAACTTTGCCCTATCTTTCAAATTCAATAAAAATGAAGATGAAGATTACAACGGAAAACTAACTTTAGGGTATAGTGGCAGATTCAAAAATGTTGATTTTGAAGCCACCCAGTTTAACTTCCGTATTGCCTTCGGGAATGGAGTGAACCAACCACAAGTAGATCCATACAATGTCGATGCTTATTTTAACCAACAAAACTTGGATGCAGGACTGTTTGTGATACAAACCTTCCGAGGGGGAGTAGATTTACCCAATGCCCTAGATCCACAAACCTATGGAGGGGATCAATCCATCAATGCTGGGTTTTTGAACTTTGAATATGCCTTTTCGCCAAAATTTAGCATGCTGGCAGGTGTTCGCGGAGAACAAATCAATCAAACCCTAGATTATAATACGATTATTGCCGTAGGGGAAAGCGAATTGGATACTTTTGAGGTACTTCCCTCATTATCCCTTAAATATTCTCCTACCGAAAAGCAAAACTTCAAGTTTGCCGCTAGTAAAACCTACACCCTACCTCAGTACAAAGAAAGAGCTCCTTTCCTTTACCAAGAGGTAAACCAGGATTACTTCGGAAATCCATTCTTGGAAGCTTCAACTAATTACAATGCAGATATTAAGTGGGAACTTTTCCCAAAGAACGATGAAATTCTTGCTTTAGGTGTTTTCGGAAAATTAATCCAAAATCCTATCAACCAAATTACGGTTCAGTCTGCCGCTAATGATATTAGTTGGGCCAATACAGGAGACCAAGCGACCGCTTTTGGAGCTGAGCTGGATCTAAGAAAAAATCTTTTTGAAAAGAAAGTAGATACTGAAGAAACCACCTTAAAAAACACTTTAAGCGCTGGGTTTAATGCGGCTTATATGATTACCGATCAAGAATTGGATGGAGAAAAAGTGTTGGAAGAATCTGGATTAAGCTTCGACCCTACCTATTCTACTACAGGTATCTCTGGAGCTTCAGACCTTGTTGCGAATGCAGATGTAACCTACTACACTGATTTTTCAGAATTTAAAAACCTTCAATTAACTATTGCTGGAAATTATTTTTCAGATAGAATATTTGCTTTAGGAAGCTTTGGAAAAGGAAATATCATTGAAAAAGGAATTCCAACCCTAGACTTTATCGCTAAAGCGCAATTAACTGAAAATATCTCGATGGGATTAACGGCCAACAACCTATTAAACCCAACTATTAGCAGATTCCAAGAAGCTGTAGATGGAGATATCAATCCTATTAGAGACCGAGTACAAGAAGAAGATGTTGATGTACTTTCTTTCAAAAAAGGATACAACATCAAATTATCATTTGCCTATAAATTTTAATTCTTAATAAACAATAATCTAATCGTAAAATTAAATTCTAAAACAATGAAAAAAGTCCTATTTACATTAATGTTAACCCTTACCACGGTGGCATTCTTCGTTTCTTGTAAGAGCGACGATGACAACACTACCGTTGCCACTTGTGACGACGGAATTCAAAATGGTGATGAAACCGGTGTAGACTGTGGAGGTTCTGCTTGCGAACCTTGTGTTGCTAACCTATTGAACGGTGAAGTAACTGAAGCTACCGTACTTGATGCTACCGTAGAATACGAACTTACAGGTTCTTACGTAGTAAAAGCAGGTGCAACCTTAACCATTCCTGCAGGAACCGTAATTAAGGCTACCGGTGGAACGGCTGCTTACATCGCAGTAGAAAGAGGTGCTCAAATTTTTATCAACGGAACGGCAAATGCTCCTGTGGTAATGACCTCTAGCGCTGCAAATCCTGCTCCTGGAGATTGGGGTGGATTGGTTATTTGTGGGGATGCTCCTACCAACAAAGGGGTAAATGTAACTTCAGAAGTAGCCGACCTTCAATATGGAGGTACTAACACAAACGACAACTCTGGTTCTGTAAAATACTTAAGAGTAGAATATACCGGAGCTACTTTCTCCAACGATAAAGAGTTTAACGGGGTTTCCTTATTCGGTGTGGGTGCTGGTACTACTTTCGAGTATGTACAGTCTTTCAACGGAGGTGACGACGGAATCGAATTCTTTGGAGGTTCTGTCTCTGGAAACAACCTAGTTTCTATTGGAAGTGGGGATGACTCTATCGACTTTGCCGATGGTTGGACTGGAAGTGGTTCTAACTGGTACATCTCTGGAGGTGCTAAAGCAGGTATTGAAGGTTCTAACAATGGAGACAACGGAAATGCAACTCCTGTAACCACTACAACCCTTCAAAATATTACCGTAGTAGGCCCTGTTACTGAAGGTGCCCTCTACTACAAAGAAGGTGGTGGAAACTTCAACATCACCAACTTTTATGCTAGTAACGTAGATTTAGGAGTTAAAGTAAGTGAAACCGATAATGAAGCTGGTGTTAGAATTGAAAACGGTGATCTAGTGATTAACAATATTCAGTTTGCAAATACTCCTGCCGGATTTATGGTTACCGATTATACCGGTGCTAATCAATCTTTCTACACAGAAGGGGTAAACCAAGGTGCTGGAAACGGTGCTGCTTCTCCAGATTGGGCTGCTGGATGGACTATTGGTCTTGACAACAGTGGTGCTTCCAGTACGGAAAACCTAGCAGGTGAAGTAACCGGTGTTGTTACTTTAAGCGCCGACGTAGAATACCAATTAACCAGTGCTTTTGTAGTACGTTCTGGAGGTTCTCTAACCATCCCAGCGGGAACTACCATTAAAGCAACCGGTGGAACTGCTGCTTACATCGCTGTAGAGCGTGGTGGTAAAATCTTCATCAACGGAGAAGAAAATAATCCAGTAATTATGACTTCTGCTGCGGCTTCCCCTGCTCCTGGTGATTGGGGTGGATTGGTAGTATGTGGTGATGCTCCTACCAACAAAGGGGTAAATGTAACTTCAGAAGTTGCCGACCTTCAGTATGGAGGAACCAATACTAATGACAACTCTGGTTCTATTACTTACTTAAGATTAGAATATACGGGAGCTACGTTCTCAAACGATAAGGAATTTAATGGTCTTTCTTTATTTGGAGTAGGTGCTGGTACCACTGTAGAGTACGTTCAATCCCTAAATGGTGGTGACGACGGAATTGAATTCTTTGGAGGTTCTGTTTCTGGAAACTATTTAGTATCTATCGGAAGTGGTGACGATTCTATCGACTTTGCCGATGGTTGGACAGGAACAGGTTCTTACTGGTACATCAAAAACGGTGCAAAAGCGGGTATCGAAGGATCTAACAACGGTGATGATGGAAATGCCACTCCTGTAACTACCACTACTTTAAGCAATATTTCTGTAGTAGGGCCAGTTACCGAAGGAGCGCTTTACTTCAAAGAAGGTGGTGGTGTATTTACCATTACCGATTTCTATACAGACAGTGTAGATCTTGGAGTTAAAGTAAGTGCTAGCGATGCTGAAGCGGCTGTACGAATTGAAGCCGATCTGCTTTCTATCAACCCAATGCAGTTTGACAACCCAGCTGCTGGATGGATGATTACCGATTATACCGGTGCTAACCAAGACTTTGTAACCGAAGGACCTACAGCAGGTGCTGGAAATGGAGCTGGAACGCCTTCATGGGCTGCCGGTTGGACCAACGGACTATAATTATTCAGAAATAAATTTTCTTGAATTAGCAAAAAAAAGAGCTCCAATGTGGAGCTCTTTTTTATTAAATTAAACACGATCTCGAATTAGTAACTTACCACACGGGTATCCGTTACTTTCCAAGTTTTAATTTGTGCTATTCTTGAATCGGAATAATCAACTTTCTTCATTTCATTTCCATTGTAGAAAGTCCAAGTTCCCACTTTATTACCTTCATTGTAATAAGCTGTGGCAGTTTTATTTCCATCTACATCAAAACTATTCCATTCTCCTTGCAGTTTACCGTCTTTGGTATAGAACCCAGTCTGGGCTACCAAACCATTATCGTGAAACAATGTGGCTTGCACTAAATCTCCTTTAACTTGATATTTTGGATTTTGCTTTTGCTGTGAATAAGCAGTTAATCCTACAAAGCAAACAAGTGTTAAAACAATTAATCTCTTCATAACAGTGCAGTTTTAGTTAATAATTACTTTACAAATATAAATAAAAATTTACATTCAAATTACATTCACATAACATTAAATTAACATTAAAAGTATAAACACTTGTTTTATAGTTATTTACAATATTTAATTTAACATACGATAAACCAATAACAAGCATTTATAGGTGCTTAAACAAAATGCAAGCTCTTAATATTTAAAAGGGACTATAAAACTCATAACAATTTAGTAACACTTCCTTCAAAAATAAATTTCAAATTTGCCTTTTAGATTATCTCTCAAATAATGGAAAACATTTACCTATTAATGCTCATCGCATTAGCGGTTTTAGCAATAGCTGATTTAGTAGTTGGGGTTAGCAACGATGCTGTAAACTTCTTAAATTCAGCCATAGGTTCCAAAGCAGTCAGTTTTAAAACCATCATGATTGTTGCAAGTATTGGAATTGCCTTTGGAGCCCTCACTTCCAGTGGTATGATGGAGGTGGCCCGAAAGGGTATCTTCGTTCCCAGCGAATTCTATTTTAATGAAATCATGATCATTTTTATGGCGGTCATGATTACCGATATAATTCTTTTAGACTTCTTTAATAGTCTAGGACTGCCTACTTCTACAACCGTTTCCATCGTCTTTGAATTATTGGGTGCAGCGGTATGTATGTCTTTAATCAAAATTTCTGGAAACAATGATACTTTCTTGGATTTAGGAAAGTATATTAATACCGATAAGGCTTTCGAAATTATCCAAGGTATTTTACTTTCCGTAGTAATTGCTTTTTCAGTCGGCGCTATTGTCCAATACATTTCAAGGCTATTACTAACATTCAAGTTTGAACGAAAAGCCGCTTGGATTTCAGCTATTTTTGGTGGTTTGGCCACCACATCGATAGCCTACTTCATTATCATTAAAGGACTGAAGGGAGCAAATGTGTTTTCAGAATTAAGTACTTGGGCAAATCAAAATTTATGGGAGTTCCTTGGCCTTAATGCCCTTATCTGGACCCTACTCTCCTTTTTATTGGTTCAATTTCTGAAAGTTAATATCTACAAGATCATTATCATACTAGGTACTTTTGCATTGGCTATGGCCTTTGCAGGAAACGACTTGGTGAACTTCATTGGGGTTCCTATGGCCGCATACCAATCTTACCAAGATTGGACTGCTTCTGGTGTAGAGGCCACCCTTTTCCCCATGGATAGTTTAGCCGAAAAAGTACCCACACAATACTATCTATTGCTATTTGCAGGAATAATAATGGTGCTTACATTATGGTTAAGTGAAAAAGCCAAACGAGTGGTAAAAACCTCTGTAGACCTTTCCCGTCAAGATGAAGTGAAAGAACGTTTTCAACCTAATTGGCTTTCCCAAAACCTGGTGAGAGGAGTCATTTTCCTCAATCGCGGTATCGCCTACGTAATTCCTAATGCAGTTTCTGAAAAGATTGATGAACGATTTGCCAAAACTACCAAAAATAAAATTCTTGAAGCTGATGCTCCTGCGTTTGATATGGTACGTGCTTCCGTAAATTTAGTCGTTGCCAGTGTATTAATCTCTTTAGCCACAGGAATGAAACTACCACTTTCAACTACCTATGTCACTTTTATGGTCGCCATGGGTACTTCTTTAGCTGATAGAGCCTGGGGTAGCGACAGTGCCGTATATCGAGTTGCTGGGGTAATTAATGTTATCCTTGGGTGGTTCATGACAGCAATTACTGCTTTTCTTGCAGCAGCTGTCCTAGCTTTAGTAATCTATAAATTTGAATTTATTGCCCTTATAGCCCTATTGGCATTTGCGTTATTTGCAATTATTAGAAACTATTTGAAAGGGCAAAAGAAAAGCAAAGAATTTAAAGAGGAATTGCAATTCAAAAAAGCAGAAAGCTCTTCGGTTCGAGGGGTCATTGAAGAGAGCTCCACCAATGTTTCCACTGTCATGAAGCGTGGAAGTAAGTTGCTTTCCAGTACCTTTGACAATCTTGCGAAACAGGACTTAAAAGCCCTTAAGAAAACCAGAAAATATGGTGAGAACATGGAGGACGAACTCGATGAGTTAAAAAACCATGTGTTTTATTACATCAAAAATCTTGAAACCGAGTCGAAAGGAGCAAGCCGGTTTTATTTAATGGTACAAGATTCGTTAGAGGATATTGTTCAATCCTTAACCTTTATTAGCAACTCGAGCTACAAGCACGTAAAGAATGGCCATAAAGGGCTTCGTTTCAATCAAATTAGGGATTTAAAGGACATTGAAGATAAAATGCTTTCCTTGTTTAAAAAAGTAAAAGACCAGTTTGACGATGGTAACTTGGAGAACCTTCCCAATATAATAGATGAAAAACAAAATCTCACCGATTTTATTTCCGAAGAAATTGAAAAGCAAATTGCCCGTACTAAAGATCCTAAATCCAGTGCAAGAAATACCACACTTTATTTTAGCATCCTTCTAGAGTGTAAAGATATTATCGATTCTGTCCTCACCCTACTGGAACAATATTATCTTGAATATTCGAAATCAAAGAAAGATGATGTTCTCTCATAAAAAAAGGAGGGCCATGGCCCTCCTTTTTTTATCTCAAAATATCACCTAAGAACCACACATTAAGCAATCTTCATCATTATCGGCTGCTTCTTTCGATTGCGCCAACAGCTCTTTAAGTTCTTTTGCCGTAAGGGGCTTTTCGGAAACGGCCGAAACAGCCTCTACTTTGGTTTCCTTCACCGCTTCTGCTTCCACAGTTTCTTGCTTTTTATCGTTGTTTAGGGTAAACTTAATAGCGTCTACGGCACTCTTGGTTCGTAAATAGTACATTCCTGTTTTTAGGCCACTTTTCCAGCCATAAAAGTGCATAGAGGTAAGTTTGGCATAATTGGCATTTTCCATAAATAAGTTCAAGGATTGGGACTGATCGATAAAATAGCCTCTATGACGGGCCATATCGATAATGTCTTTCATACTCAATTCCCAAACCGTTTTGTACAATTCCTTTAAGTCCTGCGGAATTTCCTCGATATGCTGAATGGAACCATTGGCACGCATAATTTCCTGCTTCAAATCTTCGTTCCACAGGTCTAAACTTACCAAGTCTTCCAACAAATGCTTGTTCACCACAATAAACTCTCCCGAAAGAACCCTACGGGTATAAATATTAGAGGTATAGGGTTCAAACGCTTCATTGTTCCCTAATATCTGTGAGGTAGACGCAGTAGGCATTGGAGCGACCAACAAGGAGTTACGCACCCCATGCTTTTTTACATCCTTGCGCAACTTAGCCCAATCCCAACGGCCACTTAATTCATCATCCTGAATATTCCATAAATTGTGCTGAAACAAGCCTTCAGAAATCGGGGAACCATTATAGGTTTCATAAGGTCCGTCTTTTTTGGCCTCTTCCATGGATGCCGAAACAGCGGCAAAATAAAGGGTTTCAAAAATATCCTGATTGAGCTGCTTGGCTTCGTCACTGGTAAAAGGCATCCGCAACATAATGAACGTATCGGCCAAGCCCTGTACACCTAAGCCCACTGGACGGTGGCGGAAATTGGAGTTTTGGGCTTCAATAACCGGATAGTAATTTCTATCGATTACTTTGTTTAGGTTTTTGGTGACCCGTTTCGTTACCCGGAAAAGTTCTTTATGGTCAAACTGACCATTTTTTACAAACATGGGTAAAGCAATGGAAGCTAGGTTACAAACGGCCACTTCGTCTGGAGCCGTATATTCCAAAATTTCCGTGCAAAGGTTGGAGGAACGTATGGTCCCCAAATTTTTCTGATTGCTCTTACGGTTGGCTGCATCTTTATACAGCATGTAAGGCGTCCCCGTTTCAATCTGGGATTCTAATATTTTCTCCCAAAGTTCGCGAGCCTTAATGGTTTTTCTTCCTTTCCCTTCGGCTTCGTACTTCTCGTATAGCTTTTCAAATTCTTCCCCATGCGTATCAAAAAGATTAGGGCATTCGTTAGGGCACATTAAGGTCCAGGAGCTATCCTCCTGTACACGCTTCATAAACAAATCTGGGATCCACATGGCGTAAAATAGATCCCTGGCTCGCATTTCTTCTTTTCCGTGGTTTTTCTTCAAATCCAAAAAATCAAAAATATCGGCATGCCAAGGTTCTACATAAATAGCAAAACTTCCTTTTCGTTTTCCGCCACCTTGATCTACATAACGGGCCGTATCGTTAAATACGCGAAGCATGGGCACAATCCCGTTGGAAGTTCCATTAGTACCCGCTATGTAAGATCCGGTAGCCCTCACATTATGAATAGACAAGCCTATTCCGCCAGCAGACTGCGAAATCTTGGCGGTTTGTTTTAGCGTGTCGTAAATTCCATCAATACTATCGTCTTTCATGGTCAATAAAAAGCAGGAAGACATTTGTGGTTTTGGCGTACCACTATTGAAGAGCGTTGGGGTGGCATGTGTAAAAAACTTTTTCGACATAAGCTCATAGGTCTCCTTCACTGCAGCTAGATCGTTTAAATGGATCCCTACCGAAACACGCATCAACATATGCTGTGGGCGTTCGGCAATTTTTCCATTCAGTTTCAAAAGATACGAACGCTCCAACGTTTTAAAACCAAAATAGTCATATCCAAAATCCCGGTTGTAGATAATGGCCGAATCCAGTTCTTCTGCATTTTCCTGAATAACTTGATATACCTCATCGCTTAGCAGCGGTGCCTTTTTCCCGGTCCGCGGATTTACGTACTCGTACAAATCGGTCATTACTTCAGAGAAGGTCTTCTTGGTATTTTTATGTAGGTTGGAAACTGAAATACGCGCTGCCAATTTTGCATAATCGGGATGAGAGGTGGTCATCGTTGCTGCAATTTCTGCTGCTAGGTTATCCAACTCGCTGGTGGTAACGCCATCATACAATCCTTCAATAACCCGCATGGCTACTTTTACAGGATCTACAAGCGGATTAAGCCCGTAGCATAATTTCCTTACCCTTGCCGTGATTTTGTCGAACATCACGGGTTCTTTACGACCGTCTCTTTTAATTACATTCATTGTGCCTTTTGGTTTTTTGGTTCTTTTTTTTGAAAAAATTCTTTGTGCGCAATTGTTATATTGCACGATATCAATAGGTTAAAAAAACTGACGCCCTTTGGGGGGAGAGCGAAAGTTTTTAAAAGTCTGCGTCGAAACTTATTTGATTCGAGTCCTTGTCTTTATTGGTTACCCCAGCTTTTTGGTATTCTGAAACCCGCTTTTCAAAGAAATTGGTTTTCCCTTGAAGCGAAATCATATCCATAAAGTCGAATGGATTGCTGGAGTTATATTCACGTTCGCAGCCCAATTCCACAAGTAACCTATCGGTCACAAATTCTAGGTATTGGGTCATAAGTTTTGCATTCATCCCTATTAGGCTTACCGGAAGCGATTCGGTAATAAATTCCCTTTCAATATTCAAGGCATCTACAATAATTTCATGAATACGTTCTTTAGGAACTTTATTGATTAAGTGATGGTTGTGTAAGTGTACGGCAAAGTCGCAGTGCACCCCTTCATCCCTGGAAATTAATTCGTTGGAAAAGGTAAGCCCAGGCATCAGCCCTCTTTTTTTCAACCAAAAAATGGAGCAGAAAGCACCCGAAAAGAAAATTCCCTCTACGGCAGCAAAAGCAATTAAACGCTCTGCGAAACTGGGGCTTTCAATCCATTTTAATGCCCAATCGGCTTTCTTTTTAATGGCTGGAAAGTTTTCGATGGCTTTAAAAAGAACATCTTTTTCTTTGTCATCTTTCACATAGGTGTCGATTAACAACGAATAGGTTTCACTATGGATGTTTTCCATCATGATCTGGAATCCGTAGAAAAACTTGGCTTCACTGTATTGTACTTCATTCACGAAGTTTTCGGCCAAATTTTCATTCACAATTCCGTCACTGGCCGCAAAAAAGGCCAAGATATGTTTGATAAAATAGCGCTCGTCGTCATTTAGCTTTTGGGTCCAATCGGTCAAATCCTGATGAAGGTCTATTTCTTCAGCAGTCCAGAAACTAGCTTCACTCTTTTTGTACCAATCCCAAATATCGTGATGCTGAATGGGGAAAATTACAAATCGGTCTTTGTTTTCTGCTAAAATGGGTTCTACGGCGCTCATATGTCCTTTTCTTTAAAAATTAGTGATTATTCTCATTACTAGGGACTAACAAATATGAAAAAATAAGTGCGAATTGCAGTAAAATTCCAATACTGTTTTTAACAAAGTTTTCAACATTCAGAAAAAGGCCATGTTACTATAATTTTGTTAAATTAAACGTTTAAAATACTGATATTCAGTTTTTTAAAATAAATTCAATTGAGTTATAAACAAGTAGTGTTTCCCTCGTTGAAAACCCAAGAAACCTTTTATTTGATGGTGCTTTAGGACCCATCCCTTAACCTTTTGGTAACCTTATTTTTCAACAAATAAAACGAAGAAAATTTAACATTTCTTGATTCAAAAAAAGCAACTTACAGCTCGGAAGCTACTTTTTCCAACTGGGCATACCAATGCTCCCCGAATTTTCTAATAAGAGCCTCTTTTACAAATTTATACACAGGAACTTTAAGCTCTTTCCCTAAGGTACAAGCATCGTCACAAATGGGCCATTTATGGTAATTTACAGCGGCAAACTCGCTATACTGCTGCACCCGGACAGGGTATAAATGGCAAGAGATGGGTTTTTTGAAATTAATGATACCGGCATTATAAGCTTCTTCTATTCCGCAGCTGGCAAAACCGCGCTCATTAAAAGTAACATAAGCGCATTCCTTCCCATCTACCAAAGGGGTTTCCAACTCATCCAATTCGCTTACAATATGAGTGCCCTGTGCCTCAATAGCGGCAATTCCCTCAGGACGTAAAAAAGACTTCACCTTTGGATAAACTTCCCGAAGAATGGCCACTTCTTCTTCCGTTACAGGGGCACCTGCCTCCCCTTCCACACAGCAAGCGCCTTTGCAAGCATTAAGATTGCACACAAAATCCTTCTCGATAAGGTCTTCCGAAACGATGGTTTTTCCCAATTGAAACATGCTGCAAAGATAGCAGTATTTCTTTTCAAGATCCTATGGCCCCGTGAATAGTTTGCGTACTTTTGCCGCAGAAAATAAAGTAATGGAATTTAACTTTAAGCAAATTGCTACTGCGACTATGGTTTTGTTTGCAGTGATTGATATCATTGGAAGTATTCCCGTGATCATTTCCCTACGGGAAAAGAACGGCCACATAAGCAGTACCAAGGCTTCTTTAATTGCCACAGTCGTAATGGTGGTGTTTCTTTTTGTAGGGGAAAATATTTTGAAGCTTATTGGCATTAATGTCAATGAATTTGCCGTGGCAGGAGCTTTCATCTTGTTTTTTATTGCTTTGGAAATGATTTTAGGGGTTACCTTGTTCAAACAGAAAAAGGGCCTGAAGCAAACCGCAACCGTATTCCCTATAGCGTTTCCCATGATAGCAGGGCCAGGGTCCTTGACCACTTTAATTTCCCTTAGGGCAGAATACCAGACCGAAAATATTATTGTCGCCATTTTAGTAAATGTAGTCGTGGTTTTTATCGTACTGAAAACCTCGGGGAAGCTTCAAAAATTGTTAGGGATAAATGGTATCGCTATTATTGAAAAGATTTTTGGGGTAATTTTATTAGCCATCGCCGTAAAATTATTCACCTCGAATATCCAAGAATTGTTTAATTAAAACTTCACCCATGAAAGTTTTTAGATACATCCTTATGGGGTTGGCCGTAGCCCTTCTTATATTCAATGCGACCAAATTGAATTTTGATAACCTTATGGAAGGCGACAGTCAAGTAGCCCTTATAGGTATGGTAGCGGCGGCATGTGTTATCCTGCTGATTGCCATCTTGAATACTTCCTTAAAAATCAATCAGAAACGTAAAAAAAGGTAATATTAATTATTCCTTGCTTCCAGCTCCAAGACTTTTTGAAGCATCAAGTCGTCCTGGTTCAAAATAATTTCATACTCGTTGGGGCCATAGAGTTGTTGCGCTATGTTGGCCTTGAGCGCCAGTTTTAATTCGGCATCGTACTGCGACATGTCAATTTGTGCCTCCCGAAGGCGCGAATAGGCAATAAAGGATTCGGCCAGATTATCCCCAATCTCATAATTTTCCTTGAAATCTTCAAAAGTGACCCCTTCAAAATTACTTCGATTTTTCTCTAGGTATTCAAAAATGAAATAACTCATAAAGCCGTTCCGGGTAACGTAGTTTAAAGTTTCGTTTTCAATACTGGTATCCTTGGCCACAAATACATCGGGAATAATTCCGCCCCCTCCATAAACTACTTTTCCCTTGGGTGTGACAAATCGCAGGGAATCGGCCACTTGAATACTATCGGCATGCAGTAATTCTCCATTTCTATAGCGCTTTTCGTAATCGTTATAATAAGCATTATTGCCATTTCCATAGGGCCGTTGAATGGATCGTCCCGTGGGCGTATAATACCGTGCAATGGTTAAGCGTACCGCACTACCATCGCCCAAGGCCATTTCACGCTGCACCAAACCTTTCCCAAAGGAACGGCGCCCTACAATTGTACCCTTATCGTTGTCCTGTAAGGCACCAGCGACAATTTCACTCGCCGAAGCCGTATTTTCATTGATGAGTACATACAGTTTTCCTTCTTCAAAATCCCCTTTTCCAGTAGCATAGGTCTTGGTTTCCTCTCCTGCCTTATTTTTGGTAATGAGCAACAAGGTATCGTCCCCAAGAAATTCATCGAGTAGTTTTTCTGCGGAAGAGACATAACCCCCAGGGTTGTTCCGAAGGTCCAGCACCAAGGTTTTTATGCCTTGATCCTTCAGTTGGTCTAGGGCTTGTTTAAATTCTGAATAGGTGGTTTCTGAAAAGCGGTTCACTTTCACATACCCAACCTCATCATTCAATTTATACGAGGCATCTACACTAATAATGGGCACCCTTCTTCGCTTTACCCGAAAATCGAGTAGCTGCTCCTCCCCTTTTCGGAATACTTTTAAATCTACTTTGGAATTGATTTCCCCTTTCAGAAATTTGGAAATCGTATCCCTGCTGATGCTTTCGCCATAAAGCTTTTTATCATCGGCAAATAGAATACGGTCACCTCCACGAATACCTACCTTCTCGGCACTCCCCCCTTCAATGGCCCTAATGACAGTTATCGTATCGCGATAGACATAAAAGCTTACGCCAATTCCTACAAAATTTCCCCGCATATCATCGGCATTGTCTTCATATTCTGAAACCGGAATATATACCGAATGGGGGTCTAGATTTTCTAAAATACGATTAACGGTTACATCGACAATACTATCGGTATCTACTTGATCCACATATTCGTAGTCTATGTAATCGATTAATCGGTTGAGTTTGTCCTTCTTGGAGTTGGTCGCAAAGATTTTTTTATTCGAATCCTGAAAGTTCAGTTTAGAACCCATAAACACCCCTAAGGCTATGGCAATGCCCAACAGCAACGGAATGTAAATCTTCAATCGGTTCATTTATTCTAAAGTTTCAAGGTGTGTAATGTCAACGCCTGCTTTTTGTAAAAATTTTAAACCCGAATCATCTTTATAGGCTTCATGGTAGACCAAACGGGAAATTCCAGCTTGATGAATTAATTTACTGCACTGCTGGCAGGGAGACATCGTAATATACAACGTACTTCCTTTAGCCGACTGTGTTGAAGAAGCAACTTTTAAAATGGCATTTGCTTCCGCATGCAGCACATACCATTTGGTATACCCTTCTTCATCTTCACAAATATTCTCAAAACCTGTGGGTGTACCATTATAGCCATCACTAATGATCATTTTATCCTTTACAATCAAAGCCCCTACTTTTCTTCGATTACAATAGGACAACTGACTCCACTCATGGGCCATTTTAAGATACGCGATGTCGTATTGGCGCTGCTTTTCCTTTTTCATGTAGTAGTATTAGTGACGAAATTACTAGGAAGTTACACTCCTTCAAAAAAAAAGAGGTTAAAAGTTTCCAAAAGCGAAGGTAATTTAAAAAGGCCAATTTTCAATAAGCATAGGGAATGCCATTCCAATAACTACAGAAGAAATAACCAAAATCCAATCCCTTTGTTGAAATTTTAAAAATGTCTTGACAAAATAACCTACTATCAAAACCGCCAATACAATTATTACTTGAGATAGCTCAATTCCCAAGGCAAAATCGATAAGCGGCATCACTTCTTTTTCATCATTAATTTGATTGAAATAACGCCCAAAGCCAAAACCATGGACCCCTCCAAAAAATAAAGTGACCATAGACAACCACCCGCTTTTTTCATTCTCCTGAAGAGTATTCACTTTAACTATATTGTAGATCGCAGCTACCATAATGGTTACTGGAATTAAAAACTCCACCCAAGTTGGGGGCACATCTAGAACTCCATAATGGGTTATGAATAAAGATAGGGTGTGCCCCAAAGTAAACATGGAAACCAAAAGCAGCAACTGTTTCCAACGATTCCAAGAATAAGCGGCACAAAGGGCTACGATAAAAAGGATATGATCGTAGGCTTGCCAATCGAGTACATGCTCTAGACCTAATTTAAAATACAGCCAAAATTGGGACATCTTTTTTTGGCAAAATTAGAGATTATTGTAGAAAAAGACTAATTTTCAAAACCAACCAAAATTTTAGATCATGTTAGGACTTATTCTCATTTATTTTATAGGCAAGCAATTTTATAAACTCGCCGAAGAATTCAAGAAAAGTAAATGGGGTTTTGCTATTTTAGGGGTGGTAAGCTATTATGCAGGTACTTTCATTGCCGGTATGGCCATAGGAATTTATTATGAATTATGGGGAACGGGCTCTATTGACAATTTAAGCGATATAGAGTTGAGCTTATTGGCGCTTCCCATGGGGTTACTTACCACTGTGGGACTTTACTTTTTCCTCCGTTGGTATTGGAGAAAAAACCAACCTATAATTGTCGATAAGATTGATGATATTGGTAAACCGGAAGCTATTGAAGTTCCAGAAGAAACCCCTAACTATCGGTGATTTTTAAAAGACTGGAGCCACCCGCAATCATAAAACTCCAAAATCAAAAAAGCCCCTCATTGCTGAAGGGCCTTGTACCTTGGGTGGGAATCGAACCCACACTCCGTTAGGAACACGAGTTTGAGTCGTGCGCGTCTACCAATTCCGCCACCAAGGCCTAAACGGACGGCAAAAATAAACAAATAATTATAATTTGTTAGTAATTCTTTCCTTCATTTTTGCAAAAAAGTACCAGATACACGTACTTTTGTAGCTTACTAAACTATACAACCATGTCTGCACCCATCCCGGAACCCAAGATTTTTGCCTGTAAACAAAGTGAAGCCTTAGCGACCGATATTGCCAAAGCGTTTGGTATTTCGCTAGGAAATGTAATTACCTCAACTTATAGTGATGGTGAATTTCAACCTTCCTTTGAAGAATCGGTTCGCGGAAGCAGGGTCTTTATTATTGGCTCTACTTTTCCCAATAGCGACCATCTTATGGAGATGCTTCTTATGCTGGATGCAGCCAAACGGGCTTCCGCTAGGCACATTACCGCAGTGCTTCCCTATTTCGGTTGGGCCAGACAGGATCGCAAGGACAAGCCTAGAGTACCCATCGCTGCAAAATTAGTAGCCAAAATGCTGGAAACTGCTGGAGCTACACGTATTATAACCATGGATTTGCATGCAGACCAAATTCAAGGGTTTTTTGAAAAACCCGTGGACCACCTTTTTGCTTCCACCATTTTCCTACCCTACTTAAAAAGCTTAAACCTCAATAACCTTACCATCGCCTCTCCAGATATGGGAGGTTCCAAAAGAGCCTACGCCTATTCCAAAGCACTGGAAAGTGATGTGGTTATTTGTTACAAGCAAAGAGCTAAAGCTAATGTTATTTCCCACATGGAACTCATTGGAGACGTACAAGGTAAAAACGTGGTATTGGTAGATGACATGGTAGATACCGCAGGAACGCTCACCAAAGCTGCCGACCTAATGATGGAGAGAGGAGCCCTAAGTGTTCGAGCCATTTGTACGCACCCCATTCTTTCAGGAAGTGCATACGACCGATTGGAAAATTCTAAATTGGAAGAGTTAATTGTTACCGACTCCATTCCTTTACGACAGGATAGTAAAAAAATTAAAGTGCTTACTTGCGCAAACCTATTTGCCGATGTGATGCTACGGGTAAACGAAAACCGCTCCATCAGCTCCAAGTTTTTAATGTAACCCCTTCATTTAAAAAACTTTATTTTCGGTAGCTTTTTTCAGAAAAAAAACTACCTTTGCACCCGCTTTGTCCATAGGGGGCAGGCATTTTTAACATTAAATATTTATAATGAAATCAATTACAATTAACGGATCCAAAAGAGAAAGCGTGGGCAAGGTTGCAACCAAAGCCTTACGTAATGCTGAGAAGGTCCCCTGCGTAGTTTACGGAGGAGAGGAAACCATTCACTTTTCAGCAGACGAAATTGCATTTAAAGACTTGGTGTACACTCCAGACGTACACACAGTTGTAATTGCACTAGAAGACGGCACTAAAATTGACTGTGTGCTTCAAGACATTCAGTTTCACCCAGTAAACGACAAAATCCTTCACATCGACTTTTATCAAATTTTTGATGACAAGCCCGTAATGATGGAAGTACCTGTACGTATTGTAGGTAATGCCCGTGGAGTTAGAAACGGTGGGGTTTTACGTGTGGTAAACCGTAAACTTCGAGTGAAAGCCTTACCAAAAGACCTTCCCGATTTTATTGAAGCCGATATTACCGAAATGCGTATTGGAAACAAAATGTACATCACTGCTATCGATCAAGAGAACTTCAAGATCATGCACGGTGATAATACCGTAATTTGTCAAGTGAGAACTTCCCGTACTGCCATCGCAGACGTTGAAGAAGAGGAAGAAGGAGATGAAGCTGAAGGAGAAGAAGGAGAAACTGCTGCTGCCGAAGGTGCTGCCGAACAAGCTCCTGCTGAAGAATAAAACTTCTTATAGAGATATTACAAAAAGCATCCTGATTAAGGATGCTTTTTTTATTTTTACACAAATTAGAACTGAATGCTGTCATTTTTCAGAAAATTATTCACTTCAGAAAAAGAAAATAGCGATACCGAAGGTGATTCCATGAAAAAATTCTTGATTGTTGGATTGGGTAATATAGGACCCAAATATGAAAACACCCGTCATAATATTGGTTTTAAAGTGCTCGACTTTTTAGCTTCAGAAAATGAGCTTACCTGGGAAACGGCCAAATTGGGCGATATAACCCTTCATAAGAAAAAAGGACGCTCATTTATATTGCTGAAACCCAGTACTTTCATGAACCTTAGCGGGAAAGCCGTCAAATACTGGTTGGATAAGGAGAAAATTCCGTTGGAAAATCTTTTGGTAATTACCGACGACCTCAACCTTCCCTTTGGTACCCTTCGAGTGAAAACCAAAGGTAGCGACGGTGGACATAACGGATTGAAAGACATTCAAAATGTATTACAAACCACCCAATACAATCGGTTTCGGTTTGGTATTAGCGACGAATTTGCCAAAGGAAGGCAAGTAGATTATGTATTGGGCGAATGGGAGGCAGAAGAAACCGAAAAACTAGCAGAACGATTAAAGAAGGCTAGTGAAGTGGTCGAGTCTTTTGGATTAGCAGGGATAAAAAACACCATGAACTCATTTAACGGAAAGTAAATTGAAAGAACACAAAGGCGCAGCATCATTTAAAAGTGAAAGAGGCACTGTCGTGACCATTGGCACCTTTGATGGTGTTCACGTGGGCCATAAAGCCATATTAAAGCGTTTAATAGAAGCTGCTCAAAACGAAAACTTGGAGTCGGTTTTACTTACTTTTTTCCCACATCCCAGAATGGTCTTGCAAAAAGACAGTGATCTTAAATTATTAAATACGCTTTCCGAAAAGAAAACAGAACTGGAAAAAGTAGGCTTAGACCATTTGGTCGTACACCCCTTCACTCATGAATTTTCAAGATTAAACGCTGTAGAATATGTTCGGGATGTCTTGGTGAATCAGTTAAAAGCTAAAAAAATTATTATTGGGTACGACCATCGTTTTGGTCGAAACCGTACGGCCGATATCAACGACTTAAGGGAGTTTGGAAACACCTATGGTTTTTCGGTAGAAGAGATCTCTGCAAAGGAACTGGACGATGTCGCGGTAAGCTCTACCAAAATTAGAAACGCCCTTCAGGAAGGTGATATTGCTACCGCCAACACCTATTTAGGCTACCCCTATCGATTGCACGGGACCATTGTCTCCGGAAAAGGCATTGGAAAAGAATTGGGCTATCCCACAGCCAATCTAAAAGTAGACGAGTCTTACAAGCTCATTCCCAAAAAAGGGGTTTATATTACCCAAACCGAAATGGACCAGAAGCGCTACTACGGACTTACAAGTATTGGGACCAACCCTACTGTGGGAGGTACTAAAAAAACGATCGAAACCTATTTTATGGATTTAAATCAGGATCTCTACGGAAAAGAAATTCCGTTAGAATTTTTAGCCCATATTCGAGGGGAAGAACATTTTTCATCGGTAGCTATGCTAAAAGAAGCCATTAAAAAGGATGAGGATTTTGCCAGGAAATTCTTGAAAAAACATGAATGAGTTTTTATTCAAACGCATTGACAACACAGGACTTGCCCTATGGCGAATAGCCTTCGGACTCCTTATTAGTATCGAAGCTTTTGGCGCTATTGCTACCGGATGGGTGCGGGAGGTATTTGTAGAACCACAGTTTACCTTCAATTTTATTGGCTTCGATTTTCTACAGCCCCTTCCCGGCCATGGAATGATCTATTATTTCCTTGTAATGGGGTGCTTTGGACTTCTCGTTATGGTGGGATATAAATACCGCTGGGCAATGGCTTGCTATGCTTTGATGTGGACCTGTGTGTATTTGATGCAAAAAAGCTCCTACAACAATCATTATTATTTGTTGATGCTGGTGTGTTGGATGATGGTTTTATTTCCCGCAAGCAGGTATCTTTCCTTTGATGCTAAAAAAGAATCCTTCAAGAAACTTCATATGCCCCAATGGGTGAAAGTAGTTTTTATCCTTCAAATTTGGATCGTATTTACCTATGCTTCCGTGGCTAAAATGTATCCACAATGGTTGGATGGTACGGCACCTGCCTTATTCATGGCCGGAAAGAAAAACTATTGGCTCATTGGCGAATGGCTTCAGCAACCTTGGGTACATCAAAGTATTGTGTACGTCGGAATTCTTTTCGATTTGGCAATCATCCCACTCTTCCTTTGGAAAAAAACACGGCTTTTTGCCTTTTACCTGTCCTTGTTTTTTCACTTGTTTAACTCCGTAGTGTTTCAGGTAGGTATTTTTCCCTACATGAGTATCGCTTTTGCTTTTTTCTTTTTCTCTTCGGAAACACTTATCAAACGGTTTAAGCTGAAAAGGCCAATCTATTCTGAAGCAAAAGTCATCCTCCCAAAATTCAAATCGGTAGGCATCACTTTGTTTAGTATTTATTTTTTATTTCAAGTAGGATTGCCCCTGCGCCATTGGTTTATTGAAGACGATGTACTTTGGACCGAAGAAGGCCACCGACTGAGTTGGCGAATGATGCTACGAAGCCGATCGGGACTATTGGTGTTTTGGGTAGAAGATAAAGCCACAGGAAACCGAACCAATTACCCATACCAACCCTTGCTTACCAAAAAACAGCGTGGGGACGTACGCTCCAAACCCGATTTTATTTGGCAAATGGCGCAACGCATTAAAAAAATGGAAGCAGAACAAGGAAGGGATGTTGCAGTGTATGCAGTATGCCGTGTAAAAATAAATGGTGGTACTTATTACGATTTTATCGATCCGGAAGTAGATCTGGGATCCGTTCCGTGGGAACCTTTCAAGCACCATGAATGGATTTTACCCTCTCCAGAAAGTTACGCTAAAAAATAATTGTTCAAATACCAACTTTACCCCTTTCAAAACCTTCATTTTTCATAACTTTGGCGTTTCAAAAACCCAAGGAATATGTTACAGGTAAGCAATATTCGTGATCACAAGGAAGCCTATGTTCAAGCTTTAGCCAAAAGAGGGATAGAGGCCGATGCTATTTTGGAAGAAGTGCTACAAACCGACGAAACCCGAAGAAGCACGCAGGCCCAATTGGACGAGACCCTCTCGCAACTCAACAACTTTTCAAAAGAAATCGGGATGCTTTTCAAAAATGGGGAAGTTCAAAAAGCGAATCTTTTAAAAGAGAAAACCACGCAGCTGAAGGAAAGCTCCAAAACGCTTCAGGATCAATTAAACGATGCTTCCGATAAACTCACTGAACTGTTATATACACTTCCCAACATTCCTAATGAATTGGTCCCCGCTGGAACCGATGAAAACGATAATGAAGAGGTCTTTAAAGAGGGGGATATCCCTGTGCTGGATAGCGAAGCGCTTCCGCATTGGGAATTGGCTAAAAAATATGACCTGATCGATTTTGAATTGGGTGTGAAAATCACGGGAGCGGGTTTTCCAGTATACAAAGGAAAAGGGGCCCGTTTGCAAAGGGCATTGATTACCTATTTCCTGGACAAGAATACCGAAGCAGGCTATACCGAATTTCAAGTCCCTCATTTGGTCAATGAAGCTTCTGGCTTCGGAACCGGTCAATTGCCCGACAAAGAAGGACAAATGTACCATGTAGGAATGGACAACCTATACCTTATCCCTACCGCAGAAGTTCCTGTAACCAATTTATTCCGTGACGAATTATTGGCGCACAACCAATTGCCCATTACCTGTACAGGATATACACCTTGTTTTAGACGTGAGGCAGGAAGTTATGGGGCGCATGTACGTGGGTTGAATCGCTTACATCAATTTGACAAAGTAGAAATTGTTCGTATTGAACATCCCGATAATAGCTATGCGGCCCTCGACGGGATGGTGGAACACGTAAAAGAAATTTTGCGGGATTTAAAATTGCCTTATCGAATCCTCCGACTTTGCGGAGGGGATTTAGGCTTCACTTCTGCCCTTACCTACGATTTTGAAGTATTTTCAACGGCTCAGGATCGTTGGTTGGAAATATCTTCCGTATCCAATTTTGAAACCTTTCAGGCCAATCGCTTGAAACTCCGTTTTAAGGATACCGATGGAAAAAACAAATTGGTCCATACGCTTAACGGAAGTGCTTTAGCCTTACCTAGGGTTTTGGCTGGGATTCTTGAAAATTACCAAACCCCTAACGGAATTAAGATCCCAGAAGTGTTGGTGCCTTATTGTGGCTTTGATAGGATCGATTAAAATTTAGGTTTTTCAGAAGAGAGGCATAAACTTTGTTGTGTATTAATTTCAACCAAGGTATCTTTAGCCTATGCGCAGCTTTTTCGTCATCGTATTACTTTTTCTAGGAGGTTCGGCTTTTAGCCAAAACGATCTATTGGCTAAAAATTACTTTGAACAAGGAGAGTTTGAAAAAGCTTTGGTGCTTTACCAAAGGCTCGAAAAGCAAAATCCTGGACATACTCGCTATTTATTGGAGTTGGTAAAAACCCATCAACAGCTGGAACAGTTTCAAGAAGCGGAAAACTTGCTGAAAGAGCGACTTTCTGGAAGGAGAACACTCCCACAGCTATTTGTAGAGTTAGGCTACAACTATGAGCTTCAGGAAAAGGATAGTCTCGCCCAAATAAATTATCGAAAAGCCATCAAGTCTGTTAAAGAACAACCTGCATACGCCTATTTAATAGGGAGTACTTTTAACGATTATAGTAAACTTGATGAAGCGGCAGAAGTGTATGAAACAGCCATGCAACTTGACAATACCCGTGATTATTATCCTCAATTGGCGAGAATTTATGGCGAACAAGGGGATTTGGGAAAAATGTTCGACACCTACGTAAGTGTCATGCTAAAAAACCCTGCCTATATTTCTACCGTAAAAAGAAATTTTAGTCAGTATATTACAGAAGACCCTACCAACGAAGCCAATGAAATGCTCCGGAAAACACTACTAAAAAGACTTCAGCAAGATCCAGAGGTATTGTACAACCAGTTATTGAGTTGGCTATTTATTCAGCAGAAGGATTTCAAAAAAGCTTTCATTCAGGAAAAGGCTATTTATGTTCGCACAGGGGAAAACCTCTATGGACTTCAAGATCTAAGTCAGATAGCCATTGAAGAAGAAAGTTACGGCGATGCTCGAGATATTTTGGAGTTTATCATTGAAAAAGCAGACAGGCCTTCGGTTCAATTAAGCGCCCATCAGCAATTATTGCAAATAGCCATTCGCTTAGCAGAAACAAAAGATTTTCCAGCCATTGAAACTACCTATCAAAAATTACTTCAAGAATTTGGATATAGTAGCGAAACGTACTTACTTCAAATAGATTACAACGAATTTTTAGCTTTTAAACAAGGAAGAAAGGAGGAGGCCATCACCAATTTGAAAGCCCTTTCAAAAGAGCCTCTAAGTGTTTATCAGGAAGCATGGGTAAAGCTTAAGTTAGCCGACATATTGGTATATGATGAAAAGTTCAATGAGGCACTTATCTATTATTCACAAGTGCAAAATAAGGTGAAAAACGATGTACTGGCACAAGAAGCGCGGTTTAAGGTAGCACGCACAAGTTACTTTAAAGGAGATTTTGAATGGGCACAGACCCAGCTAGATGTCCTGAAAAAATCGGCTTCCCAGTTAATCGCAAACGATGCCATGCAACTTAGTTTAATGATTCGGGATAATTCCTTGGAAGACTCTACCCAAACAGCTCTGAAAAAATTTGCTGAAGCCGATTTAAAAGAACTCCAAGATAAAGATACCGAAGCAATTGCCATTTTGAAGGATATTTTAACCTCCCACAAAGGGGAAAAAATTGAAGATGAAGCTTTATTGAAATTGGGAGGTATTTATGAAAAAATTCATCAATACCAAAAAGCGGAAGCACAATACCTAAAACTCATTGAGTTTTACAAAGAGGATATTCTCGCAGACGATGCCCACTACCGCTTGGCAAAACTATACGATACAAAACTCGATCAACCCGACAAAGCCAAACAATTTTACGAGCAGCTTATTTTTAATTTTGAGGATAGCATCTATTTCGTAGAAGCCCGAAAACGCTACCGAACCTTACGGGGGGACGAAATTAATTAGCCATGTACATCTACAACGTCACTATAAATATTGAAGAAAGCATCCACGACCAATGGGTGCAATGGATGAAAGAAGAACACATCCCCGCCATGTTGGCTACTGGGAAGTTTCATAAAGCCTTAATGACCAAAGTACAGGTGGAAGAGGAAATGGGAGGCATTACGTATTCCATTCAATATCGAACCGATAGCAAAGCAACCCTTCAAAAATATTATGAGGAAGATGCTGAAACCCTTCGCAGCCAAAGTGCCCGATTTGCGGGGAAGTTTGTCGCTTTTAGAACCGAACTCGAAGTAATTTCTGAACAGTAATGGGAAACGTTCGGGCAAAAAAACATTTGGGGCAACATTTTCTTCACGATGAAAGGATTGCCGAAAAAATAGGAAACACCCTTTCCTTGGAAGGATACTCCAAAGTCCTCGAAATTGGGCCCGGTATGGGCGTACTCACTAAATATCTTTTAAAAAAACCCATCGAGTTAACCGCAATGGACGTAGACTCGGAGTCTATTGCCTATTTACAAGAACATTATCCTTTGGAGAATTTCCAGATTATAGAAGCCGATTTTCTAAAACACGACCTTTCGAAGCAATTTGGAGAGTCCCCTTTTGCGATTACGGGTAATTTTCCGTACAATATTTCCAGTCAGATAGTCTTTAAGGCACTGGAGTGGCGCTATCAAATTCCAGAATTTACAGGAATGTTTCAAAAAGAGGTAGCCCAGCGTATTTGTGAAAAAGAAGGCAGTAAAACCTACGGAATTCTTTCGGTGCTTACGCAAGCCTTTTATGAAGCCGAATACTTATTTACGGTGAAACCCGGGGTTTTTAATCCGCCGCCCAAAGTAGACAGCGGCGTGCTTCGGTTAAAAAGAAAAGCAGACTTCTCATTGCCTTGTTCTGAAAGTCTGTTCTTTAAAGTAGTAAAAACGGCTTTTCAGCAACGAAGAAAAACACTTCGTAACAGTTTAAAAACCTTTCAGATTTCTGAAAAACTAAAAGAAGATACTATATTTGCCCAACGCCCCGAACAATTGAGTGTTGGGGAATTTATAACGCTCACCCAAAAAATGGAAAGCGATGGCATTTCAAGTAACGACAGAGTTTCTAGAAAAAATTGAGCAACTCATTGCTCAACAAGACCAAGATGCCATTCGTGAAATTCTCCACGACTTTCACTTTGCCGATGTAGCCGAAATTCTCGAAGAGCTCGATAGCGAAGAAGCTACCTACCTTATAAAATCCCTGGAAAGCGATATCACTTCGGAAGCTTTGATGGAAGTGGATGAAGATGTTCGTGAAAAAATCCTTGAAAGGCTTTCCCCCAACGAAATTGCCCGTGAGTTGAATGAAATGGACACCGATGATGCCGCCGATGTCGTGGCAGAACTGGATGAGGACATTCAACAAAAGGTCATCGATAGAATTGAAGATACCGATCATGCTGCAGATATCGTTGAACTCTTGAAGTATGACGAAGATACCGCGGGAGGTTTGATGGCGAAAGAGCTAGTTAAAGTTAAGGAAACTTGGACCACCGCTGGTTGTGTCCGGGAAATGCGCCGTCAAGCTAAAAATGTGACCCGCGTGCATTCCATTTATGTAGTAGACAAACAAGGAAAATTAAAAGGGAGACTCTCTTTAAAAGACCTACTTACGGCTCCCGAACGCGCTCATATTGCCGATATCTATATTCCTAAAGTAGACTATGTTACGGTACACACCGAAGGGGAAGATGTTGCCAGGATCATGCAAAAATATGATTTGGAAGCCATTCCAGTTGTGGATGAAAAAGGAACTTTAGTAGGCCGTGTTACGATTGATGATATTGTGGATTTTATTAGAGACGAAGCCGAAAAGGATTATCAAATGGCTGCTGGTATTTCGGGCGATGTGGAAGCTAGTGACAGTTTACTGAAACTCACCCGGGCAAGGCTTCCTTGGTTGGTACTTGGATTGTTTGGCGGACTTGGCAGTGTATACATCATGAAAGGTTTTGATGAAGCTATTAACAGTTACGTAGAACTCTTCTTTTTTACGCCTCTAATTGCTGCCATGGCAGGAAATGTAGGGGTGCAATCCAGTGCCATTATAGTTCAAGGATTGGCGAATGATAATGTAAAAGGAAGCCTTTTGAGCAGGCTTCTTAAAGAGATTGGTCTGGCACTTATTAACGGACTGGCATTGGGGATTCTGGTTATTTTATTTGGATGGATCGCTGGACTTGACCAAAGAGTAAGTTTTACCATCGCTATTTCCATGCTTTCAGTAATTATTGTAGCTGCATTGGTAGGAACATTTGTACCCATTATATTAAATAAGAGAGGGATTGATCCTGCCATTGCTACGGGACCTTTTATCACTACAAGCAATGATATTTTTGGAATTTTCCTATTCTTCTATCTTTCAAAATTAATTTTAGGTTTTTGAAACCCGAAGTTTACACACAAAAGCTAGTTGTACCCACATCGGCCATCGATGAAAGAAACCACGTAAACAATCTTACCTACTTACAATGGTGCTTAGGAATTGCAGAGTCGCATTGGAAAGAAAAGGCATCTCCAAGACTTCTACAAGAGTATATTTGGTATGTAGTAAGGCATGAAATAGACTATAAATCGCAAGCCTTTGAAGGTGAGGAACTGCTTTTGGAAACTTGGGTCACTTCGGCGCAAGGCGTTCGCAGCGAACGCTGTTATACAATTTCAAGAACCAAGGACAGCCAACTTCTAGTGGAAGCTAAAACACTATGGTGCTTATTGGATGCCAAAACAGGAAAGCCTACTAAAATTACCGAAGAAATCCGTAACTTATTCCTATGAAAATCCTCCATCTAGATACAAATCATCCGCTGCTTTTAAATGAATTAAAAGCCGCTGGGTTTACGAATGTGGAAGAATATGACGCTTCAAAAGACACCGTGGAAAAAGTGATTCATAACTACGACGGTATCGTTATCCGAAGTCGTTTCAGAATAGATAAAACCTTTTTAGATGCTGCCAAAAAGCTGAAATTCATTGCTCGTGTAGGCGCTGGATTGGACAGTATTGATGTAGCTTACGCTGAAAACAAAGGCATTACCCTTATTGCTGCTCCAGAAGGGAATAAAAATGCGGTGGGCGAACACACGCTTGGGATGCTTTTATCGTTATTCAATCATTTAAAAAGAGCCGACACCCAGGTAAAATCCGGAATTTGGGACCGGGAAGGCAATCGCGGTCTGGAATTGGATGGAAAAACCGTCGGAATTATTGGCTACGGAAATATGGGTAAAGCATTCGCCAAAAAGCTGAAAGGCTTTCACTGTACTGCGCTGTGCTATGATATTAAAGAAGGTGTAGGCAATAAGAATGCCACGCAAGTAAGTCTGCAAACGCTCTTTGATTTATGCGATGTCGTGAGCCTGCATACCCCTTGGACGCCCGAAACCGATAAAATGATCAACACTTCATTTATCGAGCGTTTTAAAAAACCTTTTTGGTTTTTAAATACCGCCAGAGGAAAAAGTGTCGTTACGGAAGATTTAGTTAAAGCTTTAAAAAGCGGAAAAATTTTAGGGGCTGGACTGGACGTTCTCGAATATGAAAAAAGTTCTTTTGAAGCACTATTTTCTTCTGAAATGCCAAAACCACTTCAAGAACTAATTGCTATGGAAAATGTACTGTTGACCCCTCATATTGCCGGATGGACGATAGAGAGCAAAGAGAAGTTAGCGCAAACCATCGTAGAAAAAATTATTGAGAAATTTAAAAATTAGCATCTTATATGCAGTATCAAGCCACCACTCCAGAAGACTACATCTCGCAAATTCCCGAAGAAAGAAAAGAAGCCTTTCAGAAACTCAGAGAAACAGTCCAAAAAAATCTTCCAAAAGGGTTCGAGGAGGGGATTCAATATAAAATGATTGGTTTTTATGTTCCGCACTCGCGTTATCCCGATGGGTATCACTGCGATCCAAAAGAACCATTACCCTTTGTTAGCCTGGCTTCACAAAAAAATTTCATAGCTTTATACCATAGCGGTTTGTATTCATTTACAGAGCTTTATGATTGGTTTGTAGCCCAATATCCTAAATATTGCAAGTATAAATTAGATATGGGTAAAAGCTGCGTCCGTTTTAAACGTATGGATGATATTCCGTATGAACTGATTGGGGAGTTATGCCAAAAAGTTACTGTAAACGATTGGATAGAACGCTATGAAAAAGTGATAAAGAAAAAATAAAATACAATGAATATTCGGTCGATTCTTTTTGTGATGTGTTTACTATTTTCAAACGCATTCAAGGCTCAAGAACTATATTATGTAACGGAGGACAACAATTTTTACAAACTCGATCTTCAGGATTATTCTTCAACTTTCCTATACGATATGGAAATAACGGGTATTGGAACGGTTGTAGACATAGCCTTCGATACACAAGGTAACTTATTTGCTATCACAAACTTCGATTTGATCTTACAAATCGATTTAGATAACCAGTCGTATGAGATTTTCTATTCAGTTACCACACCTGGTACTTTTCCTGGATTGGTTGCGAATGCACAAGACGAATTACTTTTTGGCGCTTGGTTTAGCGAGAAGCTTTTCAAATTTAATCCCGTTGATCAAACCGTCGAACAATTAACGGAAGGCGTTCCTACTCCTGGTGATTTTACTTTTTATAAGGGAAATTTATTATTTCCGAACGCCAACGACAACTCACTGGGAAGCTACAATGGCTCGAGTATTAGTTATGTGGGTTGTGCCCAAGGCCCTTTATTTTCATTGGTGAACGTATTCACCGATTGTGACAATAATGCAATTTATGGAATTGACGACCAAAACAATTTGTATCAATACGACATTGGAACCAATTCGCAGGAACTACTTGTTCAACTTGATGCTCCAGGCATTATTTATGGTGCCGCCACCATGTCTGAAGCCTTTGCTTCCGATTGCCCGTTAGCGAATTTAACAATTGTGGATTGCAGTTTAGGAACGGAAGGTTTTAGTAGCGGTATCGTTTCTGTTTATCCAAATCCGACTGCTTCTGAAATTTTCTTTCAACCCAACGATATTTCAGTAACAAAAGTTGTGATACGTGACATTCAGGGAAGATTTATCGCAGAACATGTAAAGGTAAGGAATAGTATTTCCGTAGAGACATTGAATTCGGGCATCTATTTTATGGAAATTCATATTCAGGATGTACCAAAACCAATGATAGAAAAATAATAAAAGTATAACGATGAAAAAAAGAGTAACAGGCATTGGCGGACTTTTCTTCAAGACGAAAGATCCCAAAGCCACCAAAGAATGGTACAAAAAACACTTAGGCTTTGACACCGATGACTACGGCTGCACCTTTTGGTGGAAGGACAAAGAAGGTAATGACTGTTCTACACAGTGGAGCCCATTCCCGGAAGACAGCCAGTATTATGCCCCTTCCGAAAAACAGTTCATGTTCAATTACCGTGTGGAAAACCTAGAAGAATTATTAAAAATCTTGAAGGAAGAAGGTGTTACTGTTGTAGGTGATATGGAAACCTACGACTACGGAAAATTTGGTTGGATTATGGATCACGACGGTAACAAGATTGAACTTTGGGAGCCTATTGACAAAGGGTTTCAGAAATAATTGAAAAAGTAATAGAATTCTGTTAGTGAGCGTTTTAAAAATTTTTCTAATTTTAAGCAATCAACCAAACTAATTTCAACCATGTCTGAAGAAAACAAAGAAAACTTGGGCGACGACATTAAAGACGACGCCAAAACCACAGCCAACGAATTTAAAGAAGGGTGGAACCAAGCCACCAACAGCGGCGAAAACAAAAAACTTTTAGCGGGGCTACTGGCTATTTTTGTAGGAGGCCTTGGGGTCCATAAGTTTATATTAGGGTATAACAAAGAAGGTTTTATCCTTTTAGGAACTTTTTTGATCTCCATTCCCTTAATGTGCATCATTATTGGAGCCATTACAATTTACATTCCAGCACTTATAGGGCTTATCGAAGGGATCATTTACCTCACCAAAAGCGATGAGGAATTTTATCAAACCTATCAGGTAGGTAAAAAACCCTGGTTCTAAAAAAATTAAAAAGCTTTCAGAAATCTGAAAGCTTTTTTTAGCTTTAAACAATTCTAACAAACGTATTTTGAAGCTACTAATAAATATACTCATAGGCCTAATTGCCTTTTTGCATTTGTACTTTTTTTGGTTCGAATCCTTTTCATGGACCACGAAAGGGCCTAAGGTTTTTAAGCAACTCCCCAAAGAGTTGTTCCCTAAAACCAAGGCCATGATGGCGAACCAAGGACTGTATAATGCTTTTTTGGCAGCAGGGCTTATTTGGACTTTCTTTATTGGAAATGAATTTTGGAAATTCAATACTACCTTATTTTTTCTCGCTTGCATTTCCATAGCAGGGATTATAGGGGCACTCACGGTTTCAAAAAAAATCTTTATCATTCAAGGAATTCCGGCATTGGTTACTATTGGATTGTTATTACTTATCAATAACCCGAAGTCTCCCTCAACACTTCCCGATCCCTTAGCTGCGGGTTGGAAGGGAGAAAGCGTATGTGAAGTGGTTCAAGAGGATGCGAAGATTAGAGTGCTAAGATGTACTTTCCCGCCAGGTGTAGGCCATGAAGAACACGAGCATGCGCCCCATTTTGGCTACACGGTGAAAGGGAGTACTTTTGAAGTAAAAGATAAATACAGTACTCGAAAAGTAAAAGTGCTTACCGGATCTCATTTTTATAAGCCCGTGACTTCCGTTCATGAAATTCAGAATATTGGTGATAGTACTGCGGTATTTTTAATCATTGAACAAAAAAATACCTACCAATGAAAAAGAACATGGGACTCATGGACAGAGGCATTCGATTTATTATCGCAATCGTCATACTTACTTTGTACTTTACAGGAAAAATAGACGGGGTTTTGGCAATACTCTTGTTAGGATTTGCTTTGGCAACCACCTTTACGGGAATTAGCGGCTACTGTCCCTTATATCCTATTTTTGGATGGAATACCTGCAAAAAAAAGGAAAAGAAGTAATTATTCCTCTTCGTCTCCTTTACTAAGGTATTTTTTTTCCAATTCTGCCTGAAACTCTTCCATAACAGGCTTTACAGTACTTTCAGGGAGATCTGCAATACGAATGTACATCAATCCATCGACCGCATTATTGAAGAGCGGGTCCACATTAAACGCCACTACTTTGGCGTTTTGTTTGATGTATTTTTTAATCAATACCGGTAAACGAAGACTCCCCGGTTCTACCTCATCAATCAGTTTGTCAAATTTATTAAGATCGGCTTCGGTCTCATCAAAAATAAAGTCCTTATCGGCATCCTTCAGCTTTACCTTGAACTCCTTTTTGGGGTTGATGTATTGTGCAATATAGGGGTCGTAATAGTTCGACTTCATGAATTCGATCATCAAGCTCTTACTGAATTCAGAAAATTTATTGCTAATACTTACGCCACCAATCAAAAATTTATGTTCTGGATAGCGTAAGGTGGTGTGCACAATTCCCTTCCAAAGTAAAAACAAAGGCATGGGTCGCTGTTGGTATTCCTTGATAATGAAAGCACGCCCCATTTCAATGGACTTGCTCATCATGTCATACAATTCGGGTTCAAAACGGAATAAATCCTGAAGGTAAAAGCCGTCGATACCATATTGGGAAAAGATCTTGGATCCAAGACCCATACGATAAGCCCCTGCAATTTGTTGATGATCGTTATCCCACAGGAACATATGGTGGTAATACGAATCGAACTTGTCCAAATCGGTGGCATTATTGGTCCCTTCCCCCACTTCCCGGAAGGTAATTTCGCGTAAGCGACCCAATTCCTGAAGGACATTGGGAATAAATTGAGCCTGCGCCAAAAACACTTCATAATTTTTACTCTGCAGTAACCGTTTATCGTCCTTCCGAAGCGCAGCTACTTCGGCTTCCATAGCTGAAACAGGAATAGGCCCTGCAATTTTTTTGGGAGGTTTTGGAAGTTTTAAGGTTTTTGGAATATTCTCTAATAGTTTTTTCTTCTCGAAAGGGTTGGCCAAGACGTAGGTCTTTCTTCTTAGAAATTCAGTAAAGGACTCTAAACTTTCGTGTTCCTTTTGGTCGGCCACAGAAATAGGGTTTCCAATACGAACCTTGATTACCCGTTCCCGTTGGGTAAGCAACTCGGAAGGCAGCTTGGCGGTTCTCAGGGTATCGTTCAACTTTGCCAAACGGTAAAAAAGCTTGCTATTCTTAGCGTGAAAATAGATAGGCACCACGGGTACTTCTGCCTTTTTAATTAGTTTCATCGCTGCCACTTCCCAAGGTTTGTCTACCAAAAGTTTTCCGTCACGATACGTAGATACTTCCCCCGCTGGGAAAATCCCTAAGGCATTGTCCTCTTTTAAATGTTTCAGAGCGGTTTTAAAGCCCAAGACACTGCTTTTGGCATCCTTATGATTTTCAAAAGGATTTACGGGCATCACATACGGCTTTAAGGGTTCAATTCGATGCAATAAAAAGTTTGCAATGATTTTAAAGTCGGGTCTGCGCTCCAACAATAATTTTAGCAATAGGATTCCATCAATCCCTCCCAGCGGATGATTGGAAATGGTAATAAAAGGACCTGTCTTTGGAATTCGCTTTAAATCTTCTTCAGGAATTTCGAAATTAATTTCAAACTCCTCCAAAAGCGCATTGATAAACTCTAAATCGTTTAGGTGTTTATTCCTATCGTAGATTTTATTAAGGGTAGAGATATTGAGCACCTTCATCAATAGCCACCCTATCGAGGTGCCTACAAAACCAAACTGATCTACTTTGATAGCTTTGGCTACTTCCTTGGCGTTTACTAATCCCATATACTTGGTTGCGTTGTCTGAAACCGCAAAAATGCGATTCACAAATATAAAGAAACCTTAGAAACTTGTTCTTTATTCATTCACAACAATTTGTACAGTTTCGGCACTTTCTTGCTTTAATAATACTTCTTTATCTTCCACTAAAGAGGCAATCTCTATGGGTTTGCTATGCCTAATGGTATATACGGTTACCCCATAATAGCAAACCACCTTAAATTTTTCCCGAAGTTTGGTCAACAAGGGCTCCAAGTTATTGTACTTATTATCAATACATACGGAAAAACTAATGGCCGAATTCTGAATTAATTCCACTTTCATTTTATATTGATGAAGCCACTTAAACACTTCCCCTATATTGTCTTCCATCATAAAACTGAAATCTAAGGAAGACAAGGAAATCAATACCTGATTCTTTTTCAGGATAAAGCAAGACACCAAAGGGTCAATCAAATTGCCTTTCCCAACACAAGTACCTGGAGCTTCTGGGTCCACAAAAGATTTTACGTACAACGGAATTTCTTTTCTCTGAAGCGGCTGTAAGGTTTTAGGGTGAATCACCGAAGCACCATAGAAAGCTAATTCAATCGCCTCCCTATAGGAGATATGATGCAATAATTGGGTGTTGGAGAAAAAACGTGGGTCGGCATTCAAAACGCCAGGGACATCCTTCCAAATGGTTACACTTTCGGCATTTAAACAATAGCCAAAAATAGCCGCAGTATAGTCACTCCCTTCCCTTCCCAGGGTGGTGGTAAAATTGTTTTCGGCTTCAGCACCCAAAAAACCTTGGGTAATGGTTACCCCTTTCTTAGAAACCGTTGCTGTTATCTGGTTTTGGGTTTCTTCCCAATCTACCCGGGCATCGCGATAATAATCATCGGTTTTAATACATTGCCGAACATCCAACCACGTGTTGGCAACCCCATTTTCATTTAAATAAGCTGAAACAATCGTCGTAGAAACCAATTCACCATAGCTTACCACCTGATCGTATACAAAAGCGTGATTTTTAGATTTATTGGTTTCCAAAAAACCACGCAAGTCCCCAAACCAGTTCGTTAATGCTCCGTAAATAGGGTGCGTGGTATTGGGGAACAGTCCCTCTACAATCTTGAGGTGATAATTGTAAACCTCGCTCAAACTGGATTCCAATTCATGCTGTTGATGGAAGTAATGATTGACAACCCCCTCTAAAGCATTGGTCATTTTTCCCATTGCAGAGACAATTACCACTAAATTATTCTCCTTAGTAAATTCAAGAACTTTTTTTACATTTTTTACACCTTCAGCATCTTTTACCGAAGCACCTCCAAACTTGAAAACCTTCATTGCTTTAAATAATTTTCCATCGCTGCACGACTAAATTGCACGGGGCGCCAATCGTGCATAATTTGGGCACCCGTTCTTTCATAAAATTGAATCGCTCCTTCATTCCAGTCCAAGACTTCCCAATTCACTCTTTTTACCCCTTCTTCCGAAGCAAATTGCATCACCCGTTGGTATAACTGTTCCCCTATTCCTTTTCCACGGAAGGCTTCTTTTACAATCAAATCTTCCAAATGGACTGTTTTTCCTTTCCAAGTGGAAAACCGAAAATAGACCAGGGCCATTCCTACCAATCCATCCTTGGCATCAGCTACAAAACAAGTAAATCTTGGATGCGTTCCAAATCCGGCCTCCTCCAACTCCGAAACGGTGACCTCTACAGCCTCAGGTTCTTTTTCAAAAAGAGCCAATTCCTTGATAAGCTCCAATACTTGGGGCATATCGTCTTTTTGGGCATTTCGAATAATTACTTCCATGGTTTTGCTTCACAAATATCGCTTCTATTTCTTAAAAATCCCGATATTTGCATCAAATTCACAATCTTTCCCATATGTTGCCACAAAAGAACACTACTCTTGGAGAATTTATCATTGAAAATCAAAGCGAATTCAAATACTCCTCGGGCGAACTTTCCCGGCTCATTAACTCTATTCGTCTGGCGGCAAAAGTAGTGAACCACGAAGTGAACAAAGCTGGTCTGGTAGACATCCTAGGAGCGGCAGGAGACACCAATATTCAAGGGGAAGATCAACAAAAACTAGATGTTTACGCTAATACTGCGTTCATTAAAACCTTAACCAATCGCGAAATTGTTTGTGGTATTGCCAGTGAAGAGGAAGACGATTTTATCACCATCAAAGGCCGCAATCAAAAAAACGATAATAAATATGTGGTATTGATCGATCCTTTGGACGGTTCTTCCAATATTGATGTCAATGTTTCGGTTGGGACTATTTTTTCCGTGTACCGAAGGGTCACTCCAGAGGGCACGCCTGTTACCTTAGAAGATTTCCTTCAGCCAGGCAATAAACAAGTGGCTGCAGGTTATATAATTTATGGAACCTCTACCATGATTGTTTATACCACGGGGCATGGCGTCAACGGATTTACCCTAAACCCCGCCATTGGAACGTATTATCTGTCGCATCCCAACATGCAATTTCCGGAAGACGGCCATATTTATTCCGTAAACGAAGGGAACTATGTACATTTTCCACAAGGAATAAAAGATTATATAAAATACTGTCAAAAAGAAGAGGAGGACCGCCCTTATACTTCAAGATATATTGGTTCGTTGGTATCCGATTTCCACCGGAACATGATTAAAGGCGGAATTTACATCTATCCCAATACGGCCAAAGACCCGAAAGGAAAGCTACGCTTGTTGTACGAGTGCAACCCCATGGCTTACATCGCCGAGCAAGCGGGTGGAAAAGCGAGTGATGGATTTCAACGAATTTTGGACATTCAGCCTACCGAACTGCACCAAAGAACGCCCTTTATCTGCGGAAGCAAGAATATGGTAGAAAAAGCAGAAGGGTTCATGCAACTGCACAAACCCTCCTAATTCGCTTTATTTTCTAAAAAGTATTACTTTCTGTTCAACAAGTAACGGTAATCTTCCAAATCCAATCCGCCGCTAAAGATTCGGATGGATTTTTTGATTAAATCGGCTGCCAATTCTTCAGTATACCCCAATCCAATGGCATATTTTTCAACCAAACGCTTTTCATCCTCATCAATTTCGTGATCGGCAAAAATCATTTTGAAAAAATCCAACATACGCTCCAAACGCTCATCGGCGCTATTGGAAGAGTTGATAGGGTACTTCGAAGGATTTTTTAAAATAGCTTCGTATTCGTGTTCCGAAACATCCAACTTACGCGCAAAACGCTTCAACAATTTTTCTTCGTTTTCGTGAATCTCCCCATGTACCGCAGCAATGTTTGCAATGGAAGCAAAATGTGCAAGGTTTCTACTATGGGTTCCGCTGGTAAATAAATCTGTAAATGACATAGTTTGTAATTATGCTGCAAATATAAAGTTTGTTATTCTTTTATGAGAGAAATTTTCAGCAAAAATAACACGAACTTTTTCACGAAAATCTTGGGTTTACTATCTTTGCCCTCCCATGAGCAAAACGCTTGTTACTTCCCTCTTTGAAGAGTCTTCGCAAACCCGAAAACTCGGGCAAGTTATTGCCCAGCCACAAAGCCATACCTTGGTAGAAGGTTTGGTAGGTTCCTCGCTTTCCTTAGTGATTTCACAAGTTTTTAAATCTTCGGAAGTGCCTTTCCTTCTTATTCTGAACGACAAGGAAGAAGCAGCTTACTACCTTAACGATCTGGAAAACCTTCTAGGCGATCAAGACGTCCTCTTTTACCCCGGAAGCTACCGAAGACCCTACCAAATTGAAGAAACCGACAATGCCAATGTATTGTTGCGAAGTGAAGTGCTTAACCGAATCAATTCGCGAAAGAAACCGGCATTGATCGTAACCTATCCGGAAGCCTTGTTCGAAAAGGTCGTTACCCGAAAGGAACTAGAGCGAAACACCCTTAAAATGAAGGTCGGGGAAGAACTCTCGATCGATTTTGTGAATGAAGTACTCTTCGAATACAAATTCAAGCGAACCGATTTTGTGACCGAACCCGGCGAATTTTCAGTACGGGGAGGGATTTTGGATGTGTTTTCCTTTAGTAACGACGAACCGTATCGGGTCGAGTTTTTTGGTGATGAGATTGAAAGCATCCGCACATTTGATGTAGAAACACAACTATCGCTCGAACAGCACAAAAAAGTCTCCATCATTCCAAATGTGGAAAATAAACGGATGGAGGAACAACGGGAAAGCTTCCTGAAATACATTGCTGCCAAAACGGTCGTTTTTCTGAAGAATGAAGAGCTGTTAAGTAGCAGCATGGACAAACTATTTGCGAAAGCCACGGAAGCTTTTCAGGCAATGGAGACTACGGTAAAACTAAATGAACCTTCCGAGCTATTTTGTACTTCCGCTTTGCTAAAAGAGCAATTGGCAACCTATACTAGCGTTCTCTTTTCAGGGGATAAGGAATCGCAACCTACCCTCACTTTTCATACCCTTCCGCAGCCGTCTTTCAATAAGCAATTCAACTTATTGATAGATCACCTCAACCAAAACACCGAAAACGGCTACACCAACTATATTTTTTGCAGTAGCGAATCGCAAGCCAAACGTTTTCACGATATTTTTGAAGATGCCCACCAGCATGTGGAACAGTTTGAAACAGTGGTCTTTCCCCTATATCAAGGGTTTCGCGATGAAGACCAAAAAGTAGTTTGTTACACCGATCATCAAATTTTTGAACGTTACCATAAGTTCAATCTTAAAAATGGGTATGCCAAAAAGCAGGCCATCACCCTCAAGGAATTGACCAATTTGGAAGTGGGCGATTATGTTACGCATATCGATCACGGGATTGGAAAGTTTGGCGGACTTCAGAAGATTGAAGTGGAAGGGAAAACCCAAGAGGCAATTAAACTAATTTACGGAGAAAGGGACATCCTGTATTTGAGTATTCACTCCCTCCATAAAATTTCGAAGTACAACGGTAAGGATGGCGCCCCTCCAAAAATTTACAAATTAGGAAGTGCCGCTTGGAAAAAACTGAAACAGAAAACCAAGACGCGCGTCAAGCAAATCGCTTTCAACCTCATCGAATTGTACGCCAAAAGACGGCTCCAAAAGGGGTTTCAATACGATCCCGACTCGTATTTGCAGCACGAATTGGAATCTTCCTTTATTTATGAAGATACCCCCGACCAGATGAAAGCCACGGAAGACGTGAAGCGCGATATGGAAAGTGCGCAGCCTATGGACCGTTTGGTATGCGGGGATGTAGGCTTCGGAAAGACCGAAGTAGCCATTCGGGCGGCTTTTAAAGCTGTGGACAATGGGAAACAAGTCGCAGTTTTAGTACCCACCACGATTTTAGCTTTTCAGCATTACAAAACCTTTTCGGAGCGATTGAGCGATCTCCCCGTGAAAGTGGATTACCTGAATCGCTTCCGAAGCGCCAAAGAACGCAGGGAAGTATTGGAAAACCTAAAAAATGGTTCGTTGGATATTGTCATCGGGACACACCAACTCGTGAACAAATCGGTTGAATTCAAGGATCTTGGCTTACTGGTGATCGACGAAGAACAGAAGTTTGGAGTCGCGGTGAAAGATAAGTTGAAAACCATCAAGGAAAACGTAGACACGCTCACCCTAACGGCCACTCCCATTCCACGGACGCTTCAGTTTAGTTTGATGGCCGCAAGGGACCTCTCGGTCATCAACACACCGCCACCTAACCGATATCCGGTAGAAACTCAGGTCATTCGTTTTTCAGAAGAAGTGATACGTGATGCCATTCGGTATGAAATCTCACGTGGCGGACAAGTCTATTTTGTTCACAACCGTATTGAAAACATTAAAGAAGTTGCGGGAATGCTGCAGCGTTTGCTGCCCGATGCAAAAATTGGCATAGGACATGGGCAAATGGAGGGAAAAAAGCTGGAACAATTGATGCTTTCGTTTATGAACAATGAATTTGATGTGCTGGTTTCCACGACCATTATTGAGAGCGGACTTGATGTACCCAATGCCAACACTATTTTCATTAACAATGCCAATAATTTTGGACTGAGCGATCTGCACCAAATGCGCGGACGTGTAGGTAGAAGCAATAAAAAAGCCTTTTGTTATTTCATTACGCCCCCGTATTCGGCCATGACCGATGAAGCCCGAAAGCGGATTACGGCTTTGGAGCAATTCAGCGAATTGGGAAGCGGATTTCAGATTGCGATGAAGGATTTGGAAATCCGGGGCGCGGGTGATTTATTAGGTGGTGAACAAAGTGGATTTATCAATGAAATTGGTTTTGAAACCTATCAAAAAATCTTGGCGGAAGCCATTGAGGAGCTAAAAGAAAAAGAATTCAAGGATTTGTATGCCGGTACCGAACACGAGAAGAAAGAATTTTTGAAGGAAACCGTAATTGATACCGATTTTGAATTGTTGTTCCCAGACGATTATGTGAATAATATTTCGGAGCGACTGAATCTATACACGCAACTCAACGATTTGAAAACGGAAGCTGATTTGGAGACATTTCAAAAGGAATTGGAAGACCGTTTTGGACCGTTGCCCGAACCTACCGAAGATTTATTGGACAGCGTTCGTATTAAATGGCATGCCATTCAGTTGGGCTTGGAACGCATTGTAATGAAAAACGGAAGCTTTATTGGGTACTTTATTGCCAATCAGCAGAGCGACTTCTACCAAGGCCCTACCTTCGGAAAGTTGCTGCAATACGTACAATTACATCCTAGAAAAGTACAATTGAAGGAAAAGCAAACCCGAAAAGGATTGCGTTTGTTACTTCGTTTTGAAAAGGCAGAATCGGTTTCACAAATCCTTCAACATCTTCGGGAAATCCTTCCGCAAGAAACCACGGTTCATGGCTCCTAAATGGCAATATGTACTCATGGTGATTGCCGCCCTAATTACCATTATAGGACTGGTTACGGGCAAGTTTTTATTTATTTTGCTTTGGCTTCCGCTTGGCTTTTTCTTCCGAAAGAAAAAAGAGGATGGGTCTTAAAAGTGATAGAACGCATTTTCAAAATGCTCGATCTGTTCTTCCTTTTTGTTTTTTAAGACCGCAATAATATCGAAACGTACTTCTGCGTCTATTTGGTTGGATATAAGGTACTCGTTGGCTGCCTTTACCAACATTTTTATTTTGCTTCGGGTGACAAATTCCTGCGGATTTCCAAAAGCGGCGCTGTTTCGGGTTTTTACCTCTACAATCACCAAAGTATCTTCTTCCTTTTGGGCGATGATATCAATCTCTGCTTTCTGAAACATAAAATTACGCTCCAAAATAGCATACCCTTTCTTTTGTAGAAAAGCCGCAGCCAAATCTTCCCCTAATTTCCCAAGTTCGTTATGATAGGCCATGATACGTTACTTTACTGTTTTCAGAAACTTCCAAAGAAACCGTGGCCCCAAAAACCAGGGCATGATTTTCATGAATATGTCCAGCAGGAAAGCCGAAGCACACAGGATAATGGTAATCCGCTACGGTTTCAGCAATGATCGCTTCCGCCGTCTTTCCGAAGGGAATGGTATTGTCGTTCATATCGTTCATCCCTCCTACTAGGAGCCCTGCCAAATCTTTCAGTAATCCGTTACGCTTCAGGTTTTGCATCATTCGGTCGACATGATAGAGGTATTCGTCCAAATCCTCCAAAAAAAGGATTTTCCTTTGGGTATCGATTGCCGTTGGACTTCCGCAGAGCGAATACAACATCGAAAGATTTCCCCCTACCAAAACTCCTTCGGCTTTCCCTTTTCGGTGGAAGGCATGCGAACTACCAATATACTCAAGAGGTTCCCCAAAAAGTGCTTTACGAAGGGATTCCCGAGTGTTTTCTGATTTCCTTTCGATTTCCAAAGCCATCTGCCCATGAATACTTGCTATTCCTAAGTTGTGAAGATGATTGTGTAATACGGTTACATCACTGTAGCCGATGATCCATTTAGGGTGTTTCAGAAATTGGGAAAAATCCAAACGATCTATAATTCGAACCGTGCCGTAGCCACCACGGGCGCACCAAATGGCTTTTACCTCTGGATGGTTCATCATTTCCTGAAAATCGGAAGCACGCAACGTATCTTCCCCAGCAAACTGATGGTTCTCTGCTCCTATGGTTTTCCCTAAAATTACTCGCAGCCCCCACTGTTTCAGTAGCTGTATAGCAGGTTGCAATTCGGTTTCGGTAACTTTTCGCGCCGTCGAAACGATGGCTATAGCATCACCTTTTTGAAGATAGGGTGGAACAATCATTCAGAATATATCACGTTTGTATTTCTATAAAATTAAACCTTTTTGGGCATATGGTCCCAAGAGGTATAAGATAAAAAAAATGGTTACTTTTAAGACATTAAAATACAGCCTCTTATGGAACCCTTAACCACTACTTCCTGTAATACCTCGACCCTTAGTCCGTATACCCCTACTTCAGGAAACCCATGGAGTTTTGGAAAAGTACAGCATACTTTTCGAAGGTTGGGGTTTGGTGCTTCTGAAATGGAAATAGACAATGCGCTTTCCTTATCGCCTTCAGAATTGATTGACACGATTGTAGCTACTGCCTACAATCTTCCCGCAACTCCGGCTCCCACATGGGGCTACTGGGCTTTCAGTGATTTTACTGATTACGAAACCGAAAACGAGCAATATATTTATGATTGGCGTATTGCGACGGGGAATAATTTGATTTCTGAAAGTCTACGGGGACGTATGATGGCTTTTTGGATGAATCATTTTGTGACCGAATTGGACACATATTTTTATGCACCTTATTTATTTCAGTATGCACATACCTTGGAAACTTATGTTTTAGGGAATTTTAAAACCTTTGTAAGGGAAGTTGGCATTACCCCAGCCATGTTATTGTATTTAAATGGTTTTGAAAACACCAATACACAGCCTAACGAAAACTATGCACGGGAGTTGTTTGAGTTGTTCACGCTAGGGGAAGGCAATGGTTATACCGAAACCGATATCACGGAAACGGCTAAAGCGCTAACGGGTTACAATCATTGGGATGAATATGGCGGACAAATGTATTTTGATAGTATCACCTTCGTAAATGAAGATAAAACCATTTTTGGTCAAACGGGCAATTGGGGCTATGATGACGTGATTGACATTCTTTTCCAGGAACGAGGTGATTTAATTGCTCCTTTTATTTGTCGAAAGCTGTATCAGTTTTTTGTAAGCCCTGACGTTGATGCCGTGATTGAAATGACAATTATAGAACCGCTCGCGCAAACCTTGATCGATAATAATTTTGAAATGGTCCCTATGCTGAAACAGCTTTTTAAGAGTGAACATTTTTATGACGAAAGAGCGTTAGGAGTCATTATTAAAAGTCCGTTTGATGTTATTTTTCAGTTTGTGAATGAAAGTGAGTTTCCTTACAACAACGACTTAATGGAAGCCTTTCTTTATTACTCCGGAACGCTAGGACAAGCGCTTTATCAACCGCCAGATGTCGCAGGCTGGCAACGGGATGAGCACTGGATAAGCACTTCTACCCTTACCGGTCGCTGGCAAATGTTTGAAGCGTATTTAGGCATCTTATTCAGTAATGGACAAGAAGAAATTTTCAGGGAATTGGCCATTAGTCTTTCCAACGATAGTATAGATCCTGAATATATTACCCAGGTCATCGTGGATTATTTTAATGCAAAAGAACTATTTACCCCAACCGATTATGATATTGCTACCGACATATTTAAATGGGAGATTCCTCAGAATTATTATGACGACGGACTTTGGTCTTTAAGCTGGGATCAAGCTCCTTACCAAGTATTCCTATTATTGGTTCACCTTTCAAAAATGCCCGAATTTCAACTAAAATAATGCAGCCATGTGTGACTCTCATTTTTTTTCCCCCAATAAAAGCAATAAAGGCAAGGACAAGTCGGTTCACGATCAAGAACACGAGGTTTGGAGTCGAAGATCCTTCATTCAAGCCTTAGGAATTGCGGGTAGCGGAAGCATGATGTTAGGAAATCAGATGCTTTCTGCCAGTAAGGCGTCTCCCCTTTCCATCGCCTTATCCCAAAGTGACAATGAAAACATCTTGGTCATTATTCGCTTAGAAGGTGGAAACGACGGTCTCAATACTATTGTTCCTGTTTACGATTATGCTTCCTATGCCAATCTTCGTCCCACCATACGGCATCAAGAAAATGAATTACTGAACTTAAATACCGATTTTGCCATTCCCAATTATATGAATGCCTTAGAGTCGGTTTGGGGAGATGGCCAGATGAAAGTGGTGCACGGCGTAGGATATCCAGAACAAAACTTGTCGCATTTCCGCTCTACCGATATTTGGGCTTCCACTGCAGATACCTATGAAGAACCTACCGGTTGGTGGGGTCGTTATTTTGAAGAGCTGTATCCAGATTATCTCATCAATCCCCCAGAAGTTCCACCTGCGGTACAAGTAGGAAATGTTGGGAATCTTATTTTTGAGGGAAATAATAACAATTATGCATTTACGGTGGCCAACATTGACCAATTGCAAAATGTGGCCGAAAACGGTACCCTTCACGATGTGGTAAACCTACCAGATTGTGTATATGGAGACAAGCTGCTGTATATGCGTGCCACTGCAAATACCACCTTAACCTATTCGCAAGTATTACACGATGCTTATATTGCCGGAACCAATAATGCAAATTATGGCAACGGACCCCTTGCAGCGCAACTCGCTTCTGTTGCGAAACTTATCAAAGGAGGTTTGGGAACAAAAGTGTATATGGTTTCATTAGGAAGTTTCGATACTCATGCCAATCAGGTAGATCAGCATCAAAACCTGCTTCAGGATTTATCTTCCTCCATTAAGGCATTTTACGAAGATCTAGCCACCACGGGGATGGATGACAAAGTACTTTCCATGACCATTTCAGAATTTGGAAGAAGACCGTACGAAAATGGATCCAACGGTACCGATCACGGAGCCGCTTCTCCTATGATGCTTTTTGGAACCGGGCTTAACGGAAGTGGTTTTGTAGGCAATCATCCAGATATCAATGTGTGGGACAACAACGACAATCTTATCCCCACAAGTGATTTTAGACAAGTGTACGCCACTATCCTTACCAACTGGTTCTGTTTAGAGGCTAGTGTGATTGACAATATTTTATTAAATGAAGCCTATGAACCGCTAGATCTAGGATTTAATTGTGAAGGACTTTCTACCTCAAATTTTGGGGATATTACCCGCTTTTCCCACGCCCCTGTTTATCAAAACGATGGGGTGTATATTGTGATGAACTTCCCCCATATGGGCCATGGTGTCATCAAACTTTATGATTTAGTGGGTAGGGAAATTGGCACTTTGGCCAACCAAATGTTTTCTCAAGGAAAACAGCAGGTGAAGGTTCAAGAATCAATCGCCTCCAAGTTAAGTTTAGGGCAATATATTTACCGAATCTCTTTTGGTGGTCAACATTACAGTAAGTCCTTTATCTTAAAATAAGGCGAAGTCTTTCTGAAAGAATACAAAGCCATCCTAATAAAATTAGTATTTTTGGGGCTTAATTGATGCTCATGAGTTTTCCGAAACGATATACTATTACGGCGGCACTTCCGTACACCAATGGCCCGGTACATATAGGCCATTTGGCAGGGGTTTATGTGCCCGCCGATATCTATGCCCGTTACCAACGTTTACAGCACAAAGACGTTGTTTTTGTCTGCGGAAGTGATGAACACGGCGTTCCAATTACTTTAAAAGCTAAAAAGGAAGGAATTACCCCTCAAGAAGTAGTAGATAAATACCACGCCATCATTAAACAATCGTTTGAAGATTTTGGAATTTCTTTCGATAATTATTCCCGTACTTCCGCAAAAGTGCATCATGAAACGGCTTCCACTTTTTTTAAAACACTCTATGAAAAGGGAAAATTTATAGAAGAAGTGACCGAGCAATTATACGACGAGGAAGCCCAGCAATTTTTGGCCGATCGTTTTGTGATAGGAACCTGTCCTAAATGTGGCAATGAGGAAAGTTATGGCGATCAATGTGAAAAGTGCGGTACTTCGCACAATGCCACCGATTTGATTCATCCTAAAAGTGCCATTACCGGCAGTAAACCTATTCTAAAGGAAACCAAACACTGGTTTTTACCTTTAGATCAATATGAAGGTTGGCTAAAGGAATGGATTTTGGAAGGCCATCAAAGAGATTGGAAAAGCAATGTGTATGGCCAATGCAAAAGCTGGATTGACGATGGCCTTCGTCCCCGGGCGGTGACCCGTGATCTGGACTGGGGCATTCCCGTACCTGTAGAAGGTGCCGAAGGGAAAGTGCTGTATGTATGGTTCGATGCGCCTATTGGGTACATTTCTGCCACTAAAGAGTGGGGTGAAAAGGAAGGCAAGGATTGGGAGCCTTATTGGAAAGATGAAGAAACGAAGTTATTGCATTTTATTGGCAAGGATAACATTGTATTTCACTGTATCATATTCCCGAGTATGCTGAAGGCGGACGGAAGTTATATCCTCCCCGATAATGTACCGGCAAATGAATTTCTAAATCTAGAAGGCAATAAAATTTCCACTAGTAAAAATTGGGCCGTTTGGTTGCATGAATATTTGAACGACTTCCCCAATCAGCAGGATGTACTGCGCTATGTATTAACAGCCAATGCGCCAGAGACCAAGGATAATGATTTTACCTGGTCCGATTTCCAAGCACGGAATAACAACGAGTTGGTCGCAATCTTCGGAAACTTTATCAATCGCGTCGCGGTGCTTACCCAAAAATATTACGAAGGGGCAATTCCAAAACCTACTGCTTTTTCTGAAATAGACCACCAAACTTTAAAGGAATTACAAATCTATCCGGCGGTAATCGGAAGTTCGATAGAGAAGTACCGTTTCCGCGAAGCGCAAAGCGAATTGATGAACGTAGCCCGTTTGGGAAATAAGTACTTGGCCGATGAAGAGCCATGGAAAACCATTAAAAACGATGCAGAGAGAACCCAAACGGTTATGTATGTTGCGTTACAAATTGCAGCTGCTTTAGCAGTATTAAGTGAGCCGTTTTTACCCTTTACTTCGGAAAAACTAAAAGGAATCCTTCAGTTTGAAAAATTAGATAAAATATTAAGCTGGGAACATGTTTCAGACACTTCCGGACTGCTTCCGGAAGCACATACCATTGGAAAAAGTGAATTGCTTTTCAGTAAAATTGAAGACGAACAAATTACCCAACAATTGGAAAAATTAGAAGCCAGTAAAAAAGCCAACGAAGCCATGAATAGTTCTGTTACCCCTCAAAAAGAAACGATTTCCTTTGAAGATTTCAGCAAACTCGATTTACGGGTAGGCACCATTATAGAAGCTGAAAAAATGCCCAAAACCAAAAAATTATTGGTTCTAAAAGTTGATACAGGTATCGATATCCGCACCATTGTTTCAGGAATTGCCGAAAGTTTTACTGCGGAAGAAGTGGTAGGTAAAAAGGTCACCGTTTTGGTGAATCTTGCGCCACGGGCCTTACGGGGGGTGGAAAGCCAAGGAATGATTTTAATGTCTGAAAATAGCGAAGGTAAATTGGTGTTTGTAAATCCTGGAGAAGAAGGGGTTTTACCCGGTGCTACCATTAGTTAAAATGATGATGAAAAGCCTCTTATTGGTGTTAGGACTATGGTTAGGTTCTCATGCTCTTTTTGCACAAGAATTTGTCGTGGAAATTCCAAATCAAGATGCCGTAGACCACTCCAATCCTACAGGTTCGTTCATTGTAAAAAATGTGCAAAATAATCAGAAAGCTATTTTTATTTTTTACCCTAAATTTTACACAGGCACCCTTTATGATGAGAATTGGAAAAAGCTTCATGAAATAAAGGCAGTCGATTTACCCAACAGGTTTTCTTCCATTGTAGGATATACTATTGAAAATGGGGTTTATCACATAATTTTTAACACTTCCAACGGTAGAAACTATGGAGTGACTACTTTCGATTTTAAAGAGGGTTCGACAAAAACCTTTAAAACGGAATTTAAGTTAGAAAATGAGTCATTTATAGGAAGCATGCAATGGAACAACACTTCATTTTTACTCACAGCTTCTACTTCAGAAACTCAATTAAATCTTTATGAGTTTTCAGGAAATTTTGATGTTCCGAAGAAATCGGTACTTTCATTTGATGAAGCGCTGTTATTCAGTAAAAAACATCAAAAATCCATCCCTTTATTCCGATTGTTTTCAGAAACCGCCAGTACCATTGAAGTGGGACTTCCTGTAGGAATGCAAACCGCCACCAGTAAAGTCAAGATATATCAGGATACTTCAAAAAACAGGGTGCTTACATCCAATACTATTGAGGAGTACACCTACATATTTGATATCGATTTAGAACAAAAAGAAGCAAAACTCACCCGTTTTGAAAACCCTTTAAGCTCCACAAAAGACTATTACAATCAAACCAATAGTTTTGTCCTTGATAAGGAATTGTATCTTTTTTCCGTGACCTCAAAAAATTTCATATTTCAAATCCTTTCTAGGGACACGCAAAAAACCTTGTTTTTTAGGGATATTGATAAAGAGACTGAAATTGATTTCAGCAACACTCCAATAATTCAAAAAGAGGTGGGCGGCTTGAATAATTATCGAGAGTTAAAGAAAACGAAGCAATTTATAAGAAAAGTATCTCAGTCTAATTTAGGGGTTTCGGCCTACAAAGAAGATGAAAAATACATTGTAACTTTGGGAAGTTCCCTACAGATAAAGGGAAGCGCTTCACCCATATTTATAGCAGGAGGAGGATTTATTTCCGGTTTTATTTCGGGAGCAATTTCGGGCGCGTTAAGCGCTTATACTTCTTATGTGTATACTAAGTCGGTGAGTGTCAATTGCTTATTCGATGAGAATTTTTCTGCAAAGGAAGGGACAATCCCAGATACTATTTTTGATAAAATGAGAGAATTTGAAGGTCCTGAAGCTAATACGCAAGCACCGGCTTTGGCCCATTTTGAAGAAGGGATTTTCTTAGGCAGTCATGATAATGAAGTAGATGTTTACTATCTCTTCAAATTCCCCAACTAAACTTAAACTTGTTTTGTGGTGATAATATTTACTGGGCAAGCCTTTTGGGCTTCTTTACAAGAATCGTAAATAGAATCGTCTGGGGTTTTTAAGGTATAAAACCCTTTCTTTTCGTTGGAATGGAGCAACACGCTTTTCCCATCCTTTTTGGACATCTGAAATTGCCCAGGAGCCAATTCCACACAGTAATTGCACCCAATGCACTTATTGCGCTGTAAGGTCACTACCACCATAGGCTAGGCTTGTGGGGTTTCTACCGCGTACTCGGTCTTTACGATTTTGTATAGTTTATCACTTTGTCGAACTCGGAATTTCAACGGAATCGTTACTGAATCACCTTTTGTTGCGGCATTGAGTTGCTCATCGTTCACCATCATTTCGGTAAGCTCGAACTCTTCCACTCCCGTGGTAGGACCTGTGATTAAAAGGGTATCCCCGATTTTTACATCGTAAGCTTCAATTTTAAATTCCCCAATCTTGGTTTTAGGGAAGTAGTGCATCCCTTTCCCAATATAGACCTTCTTTTGTGTCGCTTTTGAACCATTGGCTTGGCTCCATTCGCCTAGCTTCTGACCTAAGTAATAACCACTCCAAAAACCACGGTTATACACCTTCTCCAACTCTGTCATCCAAGTTTTCACCTTTTCTTGATCAAAAGTTCCGTCGTAATAGGCATCAATGGCTTCACGATAAGTCTTAATGGTTTTAGCTACATATTCGGGCGCTCGTCCACGGCCTTCAATTTTTAGCACTTTCACACCCGTATCAATCACCTGATCTAAAAACTCTAAGGTACAGAGGTCTTTAGGAGACATCATGTATTCGTTATCCAGTTCAATCTCGAAACCACTTTCTTGATCGATAACCGTGTACTTTTTTCGGCAGTTTTGTTTGCAAGCGCCACGGTTGGCCGAAGAATTATGAGAGTGCAGACTTAAATAACACTTTCCAGAAACAGCCATACACAGCGCTCCGTGACCAAAAATTTCAATCTCTACGAGATTTCCTGAAGGTCCTTTCACCTGCTCTTTTTCAATTTGTTCCACGATTTTCTTTACCTGTCGCAAACTGAGTTCGCGACTCATTACCATGGTATCCGCAAACATTGCGTAGAATTTTACCGTTTCAATATTGGTAATATTGATTTGTGTAGAAATGTGAATTTCCATCCCAATCTGTCTTGCATAAGCAATTACTGCTTGGTCCATTGCGATGACTGCCGTGACATGAGCGGCCTTTGCAGCATCCAACAATGTTTTGATGATAGAAAGATCGTGATCGTAGATAATCGTATTCAAGGTAAGATACGTACGCACCTGTTTCTTTTCGCATCGTTTCACAATTTCCGGAAGGTCCTCTAGTGTAAAATTAATGCTTGCCCTTGCACGCATATTAAGCTGTTCCACACCAAAATACACCGAATCGGCACCATTATCAATAGCAGCCTGCAACGATTCGAAGTTCCCTGCCGGGGCCATTAATTCTATTTTTCCACTGGGTGTCATATACTTATCCTCTTTTTTATGGGCTGCAAAGGTAATAATTGAAATGGGAATTCAAGGAATTTGTGATGTTTTGGCATGAAATTTAACTTTCAGAAGCCTCTTTTCTATTACTACTGATAAATATCATATCCTTTCAAAATAAGGAGTATGACCTTTGTACCCTAAATTAAAAGGCCATGCATACGCATTTAAAAATAGTTTCCGTAGAGGAAGCCGTTGCACAAGTAAAATCTGGAGATCGAGTGTTTTTCCAGGGGGCTGCCATGACCCCAAACCTCTTAATAGACCATCTTTGTGAGCGATATCAAGAATTAGAAGATGTTGAAATAGTTCAAATACACACCGATGGTGAAGCCAAATACATCCAAGAACCTTACAATAAGGCGTTTAAACTCTACAGTTTTTTTGTTGGGTCGAATGTTAGGAAAGGGGTGAATAGTGACCAAGGAGATTATATTCCTATTTTTCTTAGTGAAATACATTGGTTATTCCGAAGGGATATTCTTCCGTTAGACATGGCTTTTATTCAAGTATCCCCTCCAGATAGGCATGGATACTGTTCTTTAGGGGTTTCGGTAGATATTACCCTACCTGCCATTCAAAAAGCCAAAAAAGTAATTGCGTTAGTCAACCCAAGAGTTCCGAGAACCCATGGAGATGGGATCATTCATGCGAGTCAGATAGATTGTGCTGTATCGTATGAAGGGTCCATTCATGAAACAGAAAGCACACAACCTTCAGAAATTGAGCATCAAATAGGAAAGCATGTAGCAGGGCTCATTGAAGACGGAGCCACCTTACAAATGGGGATAGGAAACATTCCAAATGCAGTATTGCACAATCTGGGAAATCATAAACGGTTGGGTATCCATACCGAAATGTTTTCGGATGGCTTATTGCCGCTCATTGAAAAGGGGATTGTCACAGGAGAAGAGAAAGAGATTAAAACCGGTAAGATTGTGACTACCTTCGCTGTTGGATCTCGGAAACTATATGACTTTATCGATGATAACCCCTTGGTTCATTTTAAGGAAGCAGGGTACACCAACGACACTTCTATTATTAAACTGAATCCAAAGGTTACTGCCATCAATAGTGCCATTGAAATAGATTTTACTGGTCAAGTATGCGCAGACACTATTGGAGATTATCAATATTCTGGGGTCGGTGGCCAAATGGACTTTATTCGCGGGGCTTCTTTATCGGAAGGTGGAAAACCGATTATTGCCATGCCCTCTACAACTAAAAAAGGGCTTTCCAAAATTGTTCCTCACTTAAAGTTTGGAGCAGGAGTCACCACCACACGTGCTCACGTTCACTATGTTGCTACGGAGTATGGTGTAGTGAATCTCTTTGGAAAAAGCTTAAAGCAGCGTGCCAAGGAACTTATTTCCATAGCCCACCCAGACCATCGGGAGCATTTGGAAAAAGCACTTTGGGAACGGTTTTATAAATCTTAAATAAATTATGGGGCGGCCTCGGCCGCCCCATAATCAATCCTTACAATTTTTATTTACTTCCGAGCATTAAAAGTTCACTGCACACTACTTCGGTAGTATACCGTTTTTGACCTTCTTTATCCTCCCAGGAGCGAGTAGTTAATTTTCCTTCAATGGCAACCTCTTTGCCTTTAGTGACAAAACTTTCCACGATATCGGCCGTTTTTCCCCACGCTATCACATTATGCCTCGTTGCTTACTACTTTTGTTAGCCTTATTCATATTAAAACCACAAATTTCTGGTAATGTGCTTCTTTTTAAATCTTTTTATTTACTTTTGTTAACCATATGGTTAAACTTAATGGTTAAATTATGGCAAAACATAAAGACAATAAAACTGAAGAACAAATATTAAAAGCAGCACAAAAAATATTTCAATCTAAAGGAATGGATGGTGCCAGAATGCAAGAAATTGCCGACAAAGCAAACATCAATAAGGCAATGTTGCATTATTACTACAGAAGCAAGCGACTCTTGTTCGAGGCTGTATTTAAAAAGGCTTTTTCTTTATTAGCACCACAGCTCAATGCTATTCTTAATGATGACTCTTCATTAGAAGATAAAATCAAAAAGTTTACACACAATTATATTAGTTTTATTATAAAACACCCTTATTTGCCAAACTTCATTATTCAGGAACTTAATAGAAATCCAAAATTCATTGAGAAAATAAAGAAAAATGTTGCTTTTCCGAACATTGATAAATTTAAACTTCAAGTAAAAAATGAAGTGAAAACTGGCAATATTGTTCCAATAAATGCCGAACAATTGTTCATTAACATACTGTCCTTAAATATATTTCCTTTTGTAGCCTCTCCATTAATTAAAGCATTTATAAATGTTGATGACAAGGCGTACAAAATGTTATTGGAAGCTCGAAAGAAAGAAGTATCTGATTTCATTATTAATGCCATAAAAAAATAAGCTTATGAAAGCCATATATCTATTCGGACTCTTTTTTCTAACAACGATTTTTGGTTATACCCAAAACACCATTAGTCTAAATGAATGTTATGAAGGTTTGAAAACAAATTACCCTCTCGTTAAACAACGTGCTATTTTAGAGCAACAAAAGGAAGTTGAACTTTCAGCTATTAGAGCAAAGACATTGCCACAGCTTAATCTTAATGCCCAGGCGACCTATCAGAGTGATGTTACAGAGGTTCCTTTGCCAAACACTGGCATAGAACCCTTAAACAATGATCAATATCGAGCTACCCTTACGGCTAACCAATTGATTTTTAATGGCGGAAAAATTAAAGCGTCACAAGGTTTGCAAAATATTATTACCGACAGAAAGCAACAAGAGGTTGAAGTCAATGTGTATCAACTAAAACAGCGTGTAAACCAATTATATTTTTCAATTCTTTTGATTGATGAACAAAGAACATTGCTAAAAATTAGGGAACAGCAATTGAACAGCAAATTAAATGAAGTAAAATCGGGAATAAAAAATGGTGTGTTATTGCCTACTTCTGATAAAGTCATTGAAACTGAATTGTTGAAAATTTTTCAGCAAAATCAAGAAGC
>PALG01000016.1 GCA_002707025.1 Flavobacteriaceae bacterium | reverse complement strand
TTACCACAAATAGCTATACCTTCCGAAGCAATAAAGGGGATTACCCCAACCGCTTTTCGCTGTTCTTTAGGGAGCCAAGCCTATCGACTTCTGAAAATGGGCTGGATACCCTACAATGGTTCCCCAATCCTTCCGAAGGAAAAATCACCTTGTGGAACCCGAGTGGGATCGCATTGGAAAAACTGAGCGTATTCAATATGCTGGGACAGGAGATAAAAACCATCCCCCTTCAGAAGCTAGGGACCCAAACAATAGATTTAGGGGCACTTCAACAGGGAATGTATTTCTTACATTGGCATACCGAAGAAGGCATGCAAACCGATCAGCTTATTTTAAAATAAGAGACTAACCAACCCAATTAATTTCTGAAAAGCCGGAGCAAAAAGCTTCGGCTTTTATTTTCCTAAAAATGCAGAAAGCATCCCAGGAAAAGCCTCATTCTCTTCAATCTCTTTTTCTGCTTCAACAGGTAAAGAAGGACTCTTTTGAGAATGATAGAAGTGGAGTTTCCATTGTTCATTATGGTATTCCAAAGCGGAGAGGTTTTCAATCCAATCCCCACTGTTCAAATAAAGGGTACTCCCTTTTTCGGTGGTTACCTTTTCAATATTGGGTTGATGGATGTGCCCACAGGCCACATAATCGAAACCATTTTCAATGGCTAGGTCAGTCGCGGTCTTTTCAAAATTGGAGATAAATTTAACCGCTCCTTTTACACTGTTCTTTATTTTTTTGGAAAGGGAATATTTTTCACGTCCCATTTTTACCAAAATCACATTGATAAAGCGATTCAGCAAAATTAGTAGGTCATAACCCCAACCACCTAATTTAGCGATCCATTTGGTATGCTGAATGGAGGCATCGAAGACATCTCCATGAAAAAACCACGCTTTCTTTCCGTCCAATTCCAATACCAGTTTATCCAAAATATAGATGTTTCCCATCTTCGTCGGACTGAAACGTCGTAACTTTTCATCATGATTTCCCGTAATGTAATACACTTTCGTTCCCTTAGCAGCCAGGGCAAAGATCTTTTTAATTACGAGTAAATGAGACTTTGGAAAATACCTTTTTCGAAACTGCCAGATATCAAAAATATCACCATTTAAGATTAACTTTTTGGGCTTCACCGAGTTAAGGTAATGCAGTACTTCCTTGGCATGACACCCATAGGTTCCCAAGTGGATATCGGATAGGACAACAATATCTAGTTTTCGCTTCAAGTAGGTTATGGTTTATGCAAAGAACAGCAATTCACCCACGATGCATATTACGCCAATGTTACCAATTGATAATAAAATGTTTAATACAGAATTCCATATGTTTCCAAAATATTACCGGAAGCATTCTCCTTAGTTTTGGTATATTTACGAGCAAAACAATAGCAAATTTGTTTATGGCTGGAAATTCCTTCGGAACACTATTTACCTTAACCACTTTTGGGGAATCCCATGGAGAAGCTTTAGGAGGCATCATTGATGGATGCCCGGCAGGGCTAACATTGGATTTTGAAGCGATTGAAGCCGAAATGCAACGTAGAAAACCCGGCCAGTCGTCCATTGTGACACAACGAAAAGAACCCGATACGGTTAAGTTTCTTTCAGGAATCTTTGAAGGCGTCACTACCGGAACCCCTATCGGCTTCATTATTGAAAATACCAATCAGAAATCCAAAGACTATAGCCATATAAAAGATACCTACCGTCCTTCCCATGCCGATTATACCTATGACCAAAAATACGGCACCCGCGATTATAGGGGAGGAGGGCGCTCTTCGGCTCGCGAAACAGCCTGTAGGGTGGCCGCTGGAGCCATAGCTAAACAATTACTAAAAGATCTGAAAATCACGGCTTATGTTTCCGCAGTAGGAACCCTTCAACTGGAAAAACCCTTTCAAGAATTAGACTTCAGTGAAATTGAAAATAATCCTGTACGTTGTGCAGATGCGGATATGGCAAGACAAATGGAAGCCTATATCAAAGCCATTCGCAAAGAAGGAGATACCGTTGGCGGAGTCATTACCTGTGTCATCCAAAATGTTCCTAAAGGACTGGGAGAGCCGGTTTTCGACAAATTACACGCACAGCTTGGCAAAGCCATGCTTTCTATCAATGCCGTGAAGGGTTTTGAATATGGCAGCGGATTCCAAGGCGCGCAGATGAAAGGCAGCGATCATAACGATGTATTCAATAAGGATGGCTCAACCCAAACAAATTTTAGTGGAGGAGTACAAGGGGGGATTAGTAATGGCGCTGATATTTATTGCAACATTGCATTCAAACCCGTAGCAACCCTTATGCAGTCTCAAGAAACTATTAATACAGCGGGAGAAACTGTGAAAATGCAAGGAAAAGGGCGTCACGATCCTTGTGTGGTACCACGAGCTGTTCCTATTGTGGAAGCTATGGCTGCATTGGTCCTAGCCGATTTTTATTTGCTGAATCAAGTATCAAAACTTTAAAACCCATCTATGAAGAAATTAGCACTACATTGGAAAATCATTATTGGACTGGTCCTCGGAATCATTTGGGCCATCCTTTCCAGTACATTGGGATGGAGTGAATTTACCATCGATTGGATTGCTCCTTTTGGAACGATCTTTATTAATTTACTGAAACTCATCGCAGTTCCTTTAGTGTTATTTTCCATTATTAGTGGCGTAGCCAACATTGGTGATGCCAACAGCTTGGGCCGTATGGGCGGAAAGACCCTTTTGGCTTATTTGGTTACCACTGTTTTAGCAGTAGGGTTGGGACTAGGATTGGTGAACCTTATAAAACCAGGTGTGCTGGTGGATGAGCAAAGCCGAATTGATAATAGGATTAGTTATGAAATCTGGGCCGATTCGCAAGGGTACGAGATTAAGGATGGTATTAATTATTTGAAAGACCCGCAGTTTCTAGAAAGAGCACAAAAGATATCCGATTTATCCAAAAGTGAATTACAGGATGTTTCGGTAAGTGATAAAATGAAAACTGCTGAACAGACCAAAGATGCGGGGCCTTTGCAACCCTTGGTGGATATTGTTCCGCAGAATTTCTTCAGATCCTTAACCGATAACGGGTTGATGCTCCAGATTATCTTCTTTGCGATTTTCTTCGGAATGTGCCTCTTGTTTATTCCTTCGGAAAAATCGAAGCCGGTGACCGACTTTGTCGATGGCGCCATGGAAGTATTCCTGAAAATGGTCGATTTGGTCATGCAAGCCGCTCCATTTTTTGTTTTTGCCTTATTGGCAGGAGTAGTGAGTAAAATGGCCGGGGATGATGTGAATAAGGTGGTAGAGATTTTTAAAGGCTTAAGCTGGTATTCCCTTACCGTTTTTCTAGGCTTAATGTTGATGATTTTTGTGATCTACCCTTTGGTGTTAAAGCTATTCGTTCGGAAGATTCCTTACCTAGGTTTCTTTAAATCCATGAGTCCTGCACAAACCCTAGCGTTTTCAACCTCCAGTAGTGCCGCTACCTTACCGGTAACCATGGAGTGTGTAGAACAAAATCTTGGAGTAGATAAAAAAATAACCAGCTTTGTCTTGCCTATTGGTGCTACGGTAAATATGGACGGAACTTGCTTGTATCAGGCAGTCGCAGTGGTATTTTTAGCGCAATTACATCTTATCGATTTAACTTTTGGGCAACAATTAACCATTGTCCTTACGGCTACCTTAGCATCCATTGGCTCTGCTGCAGTACCCAGTGCGGGATTGGTGATGTTGATTATTGTATTGGATTCCGTAGGATTGAATCCTGCTTGGATCGCAATTATTTTCCCAGTAGATCGAATTCTTGATATGTTCAGAACGGTAGTAAATGTTACGGGAGATGCTACCGTATCCACTATTATTGCCAATGGAGAAGGCATGTTGCATTACCACGACACCGAAAATCCGACCGAAACTTTTGATGTAGATTCATAAAAAAAAGCCGCGTGAGCGGCTTTTTTGTTTTTAAGATTCTTTTTGAATTTCCACTTGGTGAGGGTAAGGTATTTCAATACCAGCGGCATCCAAATCTTGTTTAATAGTGGGAAGCAAGGCCCATTGGGTAGGCCAGAAGTGCTCGTTGACTACTGCACACCGAACGGTAAAGTCGATAGAGCTGTCATTCAGGTTAACTAATTCTACCATAGGAGCAGGTTCCTCCATCACGTGCTCGTGTTTTTTCATGGCATTTAAAAGCACTTCCTTGGTTTGTGCGATGTCGGCATCATACGAAACCCCGATCGTGAAAACAATTTTCTGAAAGCCCTCTGCCGTATAGTTTACAATATTCCCGTTGGATAAGGCACCATTGGGAATAATCACCAATCGATTCTGAAAGGTAAGTAGTTTGGTCGTAAAGATTTCAATCTCTTTTACCGTACCTATTTCCCCTTGGGCATTTATGGTGTCTCCTACTTTAAAAGGCCGAAAAAGCATAATCAACACTCCTCCTGCAAAATTAGAAAGTGATCCCTGTAAGGCCAATCCAATAGCCAGACCCGCAGCTCCCAATACGGCAACGAAAGAGGTTGATTCAATGCCCAGCTGACTTAGCACTGCGATAAATAACATGGCTTTTAAAGCCCAACTGGTGAGATTGGTTAAAAATTTCTGCAAGGAAATCTCCATATCCCTTTTGGATAAGGCCTTCCGCATACTGCGAATAAAAAATTTAATCACCCAAAGACCAATAATAAGCAGCAAAATAGCTGCAATGATTTTGGGTCCGTATTCAAAAATGGCATCCTTTGCCCAAGTAATTGCTTTTTCACTTAATTCCATAGCTTGATTTTTAATGAACTGTAAATTTATAAAATATGAGTAGAGGTGGAAAATTTTTAAGATAATCTAACAATTTCGCAATATCTTGTTCTCACGACTCCCTTATGTTTGTTTTAACCAAAAGAACGTATGAAGAGTCTTTTTACCTTGCTCTGTCTTGTAGTTACTTTTTCCTTGGCTAGCCAAGTAGGTATTAATACCATAACCCCAAGCCCGGCTAGTGTACTGGAAATAGCTAGTTCCAGTGATGGAACCCATTTTGGTGGCTGGATGGCTCCCAAAGTTTCAACCACCCAACGTAACAGTATTCCGGTTACAGCTTTGGATGATGGCTTAATGATATTCCTTTCTGAAGGCAATATCCGTTGTATTCAAATTTGGGATGGAATCAATCTGCAATGGGAAAATGTCTATTGTATTCCTGTAAATCAGGCTCCAATAGCTAGCAATGTTCAAGTCTCTGGAAGTTTGGTAGAAGGGGAACCCCTAATGGGTAGCTTTGTGTATAGTGATGCTGAAGGAGACCCGGAAGGAGCCCACATATATACTTGGTATCGAGCCGATGATGCCGCTGGTACCAACCAAACACAAATTCAAACCGGCACCTCCAACACCTATACTTTAACCAGTCTTGAAGTAGGTTCCTTCATTGCTGTAGAAGTTACTCCGGAAGCAACTACGGGCACCTCACCGGGTGCTGCGGTGCTTTCTGCTTACAGCGGACCTGTTAATGCACCTTCTGCCGGAGGTATTTTTATTAGTGAAATTGCAGACCCCGACAATAATGCCAATGCACGTTTTATCGAAGTTACCAACGGTTCTTCCAACCCAATTGACATCAGTAACTGGAGTGTGATTTTGTATTCCAATGCCAATACATCGCCTACCACTACTTATGTGTTTCCAACATCAACTCTCTTAACAGGTGGGGCTTCTTATGTTATTGCCCAAAATGGAGGTGTGTTTACTTCGGTATATGGTTTTGCGGCCGATGGGTTGGATGCCTTGATGAATGCCAATGGGGATGATAACTTTGAATTACGGGATGCCTCAAATAATCTTATAGATGCCTATGGTGTGGTAGGGATAGACCAAACGGGTACTTGTGCCGAATTTGAAGACGGACGAGCCCTTCGAATAGCAAGTATTTCTGAAGGTAACCCCACCTTTGATGAAGCGGAATGGACCATTTGGGCAGACTCTAACATAGGAGGCTGTACCGATCATACCAATAGCCCAAGAATCGCACCCACCGATTTCTCCCCAGGTTTACACCCCAATTGAGTTCTATGAGGATGATATTTTTCATATTAGGATGCATCTTCGGAAAGTCACTTTTTGCTCAAGTAGCTATCAATGAAACGACTGTGAGTGATGCAGTGACATTTTATATCGGGGCACAAAGAATTCCCAATATTGCCTTTGGGGGTTTCTTGATGCCCAGGGTAACAGAGGCGCAACAGGCATCGATTCCCGTATCCACAACGAGTGACCGTGACGACGGACTCATGGTGTACGTAAGCGATCCCATGACCGGAAAACAATGTTGGGAGATTTACGATGGGGTAGCTCATACCTGGAGGAGTATCTACTGTGCCAATAGTCCTTGTACTGGAGCGGTATTATATTCTGAAGATTTTTCAAGCTATGTAGCCGGTACGGGAGTTACGGGAGCGAGTAGCAGTAACGGGAACTATCCAACGGGCGTAACAAAATGGACGCTCACTAGTTTTGATAGCTTTGGGAGTACTACCGAAGCATTGCCGGGAACTTTGATTAATTCCAATGATTATGCGCAGATTTTCGGCGGAATTATGGAGTTTAAAGATACCAATGGGTTGTTTGTTTTTGAAACTCAAACAATCGATATTTCAGGATATAGCAATATTCAAGTATCTATGGATATTGGGGCATCTGGACCCCTGGAATATGACGCTATTAATCACGTCGATGACTATCACTGCGGGGAGACTGAAAATGATTACGTAGATATTGAATATTCCACCAACGGGGGTGCTACTTTTACGGAAATACCCAACTTTGCAGGGAACGGCAATTCAAATCATACATTAATAAATAATCTTAGCAGTACCACAAACGTTAGTTTTTCAGGTATTTCAGGTTCCAGTTTAATTCTTAGAGTGCGATTGCAAAATTGGGCGGACGACGAATACTATTATCTTGATAACATCATTGTCACCTGCAATTAAGCCTTAAAATGTTTTTCTACTAAAAGGGAATTACTATATTTAATTTTCTTAAAACCAACCTATGAACGTTTGCTTTATCATGTATCCTTGGGACGAGATTAAAAAGCCCGAAGATGATTCTACACTTGCCATGATTCACGAATTTGTAAAAAGGGGCCATGGCTTAGCCATTACCACACCCGCAAATTTAACGATAAGGGATAGTGTGGCATTTGCCTTTTCACGCTGTGTTAAGCGAAAAGACAAAATTTCAAGCTCCTTAAAATCATTTCATGCCAAAACGGAATTTTATGACGAAATGTTGCCTTTGGCCGGTTTCGATGTCATCATTCTTCGTAGCAATCCGCCGTTGGATATGATCATGCTTAATTTTCTGGACAGTGTGAAAGACGATGTGTTTATCATGAACGATCTCGACGGAATAAGAAGAGCGAACAATAAGCTCTATACTGCCGTGTTTGAGGATGAAGACAATGACATCATTCCTAAAACCCATGTAACAAAAAACAAGGAATACCTCAAGAAAATTATTAAGGAAGGACCAGAAAGAATGATTCTTAAGCCGTTGAATGGTTATGGAGGTTCTGGTGTCATTTTATTGGAAAAGAACGCCATGAAGAGCATCAATTCGTTATTGGATTTCTATATCGATAACAAAGACGGCACTTCCAATTATGTGATACTTCAGGATTACATTGAAGGGGCCGATCAAGGGGATGTACGTATTCTGCTGTTAAACGGAAGGCCCATTGGCGCCATGAGGCGTGTTCCTGGGGAAGAAGATCACCGTTCCAACGTAAGTGCCGGGGGAAGCGTGGTAAAACACACTCTTTCCAAACAGGAAAAAGAGCTTTGCCGAAAAATAGGCCCGAAGTTGGTGAAAGACGGACTCTATTTTGTAGGGATTGATGTAATTAATGGAATGTTGGTTGAAGTAAATGTGATGTCCCCTGGAGGTATTACCTACATGAATAAAGTATACAAAACCCGCGTTCAGGAAAAGGTAATCGATTTTGTAGAAGATAAAGTACTGCAACGAGTGAATGCCTTTGAACGTCGCAAAAAACTTCGTAAGCACGTGGATGAGGCTTAGTTTATTTTAATACTTCATTTATGCAAAGACTTTCTATTGATGAAATGCTTCAGAAGATTCAAAATGAAGAGGCTTTTGAAGCGGTTTCCAACGACTATTCCTTTACCTTAAAAATTGAGGAGTATGTGCATTATGTATGTGGTGCGGTTCATGATGGGCACCAATTCCGAAGGGAGCTTTGGGACAATTGCCTCCATACCGAATACGATCGTTGGTTTGAAGAAGACCCATGCACCAAGGAATTCGTAAAATCACACCCTATTGTCATTGCGGGCTGTGACAGCCGATTCGAATACGACTTAAACCGAGATCCGGAAAATGCCATCTATGAAGATGCGTGGGGGAAAAAGCTCTGGATGCATCCGCTTCCTAAAGATCAACATGAAAAAAGCCTTCAGAAACACCATGGATTTTACAAAGTAGTAGCAGCACTTATCCAAAAATTGGAAGCACTTCATGGAGTAGTGGTGGTGTACGATATGCATAGCTATAACTGGAAACGATGGGATCGGGACGTGCCTGTAATTAATTTAGGGACTCTAAACATAGATAATAACCGCTTTGGCAGTGAAGTGGAAACATGGAGACACTCTTTGTCTACGCTGCAATTGCCGTATGCCATTGAAGCTACTTCCAAGGTGAATGATACGTTTCAGGGAAACGGATATTTTTTGAAATTTATTACCAAAAACTTTACAAATACCTTAGTTTTGGCGACAGAATTTAAAAAAATATACTGCGACGAGATCCATCAGGTAATTTTTCCCGAAATCGTAAGTGCTATCGAGGAACAATTACGGGAGCTACTCCCAAGACATGCCCAAGCATTCTATCTCGCCCACCATAAATAATATGATTTCTACGGAAGAACTTGTTGACACCTATCCAAATCTCTATAAAATTGACAGGGAATTGCACAAACTAGTGCAGAAAATTGAAATGCTCAATTACATCAATCCCACAAACATAGAGCAGGAAAAACGGAACTTCTTTGCCTCCAAATACAATGTCAATCCAAATTTCAAGTACAAGCGTATCGATTTCAACGCGCATAAGCTGCAGCAGGCCCTTTTTTCACAGGATATTGATACCATTCAGGATGAAGAAACCCGAAAGTTTTATCGGGAAGTAATTTATGATTATTCAGGATTGATACAATGTATCGAATCGATAGGAAAAGGGGAGAAGTTTTATTTCAATGTACTGAAATCCTTCGGAACCCCTACTGAAAAGGATGTGCAAAACGCGCAGTTCATCTTGCATTTCAAGGATGAAAAGTTCAATCAGGAAATGTTTCCGGTATTCAATGTAGACGAGGCTTTGGCCTATTTTCAAGAATTTGCCAAGAAATTCGATTTTCAATACAACGTCAAGATTTCCAACAAGATTTCGGCTGCGGCCATGGTGCAGAACAATACGCAAACCTTGTTTCTTAAGAAGAATCACCGTTTTAGTGCCAATCAATTGAAAGTTCTGGCAAACCATGAAATTGGGGTGCATATGGTGACTACCTTCAACGGGATCAATCAGCCGCTAAAAATTTTCTACAATGGTTTTCCGAAGAATGTGGAAACGCAAGAAGGCTTGGCAGTATTCAGTGAATACATGAGCGGATGCCTTACTTTATACCGACTCAAAGAATTAGCTTATAGGGTATTAGCTGCTGATAGCTTAAGAAAAGGTTTTAACTTTTGTGATACGTTCGATTTGCTCCATAACCAGTATAAATTGAATCGTGAGGAGTCTTATAACATCTCCCTTAGGGCACATCGTGGTGGCGGCTTCACCAAAGACTATACCTACCTCACTGGGTTGAAGAAAGTGTATACGTATTATAAGCGTCAAAAAGACCTTAATACGCTACTTACCGGAAAAGTAAATATTGGAAATGCCGATTTAATCAATACCTGGAAAGAGAAGGGAATTATTGGGGACAATCCGCATCGCAATTTTGCCTTTGATACGAATAACAACGAGAGTGAAACCATCGATTTCATCCTAGAGAACCTCAAATAATCATAAAAATTTCTCCTTCAGTTCTGGTGTAGGGATCATACAACTTTCCTTTTTTCCATACCATTTGTAACGGTTTTTGGCAATGTAGTCATATACCCAATTCCGAAGAAACGTAGGTAAAATAATAAAAGCGTAAAGGAGGGGCCATCCACCCGATAGGTATTTGGCGATACGAAGGGCGGCCGAGGATTTTACAAAGGCTTTTCCATTGTCAATGAGTATAATGGAATCGGTTTGGGAGGTGTCGATCGTATATTTTTCAACCAGTTCTTTTCCTTCCTCACTTTGTAAAGCCCCAAATTTGAAATGATCTTTAGCATCCCTTTTAATGATGAAGTTGACCGAGCTGTTACAAAGATTGCAAACTCCGTCGAACAAAATAATTTTATGTGTGGCTTCTTCCGTCATCCTACTTTTTCCAATTCTTCCAAACTTACATCGGCGGTAAACATTCCATAATTTACAATGGCTTTTTTCTTTTCAATCGAATCGATGGTACCTACCGCGCGACCCTCGATCATTCGTACTCTGTCGCCTACTTTCAAGGAAACTTTCGGTTTGGGGGGTGGTAATTTGGCCGCTGCTTCCTTTTCTTTCTTCTTGCGCTTCCGAATGCCTTCAACCTTGCGCTCCACTTCCTTTATAACCTTTTGCTCTTTGGCCTTTTGTACTTTTTTCTTTTTGGGAGCCACTTTTTTCCGCTTCACATTCTCTTGAAGCACCATTTTCATGAGCTCATCGATAAGCTCACGCTTTCGTTTGTTGTGGAAATACTTTTCAGAAAGGGTATCTAACTTCTTCCCTAGGGAAATCCATTTCTGGTTGCTATCGTACAATTCTTGATAGCTTTCCAGCTTCTGCTGAATTTTCGTATTGGTTTCCTCCAGCTGCTTCGCTTCCTCACGGGCTTTGTCTTCTTCAGACTTTAAGGATTGCGACGTTTTTCGCAATTGTGAGCGTTCTTTCTGAAGGTTGGCAATGGTCTTGTCAAAACGAACCTTGCCCCGTTCAATCTTTTTCTTGGCCTTATTGATCAAGCTGTAGGGGATGCCATTTTTTTGTGCCACTTCAAACGTAAACGAGCTTCCTGCTTCCCCTAACTGTAAATGGTACAGAGGTTCCAGGCTTTTTCGATCAAACTGCATGTTGGCGTTGGTCGCAAAGGGGAGCTCGTTTGCCAACAGCTTTAAATTGGTGTAATGGGTGGTGATGATCCCGAAGGCCCCGCGATCGTAAAATACTTCCAAAAAGGTTTCCGCTAAAGCACCGCCCAATTCCGGATCACTTCCCGTTCCAAATTCATCAATTAAAAACAAGGTGTTTTCATTGCACTTTTTCAGGAAATAATTCATTTGCTTCAATCGGTAGCTGTAGGTGCTTAAATGATTTTCGATGGACTGATTATCCCCGATATCACTTAAAATCCGTTCAAATAGCGACAATTCACTATACGGATCTACCGGAATCAACATTCCACTTTGCAGCATCACCTGCAATAGCCCTACCGTTTTTAAAGTAATACTCTTTCCGCCGGCATTGGGCCCTGAAATTACAATGATTCTATTTTCAGGATGGAGTTCGATGGTTTGCGGAAAGGTCTTTGCCTTCTTTTTATTGTTGGAAACCAATAGCAGCGGATGGTACGCCTTGATAAGATGTAGCTTCTTTTCTTTTGTAAGCATTGGGAGCACCCCATTGATTACTGTTGCATACTTCGCTTTGGCATGCCACATATCTACTTGTATTAAGTAGTCCTGATAACTTTTCAGTAGGGATTTGTAGGGGCGAAGCTGTTCGGTAAGTGCTTTTAAAATACGCTTCACTTCCTCTTCCTCTTCATATATCAAATTAGTGAGCTCGGTGGTATACTCCAAAGTTTCCTGAGGCTCTACATAAACAATACTTCCGGTTTTCGACTGTCCTAAGACAGCCCCTTTCACTTTTCGTCGATGCATGGCCTTTACCGCCAAAACCCTTCGGTTTTCTACAACCGATTCCCGAATCTCATCCAGATAATCGGCTTGAGCATACGTATTTAAAGCCCTTGAAAAAGAACCGTTTATCTGGCCTTTTACATGCTGCAGTTGTTTTCTTAGCTGCTGAAGGGCAGGGGAGGCATCATCTTTTACCAATCCATAACGATCGATAATCTTGTGAATGGCCTCCGCAACAAGGGAGGTATACTGAATCGTTTCCGCGTATTCCTGTAAGTAGGTATAAAACTCTTCGTATTTCTTAAAAAACCGAAGCAATTCCCTGGTAGTTTCACAAACGGAAAGAATCCGTCGAAACCCCGTTACCTCTAGGGTACTGTTTTCAATATCAAATAACCGAAGCTCTTTCGTAATGGCGTCAAACCCATGATTGGGAATACGATTATCACTGTTAAAGGAAGCCGTGAATTCTTTTACCCGATGTAACTCCGGAAGGATTTCCGAAGCTTTCTGAAAAGGCAGTATTTCCTTCACATGCGTTCCCCCCAATTCAGTAATACACATCGCTGAAATCTGTTCCAAGACTTTTTGAAACTCTAAATCCTTTAGTGTATTGGGATGAATCTTAATCATAGGGTTTGAATGCTGGAAATCGCCTTAAATTTTGTTATTTTGAAGCACAAAAGTACAAATAATGACGGTAACTATTGCGCCTTCTTGGCAATCCCAATTAAAAGAAGAATTCGAAAAACCTTATTTTCAAAACTTAGTACAATTTGTAAAGTCTGAATATAAAAGCCATACGTGTTACCCACCCGGAAAGCAGCTATTCGCCGCATTCGACCATACTCCTTTTGAAAAGGTGAAAGTGGTTATTTTGGGGCAAGATCCCTACCATGGTCCAGGGCAAGCTCATGGACTCTGTTTTTCGGTGCCGGAAGGAATTCCGCAGCCTCCTTCCCTTATCAATATTTTCAAGGAGATTGAAACCGATGTTGGTGGTGAAGTTCCCGAAAACGGGAATTTGGAACATTGGGCAAGTCAGGGGGTATTATTATTAAACGCCACTTTAAGCGTTCGGGCGCACCAAGCTGGGAGTCATCAAAAGAAAGGCTGGGAAGAATTTACCGATGCGGTCATATCCAAACTTTCAGAACATAGGGAAGGGCTGGTATTTTTGTTATGGGGCGGCTACGCCAAAAAGAAAGGGGCTAAAATAAACCGTGACAAACACTTGGTTTTAACCAGTGGACATCCATCACCCTTAAGTGCCAATAGGGGTTATTGGTTTGGGAATCAGCATTTCAGCAAAACCAATACGTATTTAATAAAACAAGGAAAGGAAGCAATCAATTGGTAAGGTAGTACTTACTCTTCTTCAGGAGCACCCGCTTCGCCGGTGTCGTTACAGCTGAATTGCAATAACAAAAAGTTCGTAACTAAAAGCGCCCCCAAAACTATAAAAAAAGTTACCATAATCTTAACATTTACATTACTAAGATGTAGGTAGGTTTACAAGGTTGCGTAGTGTCTTAAAAAAAATATAAAATTTCTTCGGAAGGCTTTTTTTCTGAAATCAAATCCAACTGTAATAATTTCCCTTGAATCACATCAACCTCTTTTGTATCTAGGTTTTTCTGACTCCATTTTGTGAGGGATAGCCACGATTGTACATCCTCTAATTTTTGTTCATACCGATTGGCAATCATTTGGTCTATGGAAGGTATTTCCTTGAAATCCACTGTGGTTTCATTGATAATCTGTAAGATATCCTGAATGGCTTCCGCATGGCTCTCCAGTACGTCATTCCGAACGGCAATTACAAAACACGGCCAAGGCGTAGGACATTCGCCCACCAATCGAAACGGACCGTCATCCACATAGGGTTTCGTGGTAAACTTTTCCCACATAAAATAATCCCCGCGACCTTCAGGAAGCCCTTCGAGCGCTCCTTTTAAATCCTTGATCACTTCAAAACTCAGATCGGTTTCTGGGTCCCATCCGTTATTCTCTGCATGGATATAGGCCATTAAATGTGAGCCGCTGCCGTAACGGCTAATGGCAGCTTTGGTTCCTTTTAAATCGGACACCGACTCGTACGATGAATTTTTGGCGACATGAATGCCCCAAATTAGTGGGGATTCCACAAATACTTGAACTATTTTACAATCATTTCCATTACTAATGTCCCGAATAATTCCTTCCGTAAGGATTACGGCCATATCAATTTCCTTATTCCGAAGGGCTTTACACATTTCGCCGGTACCGCCATAATAATCCTTCCAGCGTAAATTGATGTCTTTTTCGTGGTATTCTTTATTGCGCAAGGTAAGGTACCAAGGTAGGTTGAAGTGTTCGGGTACACCGCCTATATGAATGGTTTTCATAAAGTTAAGGTTTCAAGGGTATGAGTAATCAGTTTTTCCATCGCTGCTTTGGGTTGCTCGCTAAAAGTTCCATTCGCCCGGTTGGCTAAAATAACATTCAGGGAAAGTGCTTTGTGGCCCAATAACGTTGCCATACCATAGATCGCGGCCGTTTCCATCTCCAAATTCGTAATTTTTTTCCCTTGGTAGCGAAAGGAGGCAATCTTGGAATTTAAGGAAGGATCGTACAGGGGTAATCGCAAGACCCGGCCCTGCGGTCCATAAAACCCAACATTGGTCGTGGTAATTCCTTTTGAAATGTGCACAGTCGAAAATAAGTCTAATAGCGTTTCATCGGCTTTTATGGCGTAAGGAGTTGCATTTTTGGGATTCCACTGGGTGTGGGAAACGAAGGCTTCGGAAAAGTCATTTAAAAAGAGTTTCTCCGTATTGCCATAGAAGTGGAGCAGGTTATCAAAACCAATCCCTATTTCGGAAGCGATAAAGGAATCTACCGGGATTTCAGGTTGTAGGGCACCAGAAGTCCCTACCCGAATAATGGATAGCTCGGTTTTTGCTTTCTTGAGGGTTCTGCTTTCAAAATCAATATTCACCAAGGCGTCCAATTCATTTAAGACAATATCAATGTTGTCGGGTCCAATCCCTGTGGAAATCACGGTAAGCTTTTTGCCTTTGTAAGTACCGGTATGTGTTTTGAATTCCCGGTGATGGGCTTTCACTTCAATCGAATCAAAATGATTGGAAATCATTTCCACCCGTTCGGGATCCCCCACGGTAAGAATGGTATCGGCAATTTCCCCAGGTTTTAGATGGAGGTGATAGATACTTCCATTGGGGGTAAGGATCAATTCGGATGCTGCTAGTTTCATCCGCCTACCCGTTTGGTTTTAAATCCTTTCTCCTGAAGGAATTCCATAATTTCCTTGCGGTAGTCGCCTTGAATAATGATTTGTTCATTTTTGTAGCTTCCGCCTACACTCAGCAATTGTTTCAGTTCTTTTGCCAATTGCTTAAAATCACTGTCGGCACCATGGTAGCCTTCAATAATCGTAATAGGCTTTCCTTTTCGTTTTTCATATTTGCAAATCAGTGGTTCCTCCTGAAGCCATACCGAAGAAGGTTCTTCCTGTTCCGGTTCTTCCGAAGGCACATGATCTGGAAATAAGTTTTTAAGCTGATCTTGTAAATCCAAAATTTATTTTTTTATCAGTCCAATTTCCACCAACCGTTGGTGCAAAAATTCCCCAGCCGTAATATCCTCATAGGCTTTGGGGTGTTGTTCGTCGATACATTCTTCCAGGCAATTCAATTTCATATCACTTCTGGGGTGCATAAAAAACGGAATGGAGTAGCGTGGCGTACCCCACTGATCTTTGGGTGGGTTCACCACTCGATGAATGGTAGAGCGCAATTTATTATTGGTGTGCCGTTCCAGCATGTCGCCCACGTTAATCACTAGTTCGTCTTCATTAGGAATGGCATCGATCCATTCGCCGTCTTTTCTCAATACCTGCAAACCTCCTGTAGAGGCGCCCATCAATAAGGTGATTAAGTTGATGTCGCCATGTGCCCCTGCGCGTACCGCTCCTTTAGGCTCTTCGGTAATAGGGGGGTAGTGGATAGGACGGAGGATGCTATTTCCGTTTTGTACCCAATGGTCAAAGTAGGTTTCATCTTTTCCAATATACAGCGCTAAAGCTCGTAATACATGAATGGCCGTTTTTTCCAACATTCGGTAGGCTTCCATTCCTGTAGGGTTAAAGTCGGGCAATTCGCTTACCATTACATTTTCAGGATACGCTTCAGGCAGATTGGCATCTTCATCAGGTTCCTGTCCAAAATGCCAAAATTCCTTTAAATCGCCTTCCTTTTTTCCTTTAGCGTGTTCTTTTCCGAAGGAAACATAACCGCGTTGCCCACCTAGCCCTTCAATTTCATACTGCTGCTTGGTGGCTTCTGGCAGCGCAAAGAAAGCTTTTATCTCTTTATATAGTTTGGATACGAGCGCATCACTTAAAAAATGGTTTTTCAAGGACACAAACCCTATTTCTTCATACGCTTTCCCAATTTCCTGAACAAATTTCTCCTTCCGCTTGGGATCTTCAGAAATAAAATCGGCTAAATCAACACTTGGAATGTTATTCATGATATACGTTTTACGAGACACAAATATACCAATTATAAGAAGTAATTCCGAAGGAAAAAAACAGGAACTCACATAGAGGATGCACAATAATTTTTCTACTTTTGAAATTATCAAAAAACCATTATGAGTTCCGATACTGTTCCGCACATTCAATTCGATTACAACCGCGAAGGAATTGACGATACCACCCTTTTACAACTTTACGAACGCATGCTGAAACCTCGAATGATCGAGGAGAAAATGCTTATTCTTTTACGTCAAGGAAAGATTTCCAAATGGTTTAGCGGAATGGGGCAGGAAGCTATTTCGGTAGGGGTTGCTTCCGTATTGCAAGCCGAAGAGTATATTTTGCCTATGCACCGTAACCTAGGGGTGTTTACCACTAGGGAGATTCCGTTACACCGACTGTTCTCGCAATGGCAAGGAAAGGCCAACGGATTTACCAAAGGGCGCGATCGTAGTTTTCACTTCGGAACCCAAGAATATAAGATCGTTGGGATGATTTCGCACTTAGGCCCCCAATTTGGCGTGGCCGATGGTATTGCCCTTGGAAACCTCCTAAAGGCCAATCAACAGCTTTGTGCGGTTTTTACGGGCGAAGGCGGTACCAGTGAAGGGGATATCCACGAAGCCTTGAATGTGGCTTCCGTATGGTCCTTACCGGTACTTTTTTGTATTGAGAATAATGGCTACGGACTTTCCACGCCTACCAACGAACAATATAATTGTGAGCACTTGGTGGATCGCGCTAAAGGTTATGGTATGGAATCCCATCTTGTGGAAGGGAATAATATTCTAGAGGTTTATAGAAGTTTAAAGTCCATTACCGAAAGCATGCGGGAAAATCCGAGGCCGGTACTGATGGAGTTTGATACCTTCCGGATGCGCGGACACGAGGAGGCCAGTGGGACCAAATATGTTCCTCAAGACTTAATGGAAGCTTGGGCCTTGAAAGACCCTCTGGAAAATTATGCCGCTTTTTTGCGGGAGCAGGGTATTTTGGAAGAAGCTACGGAAGTATCCATGAAGAAGGAAATCATGAAGGAAATCAATGAAAATCTAGAGATTGCCTTTGCGGAAGAAATCATTCAGTCTTCTGAAAGTATCGAGTTAGAAGATGTATTCAAAACCTTTCAATATCAAGAACATAGCAAATCTTCAGAAGTACAAGAATTGCGCTTAATTGATGCTATTTCCGAAGGTTTGAAACAAGCCATGCAACAACATGACAACCTGGTGATTATGGGTCAGGATATTGCCGAATATGGCGGGGTCTTTAAAATCACCGAAGGCTTTGTGGAGGCTTTTGGTAAAGAACGGGTACGCAATACCCCCATCTGTGAGTCGGCGATCGTTTCGGCAGCCATGGGGCTTTCCATCAACGGATTTAAAGCGGTGATGGAGATGCAGTTTGCCGACTTTGTCACTTCCGGATTCAACCCCATTGTCAATTACTTGGCGAAATCCCATTACCGTTGGGGGCAACAGGCCGATGTGGTCATCCGGATGCCCTGTGGTGCTGGGGTAGGGGCAGGACCCTTCCACAGTCAGACCAACGAAGCTTGGTTTACCCACACCCCAGGTTTAAAAGTGGTGTATCCCGCTTTTCCAGAAGATGCGAAGGGATTATTGGCCACCGCTATCGAAGACCCGAACCCAGTATTGTTCTTTGAGCACAAAGCCCTGTACCGAAGTGTACGTGGGGAAGTCCCCAAAAACTACTATACCATTCCCTTTGGCAAGGCAAACCTATTACAAGAGGGGAATGAGGTCACCCTTATTACGTATGGGGCTGGAGTACATTGGGCGTTGGAATATCTAGCTGAGAATCCTGTTTCGGCCGACTTGATTGATTTAAGGACTTTAGCACCATTGGATACCGAAACAATCTACACTTCCGTAAAAAAGACGGGAAAGGTACTCATCCTGCAAGAAGACAGTATGTTTGGAGGAATGGCTTCAGATGTTTCGGCACTTATTCATGAAAATTGCTTCGAATTTCTAGATGCCCCGGTGCGTAGGGTAGCAAGTTTGGAAACCCCCATTCCTTTTGCCGCCAATCTAGAAAAACAATACCTTCCGAAAGAACGCTTTCAAGAGATTTTACGGGAACTAATGGCTTATTAATTCTTTAACATTTGCCGTTAAACTTCCTATAAAAGTTATTTAGGGCGGAATTTAATTTCCTAATTTGGGCTATATAAATTCCTAACCATCGAAACAAACCATTTAAATAAAGACTTATTTATTGCCGTGGAATCCTTTTTTCACGTAACTTTAAATAAGTCTTTGTAATTAAAATTTACTAACCTAATACACTATTTATGAGAAAATTAGCAACGCTTTTAGTCATTACGCTTGTGGCTTTCTCTTGCGGAACCCCTAAAACGGTTCAGGAATCAAGAAAAGTCATCAAAGGATATTGGTCCCTTGATAATATTACGTACAGTCAAAGTGGAACCTTTAATGTTCAATTGTTAAATGATACTTCCGCCGAATGCTTTGAGGGTTCTTCCTGGAAATTTGTTCCTAACAACAATCGAGGTACCTATACCATCGACAATGGAAATTGTCCTACGGGCGATCGAAACTTTATCTTTGTTATTCAGGAAGTAGATCCTGAAACGGGATTGTACGATTTTTTACTGAAACCCACCGATGAAAAGTATAAGTCTGAAACCGATGTAGGTTTCCGCTTACGATTGGCTCAGTTAACGGGTAGTTCGATGCGATGGGAGCAGACAGTCACACTGGAAGGGAAACCATTTACCATTAGCATGGATTTTTCAAAAATAAGTGAACTGTAAGAAAACATAATACCAAACTTAAAAACATACAAAATGAAACAAATAGCAAAAAGAATAAGCATTGTAGCTTTAGCGCTAACCCTATCGGTTGCTTTTACCAATTGTGAAGCGACAAAAAATGCCAATAAATCCCAGAAAGGTGCTGTAATTGGTGCCGCAGGAGGGGCCATTCTTGGAGCCATTATCGGTAACAACGCCGGTAAAGGGGGTAATGGAGAAATTGGTGCCGTAATTGGCGGTGTTGTAGGAGGTGCTGCTGGAGCCATTATTGGAAACAAAATGGACAAACAAGCGCAAAAAATTGAACAGGAAATCCCAGGTGCTGAAGTAGAACGGGTAGACGATGGTATTGTCGTAACCTTTGACGGTGAAAACAACGGTGTTTATTTTGATACCGATAAGTACAATATCAATGCTGCCTCCAAGGAAACCCTTAATAAATTAGGTTCTATTTTAATGGAATACCCAGACACCGACGTATTGGTGGTGGGGCATACCGACAGTGTAGGGAGTGAAGAATACAATATGACCTTATCCAAAAACAGGGCACAATCGGTGACCAATTATTTTACGGGTACCCTTGGACTAAGCGCAGGAAGGTTTACCACCAATTGGTTTGGTGAAACAAGTCCTATTGCTTCCAACGACACGGCAGAGGGTCGTGCCAAGAACCGTAGGGTGAATGTCGTTATCGTACCGAATGAGAAAATGGTACGTGAAGCCGAACAAGAAGCTGGAGGAAATTAATAGATAATATCCTCAAAAGGGCCGGAAGCATTTACACTTCCGGCTTTTTTTATGCCTTTTCTAAAGGCATTGTGAAAAATTGATAGACAATGTATCTTTGAACAAACCAATAACCACTATGGAAGCCATATTTACTGCAGAAAATTTTGTATCTCTTGCCTTATTGATCCTATTACAGGCTGTTTTAGGACTGGACAACCTCCTCTATATTTCAATTGAATCGAAAAGAGCGCCCCAAGACCAACAAAAACGAGTGCGTACCTTGGGAATTGGAATGGCGATTGTACTTCGTATCATCCTTCTTTTTGTCTTGGTCAAGCTTATTGCCTTATTTCAGGAACCTTGGTTCGTCTTGCCAGAAAACAACTTTTTGGACGGCTCCTTTAACCTTCATAGCATTATCATTCTATTTGGAGGGGTGTTTATTATGTATACCGCTACGAAGGAAATTTGGCACATGATGAGTTTAAGGGATGAAGAAGAGAAAGATGAAAAACCAAAATCGGTCACCTCCATCATCATTTCTATTGTGGTGATGAACCTTGTGTTTTCTTTCGATTCCATTTTGGGTGCTATCGCCCTTACCGATGTATTCTGGGTCATGGCCACGGCTATTGTGATAGGAGGGCTGCTTATGATTTGGCTTTCTGGAAAAGTAACCGAATTCCTTAAAAAGAATCGTATGTACGAGGTTCTGGGACTATTTATCCTGTTGGTGGTTGGAATCATGCTGCTTTCGGAAGGCGGGCATTTGGCCGAAATGCACATCTTCAACAACGAAATTACCGCCATGAGCAAGACCACCTTTTACTTTGTGATCGCGGTACTGATTCTAATCGACATAGTGCAAAGCCGCTACCAGAAGAAAATCAATCGGGAAATCAATAAAAAGTGATTCCCTCATTTACATCCTATACTCCTAAAACCCTTGCGATAAAGCTTACTTCGGAAGGGGAACGTAGCGTACGCAAACACCATCCCTGGATTTTCTCCAACAGTATTGAGAAAATCAACAAAGAAGGGGAACCGGGCGATATTGCCATAGTATTTAGTGTAAAGGACAACAAAGTCATGGGGGTGGGCTTGTACGATCCGTATTCGCCTATTCGAATTAAAATGCTTCATTTTGAGGGAGGAACTAAGCTGGATTCCAATTTTTTCGAGGAAAAAATAGCCCTGGCATTTTCCCTTCGGAAGGAATTATTGAAAACCCAGACCAATAGCTACCGACTCCTCTTTGGGGAAAATGATGGGTTTCCGGGCCTCATTGCCGATGTCTACGCCGAAGTATTGGTCGTAAAGGTTTACAGTGCGATTTGGTGGCCTTACTTAACAACGATTCTCGGGTTTTTAATGAACTACTCTAAAACAACGACGGGGGTCCTTCGACTGAGTAGAAATGTCCAAAAACTGAAGGAAACACCTCTCTTTGAAGATGGAAGTGTGATCTATGGCACTTTAAACGAGGAAAATGTTCCTTTTTTGGAGCATGGAGTCCATTTTTCAGCAAACGTTATTAAAGGCCATAAAACCGGTTATTTTTTGGACCATCGCTACAACCGGAAACGGGTAGGGGAGTTATCGAAAGCCAAAACCGTATTGGATGTGTTTGCCTATGCCGGCGGATTCTCGGTGCATGCCTTGGCTAGAGGCGCCAAAGCAGTGACCAGTGTGGATATTAGTGCACAGGCTTTGGAGCTTGCGCAACAGAACGTTCAATTAAATAGCTATAGTGGAACCCACCATACCATTGCAGGGGATGCTTTTGAAGTGCTTCAAAACCTTATCGATCAAGGAAAACAATTTGATGTGGTGGTCATCGATCCGCCCAGTTTTGCCAAACGTGCTTCCGAAGTTGCCGTAGCTTTAAAAAAATACCAACAATTGGCTAGGTTGGGAATACAACTAACCGCCCCTAAGGGCTTATTGGTCTTGGCTTCCTGTTCTTCCCGGGTGACTTCCGAAGTTTTTTTTGAAATCAATGAAACCGCATTGCAGGCTTCCCAACGGAAGTATAAAGTCCTAGACACCACCTACCACGATAGCGATCATCCCATTGCCTTTCCGGAAGGGGCTTATTTGAAGTGTCGGTACTACCGCTTTTCTTAAACCCACCAGCTAATGAGCCAAACGGTTGTAAAACCGGTAAGAGCCAATAAGGTGGTCATCACGGTCCAGCTACGAAAGGTTTGCTTTTCGGAAAGCCCTAAATATTTACTCACCAACCAGAATCCGCTGTCGTTTACGTGCGATAAAATAGAAGCCCCAGCGGCAATGGCAATCACCAAGAGCGCTTTCTCTATTTCTCCGGTCGCTAGGGTAAGTAAAGGTGCGGTTACCCCTGCAGCGGTAATCATGGCAACCGTAGCCGATCCCTGAAGGATACGTACCAAGGCAGCCACCACAAAGGCAAAGAGCAACGGACTCAACCCCATTTCGGCAAAGGAATCTGCCAATTGGTCTCCCGCTCCCGTATTGATAAGCATTTGCTTAAACACCCCGCCGGCACCGGTTAACAAAATGATGATCCCGGCTGGGGCCATGGATTTTGTAGTAATCTTCAATAGGGTTTCCTTGGGGACCTTTTTACGGATGCCCAACACATACCAAGCGAAGAGATTGGCTAGTATCAAGGCCGTAAACGGATGCCCTATCATTTTCATCCATCCTACAAAAGCTTCAGAAAACACCCCTTCCAGCCATGGGCTATTCAGTAAGGTGTTGCAAACAATAAGCACAATGGGCAATCCTATAATGGCCAGAATGGTCCCTACCGAAGGCAATTTTTTGGTTTCTGAAGCAGCTTCTGAAACTTCCTCTGGGGCCGCAACATAAATACGCTTGGCAATATACTTTCCGAAGAGGGGGCCACTTACAATGGCTGTGGGGATCCCCACGATAAATCCGAAGAGAATCACCCATCCCAGATCGGCTTTCAAAATATCGGCTACTGCCACGGGACCCGGAGTGGGGGGGATAAAGGCATGGGTAATCGCCAATCCCGCCAGTAAAGGAATTCCGTAGAGCAATAAGGATTTTTTCGATTTTCGCTGTAACGAATAAATCAAGGGAACCAAAATGATAAATGCCACATCAAAAAACACGGGGATGGCCACAAAGAATCCCGTTCCCATTAGGGCCCAGGACGCTCCCTTGTTTTTGGTTTTTCCCAATAAAAAAGTAGCGACCGCTTCGGCACCGCCAGAGTGTTCCAAGATGGCCCCGAACATGGCTCCCAGCCCTACTACCACTGCTACAAAGCCGAGGGTATTTCCCATGCCATCTTTCATGGTATCGATAATTTCCAAAGGGGGCATTCCTGCAATGATCCCTACGGCTATGCTGGCAATTAACAACGCCACAAAGGCTTGGATGCGTAATTTCAGGATCAGGAATAGCAATAAGGCAATTCCGGAGACAATGGCTATCAATAAAATACTACTCATGAGCTTCCCAATTAACGGTGAACGATTCGCTAAGGGGAGCATCTACCCGTTGGAAGGTATGGGCCCCAAACGCATCCCGAAGGGCCTGAATGAGATTGGCGGAAGAAGCTGCCGTAGTCATTCCCAACCAATATTGTAGTGCCGACGACATACAGGGCAACGGAGTGCGTTGTTCCAGCCCCCAGGTAATAATGCTTTTGGTAGAAACTTCATATTCCGAAAGCATTTCCAGAATTCCTTCCTGCGATAATAAATCGGAGTTTTCCCGTAATAGCGGATGTAAGGTTTTCAATAATTGCGATCGCAGAATACAGCCGTTGGTCCACACCCGTACCACTTCTGCCAGGTCTATGTTCCAACCTTCTTCTGCGGAAGTGGTTTTAATTAATTCCAATCCTTGGTAATGATTGATGATTCGGGAAAACTGGAATGCCTGTCGTAATAGTTCAGACCCCAACGTAGCGATAAACGGTTCGGTTTCCAATTGTTCCTGTAGCGCCTCCCGTTGTGATTTCCTTTGGGATATGGCCCTTGCCATAACGGCTTCCATTAATAGAGTTGCTGGATACCCTTGTGTTAAGGCTGAAATGCTGGACCAGGTCCCGGTACCTTTGCTTTTGGCGACATCCAACACCTTATCCAGTAGATAGTCGTCCTTTTCTTTTTTCTGAAGAATGTGCAATACGGTTTCCAATAGAAAGCTCGCTTCCGCGTTTTCGTTCCATTCCTGTAAAAAATTGACCATTTCAGGATAGGAAAGGGAAGGGCGCAACAACGCATACACCTCTGCCAGCAACTGCATTTCGGCATATTCAATCCCATTGTGTAAGGTTTTTACATAGTGGCCGGCACCGTTGGGTCCCAACAAGGCGACGCACGGTTGTAGATCGGAATCCCTTGCTGCAATGGATTCCAATATATCTTTCACCTTTCCGTAGGCTTCCACAGTACCCCCCACCATGAGGGAAGGCCCTTCCAAAGCCCCCTTTTCACCGCCAGAGATTCCAATCCCTAAGTAGTGCAACCCTTTGTCTTGCATCATTTTCTCCCGGCGTTGGGTATCCTGATACTCTGAATTGCCACCGTCCATGATTAAATCCCCTGCTTCCAAAAAGGGCAACAATTGTTTTAAAAGTAGGTCTATGGTAGCTCCTGCCGGCACCATAAGTAATACTTTTCTGGGCGTTTCCAAGGAGGCCATAAAGGCTTCCAATTCGGTAAACCCTTGTAGTTTCGGAGTATTTACTTCCGAAAGGAGGTTGGGGATCACGTCTTTTTCTGAAGGGGTGTTCCGATTGTATACCGAAACGGTATGGTTCTTTTGAAGCGCGTTCTTGGCCAAGCTACGGCCCATTACGCCCATTCCAATAATTCCCCATTGTGACTGATTCATAGTGGTCGTTTTTTTTACTATTTCTGAAACCAAGGTTTCTGGAGACAGGTTCACATCTAGATGAATGCCATAGGCAGGCGGTTCTAGGGTCTCGAATTGTGATTGTAATAGTTCAGGTTTCATAAAATGCTCCCGGGTACGCATTCGCTGAAGGATGATTTTGTAGGAACCTTCCAAATAAATCCAAGTTACCGAAGCATTTCCCCGAGATAAGATTTGTCGGTAGCTTTCCTTTAAAGCCGAACAAGCCAATACCGCCCCTTTATTCCAAGTAGGAATGGCTGCTTCCATTTCCTGAAGCCAGGGAAGGCGGTCTGCATCGGTTAAGGGAACCCCTGAAGCCATTTTAGCCACATTTTCGGCCGGATGAAAATCGTCGGCATCGTAGTAGGGGAGTGCTAGCTTTTCGGCCAATAATTTCCCTACGGTGGTTTTTCCCGATCCGCTCACACCCATTACAATGTAGGTAGTTGGCCCCATTATTCGGTTGCAAAAAGTGGGGAAGGAACCCCTTTTACGCCAGGCTTTACTTTGAACAAAGAACCTGCCAAGGGATATTGTACCTTTTCTTCTTCGGTCATATCGACCGTGGCCGTGGTGATGTATAATTCGTCTAGATTAGGTCCGCCAAAAGCACAACTGGTCACGTTATGCGCAGGGACTTCAATTTTGGACATGACCGTACCGGTTATGGGATCGAATCGAATTACGGCATTGCCATTCCACATCCCCACCCAAAGCTTATCCTCAGCATCGATGGCCATGCCGTCGGGAAAACCCAAACTATCGGGCACTACCACCGCCACTCGTTCGTTACTGATGGTTGCCTTGCTTTTATCGTAATCGAACGCCCTAATTTTCCCCGTAGGCGTATCGATGTAGTACATGGTTTTGGCATCTTTGGTCCAGACAATGCCATTGGAAATGGTAATATTGTCCAGCATGGTTTCTGTCTCGCCTTTGGCATTGACTTTATACAGTTTGGCCACCGGTTCTTTTTCAGCCAGATGCATGGAACCTACCCACAAATTGCCGTTGGGGTCACACTTCCCATCGTTAAATCGGTTGCCGGGCAAGTCTGCTTCGATATTGGAAAGTTGCTTCAAACTTCCCGATTTCGTGTTTTGTAGGTAGATGCCATCTTCCAGAGCGACCACTACGGTACTATCGGTTTGCGGTACCACGGTTCCTACACGGCTAGGAAGTTGAAAGGTTCGGTCAGTCTTATTATGAGGATCATAGATATGTAGTTTCATCCCTAAAATATCCACCCAGTACAGTTCTTGGGTTTCCGTATCCCAAAAGGCACCTTCCCCCAGTTGGGAATTCATTTCCAGTTCCAATTGTGCCATTGGGAGTGTTTTTTCTTTGTTGTTGCTATCTTCTACAGGAGGAGGTGCGGTGGGTTGCTCTTTGCAACTAACACAAAGCACAAGTGCTAAGCTACCTAGCCATAGTCTTTTAAAAATCATAGGTTGGTTGTTAAAGTTTTGTTGAATGCCATCGATTCTCCAAAAATCCTTTTAAATTTAAACTATTACAAAGGAATTGTGCAAATATAAAGATGAGTATTATGACACAAACAACATCCAAAAAGAAACATGCCGACTTTCAGAGTAACTATAGGAGATCTTCCAATTTTACAAAAACCACCAAAAAGGAGACATTTGTATTAAACGATCAAGGAGAGTTGGTTTTACAGACCCAGCACCCAGAAGACGAATAGTTTTTCTATATTTATGGCTGAAATGCTAAAAGTGCTTTTGGCATTCGTTAAATTATGTAAAAATTTTGCAGAACCCCCCTTTATGGGTTATTATGTAATAAACCCTTAGTTTATGAAACCTTTATTTACCTTACTTACCGTTTTATTTATTGCTACCTCCGGATTTTCACAAGATGTCGTGAGTCAATACGAAGTAAACGACACTTTTGAAGGACAAGCCCAAAAATTAACCGCTTCTTATGATGCCGAATTAGGGCTTCAGGCCGATCAGCGCATCTTATTTCAGAAGAAAGTGGAAGAATACCTTATTTTAAGTCAAGAAGCCAAAGATCAATTAAAAGGTCGGGAAAAACTGGAAAAACTATACCGCTTGCAATTGGATGAGATCGCCGATATGTCTGAAATCCTTACTCGGATTCAGTTTAACAAATACAAAAAAATACGTCCGGACATGCAACCACTGGATGTGGCTAAAATGGCCAAAGAAATAAAGCAGTAAACTTACTGCGACTCCCCATTCATTAAAAGCTGCTTTTTACGGGCAGCTTTTTTGCTATACTGCATCAGCCATAGCGAAATAAAGGAGCAGATCATAAAGCCAAAAAAGATAGGCCAGACCTTGTATTCAATAAACCGGCCAATAAAGGTACTAATGGGAATGGCCATTAAGGTAGAGATCAATCCCGTGATGGCCGCAGCAATTCCTGCGATATGTCCCATGGGCTCCATGGCTAAAGCACGAAGGTTTCCGAAGAGAAATCCGATAGCGAAAAACTGCAGGCCAAAAAATCCCATAATGACCCAGATACTCGGATTTTCCTGTCCGTAGAACAACACCACATACAGGGTACTAATAATAAAGAAGCCGAGGAGGGCCGTAGAGACCATTTTTTGCATGCCAAATTTTAAAACGAGGCTTCCGTTGGTAAAAATAGCCAAGCCTATAGCAATAGAGAGTCCCGCAAAAATAAAAGGGAATTCCTCCTTCATGCCATATTGCACTTCAAAAATTTGTTGGGAACCGCTCAAGTATACCATAAACGATCCAAAGACAAACCCCGAAATAAGGGTATAGCCCATGGTGGACTTCTCCCTAACTACCTGCTTAAAGCCATCCATAAACAAGTGTCGCGTAAACGGCACCCGCTTTTCAACGGCAAGGGTTTCCCTTTGTCGTTTCCAAAACCAGGCACAGACCAAAGCGCTAAACCCTAACTGAGCGTAAAAAATACCTTGCCAATTGTAGTGGTCCAGCACAAACTTTCCCGCAGCGGGAGCGACAATGGGAATTAATAAAAACACCACCGTAACAAACGAAAGAATACGGGCCATATAATCGCCATGGTAGAGATCGCGAATAATCGCAATACAAATAGTACGTGGGGCCGAGAGCCCAATTCCTTGTAAAATCCGTCCCACGATCATCACTTCCAAGCTTTGGGCAAACACGCAAACGATACTGGCCACCAGGAACAGGGCAAAGCCCATGTATACAATGGGTTTACGCCCCATGGCATCTGAAATGGGCCCGAAAAGTAAGGGGCCTACACCCAGCCCTAGGAAAATCATGGTAATGATCAGTTGGTTGTCGGCTGTATTTTGCGTACCAATGGTAATCCCAATCACGTCCAAAGCGGGCAATAGGGCATCAATAGCCAAGGCTACGACCGACATGAGCGAGGCCATTAAGGCAATAAATTCGAGTTGGGAAAGCGATTGGTTTTTTAGCATCCCACAAAAGTAGAACAAACCGCCAAAAGCAGCTTTCAAAAAAAATCTATTTAACGATTTCTTAGTATTCTATGATTGTTTCCGTAGGGGGTTGTACACATTTTTGGAGTTGTTAACGCATAGTGCTTTCATTTATAGGGTATTGATTGGCAACCGGTAATTCCTTTAAGACTCCTTTAAACAACTTTATCAATACTTTAATACAGGAAGTACGGTAAGCCAGCCTGCTCTTACTATCTTTAAGGTAGCTAAGAAAAAGAACTATTAACTCAAAAAATACAACTATGAAAAAGCACGTAGCTATATTAGCAACAAACGGATTTGAAGAATCAGAATTAACAGAACCCAAAAAGGCAATGGAGGCCGAAGGATTTGATGTCGATATTGTAAGTGACACCGACGGCGAAATTAAAGCCTGGAAAGATGGAAACTGGAGCAATTCGTATAAAGTAGATACTCTGCTAAGTGAAGCCAATTCCAAAAACTACCATGCCTTGGTATTGCCAGGTGGGGTGATGAACCCAGACAGTTTACGGAAAGATGAGAATGCCCTCAACTTTGTTAGGGATTTCTTTTCAGAAAAGAAACCGGTTGCGGCAATTTGTCACGCCCCTTGGACGTTAATAAGTGCCGACGTGGTACGTGGAAGGAAAATGACCTCGTACGAAAGTATTAAAGACGATCTTATTAATGCAGGCGCCAATTGGGTAGACCAAGAAGTAGTGGTAGACGAAGGGTTTGTGACCAGCCGAAACCCAAACGATTTACCTGCGTTTTGCAGTAAGGTAGTAGAAGAAATTAAAGAGGGAAAACACGAAGCGCAACACGCGTAACGCCCTCTTTATGTTGGTTGGTTAGTTAAGTTGGAAAGCCTCCCGTTTGGGAGGCTTTCTTTATATAGGTACGTTCAAAAAAAAATAGGAGGGGAGTGGTCTCCTATTCTTCCGCTTTGGGAATGTCGGGATCTTCGGTGTGAAAGGTTTTTTCAATCCCCGCACTGTCCACCCCAAAAAACTTCAGGATTTCGGTAGGATTGTCTATTTGAGCCACTTTTTCACCGTTAATGGCTATGGGCTGGGTGAGAAGCTTCGGATTGTTTTGTAGGACCTTGATCCAATCGTCGGTATCGAAATTCTCTTCATCCGTGACTTCCTTCAGCACCCGTTTGTCAATTAAATCGCCCACGGTACAGTTCAATTCCTCCGCAAGCTCCACCCATTGGGTCCCAGGGACTTTTACTTCATCAATATTTACGGCCTGTATTTTTTTGTCAATGGCCTGCAGGTAACTGTAGGTATGTTTTCCCACTCGGGTTTGCCCACTGTATACAAGGCTTAATTGATTTTCGTCTCTGGCTATTACGCTCATATCTTTCATGATTTGGATTAAGTTGAATGATGTTCCTTAAAAATACCAAGTATCCTTATAATGTACTAATAATTTAATACTTCTTTGTGATTCTTGCAAAGCCTACGTTAAATGTCCCTTAATAACTAGGACAAAAATGTTCTAGTTGGTATCTTTAGTAAAAAGAAAAAAACAAACGCTATGATTCAAAAACAAACCCCTGTACATCACGACATCCACCATTTAATAGAAGAACGCTGGAGCCCCAGGGCTTTTGCCGATAAACCCTTGACCGAAGACGACATGCATTTACTATTGGAAGCCGGCCGTTGGGCGGCCAGTAGCAACAACTTACAGCCGTGGCGCATTGTTTGGGGATTGCGCGGTACCGAAACCTACGATCGTATTTTTGGTTGTTTAAAGGAATTCAATCAAAACTGGAATAAGGAAAGTGCCCAAGCCTTGTGGCTTACGGCCTACAAAACCGATATGAAAGACGGCGAACAGGAAAATTTCCATGCCCTGCACGACGTAGGGTTGTTTATGGGCAATGTGAGTGTGCAGGCTCAAAGTATGGGCATTGCATTGCATCAAATGGCGGGGATCGACTTTAAGAAAGCCAAGGAAGAATTTCAGTTTCCGGAGAACTACCACTTTGCCACAGCGGTATCGTTTGGGTACTATGGAGGGGATTTGGATAGCATTCCGGAGGATTTACACGAAGCCGAAAAGAAATCCATGCGGGAGCGCATCCCACAAAGTGAATTTGCCTTTAACGGCAACTTTCAGAAATAAAATAAGTAGTATCTTTCAGTTGTAAACACTGAAAGCATGAAAAACCACCACCCAACCTTATACCGTTATATTCTTATAGCGGTATTTTTTATGGTCGCAACCTCCTGTAAGGAAACCCCTAACACGACGGCTCCTAAAGAAGAAGTGGAGACCGCCACTTCAGAAAAGACCGAAACGATGGAGACTACGGAAGCAGCCTGTTTGGGCCGCTTCGCCCATAACGTGTATTTCTGGTTCAAGGAGCCCAATAACGAAGCCCACCGCCAACAAATGATGGCCAGTTGCCGCACCTTGGCCCGGGAGTCGCAATACATTCAAACCGTACACATAGGGACCCCGGCCCTGAGCGATAGGGACGTGGTAGACGATAGTTTTACCTTTAGTTGGGTGGTGACCTTTGCCAATGCGGCCGACCAAGCGGCGTATCAAACCGAACCCGTTCACTTGAAATTTATTGAAGAAGCCTCCCATCTATGGGAAAAGGTATTGGTGTACGATAGTGAAGAAATCAATATCCCGTAGGCACCATGAAGCTTTTTTCCAAACAACGCAAAGCAGCCTTGCCCGGGTCCCAAGAAAAGCCTTCGGGACGCTTTCAGAAATATGTACTGTACGCCCTAGGGGAAATCATCCTCGTGGTGATTGGGATTTTGATCGCTGTGGCCATCAATAACCGAAACGAAGCCCGGCAGGATGGGGACCGACTTACGACCTATTTAAAGAATTACCGTACCGACTTGACCATCGATACCACCATGATAGGGTACAACCTTCGTATTTTGGACAAAAAGAAAGAGGGGTTCGATTTGGTATTGTCTGATACCCTTACCAAGGAAAACCTTATCAAAACCCCCGTGGCTTTTGCCTTAATGCTTACCTACAATCCCATACAATTGCAGAGCAAGGGCTATGCCCAATTACAATCGCATGTAGACAATCCCGAAACGGTAGGGGACAGTTTGGTGATGAATATCGTGGCCAAGCATGCAGCCTACGATGCCTTGCTCAAATCTTCCATACAGCGCATTAGCGATGACATTGATGATAATATGGCGTATTTAAAAAATAATGAGCCTTGGGTGGCCGACTTGCTTACGGGGAAGATGAACGATGAAATCCTTACGTATTTTACCAGCAAGGATTATAAAAATAGGGTGGCAATCCATCAAACACTGGTGTACCAAAACCTCGCGGCATTCTTGGAGCAGTATTTGCTCTATGCCAAGGAAACCCTTACGGCGCTAGACGAACGCTTGGCAGAGGAATAGGGAATTTAGGCATTATTTTTGTATCTTTTAGGGAAAGAATTTGTTATGAAACCGATGTATCTCTTTATTCTATCCCTTTGGTTGCTAGGAAGTTGCCAAAGCATCAAACATGTAGATCCGCAGCAAGCCGCTGCCACCAAAGCCTTAGTAGCAGAAGGCCCTTTTGAAATGGTCTTTAGCAGAGCGCACCCGTTGACCACCAAAGAAATGACCCAGCTAAGTGCCACTAATCTTTTACCGGTAGAAAGCAGGTCTGGAATGATCAATATGGTAGGCATGGCCAATTATGTAAGGAAATACGGCGACAGTCTTTCGGTATTTTTACCGTACTACGGCACCCGACAAATGAGTGGGCGTTACAACGATTCTAACGGTGCGATTGCATTTGAAGGAATCCCAAAGACCTATGATGTAATGTATGATGACGCCCAACAGGAAACCAACGTAAAAATTTCCTTTAAGGATTTGGAAGGCGAACAGTATCAAGTTTGGGCCACGGTACAAGCCAACGGGCAAGTACATGCCCGGGTAAATTCTTCACAACGTACGTCGATAAGCTATACCGGGGAAGTATCGAAGTTTAAGCAGCAATAGTAAAATCAGCTGATTTTGCTGTAGCGTATTTCCCAACAACCAAAACCCTATAGAGCAGGATTCCAATTATTCTATTTTACATAATATAAATTATGATACATTTAGGTATTTATGCAAATGGTGTATAGTTTTGGTATTTTGATAGCATGACAAATATAACTTCGTGTGAGTGAATTATTCCAGTGATGTATATGATTTCAAAGTGATTTGTGGAGTTTATAGAAAATAAAATGGTCGTTGTACTTGCCTATTGTTATGACCATAATTTTATGAGGCCAAGATTAAATATCTAATTAAAAAATATTATACTTCAACTTTAATTCCAACTTCATTTTCTATTCTGATGTCATTATAGATTTCTAAATCTCTATTAATAGCTTCAAAACTTACAACTAGTGAATATGGCATTAGGCTTTTTAAATCTTTATCCCAACCAGCATGTCCAACTACTCCAATACAAAAACTTTCTGTTAGCTTATTTGATTTAAGAATTGCCCAATCCTTTTGAACAGTGTTATTATTTAGTTTAACATCATTAATTCCTCCATTGGATCGTGATTGAATTATCCAAGTAATATTTTCATGATTAATATCATTATCTTCATCTTCAGGATTAAAATCGCCTTCAATTAATCTTTTTTCAAATTCTTCAGCGGTTTCACCAAGCTTTGAAGAATGCCAATCTACCCAACCAGAAAGATATGATCTAAAACCAACACGAGTCCTTCTTGGTACTGCTTTAAAAGTTAATGTTACTTCTACTAAGATATCAAATGAATCTCCTACTCTTCTAATACTTTCCGGTAACTTTACTTCATAAATATCTGCTTCCTTTGGGGATATTTCTAGGGAATTTACAAGTGTTACTCTATAATCGGTATTTGTAGTTGCTCGCTCTAGGTTTGGTATTCCATAACCAAAAAGTCTTAAAAAATTTAATCTAGCATTTTCATTGAAAATTTTATTTGGCCATCTTGCAGATTGAACAATTAGAGCTTTATAGAGTAAAGTTGATTGTTCAGGAAATAATCGATTTAATTCTGCTAAAATCGCGGATACCCTTGGCGCAGAAAATGATGTTCCAATTCCATCAACACTTGTCGCTGGCCCTCCATTTAATGTACTCCTAACAAGGTGTAACGAAGTCTCCTTTTTTTGTGATGCTAATTTATTAGAACCCGTTTTCTCTAATACATAATCTCCACCATATTCAACTAATTCAGGCTTAATCGAACCCCAAAGTCCTAAACCAGTCCTTGTAAATGAAGAAGGAAAATCTAATTCACCAATTGACTTTAGATCATCATCTTCATATTCTCCATTGCAAATAGAGCCTACAGTTAATGAAAATAAACTTTGTGATGGATTCGATATTCTTGATTTTTTAAGTAACAAATAATCTGCATAGCTACTTCCATTATTCAAGTAATTTTCTATTTGCCTCTTTTTTAAATTTCCCGTTGGTATTACAAATAAAATATCTTTCTCCCAAGTCTCTCTATCTATAGATTCTGCCCATTTGGACATTCTTGTTGTAATATGACCTTTTCTTGATGTAATGGACATATTAAAGATTCGGGTGTTGTAATTATCATTATAGTGCTCTATAATATCCTTCATCAAGTCAGGTGGATAAAGATTTGATTGCATCCTATTATTATCATCTAATACTCTTGCATTTTGTATCCAAGTATTTAATTTAACTGCTTCTGTTATAGGAAATTTAGAGTAAAGTATAGCTCCTGCCACTCTTGTACCGTGTCCACCACCAGCAACACAATCGCTTACTATTTTTTCTTGACCTTTTACATACGATATTGAATGATTGTTATCAATTGCTTTTTCTAATAGAATATGATTTTCTTCTATTCCACTATCAATAACACAGACATTCGGATCATCATCTTCTGGGCCAGTTATGATAAGTTCATTTTGTCCAGTAAATTCTTCGCCAATACTTAAACTTTGTTCAAGATTATCATATTCTTCCACTTCAAACAAGTATGGGTAATTTAGTACAAGATCTTTTAACCCTTTACCATTAATTTCGATTCTACAAGAAAAACTATCACTTGAGTTGACATAATCACTTATTAATACGCCTTGATGTTCAGAAATGAAGTTTTCCAATTCAGCTTGACGATCAAAAGAAACTTCATCCCATTCAATTTCTGCTTTCCTTTTTTTCTCTTCCCATCTCGCAACTTTCTCCTGAAATTTATCTTCAGTAATTTCATCTTCAGTAATTTCATCTTCGTTACCTCTATTAGGATATGCAGGTATATGAATATGACATGCAATAGCGATATCTACGACAAGTAATTCAGCATCATCTATTTCATCCCACTTTTTAAGTAGTGATTTGGATAAAATATGATCTATACGCCATTGTTTGCCAGTAACAATATCCCATAATTGAGAGGCTTTATTTCTAAATTTACCTTCCTCTTTTAAAAACTTTTCGATTTTATCTCTTAAAGTGGTGAGATTTAAATCTGCTGAAGCTCCAATCAAATATCCATTATCTTCCTCCGAGATAATCTCTATACCGAAAGATCTTAGACTATCTGGATTAAATATTTCTTTTTTTGGATCAACTTGTAAAAATAAAGGGATTGAATCTGGTATTTTAGGTAACCCTTGTTCTTTTCTTTCCTTCAAATCATCAGTCCATTCTCCAGTAATTACTGATGTCTTTTCTTTAAGGGATTTTCCGTGAGCTTCTCTATTATCTATATTAGCTAGTGTTTCATCACTTGGAGTAACTACAACAACTTGCTTGCCAGGGCCATAAGGTGAATTGTATAATCCCGTTATTCTATGTGGAAGTGAAAGATGATCGAATGCCATAAACAACTATTATTTATTCTCATTAAATCTAATAGTTTCATTGATAATTTTATCGAAGCTTTTTTTATCAATTATCTCTAAATTATTTATGACAGAAAGTTTCTTAACATTTTGAGCAATTTTTACTATTTCAGCAGAAGAAAAACCAAGTAGTTGATTCACATAATTAATTAAATTAACTTTATTTGAAATTTTTGTTGATGACAAAGTCATTTTTAATAATTCTAAAATTTCTTCTTCTTGAGGTTTTTTAATTTCTACAACTTCATCAAATCTCCTAAAAACAGCTTTGTCAAGTGAGGTTTCTAAGTTTGTAGTAGCTATAAGTAAACCTGGAGCATTATATTCTTCTAATAAAAACAATACCATATTAACTAACCTATGCATTTCTCCTACATCTTGTCCATAATTTCTTGATTTAGCAATTATGTCAAACTCATCTAATAATAATACACATGGAAATGTATTCACTTCATCAAAAAGTTTTTTTAAATTTATAAGAGACTCTCCTAAGAAAGATGAAATAACAGCTTCAAATCTAACTTTATAAAAAGGTAAGCCAATGTTCCAGGCCAACCTTTCCGCTCCCATGCTTTTACCACAACCGGGCGGGCCAAAAAAAAGAATTTTTTGTTTAGGCTTTAAACCATGGTTTGCGAGTCTTTCTCTTGCAACAAACTCTTTTTCAATTCTGGAAAATTTACTCTCAATATCATCTGACAAAACCATGTGATGTCTTAATTCATTACGCGGTATTTGAACAGCTAAAGGAAAATCTTTCTTGTTATGTTTTCTACTGGTATTTGAAAAAATATCTTTTAATTGATTATCCAAGTTTTTAGATGTCTTGATATTTTGATCCAAAATAGCTTTGAGTTGCTTGGATAAAAGGTAATGTCCTTTCTTTTCTTCATCCTTAACAATATCATATGCAACCTTAACTATATCGTCTTCTGGTCTTCCATCAATACTTCGAAATAATCTTTTTAAAATATCTTTATTCACTTGTAATTATATCTATGAAACAAATCTACGAAATTAAATAATGGAAATCTAGATTCAATTTCCATTCCACACACATTATGCTTCCCTCCTACGTCGTCGAATTAAGAGGGTTCTATTAACATTGTAAAAGAACCTTTTGGGGTAAAATTTTTAAATAAATTGTAGTTTGCCAAAGCGCCAGCTGGCTCATTCGCTAAAAAGGTCTACAAGACCTTTTCTTAACGCTCTGCCCTACTTTTATCCAAAGATCAAGCTACATAACTCGAGAACATTATGAACTTTCTAAAACCATCACATCCCCTTCCGGTGATACCCCATCCCGCCGCATTTGATACAGGGTAAGGCGTAGGTAGGCAGGTAGTAATCGAGTCCCTTGGGGTTATCGTTGAGATGGTCGTTACGGTCGGTCGCCACATGCCCCATTTTTTCATCGTCGCGGTAAATCAGGTAATGGGAAATGGTAGAGAAATTCCCATCGTTTTTCGTGATACGGCAGTAGCCCTCCCCTAGGCAGAGTCCGCATTTTTCGTAATACTCCCGAAACTTGACATCCCGTAACACAAACAGCTTCTCCCCTTTGGTCACCACCCTATCGGCCTGTACCTGGATGTTCCCTGGGACCACATTGGGGAAATCCACCGAGATGTAGTATTCGCCGCCATCAGAGACTTTATTGTTTACCGTTCGGGCCGCTTCCTGCCAATAGGCCGCACGGGGGTGTATCCAACTGTAGGTGGCCGCTTTGCCATCGGCCGTACACACCACCTTGCCGTAATGCCGCGGCAAGTCCTGTGGGAGCACCCACTCGCCTGGGAGTCCGCAAGGCGACTCCTTCGCCCAATAGACCCGTTCCTTTTCCTTAAGGCGCTCGTCGGCAATCACCTGGTTTGTACTTTTGCCTACGTATGTTCCGTTTTCGTAATGCCCTTCCTTGCCATCCACGATGGCATCCCCATTAGGGATAAAGGCTTCGTTTAACTCCCCTTGGTACGCCACACCGGTATCGGGACAGTCTTTTTCAAAATAGCGGCCTTCGGCAAAAGCCCCATTCACGATATGCGCCATAAAGGCTTGGGTTTCGGTAAGATGTCCTACGTGAAGCCCCTCCATCAAGGCATTGTTTACAAAGGCTCCCAGCATCATGCGGTCCTTCATTTTAAAGAATCCCCAGCCCTGCAAAGCCCCGTTTTGGAAGAAGCCGGTGTAGGAAAAGGCATCCGACTTGTACGAGCCGAATCCGTTGGGTTGCCCGCTGCCATTGACCGCTCCCGTGTAGGCACCGTTTTGCCAAGAAATCTGAGTGCTGGGCAATTGGGAAAGCGTTTCGGTATGCTCGAGATTCCAAGGCGCTGCCGTACCCGCGGAAAAACGGATCTGCCAACGGCCGTCGGATTGTTGGGTAAGCGTACAGCCCATTCCGGCAAACACCGGATGGCTATCGAGGTATTGGGTGGCCCCGTTCGTGCCTTCCCGAAACGTATACAGACTGGGCCAGTCGCTGGCTTCCAAGAAGATATCGGTTTCGTAGGAGGTACTTTGAATGCGTTTACTGATTGACACTACCGCTTGGGATACGTCCCAGAAATCCATATAGATTTCATCCTTACGGGCTTTGATGCGTCCGGTAAGGGTGCTTCGATCCCTTACATAGGAGAGATCCCCTTTGTCCATGCATTGCAGGGTGCCTAGGGACGATTGATGCCGATACGGCACTTGGGTATCGAAGTAGGTGTTTTTTAGGGTTCCAAAGGTGATGACATCATTCACAAAGGTTCCTTTTAGGGAAGGGGTTGATAGCTGATTGGAACTCCAAGCGCCTTCGAGGTCCCCTTTCTTTAGGAATTTGGTGATGGTGTTTTGCGCCGACGAGCCCGTGGCGGTCAACACATAACCGAGTCCGTTGAGCTTCCCATTGGCAAACCCCCCACCAATATAAATTTCGTTGTGGTACTTGGTGCCACTTATTTTCAATTCAATATCCACTTGTACAATACCCTGCCCGTTTTGGCAATCCCCAAAGAGGCATTTGCGTTTCGATTTCTGAACATAGCGAGGCCCGCCATGCGATTTAAACTGATCCAGGGCTTCGCTGGTGATATCGGTTTGGTATAAGGGTCCGGCATCGTACTGCGCCCAGCCGTAACCAAAAACGGAAAGGCAAACTAGGAGGAGTAATTTTTTCATCGGTGGAAAAATTAAATCCTAAGATACGCAGCTTATTGGAAATGAGGCAATAGTGCAAATGCCGTATTTGGGTGGTATTCTAGATTACAGCTTCTGTAGTACCTCCCTCCTTCCCTATTTTTCTGCATAAAAAAACGCCCTACATTTCTGCAGGGCGTTTTGTATCAAGCTATACGGTGTTCCTTATAGGATTTCCAATACTTCCAGGTCGAATACCAAATCCTGCCCAGCCAGTGGGTGATTGGCATCGATGATGATGTTTTCGTCTTCCACCTTGGCAATACGGAATTGCTGTTGGGAACCATCGGGATTGGTCCCTACCAGGTTCATGCCTACTTCAGGAGTGATTTCCTGCGGAAGGTCTTTTTTGGGTACTTTATGAAAAAGCTGTTCGTTTACGGGACCATAGGCATCTTTTTGATCGATGGTGATGGTTTTCTTTTCGTTCACCTCCATATTGATCAAGCCTTGCTCAAAGCCGGGGATCAACTGTCCTTTCCCCAACTCCACTTTTAAGGGATCCTTGTCTACGGAGCTGTCGAACACCTGCCCATTGGTTAATTTCCCGGTGTAGTGTACTTTTACCACATCATTTTCTTTTACTGTACTCATAACTAGTTCTTTGTGTTTTTAATTTTAACAGCGGCAAAGGTACGGGTTCTAAAATGGCTCAACGAACAAAATGGGAAAAATGTCCCAAATTATGGGGTATTCCCTATTTTCCTTCTAAATTTCGGTAAACCTACCTCCTACTTCCAAAAAATGCAAATCGCCTGGTATCAAACCGCGGATTTTTCCTGTTTTTTCCTCTTTTTGCCTGAAAAGGTCGCATTCCGTAGGTTTTCGTACCAAAACGTATCATTTGGTATGAAACCGTATGAAAACGTATGATTACGTCGTTTTGCGTTTTAGTCGTACTTACCACGTACTATCCACGTAGTATCCTCGTAGTAAGGTCGTAGTTAGCACATAGAAAAGTTTTATATAAGTTTTCTTTTATGTTCATTTTGCCTTAGTAAAACCAATCTAAACTCTGCACAATATTTGCTTCTGGTATTTTAAACTTAGTTCCCGAAGCAATTTCAGAAATAGGAGTGTCGCAAGCGGAAGTGCGTTTTTTGGTATAGCAAAAAAATAGAGCATGTAGCGATAAGCGACAGCTCCGGTTGGGTGCGTGCACCCAAATTTCCTTAATTGCTTCTTGATTTTTTGGTTCGTTTTGCATCAAGGCAAAATGAACATAAAGCAAATACCCTATTCCACCACCAACCGATACCCCACTCCATGCACGTTTGTTAACTGCACGTTGGGATCGGCCTGAAGGTGTTTTCGAAGTTTGGAAACATAGGTGTCCAGACTGCGACCTACCACCACGCCATGGTCTTCCCATACTTTTTTACTGAGTTCCTCACGGGAAATCACTTCGTTGGGACGCGCCGCGAAAAGCACCAGTAACTCGCATTCTTTTTTGGACAAACGGATTTCCTGCTTTTCATACACCAACAAATGCTGCTCGGGATAAAAAGTGAACTGCCCAAGGGGGCGTCCGTTGGTAGCAGGTTGCGTATTTCTTATAGGGCTTTGCCGCTTTTTGTAGGTGTGAAGTCCTACCGGCACCAACACAAAAAACAAGAGCAACATCCATACTTCCGGTTGGTGTAGTATTTTTTTGTAATTGTTTGATATATTGCTAAATGCGTTATTTTTTATAAACTGAAACTTTAATTGATAGCACTGCTTCAGCATAGGTCTGCCGCCACAAGGAATCAGGCTTTTTTCTGGGCTTTCCTGAATCTCAAAACTATAGGCCACGGCTTGGTCTTCGCATTGCAGGATTTCAACCAAATAGGGAGCAGACAAGGCACTTTTCTGAAGGCTGGCTTCCACGGCTTGTACCACATCGTTGGGGAAAAGGCTTAAAGCAGCTTCAAATTCCAAGAGGTAGGTATCCGCACCCAAGGTTTTTACGGGTAGGACCCGTGAGGTGCTGTCGCCCGACTTCAGTAATAATTGGTGCCCCACGTCCCGAAGGGCTACTTTTACTTTGGAAACTTCCGTAGGGCTGGGTTTGGCCGACTGTGAGAACCATCCTACCAATGCGAATGCGATGAGGAGTCCGCTAAGCACCATAAAATACCGACCTACTTTCATACGGTAAAGAACGTGGATTTTACCCAAAATTCACAGCATTTGACACATCTTTTACATTCTTTTGACACTTTTACGGCTTGAGGCTCTTAGTTTTACCGAAAATCGTTTGTATGAAAGCTACCCTAATCGCCACATGGGTTTTTGCCCTCACCTGCTGGCTACTGAGTTGTAAAAATTTGGAACCTTCGGAAACCACTACCCCTTCCGAAACCACTTCCTCCACCAAAAAATCCATCAGTAACACCCTAAAGGAAAACGAACAGCTTCCCATAGCCGATCGGGTGGCGTTGTACCTTCGGTTAAAAAAGGAACAACCCAATGCCTATAATTTTGAAAATGAAGATGAGCTTACCATGTATGGCTACGGACTCCTATGGGCAGATCAACCCGAGGAGGCGTTGGGGATATTTCAGTTAATCGCTACGCAGTTCCCGGAATCGGCCAATGCCTACGACAGTTTGGGCGAAGCCTATCTCGTATTGGGGCAAAAGGAACGGGCGCTGGAGCATTACCGCCAATCTTTGGCCATGAACCCCGATAATTTTAATGCGGAAGATGCCATCGAGCGTATCTTACATCCTGAAATCAAACCCCTCACGCCAGAGGAGCGATTTTCACAGGTTTTTACGGTGGACGACTACCGTTCCGATTTGCAGCAGTTGGGCGAAAAGCTCCTCGAAGTGCATCCCAATGCGCTGAAGTTTACTTCGGAAGCGGCTTTTTGGAATACCCTGGAAAGTCTTCAACAACAAGTGAGTCCGCAAACCACGTATGCCGAATTTACCTGGATGTGTAGCAAGATGATTGCGCAATTGGGCTGCTCGCACACCTCCAATGGCAACTTTTTCCCGCAATGGGAAATGCTTCCGTTGGCGCAGGTGTTTCCCCTAGAGGCACGCTGGATGGACGGAAAGTTGTATGTCACGGATGCTTCGGTTCATTCTGAAACCATCTCCAAAAGGGATGTAATTACGACTATCAACGGCCAGCCCGTGACGGAATTGATTGAAAGTATCTATGCCCATATTCCAGCCCAGGCGCATGTGCGTACCTACAAAACCCATCAGTTGAACGATTGGTTGATGGGCCTATTGCCTTATGCACTGGGGCTTCCGAAGGAATTTACCGTGACTACCGATAAACACCCTACTCCCATCCTACTGAAACCCTTAGAAAAAGGGCCCGAATGGCAGCCGTTTCCCTTCCGAAGAAAATGTCAAGACAATCTATGCTTGGAGCTACGGGAGGAAGAAAAGACCGCCATCCTTACCATTGCCTCTTTTAACTACTATCCGTGGAATAATTTAGACGCGTTTGAAGCTTTTGTAGACGAAAGCTTTGCGCGGCTTCAGGAAGCGCAGATTGAAAACCTGATTCTTGATGTGCGCTTTAATGGTGGCGGCTCTGCCGAATCCAGTATTCATTTGTTGAAATACCTGCTGAAAGCCCCTTTTTCGTATTTCACCCAAAACGAAGAAACCTATACCCCGTTTGAGAATCGCTTCCGAGGAAACCTTTACACTCTTATCGACGGCCGCGGGAATTCTACCACTGGGCATTTTATGGCGAAAATCAAGGAGGCAGAACGGGGTGTGATCATTGGGGAGGAATTGGGATCCAATAAACTGTGTACCGCGGGCCAATCGGTTTTACGGTTGAAACATACCAAAATGGTGTATTATGTGGCGAACACGGCTTCGGAAGTGTGGGCCCCTAGCCTTCCAGACGACCGTGGCATTGTCCCCGACCATGAAGTGGTCCAATCGGTAGCGGATTATTTCAACCAAACCGACACCGTTATGGAATTTGCCTTAGCCTTACCAACCAAAAAATAAACCGCTTTATGAACTATCCATCACTCACTTTTATAGCCTATAGCCTTCTCGTGCTTACCTTCAGCTGCAACCCAGCAAAAGAAACTTCAGCTACCCCTACCATGGCACAGGAAATCGATTCCCTGATCACCACTTTTCATGCGTACGGCGGATTTAATGGGTCGGTACTGGTGGCGCATGAAGGGAATGTGGTTTTTCAAAAGGGCTACGGACCCGCTCATAGGGAATGGGACATCGCCAATGCGCCAGATACGAAATTCCGTATCGCTTCGCTTACCAAACCATTTACGGCAATGCTTACCTTACAATTGGTGGCAGAAGGCACTTTGGAGCTGCACGTTCCTATTTCCGGGTACCTTCCGGAATACCCCCTACCACAGGGCAATCAAATAACCTTGCACCACTTGCTCTCGCATACCTCGGGCTTGGTGCGGGATCTCCCACAACGGGATTCCCTTCCGAAGTACCCCGATCGGCAACGCTTACCGGAAGTGGTGGGCCAGTTTTCCCAGCTACCGATACAATTCCCTCCCGGGGAACGTTTTGCCTATAGCAATTGCGGCTATAGTCTGTTGGGGTACATTTTGGAAACCGTCACGGGGCAATCTTATGAAAGCTTGCTTCAGGAACGCATTTTAGACCCGTTACAGATGAAAGACACGGGAATCGACAAACACCGCCCTTTGATTAAAAAACGCGCTCAGGGCTACTTTAAAAGCTTTGGGGAGTACTATCATGCCAATTACATCGATACGTCCCCCATCACTGCGGTGGGAAATATGTACAGTACTGTGGAGGATTTAAATAAATGGGCGGCAGCCACCCGCAGCACGACCCTCCTCCCCGAAGCTTACTGGGAGCTCATCCTTACCAAACAGGCAGAAGACGTTCAGTATGGTGGGTATTATGGCTACGGATGGGAGCTCCTGGAGAAACCGGTAGGTACCAGTGAAAGGAAAGTGGCGACTCTAGGTCATAGTGGTGCTACGGAAGGTTTTTGTGCGCTCTACACCTACCTTCCTGAAACGAAAAGTGCCATCATCCTGTTGAGTAACCACCGAAGGGCTTATTTGAATACCCTAACCACGGCCCTTACCGGAATTTTATATGGGGAAGCCTATTCCTTTCCGAAGAAACCCTTGGCGCAGTTTATGGCACAAGTGATACAAAAGGATGGTGTTGAAAAGGGATTCGGTTTTACAAGGCCCATCAAGGGGATTCCAATTACTATATCGATGAAACCGAATTGATTGTTGAAGGCTACCGACTCCTCCATGCGGGGAATGCGGAAGATGCAGCAGCCGTATTTTTACTAAGCACGGAAGTGTACCCCGATCGTGACAATCCGTTCGACAGCTATGCGGAAGCTTTGTTAGCCTTAGGCGACAGACAAGGCGCGATTGAAAACTATCAGAAATCCCTCGAATTGAACCCGAATAACCGCAATGCCATAAAACAGTTGGAAGCCTTGGGAGTGGTGAATGATGATTGATGATTGATGATTATTGATTGATGATTATTGATTGTTGATTGTTGATTGGGGATTGTTGATTGGGGATTGATGATTGGGGATTGATGATTGGGGATTGATGATTGGGGATTGATGATTGTTGATTGGTGAGTAGTGAGTAGTGAGTAGTGAGTAGTGAGTAGTGAGTAGTGAGTAGTGAGTAGTGAGTAGTGAGTAGTGAGTAGTGAGTAGTGAG
>PALG01000015.1 GCA_002707025.1 Flavobacteriaceae bacterium | reverse complement strand
TTGTCATTCAGAGGCGCAGCCGAAGAATCCCATGGTCACACTGAGCCTGTCGAAGGGTGTTTTATATGGAGACAGGAAACAAGAGACAGGAAACAAGAGACAAGATACACGAATCACGAATCACGACCCTATCTCATTCAAAGACGAAACCATATCCACAAAAGCTCCCCTCTTTAGATAAAGAGGGGTCGCCAAGCCCTGGGCTTGGCGGGGGAGTTTGAATAAATTCCCACGGCCCATAAGCATGCGCGGCAGGCTGGCTTCCCGAAGTAAATTCGGGACGAGTACCCGAAGTAAATTCGGGACAAGCTCAACCTAAAAATGTAAAAATGACTCCATACCAAGTGCTCCCCGCCCTAGACAGGGAGGGGTGGCAGCCCAAAGGGCTGACGGGGTGGGTTGTCATTCAGAGGCGCAGCCGAAGAATCTCCTGCGCGACAGGCTAGATTCCCGAAGTAAATTCGGGACAAGCTTTCGCTAAAAAGGTATACCATACCTTTTCTTAACGCTCAGTCCAATTCAGAAGCGCAGCCGAAGAATCCCACGGTCACCCTGAGCCTGTCGAAGGGTGTTTTATATGGAGACAGGAAACAAGAGACAGGAAACAAGAGACAAGATACACGAATCACGAATCACGACGGCATTGTCATTCTGAGCATAGCGAAGAATCTCTAAAGAGTCAGGAAACAAGAAACAAGAAACAAGAGACAAGAGACAAGAGACAGGAATCACGTCGGCATTGTCATTCTGAGCATAGCGAAGAATCTCTAAAGAGCCAGGAAACAAGAGACAGGAGGCAAGAAACAAGAGACAAGAGTCAGGACCTTTTCTTAAATATAAAATATAAAACGCCCAATGTAAAATGTAAAAATAATGGTGGGTCCCACCCTATTCACCATTCACCATTCACCATTCACCAATAACAATTAGGGAGACAGGAATCACGACAAATAGACGCCAAGAAAAACCAGTAAGGGATATTGTAGGTTTTTATGTATCTTGGTGGTGACTCCCCTCTATTTTGTTTAAAAATGAAACATAAGAAAATGAACCGAGATCATTTTATGGCATTCTTCAGAAATGATGAGAAATTGAATACACTTTCGTCTGAAGATAGAATGGAAGTATTTCTTCAGATTTTACAAGGAAGTTCTGATATCACAAAAGACCTTTTGAATGAATTAATTTCTGATTATAATGTTTATAATCTAGAAGTCAACCATATCAAATAATGGCAAGAATAAATTATTGGACAATAGACAGCAATATATAGTTACCACAAATGATAAAAGATAACTTATTGATTGACATTCTCTTTTTCAATTATTTTAGTAATTACTCTCTTACAAATTTTCGGACCTGATTTAGTAAAAATTATCTCAATGAGTAATAAGCTTATAAAAGTAGTATGTGCAATTATTAATATTAATAATAAAATACTAGCAGTTCAAAGAAGCCAAACAATGAATCAACCCTTAAAATGGGAATTCCCTGGAGGAAAAATAGAGCCTGGTGAATCCTTTGAAGATTGTATTAAGCGAGAAATTAAAGAAGAATTGAATATTGAAATAGTATTGTTGAAAAGGCTTTCGACTATAAATCATGATTATCCTAATTTTTCAATTCAACTTATTCCCTTTCAAGCAAATTACTTAAAAGGTAATTTTGTATTAAAGGAGCACAAACAATATAAACTTTTAAACAAGGAGGAATTAGACAGCTTAGATTGGGCTGATGCCGATTTACCTATCGTAAAAGAACTACAAGAATTATGAATCAAGGAATTTATGAAGAACTAATAACAAGATTAGTCTCTCAAAAAATAAATGAGCTCAATAAAGACTTTTACCTAATTAATAAAACCAAAATAGATAAAGAGGAGGCCTCAAGCATTTTAGCAAAACACTTATCACAAACTATAAAACATGCATTAGATTATGTAAAAGGAGAAAAGCAGGTTGAGCTACAGATTGAAATTGCCAATAAAATTATACAATTTTTAAAAGAAGAACTTAACAAAGAGGAGTTTAAAAACAACCTCATAGAGATAGAGGGAGAGATTTTAAAAGCAGTATTTAATAGAGTAGACGCAAGTTTTTCAGACTTTGACTTACATCTAAAAGAGATTACTCCATATACTAGACTAACACATAGTGAATTATTTACTGGCGGAAATGTTGGATTATCTCTTGAAAGTGAACTGAAAAAAGAAATTCTGTCTGCTGATAGAATTGATTTACTGGTCTCTTTTATAAAATTCAAGGGAATTATCATTCTTGAAAGAGAACTCAAAGAATTTACTAAAAGAGGTGGTAAGCTTAGGGTAATTACTACAACTTATATGGGGGCTTCCGATTACAAAGCGATTCAGTTGCTTTCAAAATTGAACAATACAGAGGTAAAGATATCTTACAATACAGGTAATGAAAGGCTTCATGCGAAAGCTTATTTATTTTTCAGAAACACAGGTTTTCACACTGGTTATATTGGCTCTTCAAACTTTTCTAGGTCCGCCCTTACAGATGGTTTAGAATGGAATATAAAAATCACAACAAAGGAGGTTAGTCACATAATCGACAAGTTTCAAAAGACCTTTGACACCTATTGGCAAAGTGATGATTTTGAAAGTTTTGACGATTCTATTCATAAAGAGAGATTGATTAATTCGTTAAGCAATGGAAAAATCTCTAAACCCTCAGTATTAAATCTATCTTTTTTTGATATCAATCCTTATCCATTTCAACTAGAGATATTAGAAAAACTTGAGGTTGAGAGAAGTGTACACAACAGAAATAGAAATTTGGTTGTTGCCGCAACGGGAACAGGAAAGACAGTAATTTCAGCCTTTGACTATAAAGCGTTCAAACAAAAAAACAAATCTTCCAAACTATTGTTTTTAGCACATCGCAAAGAAATACTTTCTCAATCTTTATCAAGTTTCAGAGGAATTTTAAGAGACAACAATTTTGGAGAATTATGGGTGGATGGGCTAGAACCAAAAAATTACGAGTACGTGTTTGCTTCTGTGCAAACGCTTAATAACAGACTCGATATTTTAAATTTATCTCCAGAGTATTTTGATTATATAATAATTGATGAATGTCATCACCTTACAGCTAATAGTTATCGCGGTATTATAAATTATTTCAAACCAAAGGTTCTTTTAGGCTTGACTGCTACGCCTGAAAGGATGGATGGAGGTGATATTCAGGAAGACTTTCACAATAGAATTGCAGCTGAGATTAGACTACCAGAAGCATTAAACAGAAAACTACTTTGTCCTTTTCAATATTTTGGCATTTCAGATAGTATCGATTTATCTACGACAAAATGGAATCGGGGGAAATATGATACTAGCGAGTTAACAAATATATATACTTCCAATGACAGAAGAGTTAGAGAAATTATTGACGCATTAGAGAAGTATACTAAAGATAAAACAGATGTTAGAGCTATAGGGTTTTGTGTTTCTATAGAACACGCAAAATATATGGCGGAAAAATTTTCCCTAGCAGGGTTTAAAGCAGACTACCTCACTAGCACAAATAATCAAAATAGAAATGGTGTTAGGAATCAATTACTGAATAAGGAAATCAATTACTTGTTTGTCGTTGATATTTTCAATGAAGGGGTGGATATACCAGAAATAGATACAGTATTATTTTTAAGACCTACCGAGAGCCTTACAGTTTTTCTACAACAATTAGGTAGAGGATTACGATTAGCAGATGAGAAAGAATGTTTAACGGTATTAGATTTTGTTGGTAATGCGAGGCCTGAGTATAATTTTGAAAATAAATTTAGAGCTCTTATTGGAAAAACCTCATCTCCTGTACGAAAGGAAATAGAAGGTAATTTCCCTCACTTGCCGCTTGGCTGCTCAGTTGTTTTGGAAAAAAAAGCTAAAGAAATTATCCTTGAAAACATAAAAGCTGCAACAAGTTTGAATCGCAATCAGATTATAGACAAAATTAGAAGTTTCAAACACCAAACTAAACTCCCACTTACGCTTAAAAACTTTTTAATTTTCTATAATCTTCCTATTCAACTTATCTACAAGAATAAAAAAGATGGGTGGATGAGGCTTTGTCAAAAAGCAAATACCATAAAAGAATTTGAAACTATAAATGAAAAGGAACTATTGTCTACTATCTATAATAAGTGGTTTTCAACAAGCTCCATAAGTTATTTTAGATTTATCCTGGCCTTAGCCAAAGAGAACTTCCAAGTGGATTTTTCGAAATTCAATCAAGAAGAGCAAACCATGCTTTTAATGCTTCATTACGATGTTTGGCAAAAAGCTAAAGGATTTAAATCTCTTGAAGAAAGCATCAGAGCTATTGGCAGGAACAAAGTCTTAATAGATGAAATAATTCAAATACTTGAAATCTTGATTGACCAAATAGATTTTAAGGAAATCCCCATAGACCTGCCATATATCCAACCTCTAAAACTTCATGCTAGATATACAAGAGATCAAATTTTGGCAGCCTTTGGTTTTTCTACTTTTGAAAAGAAATCGTCAAGTCGTGAAGGGGTCGCGTTTAATAAAGATTTAAACACAGAGCTTTTATTCATAAACTTAGTCAAATCAGAAGAAAACTTTTCACCTACAACTATGTATGACGATTATGCTATTAATGAATCTCTATTTCATTGGCAGAGTCAAAACTCAGCTGGTCCAGAAACACCCAAAGGAGTGTCTTATATTAATCATCAAGAAAACAAAAAGAAAATCCTTCTTTTTGTAAGAGAACAATCAAAAGACGAATATGGAAATACGATGGGTTATGTATTTGTTGGCGAGGCTCATTTAAAAGAGCATTATGGCACTAAGCCAATGAATATTAAATGGAAATTGAAAGAACCAATGCCTCACTACTTATGGAAAGATGCTGCAAAACTTAGTGTTGGGTAGTTTTATGAGTAACATTGAACATTTTAGATGTAATATTGAAGCATAAGAAAAGAGACAAGACCACCAACAAAACCAGCGTCCTGTCTCCTGTCTCTTTGCAAAACCTTCAATAAGTAACATCCAACCTGCAATCCAAGCTCAATAATTCCCCTCCCTCTGGGAGGGGCCAGGGGTGGGACCATAAAAATCCCCTCGCTGCCACAAACGTCCTCGTCTGTGCCTCAAGAAATCCCTATTTCACAACCCCTACACAGCCCACACTTACGGCTTCTTTGTTGCGCAATAGGGTGAGTTTATCACCTTCCTGTTTTCCGTACCACACCCGTACAAACACCAATTTGGGGCCCATACCTCCTACAGGCTTTTCGGTGGTAAGTTGCAGCGTTTCCGGAAGGGAATCCAACGAAACGGTGACTGCCGCACTTCCAAATCGGTCAAAACAATGCCCTTCGGCATCTACTACCGCGACCCCCAGCCTTAGGGACACATGCGTGGCCGCTTCCATTTTCGGGAAGCTACCGCCTTCCTCTAGTTGCAATACAATTTTGGAGGCATCCTCCCCCATCGTTACCGTATAGGGCAACACGGTTTCCAAGGGCGCCAAAGGCGAATAGGTAAACGCTTGTACTTCGGCCAAGCCTGGCTCAGTAACGAGTCCCTTAAAAGCATCCCGCTCCCCAAAGGCACTCTCCTTGTCTAGGTCCTTAATGCGCTGCATGAGTCCTTGCATACGCGAATGCAAGTACGTAAATTTAAAGTTCCCCCATAAAAATCCCACCGCATGGCGCAGTTTCATGTTCGTGTCGACGGCAGAGGCAAACTCGCTATTTTGCTGTCGCACCCGTTTCATGGTCTTTTTCCTTTTAATGGCCTCACGGGTAAATCCGCCACCCGCCTTACGGGCCACCCATTGGCCATTCAACATATAAATGTTGATTCCGTCGATTGTTCCTTTAATTTCGAATAAACTCTTAATCTTTGCCATACTACGTTTGTTTTTAGGCTTATCCCGGAGCCACTTTGGGGCAAGCACCTATTTCTAGGCACCTACCTTCGGGGCTACTCCCACTTATAAGGCACTCATAAGCGGGGCAAACCCGTACTTATGCCGTGGTTATGCCGTGCTTATACCCTGCTTATGTCGTGGTTAAGCCGTGGTTTATAGGAAGATAACGTTAAAAGACTAGGATTTGGTATGCAGAAGCCCTCGAATACCTCTTATAAAACGCTGAAATTGAGGGTTTAGTGCCTAAATTAGTAGCTTTTCACATATAAACCTCCTCCCCTTTGAAGGGGAGGTGTCCGAAGGACGGAGGGGATGTTCCACCTGAAAAACCTCCCCTCCCCCTGGGAGGGGGCGGGGGTGGGACCAAAAAAAATCCGGCCTCTTTCGAAACCGGATTGGCTAGTAGCGGGAACTGGACTCGAACCAGTGTCCGCCCCCGGCGGATAGGAGCCCGTGCCCCCAAAATATCACGCATAAAAAACTCCCCTAGTTTGGGGAGTCTTCTTTGTAGCGGGAACTGGACTCGAACCAGTGACCTTCGGGTTATGAGCCCGACGAGCTACCTACTGCTCTATCCCGCGATATGGACGGCAAATATACAACCCTTTTTTCGTTTCGCAAGGGAAAGTCTGTACAATTTAACAGAAACTCACAAAGTTTCGTTCAAATCAAAACTAGATAGTATTTTTAATAGATGCCAAACAACTACCGAAAAATCTTCAAGACCTTAGGGATCCTTGTCATTGTCGCCCTCCTGCTCTACATAGGTGGCAATTATTTGATCAGCCGGAAAATTGAAAAGACCCTTCAGGAAAAACTCCCCGAAAACGTCTCCCTTACCTATAAAGACACCCATTTTAACATCTTTTCGGGCTCCTACAGCTTGGACCAACCTAAAATCAGCATAGATCCCCAAAACGATACGCTTTCGGGCTCTACATTGGAATTCTCTAAAATTGACTTTCAAAACCTTAGCTATACCAAATTCTTGTTCAAGGACGACATACAACTGTCCAAAATCCTTCTAAGCGATCCCAACATTCAATACAATACGCAAACGCAATTCCCTAAAAATGGGGGCTCCCAAAAACCACCGGCTATTCTCGTAAAAAGCCTCGAAGTAACCAACGGAACCCTGCAACTTTCCAAAGGCAAAAACCAGGAGTTACTGCATGCCAAAAACCTTCAGCTTTCTATTACGGAAATCCAAAACTCAGAAGGAAACCTGCCCATACAGTTTGCTGAAGTGCAACTGCAAGGGGATAGCCTTCGGGTTCCTGTTTCCAAATTCGATCTACTCACTATGGGTTCCATCGATTTTCATACGTCCTCCAACAGTACCCTTCAGCAAGTCGCCTTAAAAACCACCCTATCCAAAGAGGCACTATCCGATTCCATTTCAACCGAAAGGGACCATTACCGCATCGAGATTTCTGAAATCACCTTTCAGGATTTCCAATTCCTGAAGGACAGTACCTTGGGCTATGCCGCCCAACAATTGACCCTTTCAGAACCCAATATTGAAATCTTCCGTGATAAACGGGTACCCGATACCTACCGCACCAAACCTTTAATGAACGAAATGCTACGCAAGCTGCCTTTTCCACTTAAAATTGATAGTGTTATGGTACACAAAGGCCGTATTATTTATGAAGAACTCATTAGAAGCGGCATGCCCCCTGGAAAGGTAGATTTTACCGCTTTGGAAGGAACCATCCAAAACCTAGGGAATACGTATCCCAAAAACACCAGCACCCATATTACCGTGGATGCACAGATTTTAAAGGATACGCCTTTTAAAGCCGAATGGGATTTTGATGTGGCAAACCTCAACAACCAATTTGAATTTTCGGCACAGGTGGCTCACTTTGGCGCAGATGAATTGAATAGTTTTACCATTCCTTCCGACAAACTCAAACTAAGTGGGGAGATGTACGAAACCTATTTCAGTATCTACGGAAACGAAGACCAATCGCATGTAGATATGAAGGTAAATTATAAGGGACTTCAAGTAACCTTGCTGAAGGACGATCTTACTGAAAAGAAAGGCTTCCTTTCGGCCATTGCCAATATTTTTGTAAATAAAGAATCAACCGATACCGAAGGTAATTTCAGGAAAGCCAGCACCGATGTAAAAAGGGTAAAACGAAAATCCAATTTCAACTACATCTGGATCAACATACTAGCGGGACTAAAGAAAAGTGTCATGTGATTATTGCTCTATACTTTCGGCCGTAAAAGCGGTCAACTCGCCTTCTTCAAAAACCACAGAAACCTGTATCGGGTTGCAACATACTTCACAATCTTCTATGTAGGTTTGCGAGACACTGGGGTCCAATAACATGGAGATTTCCTCCCAGCAATACGGACATTGAAAGCTATGTTCTTCCATTAAAATTCCACATTCAATAATTGACCGGTAAGCTGCAGCAATTCCAATTCCGAAAGCTTGGCTTCGTACTTGGCAAGGTTCTTATTGGTTTGGGCATTCAACAAATTGATCTGTGCTTGGCGTAGTTCTACGGAAGTAATCTGCCCTAGTTTATAACGTTCCTGCGAACGTTCGTAATTGTTTGTGGCGGTAATCACGTTCTGTTCCTGCAAACGGAAAATCTTTAAACGGTTTTGGTAATTCCCGAGGGCATTGGCAATGTCCCGCTTTACTTCCAACTTAATCTGATTGAATAAAATTTCTTGGTTCTGTAATTGAATCTTGGCGTTTTTCACGGAAGTAATCCCGCTACCACCATCAAACAAATTCCAGGTTAAGGTAAGTCCGGCAGAAAATCCATCGGTCACATTCGAAGTAAGGAAGCTGGTAGTTGGAAAAAAACCTTGGTTCCAGCCATACGATCCATTCAATCCTACGGAAGGTAGGTAAATAGACTTATTGGCTTTCCAAAGATAATCTCTTATTCTGGTGTTTTTTTCCGCCTGAAGCAAACGCACATTGTTGGTATCGGCCACTTGCACAAACTGTTCCATTTGCAATTCCCCGATAAAGGCCACGGTGGTATCTACCGAAAAGCTTCGTTCCAATTGGGTGTTCAATACCACGGTAAGATCCCGTTTGGCATTTAATAGCTGTTGCCGGCTGTTCATTAAATTGATGCTATCGGTCACCAAATCCACTTCGGCATTCAGTACATCCAACTTATTTACCTGTCCATACTCAAAAGCATACTCCGATCGGGTGAGTCGGTCTTGAGTATTTCCATAGGTTTGCTCCAAGACCGTCACGTTTTCCGAAAGTCGGGCGACCTCAAAATACACGGTAAACAGTTGCAGCAAGGAGGTTTCTATCGTTTCCCGCACTTGTAGTTCCGAAAGATTGTATTCCTCCTTCAAGCGTTTGTAATCGTACCAACGGCCCAATCCGTCGAACAAGGTATAGTTCAAGTTTAAAGAAGCATTGTAGCGTTCGGTTTCAGCTCCCTTCACTACTGTAGTGGTCCCATCGGCACGGGTCACTTCTTGATTTTCAATACTGATGTTGGCACCAGCATTTCCGGTAAGGGAAGGCAAATAACCTGAATTGAGTATGCCCTTATTATTATCGGCAATTTCCACATTGTTCTTCGCCACAATGACCCCGAAGTTGTTTTCCAATACTTCAGAAACGGCTTCCTGCTTGGTCAATAAATTGAGGTCTTGAGCTTGTAAGAAGCTCAAACCAAAAAATAGGAAAATCACAACAATACTATGCTTCATCTTCAGGGTGTTCTTCTTTATAGATTTGTGCTTCTTTTTTGGAAGCGGCCCATTCTTGTTCTTCTTTTTGTTCTTTGATGGCACGTTCGTAAGCACCTCGTTCTTTCTCCTTTCCAGTGATAAGCCAAGACGTTTTTGCTTTTACCTCGTTCGTTACAGAGAGCAATAGCGGTAATATGATAAGGGTGAGCAAGGTAGCAATTCCAATACCATAAGCAATGGAAATCGCCATCGGTTTTAAAAACTGTGCTTGCCTACTTTTTTCCAGTAATAAGGGGGCAATCCCGGCTATGGTGGTTAAAGAAGTTAAGAAGATTGCTCTAAAACGCGATCTTCCTGCTTCATATAGGGCTTCTTCAAATTTCATCCCTTCCCGTAGATAGGAATTGAACTTCCCAATGAGTACCAAACCATCGTTTACCATAATCCCAATCAAGGCAATGATTCCCAACATGGACAAAATATTGATGGGGAAATCATGAATCCAGTGTCCCCAAGCCACAGCAATAAAACTGAAAGGAATCATAAAGATCAATAATAGCGGCTGACTAAAACTTCGGAAGGTAAATGCGATTGTAATGTAAATTAATAGGATAATCACCGGAATTACCGTCTTGGCAGAACTGGTTAATTTACCTGCTTCCCGATTTTGTCCTTCGTAAGAGGTACTTACCGTAGGATACTTCGAAAGGATATCGGGCATAACATTGGTTTCAATATCGGCCAAGATCTCTGTAGGGCTATCCTTGGGGTCCTTTAAATCGGCATTCACCTGTATTTCCCGTTGGCCGTCTAGGTGCCGAATGGACTCTTCTCCTCGTTTAATGGTATAGCTAGCAATCTCCCCAAAAGGTACCCGTTGCCCAGAAGGGGTTACCAAGCGCATATCGTCCAGATCGTTGATCGATTCCCGGTTTTCCCGATTGTAGCGTACCCAGACCCTAATTTCATCCTGTCCCCGTTGGAAACGCTGCGCCTGCAACCCGAAGAAACCCGCCCGTACTTGACTCATCACACTTTGTAGATTGAGGCCCAACGCATACGCGGTTTCATTGAGTTCAATATTAATTTCCTTGATCCCTTCTGGGTCGGTATCGCTTACATCGGCCAAACGACCGTTATTTTCCATGTTAGCTCGAAGTTCGTCCTTGGCAGCTTTCAGTTCTTCCGAATTATTCCCTAAAAGGGATACCGACACCGGACTCCCTCCAAAGTTTCCTCCCGAACCAAAAGTTAAGCGTTCTACCCCATATACTTCCCCCACTTCTTCCCGAATGGAGGCTGTAATTTCTGGAGATCCAAAATCACGTTCCTCCCCTGGGAGCAAGTTCACGTTCAACGAAGCTTTATTATTTCCAGGGCCTACACGTTTTACAATATTTTCTACCACCTGCTTGTTTCCGGTTTGTCGTGCGGTATACTCTTCATTCACCCGCCAAGCCGCTTGCTCCACCATGGTAATGATGGAATCGGTAATCTTAGGGTTGGTCCCCTCTGGCATCAACAAATCGATACTCACCCGGTCACTCGCAATCTGTGGAAAAAAGGCCCCCCTTATAATTCCGCCTTGAAAAGACCCAATGGTAAGAATCATCAAAGCCAATAATATGGCTAAAGTGATAAACCGTTGCCGTAACGCAAATTTTAAAACAGGACTGTACAAATTGTCACGGCAATACCGCATAAATTGGTCCCCTATTTCGTTGAACTTCCGAAGTTTCATAAAAAACTTGTCAATTCCTTTTTTATTTTGCTTTTCTTCTTCCGTTTCATGCACCAAGGCTTTGGAATGGGCAATGTGAGCCGGTAGTATAATTAAGGCTTCCACCAAGGAAACCACCAAAGTAAGGATCACAATTACCGAGACTTCGCTAAAGAAATTTCCAATTCTTCCGTCAAGGAACAGAAAACTAGAAAAAGCCAATACGGTGGTAATAATAGCAGATAGGATGGGTGCCAACACCTCCATGGTACCATCAATAGCGGCTTGAATACGGGTTTTCCCCATTTCAAAATGTTGGTAGATATTTTCAGAAATCACAATTCCGTCGTCCACCAAAATACCTATCACGATGATCATCCCGAAAAGGGAGAGTACGTTAATGGTGACATCAAACTGAGCCGCAAACATAAACATCCCCAAAAAGGCAATGGGAAGCCCAAACGCCACCCAAAATGCCAAACGCGTATTCAAAAAGAACGACAGGAAAAAGAGTACCAAGAAGATTCCCATAGCCCCATTTTCCAGCAGCAACCAGGTTCTCTGGTCCAATCGGATGGAAGAATCGCTCACCACATCAATATGTACACCTGTATACTTCTGATTAAATTCTTCGATGTACTCGTTGACCTTATCTGCCGTAGAAATTAAATCTTCATTATTGGTGTTGGTAATTTCAATGTTCACCGCAATATTGCCGTTGAAATAGGAGGCATTGGGGGTTTCTGAAAATTGGTCACTCACATCGGCTACATCCTGTAACCGCACTACCGTACCATCTTCCCGGGAGCGAACAACCAAATTATTAAGCTCGTTCCCGTAATACGATCGGTTATTGGCCCGAATAAGGTAATCTTCGGCATCGGTTTTAATATTTCCTCCGGTACTTAAAATATTGGCTTGAGAAACGGCTTGCGCCACTTCAGCAAAGGTAAGATTATAAGCCAGCAAGTCGTTTTCCCGAACGGCAATTTCAATTTCCTCTTCAGGATAGCCCGATATGGCAATTTGGGACACTCCGTCCATTCTTCGAAGGTCATTTTCTACCTGTCGTCCAATTTGCTTTAGGGCCGCTAGATCGATACCTTCCCCACTAATGGCAAAATCGATGGTTTGCCTTACGTTTTCCCTTTTGGCGACCACCAAAGGCTCCATGCCGCTAGGGAAGTTAGGAACACGGTCTACCGCATTTTTTACTTCGGAAAGCATCACATCGATATCCCGATCGGTTTCAATTTCCACGGTAATACTACCCCCATTTTCGCGGGATACGGAAGTGACCCGATCAATACCGATAAGTCCTTTCAGGTTATCCTCGATTTTCAGGACGATGCCCTCTTCAATCTCTTGAGGAGCCGCACCGGGATACGCAATGTCAATATTGATGATTTCAGGATCCTGAAGCGGAAAAAAGGAAGACTTCAATTGGATAACACCCAGAATTCCAAATAGGACAAATGCTATAATAACGACATTGACCACTACTTCATACTTAATGAAATACGTGATTACTTTTTTCATCTACTCGGCCGTTTCTGAAGTATTTTCGTTTGTACCCTTCTCGTCATACACTTTCACCAACATACCCGCATAGGCTCCAGGAATGGGCCTGGAAACCACTTGGGTGCCATCGGGGATGCCTTTCACTATCATATCTTTATCTGAAAAATAGACCGGTTCAATTTGCAATACATCGAGAATACTGTCTTTCACAATAAATATTTCAGACTCATCCACCAGTAATTTACGGGAAAGTTTCATAGCATTAGGTGCTTCCTTGGCTTCCAACTGAGCCTCTACATACATCCCTTCTTTTAAGCCTTCACCCTTCACTTCCACATATACTTTAATGGTTTGCGTGGCTTGGTCAATTCGGCTATTGATTCGTGTAACCGTCCCTTAGTAGGTACTATTGTCATCCACAGATTGAAGCGCAACTTTCTCCCCCAATTCCAACAGATCACTGTAGGTCCTACCAATACTCAATTCTACTTCATACACCGAAGTATCAATAAACTCCCCTAATTTTTGTCCTTGTCGCACCAAGGTTCCTCGGGTGACCAAGGCTTCGGTAAGCACGCCATTAAAGGGAGCCGTTATTCCATACTTTCCTAGCCGCTGCTCCATATTCTTGATGTTATAAAAAGAGCTGGAAACACCACGTCCCGTGATAAAATAATTTACTTTATCTGAAGAAATCTCAGGAAGCGCTGGTAAGGATTTATTGACGTCGATGGTAGCTAAGTAGTTTTGCCATGTAGGAAAAGCTTCTGGGTAATCCAATCGAAGGTCGGGCATTAAGGAAGTCACCAAATTATAAAATTCACTTCGTGCCGCCTGTACCGAAGCGTAGTATTCCGAAGCATTTAAACGTAATAAAGTTTCTCCTTTTCTATACGATTGCCCGGCTTTAAAGTCATGAGCACTGTATTGAAACACCCCTTGTACTTCTGCAAATAGCTCCAATCGATTCTTAGCGATTAAATTCCCCTGCGTGGGAATCACAATAGGGACTGTCCCGTTCTTTGCGGTTTCAGTAAAAACCGTCTTTACCACTTTCTGTACTTCGGGTTTTGGCTTGTTATTATTTTTTACGATCAAATACGCCCCAAAGAAGGCTGCTCCAATGATGGCTAGACCAATGACAAAGAGTAATGTTTTCCGCACGTTTAGGAATTTAGGTTAGCGAAGCCAAATTTAACTTTCAGAAGCCTGGAAATGCGTTAAACATATCTTAAAAAACCTAGCGAAGTGCTTCCATATCAAAAGTAATGGCTTCCCATTCCTCCATTAATTGGTCCAATTGGTTCTTTTTGGACTGGTAGTTTTCAAAAAAGTTGTCTTGCGCCATGGTTTCTTCATAGTTCACTGCAAGTGCTACATCCAACTCCTTAATTTCTTTTTCCAGCTTGTGGATGGCCGATTCGGTCTTGCTTAGTTTATTCTGAAGGGATTTTAGTTTCTTCTGTTGTTCGTAATCCTGTTTGGAATTTTCCTTGGTTTCCTTCCCTTTTTTTTCTGAAACGGTCCTCTTTTCGGCCTCCCGAAGGTTCAATAAATTTCGTTGCTCGAGGAAAAAGTCGATATCCCCTAAATATTCCTTGATTTTATGATCTTTAAACTCGTATACCTTATTGGTCAATCCCTGAAGGAAATCCCGGTCGTGCGAGACCACAATTAAGGTGCCCGAGAAGTTTTTTAAGGCTTCCTTTAAGACGTTTTTCGACTTAATATCCAAATGGTTGGTAGGCTCATCCATGACCAATACATTGAAAGGCTGTAACAACAATTTCGCCAAGGCCAATCGGTTGCGCTCTCCTCCCGAAAGCACCCGTACGTATTTATCCACTTCTTCCCCACGGAACAAAAAAGCCCCTAAAATATCCCGAACCCTAGGACGGGATTTCTCATCGGCGGCATCGATCATGGTTTCCTCCACGGTTTTGCTTCCGTCCAAGTATTCTGCTTGGTTCTGGGCAAAGTACCCTATTTGTACATTGTGACCTAAATCGATTGTACCTTCATACGGAATGTCCCCGACAATCATCTTGGCCAGTGTAGACTTTCCCTGTCCATTTTGACCTACAAAAGCGGTTTTGGTATCCCGCTCTATCAAAAGATCGATATTTTGAAGTACCTGATTATCGCCATAGCTCTTGGAAGCCTTTTCGGCCGTCACGATTACTTTACCCGGTGTCACCGATACGGGAAAGCGAAGGGTCATAACCGAGTTATCATCTTCATCTACTTCAATTCGATCTATACGGTCCAACTTTTTTATTAGGGATTGCGCCATCGTAGCCTTGGAGGCTTTGGCACGGAATTTCTCGATTAATTTCTCGGTTTGTTCTATTTGTTTCTGCTGATTTTTCTGGGCAGCCAGCTGCTGCTCGCGAAGTTCTTTCCGCTGAACCAAATATTTGGAATAGGGCTTCGGAAAATCGTAAATCTTTCCCAAGGATATTTCAATGGTACGGTTGGTTACGTGATCTAGAAACATTTTATCATGACTTACCAATACCACCGCTCCCGCATAACCATTCAGAAAATCCTCCAACCATAAAATCGATTCAATATCCAAGTGATTGGTGGGCTCATCCAGCAAAAGGATGTCATGGTTTTGCAATAAGAGTTTGGCCAATTCAATCCGCATACGCCATCCTCCCGAAAAAGTATCGGTAAGCTTATTAAAGTCTTCCCTTTTGAAGCCCAAACCTTGTAAAATCCGTTCGGTTTCCCCTTGATAGTTATAGCCTCCGTGAATTTCATATTGATGTTGCACTTCATTTAGATCGACCATGAGTTGGTGATACCCATCGCTTTCATAGTCGGTTCTTTCGGCCAATTGGGTATTGATCTGCTCCAATTGAAGCTCCAACCTTTTTATTTCCGTAAAAGCTTCGTAGGACTCTTCCAATACGGTCCTGCCTTTCTCAAAATCAATATCCTGCTTTAAAAAGCCAATGGAAATTTCCTTATCGGTGGCAATTTGGCCCGTATCGTATTCCTGTTCTCCAGAAATGATACGCAATAAGGTAGATTTTCCCGCGCCATTCTTACCCACCAATCCTACACGGTCGCCCCCGGTAAGCTGAAACGTAATGCCTTCAAACAAGTATTCCCCTTGAAAAGCGACTGAAAGATTGTGAACATTGAGCATCTAAGTAACATTTGTAACATTCAATTGTGCAAAGATGCTTATTTTTGTAACGCTAAAAAAATTGTCTATGGGATTCTTACAAGGAACCAAACTTTACAGTATTTTCACAGGAACCTGCCCGGTTTGCCAGCAAGAAAAGATGTACGTAAGAAGCAATCCGTACCACCTTTCCGAAGCACTTAAAATGCATGAACGCTGTGGGCACTGCCAAACCAAATACAAAATTGAGCCCTCCTTTTTTTATGGAGCCATGTATGTAAGCTATGGCTTAGGGGTCGCTTTTGCTGTAGCGGCTTTTGTCATTTCCTATTTCTTTATAGGGCTGGGAAGACTGGAATCCTTCTTTGTCATCGTAGGCACCTTGATTGTCTTGCTCCCTATAATTTTACGCTGGTCCCGAAATATTTGGATCAATTTTTTCTTTCAGTACGACCCGGAAAAGGCTTCTTAAGGGTTCGTTGAATGTCCATTTCCTTCGGAATAGCTTCGCCATACTCAATATGTTGGTAAAGGATATTTGCAAGTGTCGCTGCTCCCATAATGCCACGGGTTCCCAATCCATTTAGCACAAATGCCTTTGAGAGTGTAGGCAATGGCCCTAAAATAGGTCGACGATCTTTTGTGGTTGGACGGAAGCCTACGGATTGAGAAACCACTTCAAAAGGACAATGAATCATTTTTTTGGTAGCTTCTATCAGTTCTTGTTTCGCTTTTTCAGTAGGCATTGAAGTCTGATCTTCACGATCCAAAGTCGCTCCAATTTTATACAAATCGTTACCCTGCGGAATGAGAAAATGGGGGCCTTTTAAAATTTCATCCAACTTTAAGTTAGGTGCTTTAAAAACCATGTACTGTCCTTTACGGGACAATAACCAGTTGGTCTGGTAATAGGGATTTTGAAGTGCACCCACCCCTTCGGCAAAAACAAGATTTGAAGCTTTGATTTCCCCGTAAAGATGAGCTTCCCCTGTAGTGGTGAGATCGTCATACTGAAAAGGGGTTTCCTTCAGAAATCCTTGTTGCTGAAGATACTTTTTATAAGCAGCAACCAACAAGGGCGTGTTCACTTTTACCCCTTCGGTTACGCTACCTAAACCAAAAGGAGCTATTAGCTGCGGGTTTTCATTAGGAACTATTTCCGAAGAAAAATACGGTGCCAGTTTTTGCTTATCACTGGCTACCATCCAGTCGTTCTGTTCTTCAGCAGAATTAAAAATTCGATAGAAATAGGTTTCATGAGAAAAAGAAACACCCATTCGTTGTTCTACCTGTTTGAAAAATAGTTTTGCCTGCGGAAGGAATTCTTCGACATTCCAAACCGCCGTAAATCGCTTCAGCACCGTAGGATTGATTGTTCCTGCCGCTACGGACGTAGCATTTCGTTCCCCTGAATCGAACACTACAAAGGTTTTGTTTTCAGCTACTAATTTTTCACAGAAAGCAATCCCTGCGATCCCTAATCCAACAACAATATAATCTACTTTTTTCATGGCATAAAAAAACCCTCCTTTGAAATCGAGGAGGGTTTTATTAATAGTTCACTATGATTAATAGTTCCAAAGATCTATTTCAATGTTTCTAATTTGTTCTTTAATACGGTCTGATTCCAATAGCTGCATAAGCGCATTATCGCTAATGTAATCGGACACACCTCTATCGCCATACACGTTATCTTCCTTATAAACTACCGCATTAAACCTACGGGAGTTCAATAAGTGATCGAAAGAGATGGGTTGTGAAGTATTTTTACGGTTAAAGGCTTTAGCTTTGTGTAATGCCTCCCTAGCAGCGGGAAACCACACCCAGAATAATTCTACTTTAGCATCCACCCCATCATCTGGATAAGCTTTGGATCGTGCTTCATTCGCTACTGGGCAAATTCCCAACAAGCGATAGCGAAGTTCACCCTGTCTTTTGTCTAAGTACCATACTCCACGAATTCTATACTCTTCCACATCACCTGCGTCCAAGGAGAATTTTCGGATGTATTCGGGATCTACTCTTCCTTCCGCATTGAACTGCTCAATACCAAGGTCGGTGGTATCACTATAGACCAAAGAAGCTTGAATATCTTTAAGGGCACGTTTTTCAGTAAAATAAGAGTCGGCATATACCTCATCAATGCTTCCATTACGGATATTTTTTACCAAAACGTCATACAAAGAACGTCTTTCTGCTCCAATGTTGTTGGTGTCTATAGGATAGTACAGAGGAAAATTGATTCTTTCGTCAAGATCTATAATCTCCCAAGTGGTTTTGGACCACAACACGTCACGCTCATCCACATATCCGTAAGGTAACGGATTGTCGTTATCATAGGCTATTTGTGCTTCGGTCTTCTTCCCAATTTCATCGGGAGTTTTAGCATTCAGGATGTTCAACTGCGCGAACGCATTGGCACCCATCAATAGCCCCATTACACATAAAACAACATTTTTAAAGCTCATAGTTTGTTATTCTTAATTTGTTAATTCGATACAGATTGGGGAAATCTTTTTCAGTTTGTATCCAGAGTTTCCAGATAGTTTCGCGTTGATATCGAAAATCTGTACGGTTTCCCCTCTTCTTGCCCTGCTAAGGGTTCCTTTGGCTTGGGAATTTAATTTATTTCCACTTACCACCACGGTAGGCTGTCCAGATACTTTAAAACTGAAACCGGTAACGTTTAGGTTTAAATCGAAATCAAAGTCTTCCAACATGGCACCTACAGAAGAAATTTCCAATCCTTGACGTTGCATACGCACACAACCACCGTCTCCAGTTTCCCCACGAATGGTTCCTACGGGACGTGGAATATCTTTAATACGGAACTCAGAAGTAGTACTAATTTTTTGACCATCTGGCAAGGTACCACTGGCCGTGATGTTTACGGTTCTACCTTGTGTAGGACGCATGATGTACTTACTTCCTGATGCCTTTGAAAGACCCGATCCTGAAGCACTTACTTTATTGTCTGGAATACCAGGAATGGAAACCGTCATTGGGTTATCTACCCCGCGGTATACCACGTTCATTTTATCGGCTGCAATTACAGCAGAGTTTGGCTTAGAAATAGTAGCAAAACCTGTATTTACAGGAACTTCAACTTTTTCACCACCTTCACCGTACACCAACATACCTTCGATTTTGTGATCTCCAGGAGATCCTGCACCTACATTTAAGACAATTTTACCACCTTGAACCGTGTACTGGTCTTCGGTAAGAGGTCTTCCATCTAGCGTTAAATTAACTTCTTGAGGAACCGTACTAGCATCGGTACGACCTAGCATGATAGCTCCGTTAAAAGTTTCACCAGAGTAATATGCCGATTTAGGAGCATCCATCAAAGTAGAATAGTTACTGAAAGAAAGTGCTGCAGCTTGTTGTCCTGAAAGCATCTTCTGTAAGATTTCACTTTGATTGGTTTTTACATCATTCTGAAGAGAAGTCATTTTGGTTAAGGATGCAATTAACGGAAAGCCTTCGTAATGGTAATTTAACCAATCTTGCTTGGTGCCATCGCGCTTCTCTACTTGATCGGTAGAGAAATTTTCGTTGATCGCTGCTTTTATATCATCCGCTCCTGCTACTTTTTTAGCAACAGCCGTATCTGATAAGATAGCAATCATCGAGGTACGATAATTATTGATTTTATCCAAAAACTCTTGTCCTTCCGGTTTTAGGTTTTCACCGGTAAAGAAAAGGTTGTTAAAATAATCTGCTTTGTCCATCACCTCATAATCTGAGGGATCTTCAATTCCAGCTACAGCACCTGCCTTCAAAGTTTCCAAGTAGGTATCTAAGTCTGAAGAAATAGTGGCTATCTCTTGAGCTTTCTGTTCAACCGCAGCATACTGCTCTGGTTCATCAGAAGCTTTGGTTGCCAAACCATCCATAAAAGCTTGATTACGCGTATTGGCTTGTGTATTTGCTGAATTAATTTTCTCATTCAATAATCCAAAAGCGGAAAGTACCTCTTTGGACATATTTAATGCAAGCATCGCGATGAAAACCAGGTACATTAGGTTAATCATCTTCTGCCTTGGGGATAGTTTTCCTCCTGCCATTTTTTAATTTCTTTTAAAGATTAATAATTAATTACAGTTGAAAACTAAATTAGTTTTTATTGCTCATTGCAGATAGCATTCCGCCATACACCCCATTTAAGGAAGATAGGTTGGTTGCTAGGTGCTCCATTTGTGCTTTTAGTTGGGCAGCGTTTTCGGCTACTTGCTCGTTTACTTCCGCTTGACGGCTAGTAGACTCTACTTGTACTTTATATAAGCTATTTAAAGATTCCATTTGAGCGGCAGCAAGAGACATTTCTTCACTGTACTTCTTAGTAGCATTCATCGCATCGGTAGTTGGGGCAATGCTTTTTGCAGCACCTTCAAAAGAACGGATACTGTCTCCTAAGCTACTCATTAATTGAGAATCGATTTTAGCTTCTTTCAACATTTCATCTAATTTCTTAGAAAGGATTCCTTGAGCATCTTGAGGGGCTTCTTTTCCTTTCTTATCTTTTGCTTTTCCTCCAGCCAATTCTGGGTAAACTAGAGACCAGTCTAAATCATCATCTACTGGTTCAAAAGCAGAAATGGCGAAAATAATAGCCTCTGTAATAAGACCTATTGCCAAAAGGATACCTCCGTTAAGGGGACCTAATTCCCAGTGAAGGATTTTGAATAGCGCTCCTAAGATTACAACAGAAGCTCCAAGCCCGTAGGCCATGTTAAATAGTTTTTTGGATGATTTTGACTGTGCCATAATTCAATATTTAAGTTAAGTTAAGTTTAAAGTTTAGTTTGTTGAACGGAGTGCCTATCGAGCGTCTCCAAAATTTTTGTTTAAAGTAACGTCAGTACCCATATAATCTTGTACTGTTCTGAAACCGATGTAGCTTCTTGCAGAGTCTGCATACTCATAGTCACGGGTACTTACTTGAAGGAAGTATGCTACATCCTTCCAAGAACCTCCACGTACTACTTTACGCATGTTGTCTTGATCGTTTACATTAGGGTTCATGGTGGAAGAGTACTCGTAAGAGTTAGGCTCATAAGATGAAGCTACCCACTCTGATACATTTCCTGCCATGTTGTACAAATTGTAATCATTGGGGTCGTACGCATCTGCTTCCACTGTATATAAAGCTTGATCGGCTGCATAATCACCACGAAGGGGCTTAAAATTCGCCATAAAACAACCTCGGTCGTTTTTAGCATAAGGACCACCCCAAGGGAAGGTCGCAGATTCAAGACCTCCTCGAGCAGCATATTCCCACTCCGCTTCACCAGGAAGACGGAAAGAGTTTACATAAGGTCTGCTTCTAGACTTTTGGTAGGCATTTTTATACAAAGTTCTCCAAGCACAGAATGCCTTGGCTTGTTTCCAGTTTACACCTACCACAGGATAATCTCCATAGGCTTCATGCCAGAAGGAATCGTTGTGCATAGGTTCGTTATAAGAATAGTTGAAATCCTTTATCCAAACAGTAGTATCGGGATAGATATTGATTTCTTCTTTTTTGATAAAATCCTTTCTTCTCTGATCTTTAGCTCTGGCCGCCGCTTGAATGTCCATGTAGGTGTATTGGAACTTCAGTTTGCTAACATCGATGGTTCTTTGTCCATTGTAAGCTTCTTCAGCGGGTATGTACATGGTATCCATAACTTCCGAATAGTATTCGTCTGGATATTCAGCAGTATCCCAAATAAGGTCTACTTCATTATTTATTTTTCTACCGGCATAGAAATCTTCTCCCATTCCGTAGTAGTTGTCATAGTTATACTGTTCCCAAGGAGTCATTTCTTCGTTCTCTTGATCAACAAAAGCAAATTCTCCAATACCACCATCACCAGGGGCTGCCCCCACTTCATCCGCAAGAATCGCTAATTTTAACCGAACGGTAGAATCCTTCACCCAGTTCACAAACTGACGGTACTCTGCGTTGGTGATTTCAGTTTCATCCATATAAAAAGAACGCACGGTAACGGTCCGGGTAGGAGCGTCATTTACCGCAACGAAATCATCGTCACTTTTACCCATGATGAACGATCCACCAGGGATAAGGGTCATTCCGTAAGGTTTTTCTGGATACCATTTTTTGCCTTTCGCACCTACTAGTTCTCCTCTATCTTTTTTAGAGTTACAACTGAATAACAAGGCAAGCACTGCAGTAATTGCAATTAACTTCTTCATAGGTAATTAGGTTAAATTTCTAAGATTTAAGGGCGTAAACCTATTTATAAAATTTCAAAAAAGCAACATTTTTCTGAAAAAACCCTTAAATACTAGATGTCTACATTTCATTGGTTATACTTCATTCTTTTGGCGGGCTTTATACCACCTTTCAGGAATTTCCTGATTTGTTGCACTCAAATATTCGCCATAAGTGCAAGGTAATAACGTATGTCTTTTTAATTTATTATTAACATTTGAAATAAATGGCATTTCTATCCACCATCTACCTGTTTTTTCGCTCTTCTTAAAAACAAGGATGTCCTCTTCAATAGGCACACTATAGGTTTTAAATAGGGCATCGTTTTCAAAATCCTCGTCGGCTACCCTAAAATTAACCCCTTCCATAAAATACCAAATTACTTGCGCGATTAACGTGGCAGCACTTTCTGCTTGGGAAAACTCTTTTAACTCATACACTCCAAAAGAGCTTACCCTATTACTAATTCCCGCATACCTAGCAATGGCACAAATTTCCCTGCTGTCAAACCCATTCGGACTTTTATAGTATTGATAACTCAAATCGCCGCTTTTTATTGCAGAAACATCCAATGCCACAGCATCTGCATCCCTAAGAATGGGTTCGACCACTGTAATGTCTTGGGTTACGGAACCCAAGCGGTATGCATCAAAATACAATTTGTCCATTAAAGCGATTTCAGCGGGCGGGTTAAAATAAGATTGATACCCCAATACACTATAGTTAAAGAGGTTGTAAGGCTTATTCACGATAATTTTTCCCACATAAGATTTGTTGGAAATCGCATTTTCGGCATCGCCTAAATCGAAACGATGATCCACATTCACCAAATTAATCATCTTTGAAACCGAATCGTACGCCCTATATTGTGCGTACAAAAGATCTTGACTTCCCCCCAATATAATAGGTATGATTTTTTTCTGAAGTAATGCTTCTACAACGGTTTTTACCGCAAAATAGGTGTCTTCTACGGTTTCGCCCTTATCAATATCGCCTAAATCCACCAAACTTTCGTTCCAATTGCCAGGGTAAAGTCCATACAATGCCTTTCTTACAACTTCAAAAGAAACCCCTTCCCCTACATAATCTACATCCTTTCGGTTTTCCCTTATTCCTAAGAGGGCCAATCCAACTCCGTTCAAATCTGGTAAATTCCCCGCTTCTTTGTGCACGGCAATATGCTTTCCTAATACTCCTTCGGGGAGTACTTCCCTATGGGCTAATACCGATTTTGAGACTGGGGAAAGAAATTCGATCATTTTTTCTTAGCAGTAGATTTCTTTTTTCGGGTGGTTTTCTTTTTAGGGGCTTTCTTCTCCAACAACTCTTTGGCTTCCTCCAAAGTAATTTTTTCAGCTTTGGTAGACTTTGGCAATTCTACCTTGGTTTTGCCTTTAATCAAATTGAAACGACCCCAGCGGGCTTTTTCCAATCGGATACCTTCTTCAGGCCATTCGTTGATCAACTTATCAATCTCTTTTTGCTTTTTGGCTTCAATAAGTTCTATGATATCTGCTTCTGAAAGATTATCGAAATCATATTTCTTGTTCACATTAATGAACATGTTGTTCCATTTAATGTAAGGCCCAAAACGTCCTTTCCCTTTCTGAACCGGTAATCCTTCATATTCATAAATAGGAGCATCTGCCTTTTTCTTTTGTTCGATCAATTTCTTGGCCATGTCCATATCCACATCCAATGGATCCATCCCATCTGGAAGCGAAATGAATTTTTTTCCGAAGCGCACATAAGGACCATATCGTCCATTGGCCACCTCTACCTCTTCCCCGTCATATATCCCCAAATCCTTAGGAAGCTTAAACAGGTCCATGACCTCTTCAAAAGTCACCAAGTGCAATTGTTGGTCTGGACGAAGACTTGCAAATTTCTTATCCTCATCATCTGGGGCTCCAATTTGTGCCATAGGACCAAACTTTCCTAGTCGTACCAAAACAGGCCTTCCCGTTTCGGGATCTTCCCCAAGGATACGCTCTCCACTTTCCCGATCGGCATTTTCCTCAACATCTTCTACTTGTGGATGAAAGTCCTTGTAAAAATCTTTCATCATTTGCGTCCACTCTTCTTTTCCTTCAGCGATATCATCGAAGTCTTCTTCCACCTTTGCGGTAAAATTATAATCGACTATATTATTAAAGTGATCTACTAAAAAGTCGTTCACGATCATTCCAATATCTGTAGGGACTAATTTCCCTTTATCACTTCCTACAGTTTCTGTAAGTTCTTTTTCCTTAATAGCATGGTCCTCTAGGGTAAACTGCAGGTACTTGCGCTCTGTACCATCTACCGAGCCTTTTTCTACATAGTTACGTGCCATAATCGTTGAGATGGTTGGTGCATAGGTAGAAGGACGTCCAATACCCAATTCCTCCAGATGCTTCACCAAGGAAGCTTCTGTATAACGATAGGGCGGACGCGTGAACCGCTGGGTGGCCGTAATGTAATTATTTTGCAAAGCATCCCCTTCTGCCAATTGTGGAAGCATGCCACTTTGTTCTTCATCATCCACATCAGTTCCTTCCAAATACACCTTCAGGAATCCGTCGAAAACAATCATTTCCCCATTTGCTGTAAAGTTTTCGGTAACTTTTTCCGAAGAAAGGATATCAATTTTCACATGAGTACGTTCCAACTTGGCGTTACTCATTTGTGAAGCAATGGTCCGTTTCCAAATTAAATCGTATAAACGTTCTTGATCGCGATCCCCTGTAATACCATGGCGGGACATATCGGTAGGGCGAATGGCTTCGTGCGCCTCTTGCGCCCCCTTGGTTTTTCCCTTGTAGTTACGAGGCTTGCTGTATTCTTTTCCGTAAGAGTTTTCAATTTCTTGTTGCGCTGCGTTTTTGGCATCATTAGAAAGGTTTACGCTGTCGGTACGCATGTAAGTGATAAGTCCCGACTCGTATAATCGCTGGGCAATGGTCATGGTTTTACTTACTGAAAAGTACAATTTACGGGAGGCCTCCTGCTGTAAAGTTGAAGTAGTAAATGGCGGTGCAGGCGATTTGGAAGCGGGCTTTTTAGTAAGTTCTCCAACTTCATAACTCGCTTTCAAGTTTTTCTGAAGAAACGCTTTAGCTTCTGCTTCCGTTTCAAAATTCTTAGGCAGTTTCGCTTTGAATTTACTTCCATCGGTAGTGATAAATTCGGCATCAACCCTGTAAGAAGCTTGCGGATTAAATGCTTCTATGTCCCGTTCCCGTTCGACAATCAAACGTACCGCAACGCTTTGCACCCTTCCCGCAGATAATCCCCCTTTTACTTTTTTCCATAGCACGGGAGACAATTCGTACCCTACCAAACGATCCAATACCCTACGGGCTTGTTGGGCATTCACCAAATTATAATCTATTTTCCGAGGATTATCAATGGCTTTTAAGATAGCCGATTTGGTAATTTCATGGAATACAATTCGTTTGGTCTTTTCATCAGCCAGGTCCAGACTTTCCGCTAAATGCCAAGCAATGGCCTCTCCCTCTCGGTCCTCATCACTCGCTAACCAAACCATTTCTGCTTTTTGGGCCAACTGCTTCAGTTCTTTCACTAAACTTTTCTTGTCTTTAGAGACTATATATTTAGGTGTAAAATCCCCATCAACATCTACCCCAAGTTCTTTAGAAGGTAAATCGGCAATATGCCCAAAACTAGAAGTCACCTTAAAATCTTTTCCCAAAAATTTCTCGATAGTTTTGGCTTTTGCGGGGGACTCAACAATCACTAAATTCTTCGCCATAGCTTTTCAAATTAGGAATACAAAAGTATACGATTTTTTTAATACGGAAGAATTCGCTACTTTATTTAGTGTTTTTTTAAGGCTATGTTACACAAAAAATAAGGGGAAAAGCATTGCTCTCCCCCTAATTGTCAACTCTAAAATGCAGTTCAGGGAGTTTCTGGCAAAGGCTTTCCTATTTGTGAAATAGCATCGCCATGGTCCCCAAATCCGATGGTGTGTTTATAAGCCACATAGGTAGCAATATACGTAAAGAATAGGGTAGCGATAAGCCCAATATAACATACAATCATTCCTATTGAGGCAATAATGGAAACTACAATGCCCAACCCAAAGAAGACCAGCCAATATTTATTTCCTAACTTAAAAGCAGCTTTTATTACCTCAGAAACACTTAACTCCTCATTGAATACAAAGATTGGGAAAAACCAATGCAAAGGAACCATCAAATAAAATAAGGGCAAATAACACAAAAGAGCCCCTGCTACAGCAATTCCGGTCATCGCCAATGTGAGCAATAAAATTTTTCCGAAGTGCTTTTGCAATAAGGTGAAATACCCTCCTTCATCTTCTTGGGTTCCATAATCGATATTCTTCAATTGCTTGAAAAAATGCCCGTAAATGGAGTAATTCACCACTTGCATGATCAAGGAGAGCAAAAAAACCAAAATGACCCAACCTATAATCATAACTGGGCTATATGTATTCAAAGCAGAAGGCTCGTAATAAGGATCTCCAGCATTTTGTAGTATCTCCACATACATGGGCAATACCGGAATATAGATAATGAGCAAAAAAGGAATGCCAATAATTATAGCTATTAACGTATGGATTAACCCCTGGCTAAATGATTTTTTATATAAATCAAAACTTTGGGAAAGAACCTCGCCAAAATCCAAAGGTTTGGCATTTTCTATTTTTTTAAAAATATCGTCTTGCATGCTGAATGGGTTAGTTGGTTTTTGTAAAAATACAAAAAAATCCTTCCCAACTGCCTTGATAATTCTACTGCCATTTTGACACTTTCTCTTTTTAAGTTGTATCTTTGCTGCCCCAACTAGTTCTGGGCATATTATTTGACAACCTTAAATAAAATCGTGAGAAGCGATCCTTTTATGGAAGAGAAAATTATTGACGAAAGCAAACAAGGACAATCCTTAACCCTAGAAGCGAAAGAGGGCAATAAGCGAAAACTTTATATTGAAAGTTACGGCTGCCAAATGAATTTTAGCGATAGTGAAATTGTCGCCTCAATCTTGACCGAACAAGGCTTCAACACCACTCAACATTTGGAAGAGGCCGATTTGGTGTTGGTGAATACCTGTTCTATTCGAGATAAAGCCGAGCAAACCGTTCGTAAGCGGTTAGAAAAATACAACGCGGTTAAGAAAATCAACCCCAAAATGAAAGTTGGCGTTTTAGGCTGCATGGCCGAACGCTTAAAAAGTAAATTCCTGGAGGAGGAGAAAATAGTGGACATGGTCGTAGGCCCCGACGCATACAAGGACATTCCCAATCTTTTACAGGAAGTGGAAGAAGGTCGGGATGCGGTAAATGTTATCCTTTCCAAAGAGGAAACCTACGGAGACATTTCCCCGGTTCGTCTAGGCGGAAATGGGGTAACTGCCTTTGTGAGTATCACTAGGGGTTGCGACAATATGTGCACCTTTTGCGTAGTGCCTTTTACACGGGGCCGGGAGCGTAGCCGTGACCCTCAAAGCATCATACAGGAAGTAAACGAACTTGCCGAAAAAGGCTATAAGGAAATTACCCTATTGGGACAAAATGTGGATAGTTATCTGTGGTATGGCGGCGGACTCAAAAAAGATTTCAAGAATGCTTCGGAAATGCAAAAGGCGACGGCCACCAACTTTGCGCAATTGTTAGACATGGTTGCTATGGCGCAACCTAAGATGCGGATTCGGTTTTCGACCAGCAATCCGCAGGATATGACGGAAGATGTATTACACGCTATGGCCAAACACCAAAATATTTGCAATTACATCCACTTACCGGTGCAAAGTGGCAGTACCCGCATTTTAAAGGAAATGAATCGCCAACATACACGGGAGGAGTATTTCCAACTTATCGATAAGGTTCGGGAGATTCTTCCCGACTGCGGAATTTCACAAGATATGATTGCAGGTTTCCCTACGGAAACGGAAGAGGATCATCAAGACACCCTTTCGTTAATGGAGTATGTAAAATACGACTTTGGGTTTATGTTTATGTATTCTGAAAGGCCGGGTACCCTCGCGGAAAGGAAACTGGAGGATGACATTCCTGAAGCGACCAAGAAGCGAAGATTGCAGGAAATCATTACCCTTCAGCAAAAACACAGTGCCTACCGTACCCAACAGTTTGTAGGGCAAACCGTGGAGGTTTTAATTGAAAAGGAAAGTAAAAAAAGTGATCAAGACTGGAGCGGAAGAACCCCACAAAATACAGTGGTAGTTTTTGCAAAAGAACACTATAAACCGGGCGACTTCGTCATGGTAAAAATCAACGATTGCACCAGTACGACTCTTTTAGGGGAAGCCTTGGGGTATTCAGAAAACAATTAATTTATATGGAAAGTATTCAAGCTGTAAAACAACGCTTTGAGATTATTGGGAACGATCCCAAACTGAATCGCGCCATTGAGAAATCCATCCAAGTGGCTCCAACAGACATCTCTGTATTGGTCACTGGGGAAAGTGGCGTGGGGAAGGAAAGTATCCCAAAGATCATCCATTCGCTATCCCATAGAAAACATAATAAATATATTGCCGTAAACTGCGGGGCGATTCCTGAAGGTACCATTGACAGTGAACTGTTTGGGCACGAAAAAGGAGCTTTTACTGGAGCCACGCAAACCCGAAATGGGTATTTTGAAGTTGCCGATGGCGGAACCATTTTTTTGGACGAAGTAGGGGAACTTCCTTTACCTACCCAAGTCCGTTTACTTCGGGTGTTGGAAAACGGGGAGTTTTTGAAAGTAGGATCTTCCAAAATTCAAAAAACCGATGTGCGCATTGTAGCAGCCACCAATGTGAATATGGGGGAAGCAATCGAAAAAGGGAAATTCCGGGAAGATTTGTATTACCGCTTAAGCACGGTAGAGATCAATTTACCGCCACTACGGCAACGGGGAGAGGACATCCACTTACTGTTTCGAAAGTTTGCTTCCGATTTTGCCCAGAAATACAAAATGCCTACTATTCGATTGAATGAGGATGCCGTAAGCTTGCTCTTACAATACAATTGGGGCGGGAATATCCGCCAATTACGGAATATCACCGAACAACTTTCGGTATTGGAAGAAAAAAGGGAGATTTCCTATGCCACTTTAAAGCAATATTTACCCAACGTGGGAAGCAACCTTCCTGCAGTAATTAGCAACAAAAAGGTGGAGAGTGATTTTAGTAGCGAAAGGGAAATTTTGTATAAAGTGTTATTCGACATGCAACGGGATATCAACGATTTGAAAAAATTGACCATGGAATTAATGAACCATGGAAATTCTTCCAAGGTCAAGGAACAGAACGCCCAATTAATTAATAAGATTTATTCGGAAGATGAAGACCGGGAAGCCCAAATAGCTGCTTTTGCAGAAGAGGAAGAAGTACCCGAAGCACATGATGTAGAGGTATTGAATATTCCAGAAAACGCTCCTGAAGAAACCGAAGATAAATACCATTTTGCCGAAGAGATTGAAGAAGAGGAAAGTCTCTCACTTCAAGACAAGGAGCTAGAGCTTATCAAAAAATCACTCGATAAATACGGGGGTAAGCGAAAAGATGCGGCCAAAGAATTGGGCATTAGTGAAAGAACCCTATATCGAAAAATTAAACAATATAATTTGTAGATTACCGCTTCTTATGAAGAACGCATTTCTAAAATTCAGCTTACTGCTAGGTGTTTCCATCCTTTTAACCGGTTGTGGGGCCTACTCCTTTACAGGGGCCGACATTGATTATTCGACTACCAAAACCTTTCAGGTAAATAATTTTGTGAACAATGCCCAGCTCGTTGAGCCCAGGGTAGCACGTAATTTTACCCTAGAGTTACAGGACTTGTTAATTAATCAAACCAATTTGGAATTGGTTACCAACAATGGAGATTTGATCTACGAAGGGGAAATTGTACAATACTACATTTCTCCCATCACGGCCACAGCACAGAGTACGGCAGCTCAAAACCGTTTAACAGTAGCGGTAAATGTTCGGTTTTTTAACACCAAAGACCCCGAAAAGGATTTTGAGCAACGATTTTCATTTTATTACGATTATGAAGGAAGTGCCCAATTGGTAGGCTCGGATCTCGATGCGGCCCTGGAAATTATATTTGAACGGCTTACGCAGGACATCTTCAACAAATCATTGGCAAACTGGTAATCATGAATACCCAAAAGTATACTTCCCTTTTGGCACGGCCTCAAGACATCTCTGCAGAAGAGGTAAAAGAACTCGATGCTATTTTGGAAGCCTATCCTTATTTTCAGAGTGCGCGTGCCTTGCAGTTAAAAGGTCTGAAGATCCAGAATAGTTTTAAGTACAACGATGCCTTAAAAGTTACGGCGGCCCATACCATTGACCGTGATATTTTATTTGAATACATTACCTCCCCTACTTTTACCCAGCATGAAATTTCAGGATTAATCCTTCAAAATTCTGAAGCCATTAAAGAGATGGAAGTAGTTTCTGAAAATGTTTCAGAGCAAGTAAGCTTAGAAATCGATCAGCAACTAAAAGCCGAAATGAAGAAAGCCGAAGCCATTTTGGACCCCACACTTTTTGAGCGAAAAGGAAGCGCTTCAGAAGAAGGTACTCTTCAGAAAGACAAAAAAGAAGCAACTCCTGAAGATACCCTAAAACTCAACGAGCCCTTGGCCTTCCAAAAAGGGGAAAAACATTCCTTTACAGAGTGGTTAAAGCTCTCTCAAGCAAAACCGATTAAACGGGAAGTAGTTTCAGAAGAAAATTCAGCAAAAGACCAAGAAGATAAAGAAAGAAAGTTTGAATTGATTGAAAAGTTCATTCAAAATCCTCCCAAAATACAACCCACAGAAAATTCCGAAAAAAAGAAAAACTTGGCCAAGCCTTTTACAAAGCCTTCAGACAGCCTAATGACAGAGACTTTAGCCAAGGTGTACCTGCAACAAAAGAACTACAAAAAGGCCATTCAAGCTTATAAAATTTTAATTTTGAAAAATCCCGAAAAAAGTGGTTTCTTTGCAGACCAAATTCGGGCCATAGAAAAATTGATAAATAAAGAATCATGAGTACGTTTTCCATTTTTTTAATCTTAATTATATTCGTCGCCTTTTTATTGGTGGTGGTGATCATGGTACAAAACCCTAAAGGGGGTGGACTTTCTTCTTCTTTTGGAGGAGGTGGCACCCAACAATTGGGGGGCGTTAAAAAAACATCCGATTTTCTCGATAAGAGTACCTGGACCTTGGCGGTCATCTTATTGGCGTTAATTTTGCTTTCCAACATGTCTTTGTTTAGTGGAAGCGGTAGTGGAGATTTTCTTCAGAATGAAGTAGAAAATGTAACATTACCCGATAACAACACGCCTCCAGCTGGGGAAAACTCAGAGAATCCGACGCAAGAATAACAGGATTTCCTAGTAAAGAATTGCAAAGCCAACTTTATCTTAAGTTGGTTTTTTTTATGGTTACTTTTTAAGAATTTACAGCAAATAAAGAGCTCTTTTTTTATCTAAAACTTTGCAAACTAGATTTTTATTTCTAGTTTAGTTTCAAATCTCCCCTAAAATGTACTGCAAAGTAATCCCTCTTAGGAGAGATTTTTTGTATTACGAAAACCAAGTAATATGAATAAAAAAGCCATTCTTTTTGTTGTTTTATTGACAATTATGCCTTTTGCTTTAAAAGCACAAAATGTCACTATTCCAGACCTAGAATTTAAATCGAAACTATTGAATCACACGCCCGTTATAGATACGAATGGAGATGGAGAGATTCAAATAACGGAAGCCGAATTATTTACCCAAACCCTACGAGTTAGTGGAACTTCGGGTTCCCCAGGAAACATTACGAGCTTAGAAGGGCTGGAAGCCTTTATTAATATAGAAGGTTTTGAAGGCAGTTATAACCCTATTGAAACGGCAGATTTTTCTGAAAACATTGCCTTAAGGGATCTTGTTTTATTGGAAACCCCCCTTTCATCCCTTAACCTTGAAAATAATTCTTTATTAAGAACAGTTTCCCTAAGTGCCATACAACTCACCTCTCTGGATTTTTCCCAAAACCCAGAATTACTTATTGTGCAGGTCACCTCATCGCCTATTGAAAGCATGGATCTTAGCAATTGTACTTCCTTACAGTTTTTAACGGTATTCTCCAATCAATTATCTAGTTTAATTTTATGGAACAATACCAGTTTGGTGCGGTTAAATGCCAATGGGAACCCCCTAACATCAATAAACCTAAACAATAATACTGCATTAATGGAGCTCAGCTTACGAAGCACCGCTCTCAACTATCTAGATCTTAGCAGCAATCCTGCATTAAGGCAGGTGGATCTTGAGGGAAGTAACCTTTTGGAATATTTGAACATTAAAAATGGCACTAATGAAAACATTGACATTAGCGGAGGAACTTTTAGCAGTAACTTTCAAGAGCTCCCTAGCTTGGCAGAGGTGTGCATCGACGATGTGAACTCCGACCTAGCGATTTTTATTGAAACACAAGCCGGGCACTCTATCAACTTTAGTCAAGAATGTGTGCTAGAGGTTGCAGACATGGAATTTCAGAACACCTATCTTTTCCCCAATCCTGCTTCCAACCAAATAACCTTACAATCGACCGAACCTATTGTAAAGGCGATTTTATTCAACCTTTTAGGCGAAAAGATAAAAACCTACCAATCTGATGCAATTACCCGTATAGAGGTGCAACATCTCCAAAGAGGTACCTACCTATTACTTCTCGAAGACCGATTGGGGAGAATACAAAAAGAAATGATCATCAAAAATTGATATTTATGAAAACTGGATTTTTAACAATGGTTAGTGTACTATTTCTATGTCTACAAGTAATGGGGCAGGAAACTAGCAAAGTGCAATTCAGGGATGCTGCTTTTTCTATAGCGGTACCGTACCTTGACGACAATGTTGGGCTACAATTAAGCTTAAGCACCAGTATTTCCTTTAACAAGAATATTTTGAAGGCATACGCTTCGGGGGGTGGGGAATTCTCATCTTCCTTTGGAGAAGGCTCTGATTTAGATTCTTTTGAAGAATACGATCTTTTATACGGTCGGGAAATACCTCTTTCGGAAGCCTTGCAATTGGAGCTTTACGGAGGAGTAGGCTATTTCATTGCAGACAAGAATTTGGAAATGGACAAAGTAATTGGATTTCCCGTTCAAGCTGCATTGGTCTTTCCCACCGAACGAAAGATTAATTTTGGCATTCAGGCACATACCAATATCAACAATTTCATGCCGGTAGCCTCATTAGGCTTTCTCGTAAAATATAACTTTTAAAGTAACTAAAAAAGGTGCCACTGGCATGGCACCTTCAAAGTCAATAAAATAACAAGTCAAAATATGTTTCATCTATTAACACCACTAAATTATGAGAAAATTATCTCTTTACACAATTTTTCTACTTTTTCATGCACTACTTTTTTCACAAACACCAGCTACCAAGATTGACAGTATGCTCGTGGATATTGATAAAAGTTCTCTAAGTACCGAAATTCTTTACGACAGAACCACTTCGTGGGCCGACCTAAAAAACTTCAACAGCCAAAACAAAATTGCTGATGTGAATTTTTTTGAACAAGCATTTCTAGAAATTAGAAAAGCTTCATTAGACAGTTTATGGATCCCTTTAAGGGACTTAAAAAAGCAATTTGCTTCAGACAGTATTTACCATAAAGTGGATATTGCTATCTTAAATGCTGTATATAATAGTATAAATTACGACTCGGAAGAAGAACAGTTGGGAGCTTTAAAAATTGAAAACAATAAGTTTCAGGAACTGAATAACGGGAAACCTATTTTCAAGGAACACCATACCTTGGTTATTTCCCCTACCAAGATGTACCTTAGGGGGAGTTCGATTCAGTACGCTATTAAAGACGAGTTTCTTTTTGAAATAGCCCAGGGTAAAACGATTAAAAGTTTAATTGCAAATTTTGACACCAGCCAAGATCATACACTTATCGATAACGGCGTATTTGCAAACCAGACTATCCCTATTTCTTATCAAGAAGACGGGATCAAGACCTTGACTTTTACAGCTGTTTTTGAAGATAACACAACAAAAAGCGTACAAGCGGTCGTTCATGTTATTACAGCCAACTATGTTCCGCCTACTCCAGACAGTTCCAATGGGTTCATAAACGCCACTATTCCTTTTCAAGGATATGATGAACCCACAGCAGTCAATGGACGTTTGTACTACAGAATTTTCTTCGGAAACACACAACAGAAAATTTTAAAACCCTGCATAATCATTGATGGTTTTGATCCTGGCGACAAGAGAAAGATTAGGGATGTAGATTCAAATTTACCTCCAGACGAACATACTTCTATCGTTGAAATGATGACCTATTTTGACGAAAACGGAAACCCTACTCCTATCATTCCCATCTTAAACGGGCTAGGGTATGATGTAATCATTGTTAATCATCCTACCTACGTAAAAAATGGGATAGAAATAGATGGTGGAGCCGACTATATTGAACGAAACGGACTTACACATGTAGCATTGTACGAGTTCATCAACAACAAACTGGATCAAAACAACAGTAATGAAGAGTTGGTTATTGTAGGCCCCAGTATGGGCGGGCAAATATCCCGGTATGCTTTAAGTTATATGGAGAAAGAAGGAATTGACCATAATACAAGACTTTGGGTGAGTATTGACAGTCCCCATTTGGGAGCAAATATACCTATTGGACTCCAAACCTTGCTGAATCAATTAGAACCCGACAATGCTGCGGCACAGGATTTTGTAGACAACCAGCTTGGATCTCCCGCTGCAAAACAGCAACTCATAGAACAATACCATGGCACCAATGGAAATCAGGTCAATCAAAATTGGTTAAACTCCAAAACCGTGAGTCAAGGTTACAACACCAATAGGGGCCATCCATTTTTTATTACATATTACAATAACCTTTTTAACAATGGGCTTCCCAACAGCAAAGGTTATCCCGAAAACTTGCGGAAAATCGCATTGGTGAATGGTTCGTTAGAAGGAAATAAAAAGTATTTTAATCCGTGGACACAGAGTTTGGATTACTATTTGGCTGCTGGAGAAATGGGCTTTAACGCTAGGGCTTTTCAAAGCATCCTTTTCGGAAGTTTACATATTGGCAGCCTGGAAGCATTTGGGATGCCCGCTACAGGGAATAACTCCAAGATATCCAGATATAAAAAGTCTTTTTCAGACCACTCGAAATACATAAGTAACTTGAATACCCGAGGTAGCTTAGACCAAATTCCTGGAGGATGGTTTCCAGGGTTTCAGGAATTGGCCAATCCTATTGAAGGAATTGACCCTATTGTTCCTTCAGGTAGCTTTTGGGGTTTTGAAGGAGCCTACACCACTATAATTTCAGTGCTATCCGACTTGCTGGGAGGGGCTGATATATCTGTTTATGACAATGACAGGGTACACTCTTTTATCCCAGTAATTAGTGCCTTGGGATTCAATAACCCGAATACCTCATGGGAGCAAGAGATGAACAGAAATTTAGTATGCACCAACGAGACCCCGTTCGACACCTATTTTGGCCCCAAAAACAATGAACGGCATACTTCTTTTACAGAAGAGAGCGTGAATTGGCTTTTAGAAGAACTATCCGAAAATTTCCAAAAACCCATCGTTTATTATGAAGGAGAAGATATTATTGGCCCAGAGTCTATCTGTCTAACAGATATGGTAACTTATGAAATTCCCGGAGGAAGTTGTGCCATTCCCCCAGATGAATGGCAGGTTTCGAATAATCTAAATGTAATTGTGGAAAATGATACCTCTATTACCGTTCAGCCCATTAATAACACGGTAAATGCTAGTGGTTTCATTAAAGCAATTTATCCTTTCCATACGGTTCAGAAGAATGTTTGGTTAGGTGTGGCAGATCCCCCAACTTTTTTAAATGGCCCTACCGAAGTTCATAGTGGAAGTATGCAAACCTACACTGGAGGTGGCTCTCAAGGGGCAACTTCTTATAAATGGTTGCTCCCTTATCCTTTTGAAGAAAACAACCCTATCGACTTCACTAGTGACTACTGGCAAACTTGGCCAAACGAAACAGGTTACAATTCGCACATATTTACCGGAAACGGAGGAATTGAGGGATATGTACAACTGGTTTCCGTAAATAGCTGTGGAGAGGGAGGCTCCATACATCTTTATGTAGTTCATGATAATAGCGGTAGCTGCACTACTTGTTACGACCCTGTTTTACCATATCCAAATAATGCGAATGAAGACTTTAAATTAGATTTTACACAGCATCCGGATAAAACCTACCATATATACATTTATGATCAATATTCGAATGTACTATATGATGGTTCTTCAAACAATATTGAAAAAACCATAGATACCATGTCCTTACCCAATGGTACCTACTTTTTACATATTCATGAAGATGGGTATGTAACCATAAAGCAGCTGTTGATTCAGCATTAACTAATTGCAGTTTATTAAAAATGCCAACTTTATGACAAGTTGGCATTTTTTTTTGCATTTGTGGCACAAAAATGTGATGGCATAATTTCTGCCTAAGTTGTATTCGTATTTATAAATTAACATTTCAAAACAAAAACATATGGCATTAAAAATTCAACCTTTATCAGATCGTGTTTTGGTAGAGCCACAGCAGGCTGAAACCAAAACTGCATCCGGAATTTACATCCCTGATTCCGCAAAAGAAAAACCACAACAAGGAAAAGTCGTGGCAGTAGGAAAAGGAAAAAAAGACCACGAAATGACCGTTAAAGTTGGAGATACTGTTTTATACGGTAAATATGCTGGAAACGAATTAAAATTTGATGGAAAGGATTACCTCATCATGCGTGAGGATGATATCCTAGCAATAATTTAAAATTAAACTAAAACCATAAAAAATAAACACTATGGCAAAAGATATAAAATTTGACATTGAAGCCCGTGATGCGATTAAAAAAGGAGTCGATGCATTGGCCAATGCAGTAAAAGTAACCTTAGGTCCTAAAGGTCGTAATGTAATTATAAGTAAATCCTTTGGAGCTCCACAAGTAACCAAAGATGGAGTTACCGTAGCCAAAGAAATTGAATTGGAAGACGCTTTGGAAAACATGGGGGCACAAATGGTAAAAGAAGTGGCTTCCAAAACCAACGATCTTGCCGGTGATGGAACCACAACAGCAACCGTTTTGGCACAAGCTATCGTTAAAGAAGGTTTAAAAAACGTTGCTGCGGGTGCCAACCCTATGGACTTGAAAAGAGGAATTGACAAAGCTGTGGAAGCAATCGTAAAAGATCTTGAAAAGCAATCTACCAAGGTAGGGAACTCCAGTGAAAAAATTCAACAAGTAGCCTCTATCTCTGCCAACAATGACGACACCATTGGAAGTCTTATCGCAGAAGCCTTTGGAAAAGTAGGCAAAGAAGGGGTCATTACTGTAGAAGAAGCGAAAGGGACCGAAACCTACGTAGACGTTGTAGAAGGAATGCAGTTTGACCGCGGGTATCTTTCCCCTTATTTTGTGACCGATAGCGAAAAAATGCATACAGAACTGGAAAATCCTATGATTCTTCTGTATGACAAGAAAATTACAAACATGAAGGACCTACTTCCCGTGTTGGAGCCTGTAGCGCAACAAGGCAAGTCGCTCCTCATTATTGCGGAAGACGTAGAAGGAGAAGCTTTGGCTACTTTAGTCGTCAACAAACTACGGGGATCACTTAAGATTGCTGCTGTAAAAGCACCTGGTTTTGGAGACCGTAGAAAAGCTATGCTAGAAGATATTGCTATTCTTACCGGCGGAACCGTTATTGCTGAAGAAAGAGGTTTTACCCTTGAAAATGCTACCGTAGACATGCTAGGTTCTGCTGAAACTGTGACCATTGATAAAGACAATACCACGATTGTGAATGGCGCAGGAAAGAAAAGTGATATTCAGGCCCGTGTAGGACAAATTAAATCTCAAATTGAAACAACAACTAGCGACTACGATAAAGAAAAGCTGCAAGAGCGTTTGGCTAAATTGGCCGGAGGAGTTGCCGTACTTTATGTAGGTGCCGCCAGTGAAGTGGAAATGAAGGAGAAAAAAGACCGTGTCGACGACGCCCTTCACGCTACCAGAGCTGCTGTTGAAGAAGGTATCGTAGCTGGTGGTGGTGTGGCTTTAGTTCGAGCTAAGAAAATGCTGGAAAAGGTGACGACCGATTCTTTAGATGAAACTACTGGAGTGCAAATTGTAGCTCGTGCTATCGAAGCCCCTATCCGTACTATTGTAGAAAATGCAGGAGGTGAAGGTTCTGTTGTCATCAACAAAGTGATGGAAGGCAACAAGTCTTATGGATACGACGCTAAAAACGACACCTATGTGGATATGCTGAAGGCTGGAATTATAGATCCTAAAAAAGTGACTCGTGTAGCTTTGGAAAATGCTGCCTCAGTAGCAGGAATGATCCTTACGACAGAGTGTGCTTTGGTGGACATCAAGGAAGATACTCCTGCCATGCCTCCAATGGGCGGCGGCGGAATGCCAGGGATGATGTAATGGTCACCTACTTAAAATAACAAACCCTCTTAGAGAAAATCTTAGAGGGTTTTTTCTATAAAAAAAATACCACCTTTTTTAAGGGTGGTGACACTGAATTTTCAAGGTTTATACGAAATAAACCAAAGTACAATTACTTCTTTTTAGAAGCAGGAGTCGTCTTCTTTGCAGGAGCTTTAGCTGCTGGTTTCTTTGCAGAAGACTTTCCGTTTGACTTAGCTGTTGCCATAACTTTTATCGTATTAAAATGACTATGTAAATGTAGTGGGTATTTCAATAATTTGATTCGCTTATTGGCAAATATTTAACTAAAAAAGGCACCTAGATCTAGGTGCCTTTTTTTAGTTTTCACTCCCATCTTTTCCATGGGATTTAACTGTATTTGGATCCCTGTATTTACAACAGGTATCTATTTTTTCGTAAGCTTCCGTTGGAGCTATAAATTTTTCAGTATCATGACCTACCGCAGCTATATTTTCCTGAATAGCCTCTAAATTGGTCTTTCGCTCATCGAAGAACAAGGTTAATTGATGGGTTTCCACGTTCCAATTGGCCGACTTAACCCCTTTGGTTTTAATCGCCGCTTTTTCAATCCGTGCTTTACACATCATACAAACACCGTCCACTTCTACAGTGGCTTTCGCATTTTTATCCTGAGCCATCACAGTAGCTGTAAACATGATCGTTAGTACTAAAAGATATTTTTTCATAGTTATTGTGTTTTTTAAAGTTTAAATCGTAATCCTGCGTAATACATACTCCCAAAAATAGGGCCATACACAAAGGTAGTATCAAAATTTGATCCAAAAGGATTTTCAGCATCTATAATGGGCTGTGGTTGCCTTACATTGGTTACATTCTCCCCCCCAATGTATACCTCAAATTTTTCACTGAAAACCTTCGTAACTTGGGCATTTAAAGTTCCTACAGTAGGGGAATATTCGGGCAGCTGCAGCTCCAACGGGTTCGCATCTGTTGCAGCATATCGCTGCTCCCCTAACCAGTTATAGGTAGCGTCAAATTTCCACTGTCCTCCGTTATCACTTTTTTGGGTTTCATAAGAAGTGTTGGCAAAAAAGCGGTTTTTTGGGGTAAGGGGCTTTTGAAACTTCCCTGATTTATACTGCGTTTGCACATCGTAATATTTATATGCCAAACGCCAATCCCAGCGTTGTAATGGAGTATAATCAAATTCTACCTGAAAGCTATTGGAGTAGCTGTCTCCTTCCAAATTATAAAAACGAATTTCGGAAGCCGTTTCCCAATCTACCACAATTTGATTGGTAAAATCGGTTCTGTAAAAATCGAAAGTAACACTAGCATTCCTTCCGAAGAGATTAAAACCTTGTAAGTAGGAAATTCCGTAATTCCAGGCTATTTCTGGATCCATTCCATAAATCTCTCCTCCATCTTCTTCTACAATGATCTGTCTAGAGGTAGCAAATAACGACATATTTTCAGCAAAAATATTGGCCGTTCTTTTTCCTCTCCCTACGGAAAAACGAAAAGCCGACTTCTCCCAAGGCGTATACTTAACATGTAACCTAGGCGTCACAAAAAAGCCCATTTTATTATGATTATCTATCCGAAGCCCTGCCGTAAGGCTCAAAGCCTCCAGATTATCATAAGCATACTCAAAAAAGGCCCCTACCGAATTTTCGGTCCTATCGTAAGACGCCGTATCGGCAAACTCGGTGTAATCGTCATAGGTAAAACTTACCCCTGTTTTAATTTTATGACGCGAATCACTAATAATCGAGTTATACAAAGCGTTTGCGTAAAAACTGTCATGGGTAATATCGTACTGCCGTAAACCAAAATAGGAATCTTGATTATGATAGCTATACGCAACCTGAAGCCCAGCACTTTGGTATGGGATTTCAGGATTTACATACCCCAATTTCCCAGAAAAGTCATAACGTTCGGTTTCAATCTCACTACCCCAAGCTCTGGTGGTAAGCTTATCGGTTTCAGGGTTAAAATCGGTTTGACCCGCTTGTTTGGAATCATTCAGGTATCTAAAATTCAAGAAACTCACCCACCCCTTTTCTGAGTCGGTATATTGCCAACGGTTCATCACATTAATTTGTTCGGCTAAGGGAACATCCAAGAACCCATCTTCATTTTTATCAAATTTACTATTCCGAAGATTTCCATGCACATACAACCCTGTACTCCACTTTTGAGAAACTTGGGTATTAACGTGCGTGTTTAACTCCAAACGACCATTCATGGAACCGTACGCATTGACAAATAATTTTTCATCAGACATCGGTTTTTGCAGTTCGGCATTAATTTGTCCGGCGATACTTTCAAAACCATTGGTCACGCTTCCCGCACCTTTGGTAATCTGAATACTTTCCACCCAAGTTCCAGGAATAAAGCTCAATCCATAGTTTTGTGCCGCACCCCGAATAGCAGGGACATTTTCCGTAGTAATTAAAATATACGGACTGGTTAAGCCCAGCATTTTAATTTGCCGCGTTCCGGTAACAGCATCGGTGAAATTCACGTCGATGGAAGGGTTGGTTTCAAAACTTTCGGAAAGATTACAACAAGCCGCTTTTAGCAATTCGTCGCTACTCACATTAATTACGTTCTGCGGTTCAATGTAGGAACGGGAGGATGCCTTTCTTCTAGCCGAAATCGTTACTTCGTCCAATTCACTGGAAGCTTTTAAGGCATGCCGTATGGGCTTTGCATTCCCAGAAACCGAAATGGTATCGGTTTGATAGCCTACATAACTTATCACCAGTTTTTTATAGGTTTCTTTATAGGGGATGGAAAAATTTCCTTCAAAATCGGTAACGGCCCCTATGTTGGTATCCAACCAAAAAACATTGGCTCCGGCTAGACCTTTAGGCTCTTCGGTAGCTCCTGCATCTTCAATGCTTCCTTCTAGGGTTTCTTGCGAAAACGTTCCTAGCGAGGATAAACTAAGTAATAGTATAATAAATAGTCTCATGTTATACCAAATTTAAAAGCATTAGTACAGCCATGACTAGCATCAAGGCATTTTCAATAAAAGTAGCCTCTGTCATGGGAAGCTTTAAAGCCGTTCCCAAACAGGCACATTGAATGGTTCTTTTCCCTAGAAGCGTCTGCACTACCCCAATGGTGGTTAGCCCTAAGATAACAAGGGTAACCCATAGCGCGAGATGTATTTGAAGGCGCATTAAGAATAGGAGTCCTAATCCTAATTCCATAAACGGATAGATCCATCCATATACGGGAAGTACTTTTGCCAGAGGATCGTACATTCTGAAAGATTCCGGGAATCCTTTCAGATCCAAAAATTTAAAGAAGCTAAAGACAATATAGAACAGTCCCATAAAGTCCAGCATGGCTTCACCCGTATTCCAATTTTTGTAATGAAGTAAGATGGCTGCCGTAAACAAGTAGCCAAAAATTAAAAATAAAGGCTTCAGCTGCTTTAGCTTTGAAGTCGCTTCTTCTGAAGAAGTGTTTTCAAAAATATTTTCTGTTTTCTTTTCTGAAAGGGTGTATTTCTTCGGAAGTGCTTTTTGCAAGGTTTCCAAAGCAATGTGCTGCTCCATGGAAATGGTAGCCGTACCTGCTTCACGGTCTACTGTTACCTGAGAAACCCCTTCCACATTGGAGAGCTTTTCAGTAACTGATTTTTTACACCCATCACAGGTCATTCCTGCGATTTGATATGTATGTTTCATGATTATTTTTTTAAGATTTATAAATTAGTTGCCCCAAAAGAGGACTGGCATTTAAAATCTTAAAATCAAATAAGGAAAGTTTCATACAACACTTGTAAATCCTGTTGTATGGGAGGAGGGTTGTAATCTTTATAACAAAAATTTTGAGATTCGGGCAAGATTTGCTCCTGAAGCACAAAAATAGTTACCAAGGTGGCAAACCATTGGGTGTCAAAGTTAAAATCGAAATCTACTTTTGAGAACGTATCGTCTGTAGTTACTTGTAGGTATTTGTTACTACAACAGGAATGGCTGTCCTGTAACTCATCCCCACAAGCTGAGGCTTCCATTTTCATTCCGCAGGAAAGATGGGCTTCACCTAAAGTGATTTCCGAAAGCATTTCATGCCCTCCACAAAAGTGTTTGGCATAAGCCAAGCCACTGCTAATGAGCAAAATAAGGGTAGAGAGAATTATGGAAACAATCGCTTTCACCTTGCAAAAATAACAAAAAGAAAACCCGAATGTACCGTCCTTTTTGTTAAAATTAAGTCAATAAGAATTAATTATCCAATGTCTTTTCTGCGTTTTCCACAGCTGTATTCATTTCTTCCTTCAACGCATTGACATTTGCTTCAAACGTGTTGAGAAGTTTTTTCTTTTCTTCTGAAAGTGCCGCACCATTTAAAATTTCATCAGATTCAAAAGCATTTCCAAAATCCTTCATCCACTGCATCATACTGGCATTCGCTTGTTTTAAATCGGAAATGGCATTTAGCCTGGCCGTATCCACTTTGGTAGAATCCATCGTCATTTCCAGTTTATTAATGTACTGTGCAATGGTAGACATTTGCGGCATCAACTCATCATGGGTTTCCATCACTTGCTCCATTTGGGTAGGACCTTCTTGAGTTTCAGCCTTAGTTTCTTTTTCCTTACAAGCCAAAACGCTAAGGCTTAGTACGCATACAAAAAATAGTTTTCTCATTCCTGAAGTAATTTTAACTCCACAAAGGTATTTATTTTCTTCCTTTCTGAAAGTAAAACGCCGGAATTAAAAGTAATAGCAAGAGAGGATGAATTAAAAATCTTCTTACATAGAATAATAGCATATGTTCCCCAGGCTTTGAAACCTTCAGAAGGATGATAAAGCATACAATTAATCCTATGAAAAATAGGATATACAGCAATAGTGAAAAACGAACCAGTGTTTGCTTCCGAAAAAGCACCCACAAAATCATTAATGAAATAATCGTGTTGGCCCAAAAGCGCAGTGATGTAAAAACAATAAGCCTTCCCATATTAAATGTGGGTAATCCTGAAGTGCTGTGATTCGTCTTAAAAAAAGAAATTAAAGGGTCATAAAATAAAGAAGGAGCATAGGCCCTTATCGCAACTAATATCGCAAAAAGCAGAATCAACAACCCCATTTTAGGTAATTTATGCATTCTTTTCTTTAATTGAGTTCAACGATCGTATCCACAAGACCCATAACAAGAAAACCATTCCGTAGATAAGGGCCGGAAAAACCACTGTGTGCAATACTTCCTGATAACTAGGATACCGATATAAAGCGATGGCCAAAACAGCGATTCGGAGAAGGTTGACCCCATAAATAATGACTGCTCCTGCAAATAAAAATAGTAGTGTCTTTTTAAAACCTTCTGCGAAAGCAATGATAAAAGAAGCAAATAAAATAACAATACTCAACGCATTACACCCTTCAATAATCCTTCCTACAAGCGTTCCTTCCACCCATAATTGCATACTGGGATGACCTTCATTGGCAACTACTTGTGATGCGTACCCAAACGATTCTATCACACTTTCACTTTGAGTAGCCACCCATTGGGTGATAGGGTCTGGCTTACCATCACTTGAAAAATGCAGGTATAGTCCGTAGAAAAGGCTAAGTACGGCATAGCTGCCAAAAAAGAGCAGTAAAAAGCGAACTACGGGTTGATATTGCTTAAAAAGGGCCTTCATTTTAACAAAAGTATGTAATTTGAATTTGTCACTCGCTTTCTTTTTTGAAATACATTTGCAAAAATTTGTGCTATGGAACTACAATCTTTGAAGCCTGGTATTTCTGAAATTTTAATCCATCAGGCAGTTGCTACAGAATCAAAACTGACTCAAGTGTGTGAACTACTTCAAGAAAAGGTTCCTTACTACGATTGGGTAGGATTCTATTTTGCAAACCAAGCCGAAAAGACCCTTCACTTAAAGGCTTTTGCTGGCGAACCTACCGACCATACGGTCATTCCTTTTGGCAAAGGGATTTGCGGACAGGTAGCCGAAAGCAATGCTAATTTTTTAGTGCCCGATGTAAAAGCCCAGGATAATTACATTGCGTGTAGCATTCATGTAAAGGCAGAGATTGTGATTCCGTTATTCAAAGACGGGAAAAATATCGGTCAAATTGATATCGATTCAAATACGATTGATCCATTTACCGAGGAAGATGAATTGTTCTTGGAGTGGGTAAATGCCGAAGTGGCAAAAATCCTCTAGTTACATTCCTGTTCGTATAGCTTCCACGGGGTCCAAATTGGAGGCTTTTATTGCAGGTAAAATTCCTGAAACCAATCCTATAGCAGCTGCTATAACAGTCCCAATCATAATATTGAAAGGCGATAAGACAAACTCAAAGTCGGGGGTGAATGCAGAAGCAATGAGGGATGCGACAAATACAAAGAGCAACCCAATAATTCCACCAATCAATGCCAGAATCATGGCTTCAAATAAAAATTGAGAAAGGATAAATTTCCGTTTGGCACCCAATGATTTCTGAATTCCAATTAAATTGGTGCGTTCTTTTACACTTACAAACATGATATTGGCAATTCCAAAGCCACCAACTAACAGGGAAAAAGCACTAATGATCCCTCCAATTAAGTTCATGGTTCCCGTAATACTATTAATAGCATCGGTAAAACCTTGCAACTGATTCACAAAGAAATTATCAATCTCTTCAGGTTTCAATCCCCTTTTCAGTCGCATACGTTGTTTTAACATCGCTACGAAAGCGGCATTATCCACCTCTTTTTCAGGTTTTAGAATGATAAAGGGAAAAAGTGATTTGTTGTTTGAACCAAACATGGAACGCAATACATTTACTGGTAAAAAGACAGCCGTATCCTTTGAGTCGCCCAAGGCAAAACCTTCCTTCTTTAACACGCCAATGACCGTAAATTTTCGACCATACAAACGCACTCTTTTCCCAATAGCTTGTTGCGGGGTAGAAAAAAGGGAATTGCATATTTCATTCCCTAGTACGATGACGTTGGCTCCATTGGTACTTTCCAGTTCATTGTAAAACCGGCCTTCTTCAATCTTTAAATCCTCAATATTGTAATAATCGTCTGTAACAGCACCAATATTCACATTTTCAACCGATTTGTCTTCAAACTTTATTGTTTCATTGGGCACGTTTAGCGTGTAGGAAATGGCGTCTATATCGGGTAAATTCTTTTTTAAATATTGATATTCCTCATAGCTTGCAGTGGGAAACTGTGCCCACTTCCAACGAGGGACATCGGTAGGGCCAAAAGAAAAATGCCCCAAGTAAATGGTACTGTTATCCAATCCACTAATACTATTTTCTATTTCACTTTTCAAGGAATCTACGGCAGCCAAAACTGCGATAATAGAAAAAATACCAATGGTCACCCCCACTAAGGATAAAAAAGTACGCAACTTGTTATTGCGCAAGGCGTTCAAGGCAAAATTAAAGCTCTCTTTTAGGACCCTTAGGTAAATTAGCATAGAAAACTATTTCTTTGGTTTTTGTAAGTTTAAAGATAGGTCTTTTTCTAAGAAGTTATGTTACAGATTTCCTTTGGATTTATGTACTTTTGCAACTTAATTTTCAGTTCAAAATAAATTCGATGGCACATTCAAAAAAAATTAAATCGGCACTGGTTTCGGTATTTCACAAAGATGGGTTAGCTCCCATTATTGAAAAACTAGACTCTTTAGGGGTTCAGCTTTATTCTACGGGAGGTACCGAAAAGTTTATCAATGATATGGAAATCAATGTGATTCCTGTAGAAGAAGTGACCGATTATCCTTCTATTTTGGGAGGTCGGGTAAAGACTTTGCACCCAAAGGTATTTGGAGGGATTTTGAACCGTCAGGAAAATGAAAGTGACGTGGCTGAAATGGCACAATACAATATTCCACAACTGGATTTGGTTATTGTAGACTTGTATCCTTTTGAAAAAACCGTAGCCTCTGGAGCCAGTGAGCAAGACATCATCGAAAAGATTGACATTGGCGGTATTTCCTTGATTCGCGCCGCTGCGAAAAACTTCAAAGATACCCTTTGTGTTTCTTCCATGGAAGATTACGACGAAGTACTTGATATGTTAACTGAAAACAATGGAAGTACTTCCTTGGAACAGCGAAAGTATTTCGCAGCAAAAGCCTTTAATATATCTTCACATTACGATACAGCCATCTTTAATTATTTCAATGAAACAACTGAAATCCCTGCGTTAAAAGTAAGTGAAACACAAGGGCAGGTGCTTCGTTACGGAGAAAACCCACACCAAAAAGGCTATTTCTATGGCGATTTTGATGCCATGTTCGACAAACTTCACGGTAAGGAACTTAGCTATAACAACCTTTTGGATGTTGATGCTGCAGTGAACCTTATGAACGAATTTATTGGAGAAGCTCCCACGTTTGCGATTTTAAAACACAATAATGCCTGCGGAATTGCCCAAAGGCCCACCGTACAAGAAGCCTATGTAGCTGCGTTGGCTGGGGACCCTGTGTCTGCTTTTGGAGGTATTTTAATTTCCAATTCTGAAATTGATGCCGCTACAGCTGAAGAAATTCACCAACTCTTTTGCGAAGTGGTGATAGCACCTTCTTACTCTGAAGCGGCCTTAGATATTTTGAAAGGAAAGAAAAACCGAATTTTATTGATTCAAAAGTTGTTTGAACTCCCTCAAAATACGGTAAGAAGTTGCTTAAATGGCACCTTAGCCCAAGATCGGGACAGCCTTACCGATAGCGAGGAAAATTTATCGGAGGCAACCCACAATAAACCTACCGCAAACGAGTTAGAAGATTTGTTATTTGCTTCCAAAGTGTGCAAACACACCAAATCCAACACCATCGTTTTGGCAAAAAACAAACAATTATGTGCCAGTGGAACGGGCCAGACCTCAAGAGTAGACGCCTTGCGCCAAGCCATTGAAAAAGCAAATTCATTTAAATTCGATTTAAAAGGAGCTGTGATGGCAAGTGATGCTTTTTTCCCTTTTCCAGACTGTGTGGAAATTGCAGATAAAGCAGGAATTACAGCGGTAATTCAGCCTGGTGGTTCTATTAAAGATCAATTAAGCATTGATTATTGCAACGAACATAATTTGTCGATGGTATTTACAGGAGTGCGCCACTTTAAGCATTAAATTTTGTTACATTTGTAAGAATATCAGGCCAGTAAAATATTTGAATACTCTAGAACTCTGAACCAATATGGGATTTTTTGACTTTCTCACCGAAGAAATTGCCATCGACCTTGGAACGGCAAATACCTTAATCATTCACAACGACAAGGTTGTCGTAGATGCCCCCTCTATTGTGGCCAGGGATCGCATGTCGGGAAAAATCATTGCCGTAGGAAGGGAAGCTGCCCGAATGCAAGGAAAAACCCATGAAAACATTAAGACCATACGCCCTCTAAAAGATGGGGTTATCGCCGATTTTGATGCGAGTGAGAAAATGATCAATATGTTCATTAAAGACATTCCCGCATTAAAGAAAAAGCTCCTTACCCCTTCCCTTCGAATGGTAATCTGTATCCCTAGTGGAATTACCGAAGTAGAGATGCGTGCGGTAAAGGAAAGTGCCGAAAGGGTTAATGGAAAGGAAGTATACCTAATTCACGAACCGATGGCTGCAGCTATTGGTATTGGCGTAGATATTATGCAACCTAAGGGAAATATGGTGGTAGATATTGGAGGGGGAACTACCGAGATTGCGGTAATTGCCCTTGGCGGAATTGTATGTGATAAATCGGTTAAAATTGCTGGGGATGTATTTACGAATGACATTATTTACTACATGCGCACCCAGCATAACCTTTATGTAGGGGAACGCACTGCGGAAAAGATTAAAATTCAAATTGGTGCAGCTACGGAAGACCTAGAGTTACCACCCGACGAAATGGCGGTGCAAGGAAGGGACTTACTTACCGGTAAACCCAAGCAAGTGCAAACTTCGTATCGTGAAATAGCGAAAGCCTTAGACAAGTCTATTTTACGGATTGAAGATGCCGTGATGGAAACACTGTCACAAACCCCGCCAGAATTGGCCGCCGATATTTACAATACAGGAATCTATCTCGCAGGTGGTGGATCGATGCTACGTGGTTTGGACAAGCGACTTTCACAAAAAACAGATCTTCCCGTTTACATTGCTGAAGATCCTCTAAGAGCGGTAGTTCGTGGTACTGGGATTTGCCTAAAAAACCTCAACAAATTTAAAAGCGTATTGATTAAGTAAGGAAAGGAAACACCAATAATGCAACAGATTCTCTATTTCTTCATCCGGAATAAAAATTTCCTGTTGTTTTTGCTACTTTTTTTGGTTTCTGTAGGGCTCACCATCAATTCGCACTCCTATCATAAAACGCAATTTGTAAGCTCAGCCAATTTTTTATCAGGAGGGATTTTCTCTGCAAAAAGTTCTGTGACCGATTATTTCGATCTAAAAGAGCAAAACCAAAAACTTTCCGAAGAAAACAAAAGACTTCGGGAGATGCTTCAAAATAGTAATTCCACTTCCTTAAGAGACAGTATGAGTTTTAGGAATGATTTCTCGGTGATGGAAGCCAAAGTGATCAACAATAATTTTTCAAAAACAAAAAATCAGCTTACTATCAATAAAGGTTCAAATGACAGCATTGCGATAGACATGGGCGTCATCTCCCCCCAAGGTATTGTTGGTATTGTAAGTCATTTATCAAAGAATTATGCTTCCGTGCAATCGGTTTTAAATACCAATAGCCAAGTAGTGGCAAAGTTTAAAAAATCCAATCATTTCGGTACCTTGGTTTGGGATGGGGCAAAGCCCAATGTGGTACAATTGAAAGAAATTCCCAGAATTGCCCAAATTGCGATTGGCGATACAATTGTTACCGATGGAAAGTCAACTATTTTCCCTCCTAACATTTTAATTGGAACGGTTGAGAGTTTTAAAATTGATGAGGCTAAGGATTATTACGACATCAATGTCACGCTATTTACCGATATGACTAGTGTGAAACACATTTATGTGATTTCAAACAATTATGCTGAAGAAATAAAACAACTGGAAAACGAAGCGGCCGATGTGGAAGAGTGAGGTTTTTTTAAATACGGTTCGGTTTATTATTTTGGTATTAGTACAGGTGTTAGTATTAGATCACATTAACTTTTGGGGCTATATAAACCCGTATTTGTACGTCTTTTTTATGTTGGTATATCCACTTAATGGAAATAAGGCCTTGCTCATTTTTCTCAGTTTTTTACTAGGGCTAACCGTAGATATGTTTAACACCTCGGGTGGGGTACATGCTGCAGCCTCTGTGTTTATAGCCTGGATAAGGCCCTTCGTGTTAAAATATTCTTTCGGGGTAAGTTATGAATACAATACCATTAAAGTAAATACGGCTCCTTTTCCGCAACAATTGGTGTATGTAGCCAGCATGGTTTTCTTCCATCACATCCTCTTATTTTCCTTGGAGATTTTTAACACCCAACAAATACTTTTAATCCTAAAATCTACGTTATTTTCTGGGGTATTTACTAGTATTGTTATTTTTTGTACTCTATACTTGTTTAGCCGAAAAAATTAATGAGAAAATTATTACTGCTTTCTATTGTACTCGTTACGGGCGTGGTATTTGCGTCTAGGCTATTCTATTTACAGGTGTACAACACTTCCTATGAAAAACTTTCGGAAAACAATGCGGTAAAGGTGGTGTACGACTATCCCCAAAGGGGGTACATATTTGATCGAAACGGAGAGTTATTGGTTTCCAACCAGCCTTCCTACGACGTGATGGTTATCCCAAAAGATGTAAAACCCTTGGACACTTTGGAGTTTTGTAAATTACTGAACATCTCCAAAGAAGATTTTGTTGCGAAAATGGAACGTGCAAGGGTCTATTCTCCTAGGCTTCCTTCGGTCGTACTTCCGCAGCTTACCAAAACCGAATATGCCGCACTTTCTGAAAAAATGTACAAATATGACGGATTTTACATTCAGAAGCGCTCTTTAAGGGATTACCAAGTAGGGCACTCGGCCAATGTGTTGGGGTACATTTCTGAAGTGAATGAACGTATCATTAAAGAAAACCCCTATTACCAGATGGGAGAACTTATTGGAATGGGCGGCGTCGAAAAGCAATATGAAGAAATTCTACGCGGAAAAAAAGGCGTAAAATACCTTCAGAAAGACCGCTTCAATAGAGATATTGGCCCTTACAAAGAAGGGATTTACGACACGTTACCTGTAAGGGGAAGTGATATTGAGTTAACTATTGATGCAAAACTTCAGGAATACGGAGAGAAATTGATGGTCAACAAACGTGGAGGCATTGTGGCTTTAGAACCCAAAACCGGAGAAATATTGGCCCTCGTAGCAGCTCCCAATTACGACCCTTCCCTACTAGTAGGAAGGGAGCGATCTAAAAATTTCACCAAATTATATTACGATACCATTGCGAAGCCCCTTTTTGACCGTGTACTACAAGGGGAATATCCCCCTGGTTCGCCCTTTAAGACACTTACCGCATTAATTGGATTACAGGAAGGCGTTATTGATCTTGATGAAAAAATTTCTTGTCATGGGGGGTATAATTACGGCGGAAGAAAAAAATTGGGGTGTCACCATCATGTGAGTCCGTTGGCAATGATTGGTGGAGTCGCACATTCCTGCAATAGTTATTTTGCTACGGTATATCGCAGAACGATAGACAAGTATGCCACTCCACAAGAAGGTATTGATCGTTGGAGAAAGCATTTATTGAGTTTTGGATTGGGAGATTATTTGGGTTATGATCTTCCGGTAGGGAAAAAGGGGTTGATTCCTGATTCAGATTTTTACAATAGATATTATCAATACCCTAAATACAAATGGTATACTCCCGCTACTATTTCCAACTCTATTGGGCAAGGGGAAGTGTTGCTTACGCCCATGCAAATGGTGAATTTTACAGCAGCTATTGCTAATAGAGGGTATTATTACAAGCCGCACATCATAAAAAATATTGTAGGTGTCGATACCATTCCTTCAGCATATCAAGAACGGCAAAATACTACCATTGACCCACAATACTTTGAGCCCGTGATACAGGGAATGAACGATGTCTATAATTATGGAACCGCTGCTTATATTCAAATTCCAGGGATAGAAATCTGTGGTAAGACAGGAACAGCAGAGAATTACATTAAAATTGACGGGAAACGCATGCAACTCACAGACCATTCGGTTTTTGTTGCTTTTGCCCCTAAGGACAATCCAAAAATTGCATTGGCGGTTTTCGTAGAAAATGGCTATTGGGGTTCCCGTTGGGCGGGGAGAATCGCAGGATTAATGATTGAGCAGTATCTTCGAGGTGAAATCACCCGCAAAGATATGGAAGACTTTGTCTTGAATGGCAGCTTGATGGAAGAGTATGAAAAGCCCTATCGTGATGAACCATTTACAATCAATCAATAAATGGGAAGGAAACTACAACTAGATTGGATTACCATTTTACTATATCTAGCTTTGGTTACAGCTGGGTGGATGAATATCTATTCTGCTTCCATGGAAGAGACGCAAGCAAGTTTTTTCGATTTTGGTCAAATCTACTTCAAGCAACTTATTTTTATCTTTACCAGTATGGTGCTTATTGTGTTCATTCTTGCGGTAGATGCCAAATTTTATGAACGTTTCTCCAGCATCATTTACCTTATATCCTTGGCCTCCTTATTAGGGCTTTTTGTCTTCGGAAAAAACATCAATGGTGCTACTTCTTGGTACTCTTTTGGAGCTATTGGGCTTCAGCCTAGCGAATTTGCCAAAGCTGCCACAGCTCTTGCGCTGGGCAAGTATGTAAGCGACATACAAACCAATATGCGGGAACTGAAACACCAACTTCAATCCTTTCTCATCATTTTTCTGCCAGCCTTGTTTATCATTCCCCAACCCGACCCTGGGAGTGCTCTAGTATATGCTGCTTTTGTTTTTCCGATGTACCGGGAAGGACTTAATTATATTTTTATTTTCTTAGCTTTCCTATCGGCTACCCTATTTGTGGGCACCTTATTGGTTGGCGTTCAATGGATGTTTTTATTGACAGTGACCGTCACCCTTCTCTATTTTTTATATCGAAGAAAACGTAAAAAGAAACGAATCCGCTGGTTCAATTATGGCTTTTTTGTCATTATATGTTTCGCTTTCACACTTTCTGTAAATTATGTATTCAATAATATATTCGAACAACGCCACCGGGATCGTTTCAATATTGTCTTAGGAAAAGAAGTTGACGCCAAAGGAATTGGCTACAATACCAATCAAAGTGAAATTGCCATAGGCAGTGGTGGATGGACTGGAAAGGGATGGTTACAAGGCACCCAAACCAAAGGGAATTTTGTCCCCGAACAACACACCGATTATATTTTTAGTACCGTTGGGGAAGAATGGGGGTTTTTAGGATCTATGGCGGTGGTATTATTGTTCATATTTTTAATCATTCGGGTACTATTCTTGGCAGAGCGTCAAAAATCTACCTTCGGAAGGGTATACGGCTATAGTGTTGCCTCTATCCTATTCTTCCACTTTTTCGTGAATATTGGCATGGTGACCGGACTTTTACCTACCATAGGCATTCCCTTACCTTTTATAAGCTATGGTGGTTCCAGCCTATGGGGTTTTACTATATTGTTATTTATTTTTGTACGATTGGATGCTTCAAACTACATCAATCGTTAACCCTTCCCCCAACTTTTCAAGTCTACTGAAGCTTCCAATTCGTTTTCCAAAGTATCGGGCAAGTGATGCAGAAAATCAATACCCGTTTTAGCTTCAATTGCATCAATGGTCGTCACGAAGTCGTAAAAAGACTTGTCGGTAGGTTGATTCGGTATTAAAAAAGCCAGCACTTTATAGTTGCCTTTCTGAATATCTACAACGATTTTATAGAATTCTTCCGGAACGGAAACCTTTTCTTCACCAATAGATGGTAGCCCTGGCTGAAGGACTCCACCCGTAATGACAAAAACCCCATCGTATTTTTTAGCCCAAAAACGAACATTCTGTTCTAGGTAATTCCATACATGAGCGTTGAATTCATGATTCTGCGGACTTATATTACTGGTCAAAAAAGTTTCTAAATACGCTTGGTAAGAAAATCGACGATCTCCTGCAGGGCAAAGATGTCCTCGATCGTACCCAGATTTTTTATAATTCCGCCAATCGGCAGAGCCCGTTTCCACTTCTCGATCTTCTATAAAATAGGGGCGTTCAAATTCATTTTGGGAAAGTTGTTTTTTAGAAAGTTCGTAAGCCACCCATTCGGCTTGCTCGTGACTTTCAGAATAGGAAAGGGTAAAATAAGCATGTTGTACAATGACTCCCGTAGTAGAGGTAGGCAAAAAGTCTTTAGAAAACTCTTCAAAAGTATTGGGAGTGCTTTCATGGGTTATGGTAGGATACGTTTCCTTTTGCCTATCCACCCATTTTTCAGCAAAATAAAGCCCTGAGACTACTACAATAAACAAGAAAATGTATTTGGTTTTTTTAGCCATTTCAGGAACTCTTTACATCCAACACATCCCTAAGGGCATTCCCCAGCAGCATAAAAGCTGTGACCAAACTCATAATAGCCAGTCCTGGAATAATGGCTAAATAAGGTTTCCCTAAAATAATATAGGAGTAATGATCTTTAATGATCCCTCCCCAACTAGGCATAGGCGGCTGTGCACCAATTCCCAAAAAACTGAGTCCGCTTTCAATAAGAATGGCGCTGGCAAAATTAGCTGCTGAAATAATAATTACAGGAGCCAGACTATTAGGAAGAATATGGTGGGTAATAATTCGCCAATCATTAAAACCCAAGGCTCTTGCTGCTGTAACAAACTGCATTTGCTTCACGCCCAATACTTGGCCACGCACTATTCTAGCTACTTCCACCCACATGGTTAACCCCACGGCGATAAAAACCTGCCAAAATCCTTTACCTAAGGCCAACGTTATGGCAATGACCAATAACAAGGTTGGAATGGACCAAGTCACATTGATCAACCACATGATGGCGGCATCGATCTTTCCGCCAAAGTATCCTGCAATTGCCCCAAGGGAAATCCCGATAAGAAGTGAAATCAATACTGCTACAAACCCAATGGATAAAGAAATACGGATACCAATAAGCATCCTACTTAACAAATCCCTTCCGTATTTATCGGTTCCCAAGAGAAAGGTTTTTTCTGAAATGTATTGTTGAGGAACTTCAGATATTTGAGATATTGAAGGAAAATAATTTAAGCCATATTCTTTTGAAATCCCCGCTTCGCCTTCTGGGATATACGGTGTGATTTCAATAGCATTTTCTTTTAAAATATAGCCCGAAATAGGAATCTCGGTTAGGGTGTTCTTTCTTCCGAAGAAAAAGGTAGAAAGAGAGTTTTGAGAAATTTCTTCTGAAGGGAGGGTAAGCATTTGCACCGTAAAACCTGGAGCTTTGGAATGGATGGACAAATGCATCTGATTGGCATTTTGAGAATCATCTGGAGCCAAGGCATATGCAAATAGGGCCACCAATACGCACAGTACTAAAAAAGACAAACTAAAAACGCCCCAAAAGTTCTTCTGGAACTTCTGGAGCGCAAGTTTTGTTAAGGAGGTGGAGTGCACCATATTAATTCTTCAGTTTTGCCACCTTTCCTTCCCTAATATTATTGAGTTTAAGGTCTTCCAAAATATTTACTGCTTCTTCCACATAAATATCGCCAGCCAAATTTTCGTGCCACCTTTTACGCTTTTCGCGAAGTGTTGTGTCTTGTTTCATTAAAGCCTCTTCGTTAGGAAGGGAACGTAAAGTTAACTGATTATCATATTCGTCGATGGCCTCAAACTTTTTTGTTTCTAATTTACGCTTCTCGATGTCTGCTTTGTAATCTTCAAAATTTAAACTCACCATATTTTCATCACGGCTCTTTTTGATCCATTGGGCATTTTCATCAATAAGTCGCAATTGGTCGCTTTTAGCCATCCGCTCCTTACTTCTTTTAATGGTACCTTCATAATCTATGTACCCATCCCATACCTCATAATTGGCAGGGGAAATTTTGTCATAAGGTAAAGGGTTTTCATAATCCCTTTCCCCTATATCAATATAGCTATACCGATCGGGCATGACCACATCACTTTTCACCCCTTCCAATTGGGTAGAGCCTCCATTGACGCGGTAAAACTTCTGAGTGGTTAGTTTTAAGGCACCCATATCGCCCATATCATTGTTCCGCAACCATTGATTTAAGTCGATCATGTTTTGCACGGTTCCTTTTCCATAGGACTGTTCGCTTCCAATAATAATGGCTCGCTTGTAATCCTGCATTGCTGCCGCAAGAATTTCGGAAGCAGATGCGGAAAGCTCATTCACCAAAATGACCAAGGGCCCATCCCATGCAACACTTTTATCTTCATCTTTCAAAACTTCTTTTCTCTTTCCTCCTGAGGCTACTTGCACTACGGGGCCTTCTTTAATAAACAGCCCAGCAATATCCACTGCAGTTCTTAAGGAACCCCCTCCATTATCGCGAAGGTCCAAAACCAAACCTTCCATTCCGGAAGCCTTCAAGCCTTCAATTTCTTTTTTGATATCGGTAGCGGCATTTCTTTCACCGTAATCCTTCATATCGAAATAGAATGCTGGAAGATTGATCAATCCATATTTTTTATCCGCTTTCTCAATTAAAGTGGATTTTGCGTAGGTTTCTTCCAACTCCACTACATCACGGGTAATGGTTTCTTCTTCAATGGTTCCATCTACACGTTTTACCGTTAAAGTAACTTTTGTTCCTTTGGGGCCTTTTATGAGTTTTACCGCATCGTCCACGCGCATGCCCACCACGCTCACAGGTTCGTTCTCATCTTCCTGTTTTACTTTCAGAATGGCGTCTCCCACATCTAAGTGTTCCCCTCTCCATACAGGACCACCGCTAATGACCTCCACAATGGTAATGTAATCGTTTTTTTTCTGAAGACGCGCACCAATTCCTTCGAGTTTCCCACTCATACGCAAATCGAAACGGTCTCTATCTGGCGGTGCAAAATAGTTGGTATGAGGATCAAATTCTTCAACCAAAGTATTTAGAAATACCGCAAAATAATCTTTTCGCTCTAGGTCCTTCGTAAAATCATAGTAATCGTCTAACGCCGTTTGGGAAGTTTCCCGTGCCTTGGCTTCCAATTCTTCAAGGGATAATTGGGCATTTTCACTTTCAATATATTCTTCTCCGTTTTCCAAGGCTTCTTTTTTCATCTCTGGAGCTTTTTCCTTTTCCTCTACCAAGTCATAGTAGTTGTTAAGCGTGGTAAATTTTAATTGCTTTCTCCAACGTTCCTTTAGTTCTTCTTTCGAAGTAGCCCACGGAATATGATCATAGTCTACATCTATGTTTTCTTGCACCGAATAATCAAAGGGTTTTTCCAATATTTCTTTGTAATAGGTTTGCGCATCTTCAGCCCTACTTAAATAGCGATTATACACCAAATCAAAAAAAGTTAATTCCTTATTCTTTATTTGGTCATCAATTTGTGTTTTGTATTTACTGAATTCTTCTAAGTCTGAAGCCGTGAAATAACGCTTCAAAGGGTCCATGGCATTGATAAAATCTTCATAAACACTTTCTGAAAAAGCATCGTTCATGTCCTTTGGATCGTAGTGTCCCTTTTCCAATACATAGGTAATAAGATCTACCAACAACTTATCCTTCTCTGGATCATTAAATTCTTTGGTCGTAAAGCTGCAAGAAGCAAAAGCCACAAACACAGCCAGCAGTAATATTTTTAAGTTCTTTTTCATAAATCGCATATCCGCATTTTTTAGTCTTCTAAAATAGGCAAAAAACCTAGTGAAGAAGCTGTAATGATACTAATTTTTTGTTAAACACTAAATACAGAAATTTAAAAAACCAAAATTTAGATTTCACAGCTAATAACTGTATTTTTATACTTTTATTGAACAGCAAATAATGAGCCAAAAAAAACCATTGATTTTAGTCACCAATGACGATGGGATTACTGCCCCAGGAATTAGGGCCCTCATCGAAGTAATGAACGAAGTAGGGGATGTTTGTGTAGTCGCACCAGATTCACCACAAAGTGGGATGGGCCATGCGATTACCGTAAACGACACCTTGTTTTGTGATAAAATCACGATTGACAAAGACGCACCACAAACCGAATATAGCTGTAGTGGTACCCCTGCCGACTGTGTAAAATTAGCAACCAATGAAATTTTAAAACGCAAACCCGATTTATGTGTGAGCGGGATTAACCATGGAAGCAATTCTTCTATCAATGTTATTTATAGCGGGACCATGAGCGCAGCGGTAGAAGCAGGTACTACTGGGATTCCGGCCATCGGGTTTTCACTCTTGGACTATTCTTTGGAAGCGAACTTTGAACCCGTAAAGTCTTTTGTGAAAAAGATTGTTTTGGAATGCCTTAAAAATGGGATTCCAAAAGGAGTGGTTCTTAATGTAAATTTCCCAAAGCTTCCCGAAAAGGAAATTAAGGGAATTAAAGTGTGCCGGCAAGCCAATGCGCATTGGCTGGAAAATTTCGACAAAAGGGTGAACCCTCTTGGCAGGGAATATTATTGGCTTTCTGGAGAATTTGTAAATGAAGACAAAGGTGAAGATACCGATGAGTGGGCCTTGCGCAATGGATATGTTTCGGTAGTTCCGGTACAATTCGATTTAACCGCTCATCACGCCATTAAGGATATTAATGCCTGGGATATTTAAGATGAAAAAGGAAATTTTTACTGGTTTTGCCGTCGGAATTATCTGCAATTCCCTGGGGGTCTTATTGTGCACTTTTATCATTGCTTTCCTTAAGGGAAATGGTTTTGCGGATACCTTTCAGTTTTATGTAGACACCCAGAATTTATGGATGTTGTTATGCTTAGGCGCTCTACCTAATTTGGCAGCTTTTTTTGGTTTTCTGAAATTAAATAGGGATTATCGAGCACGTGGCGTCTTAATGGCTACCTTTGTTACAGCGATTACAGCCTATTTAATATATTTTTTATAACATGAAGTATTACCTTCTTGCAGGGGAAGCGTCGGGCGATCTACATGGGTCGAACTTAATGAAAGCGCTTAAAAAAGAAGATCCTACGGCCGAATTCAGGTTTTGGGGAGGTGATTTAATGGCCGAGCAGGGTGGGGAATTAGTAGTTCATTACAAGGACAGGGCTATCATGGGCTTCTTGGAAGTGATCACCAATCTCTCTAAAATTTCCAAGCTTTTCAAACAATGTAAAAAAGATATTCTAGACTTTCAACCTGATGCACTGATCTTTATTGACAACTCTGGATTTAACCTTCGAATCGCAAAATGGGCCAAACCCAAAGGGCTAAAAACCTATTATTATATAAGTCCGCAGGTATGGGCATCCCGGGCGGGAAGGGTAAAAACCATCAAAAAAACCATTGACCACATGTATGTGGTGCTTCCTTTCGTAGAGGATTTTTACCAAAAATATGACTATCCAGTGCATTTTGTGGGTCATCCCCTTCTGGATGCTATTGAAAACAGGCCTCAAGTGAATCCGGATGTCTTCAAAAAAGAGAACAAATTAGACGAACGCCCTGTCATTGCACTCCTCCCCGGAAGTAGAAAACAAGAGATCTCCAAAATGCTCCAAGTGATGCTTTCGGTGGTAGATGATTTTTCCGAATATCAATTTGTCATCGCAGGAGCCCCTAGTCAAGAAAAGGAGTTTTACCTTCAGTTTATCGAAAAAGACAATGTGCATCTGCTCCTCAATAAAACCTACGATTTATTAAGTGTTTCGCACGCCGCGCTGGTCACTTCGGGAACAGCGACCTTGGAAACAGCCTTGTACAAAGTCCCGCAGGTTGTCTGTTATAAAGGTAGTAGGATTTCTTATGAAATTGCCAAAAGAATCATCCAATTGAAGTATATATCGTTGGTGAATCTTATTTTGGATAAGCCTGCTGTCACCGAATTAATTCAGACCGAATTCAACACAAAAAACTTGAAGCTAGAATTAAAAAAAATACTGGACGACTACCAAAGAGCGGTGATGTTTTTGGATTACTACGATTTAGAAATAGCTTTAGGAGGTCGTGGAGCCAGTGAGAAAACAGCTAAATTGATCGTTAATTCGCTGTCCTAAGCAATCAGTTTCAGATTTTTTTATAATTTTAACAGAACCAAATCGTTTTCAGTAAGATGAAAAACCTCTACCTGCTTTTGCTTCTAAGCTTTTTATTAGCATCCTGCGGAGCCTCCCGAAAGCCTAAAAACACCACGATTATTGGAGATACTAAGGTTTCGGTTACTGCCAAAAAGGCTTCAAAAATAGTTACCTATGCCAAATCTTTTGAAGGTACACGCTATAAATATGGCGGAGTGGACAAACGGGGTATGGACTGTTCTGGGCTGGTATATACTTCCTTCAAAAAAGAAAATATCGCACTCCCACGAATTTCCAGGGACATGGCCACCAAGGGCATTAAAATTAAACTTCATGATACGGAAGAAGGTGACCTACTCTTCTTCCAAACCAACAAAAATCATCGGGTTATTAACCATGTAGGGCTAGTTGTTGAAAACCATAGAGGGGAGATAAAATTTATACATTCCACTACTTCCAGAGGTGTGATTATCTCTTCTTTGGACGAAAATTATTGGAAAAGTGCTTTTGTGGAAGTACGCCGAATCATTTAATTTTTTATCTTTAAGCAAGCTTTCCCATTAATCTTCAGTTAGCAACCTTTTCTGAAGATGCGCACTATTAATCATTCACTTATCCTATTCAGCCTAGCGATAACCTGTGGCTTGGTCTGGGGGAACTACTTTCCCGATACTTTTTCTGGAGTTGTTGTCGCTTCGGTTTTTTTAGTCTTGCTTATAATTACATGGCTTTGGAACCAACGCCACCCCCTCCCAAACTGGATATCCAGTGTAGGGACGTTCCTCGCTTTTTTTTGTATTGGTTATGGAAATTTTCAACAAAAACTTCCTCAATTTCAGATAAATCATTTTTCGAACCAAGGACAGAAGGAGCGCTTTCATGTATATCAAGTTCAAATAAGAGATGTGTTAAAACCTTCGACCTACCACAATAAATACCTGGCAGAAGTGCAATCTATAGGACCCGTTTCTTCCCAAGGAGTAATCCTACTGAATCTCGAAAAGGACTCTCTTGAAGCCTCCTTCCGTATTGATGAGACCCTATGGATTTACACAAAGGTATCTGAAATCAAGTCTCCTTTAAATCCCTATCAATTTGATTACAAAAAGTACATGGCTTCTTTAGGGGTTTTTGGCGAGCTTACTTTTCAGAAGAAGCAGATCCTATCGAGCCATTTAGGACGTAGAAGTCTTCGTGGATATGCAGGAAAATTTCGCAATTACCTTGTTCATCAACTAAAAAATACACTTTTAGAAAATAGGGAACGTGAGATTTTACAAGCCTTGATTTTGGGAGAAAAACGAGTGATCGACAAAGACCTTTACAAACAATATGCTGCTGCAGGAGCCGTACACATACTTGCCGTATCCGGCCTCCATGTAGGCATACTGCTTTTTATATTCCATGCGCTTTTACGTCCATTGCAACGATTGCCGAAAGGGAAGTTTATCAAAGCTTTTTTGATTTTAGTGCTCTTATGGGGTTTTGCTTTTATGGCAGGACTATCCCCTTCGGTTGTAAGAGCGGTCACTATGTTTTCCTTTTTATCGATTTCCTTGGCTTTTCAAAGAAAACAAAGCACATACAATACCCTACTCATGTCCTACTTCGTTCTTCTTTTATTTCAGCCCTTATGGCTATTTCAAGTAGGGTTTCAATTAAGCTATTTAGCTGTTTTTTTTATTATATGGATTCAGCCAATGATGACACAGCTTTACCGTCCAAGAAATAAGCTCCTCAGGTATTTTTGGAATCTAACTACCGTGAGCCTTGCCGCTCAAATAGGGGTTGCACCACTAAGTATTTACTATTTTCATCAATTTCCAGGACTATTTTTTTTAACCAATTTATTGATTTTACCTTTCTTGGGAGTTCTTTTAAGTTATGGCATCCTTGTCCTTTGTCTTGCTGGCTTGGGAGAAAACATATTTTGGTTGGAAAAAGGTTTACAATTGGCATTACAAAACATGAATGACCTCATTATATGGATTGCTTCACACAACCGTTTTGTTTTTGAAAGCCTCTCCCTATCCTTTGAAAAGATGATTCTTTCCTATGCGTTTACCATAACACTGGTATTATTTTGGAAAACCCGAAACCGTCAATGGACTTTTAGTTTATTAAGCATTATTATTTTGTCCTTCGCACATACCCTTTGGACAAAATGGTCTCCTGAGGAGTCCCTTATTGTATTTCATAAAACTAGAAATACGTTGATAGCCACCGTTACTTCGGAAGAAATCATTTTATTGAAAAAAGATTCCCTTATTTCAGTGCAGCAAGAACCCTTAAGAAGTTTTTTCATTCAGAAAGATAAGCCCGTGAGACAGCTGAAATTTTCCTCGGTATGGAAACACGAAAAGCACACCTACATTGTATTGGATAGTTTGGGAGTATACCCAAGCGTAAAAGGGGCGGTACTTCTATTTACCGATAGTCCGAAAGTAAACTTGGAACGAATGATTGATTCCCTGAAGCCCCTTGCCATTATTGCAGATGGAAGCAACTACAAATCGTATGTAGAAAGATGGAAATACACATGCCAAAAAAGGCAAATTCCTTTTCATAGCACCTATAATGAAGGAGCTTACATCGTTTTTAGAAAGTACCCTTAAACTCTTTTTGATAAGCTTCCCATGCCTCAATGGTTGTTAGCTCTTTGTAGTCATCATTGGCTATCATTTTGAGATAAATTTCCAATTCTTGCGGAGTTTTATACCCTGGAACCGCTTGAATTAATTTTCCATTATCTTCAAAGAAAACCAAACTTGGATACCCAGGGATTCGTAAGGCATCGGCAAAAAAATGAGTGGCATTTCTCCCTTTCCGTTCGGGTTGGTAATTAGGATTGGTATAGGTAAATCCTTCAAAAGTAATTTCTTCGGGACCTTCCGCATTGAACTTTACAGCGTAATAATTTTTATTGATGAAAGCAATGACATTTTTATTACTGAAGGTATTTTTATCTAATAATTTGCAAGGGCCACACCAAGTGGTGTACACATCCATGATAATTTTTTTTGGTGTTTCCTGTTGGGCAGCGAGTGCTTCATCCATGGACATCCAATTAATTTTCTCTTGTGAAAAAACCAATGATGTCATACAAAAAAAGAAGATTCCCATCCATTTATCCATCATTTCTTATCCTTTAAATTCGGGTTTAAAATTATCTACATACTCTTGATAAGCTTCTTGCGTGGTAATTTGTTTCCACAAATCGGTTCCAAATAGCTTCAGAAAAAGTTCCATTTGCTGTGGAGTACGATAGCCTTTTACGCGATTGATTAAATTCCCGTTTTCATCTAAAAAAATTACGGTAGGATATGCCGTAACACCTAGGTACCTAGAAAACTGGTGTGCTGAATTTCTCCGGGTAGCTTTGGCAGGATCGTAACTTGGATTTGCATATAGCTTCCCTTTATAATTGATTTTTGCATTCCCCTCTGCATTAAATTTTACCGCATAAAAATTCTTATTGATAAAATTAGCCACATCGGGATTGCTAAAGGTATTCTTATCCAACATTTTGCAGGGACCACACCAAACCGTATACATATCCACAAATATTTTTTTGGGGTTTTTAGCTTGTGCCGCCAAAGCATCCTCCATCGTCATCCACTTAATTTCCTGTGCAGAAGCTAAACTTACAGAAAACAGCAGTAATAAAATTGTAATTTTCTTCATCGTTAGATTTTTCTATTTCTGAAATATAAACAAAAAACGTTCCACAATGGGAACGTTTTTTGAGGAAAAGTATTGTTTTTATCGCACGCCGTGCATTAATCGCTTTAGTAAAGGGTGTAACAATAATGACACTAACCCTAAACCAATAGGTATAAATGTAAATATCAAGAAGAAAGTCGACAAGCTATATTCTTGGGTGATCTTTTCAATATCCCCACCCACATAATGTGCCAATTTATTACCAATTGCGATGGCTAAATAGTATACCCCAAACATAAAGGCAATCATTCTTGCTGGAATCAATTTACTTAAGTAGGAGAGCCCCATAGGAGAAAGACATAATTCCCCAAGCGTATGAAATAAATAAGCAAATACCAGCCAGGCCATACTTAAACTGGCACTCTCTGCTCCAGCAGGCACATTTCTAGCACCAAAAGCCAAGAAAGCAAAACCTACACCCAATAAAGCCAATCCTAAGAAGTACTTTACAGAGGCAGGAGGATTGTACCTACTATCCCACCATTTGGTAAACAAAGGAGCAAAAATGATAATAAACAACGAATTCAAAATAGCAAACCAAGTCACAGGAACTTCTGTTTCGGTAGATTGAAATTCAATATATAATTTATAGATGACGATGGCCCAAACAATTACAAAGCTAAAACCAAGAATAACATTTGAAAGTCCGATTCTGGTATAGGTTTTTCTGAAGAGGCTAATTAGTACGTAAGTAATAATTAATAAAGGAACTACCGTAACAATAAGGTCTACCATTTTAAATGCAGTCGCCGCACCACCCTCTAGTATTCTATCGGTAAAATCTCTTGTATATAGCGGAAGGGATCCCGCTGCTTGTTCAAATGCTGCCCAAAAGAACACGGTGAAAATACAAAAAATAGCAAAGGCGATCATCCTATCCCGCTCAATTGCTACATACCTTGGTATACGAACAATAAGAAGGACAATAAAAGATACTGCTGCAAGCAAAGCGAAGAACAGTGAATCTGTCATTCCTGCAATGGTAAAGTTGAAGCTTTGAATATCACCAATTTTACTTAAAGGGTCGTTGATAATAAATATTACGGCAGAAACACTAAATATCGCAATAAGCACATAATCCAAGACTGAAAAATGATTCAGTTTTACTACTTTTTTGGGTTCTTTAGCAGTATTCGCTCCTGTTTCCTCAATTTCGATTTTATCTTTAACCGGTTTATCACCAATTTTCCCAAATAAACTTTGCGCAAAATAGAACTGAAGCATTCCTAAAAACATAAAAATACCTGCCAGTCCAAAGCCGTAACTCCAACCCACTTTCTCACCAACCCAGCCACATAACATAATCCCTATAAAAGCACCAGCGTTTACCCCCATATAAAAGATATTGAAAGCGCCATCTTTCTTTTCATCGTGCCCTTCGTACATTTTTGAAATAATGGAAGTCATATTAGGCTTAAAGAATCCATTTCCTAGAATAAGCAAAGCAATTCCTATATAAAGGGATGTTGGGGTCTCTATGGCCATGGAAGCATGTCCCAGTGTCATTAACAAGGCTCCAATTACTACCGCTCTTTTGTAACCAATTACATTATCGGCCAACCATCCTCCCAATAGTGGGGTTAGGTATACCAACATAGCATAAGTACCTAAAAGGGAAAGTGCCGCAGGCGTAGTCCAAGCCCAACCAGGATTGTCTCCTAAAATAGCTCCGGTTAAAAAAATCACCAAAATAGCGCGCATTCCATAATAGGAAAAACGTTCCCACATTTCGGTGAAAAACAGTACAAAGAGTCCCGCAGGATGTCCTAAGACCTTATCCTTAAAAAAGTTTTCGTTTGTGGTTGATTCCATAGTATAGTTAAATTAGTATTCGTTATCCGCTACTTCGTACCCTTCGGTTTCGTTAATGGTTCCTTCTTTATCTTCGACACCATGAGTTAAAGTTTCCAGTTTTTTTCTGAATACCATTACCAATAGCCCAAAGGCTACACAAAAGATAGCAATTCCAGTAAAGATGGTATATTCACCTAAACTTTCAGAAGCCTCCCCTAACATACCTGCCAACTTATTTCCAAAACCTGTCATGGCAAAATAAACCCCCATCATTAAAGAAGCATATTTTAAAGGAGCTAATTTTGTAATATACGATAGTGCCACTGGAGAAATACAAAGTTCTCCAATGGTATGGAATAAATAAGCCAATACTAACCAATACATGGCTGAAGAACCGTCGCTATTGTATTCTGCGGAAGCAGCTGTCATAAAAAAGAACCCAGCGCCCATGATAATCAACCCTATGATCATTTTAAATAGTGAAGTAGCTGTTTTTCCTTTTAATTTTCTTCGGCCCCAGTAGCCCGCCACTATTGTTCCAAAAATAATAATGAACATAGCGTTAAGTGACTGGAACCATGAAGCTGGAACTTCCCATCCCATAAGCATTCTATTGGTTTTTTCTGAAGCATAAATATTCATCAAACCACCGGCTTGCTCGAAAGCACCCCAAAAAACAATCACTAATAGGAAAGAAATAAACAACACCACCACTCGATCCTTTTCAATCTTGGTAAGGGGTCTTTTCATGGCTGCCTTTTCTTCTTCGTTTTCAGAAGTTCCGGTAAAGTTACCCACATATTTTAAGTGCTTTTGACCTGCCACATACTGAATAAGACCTAACGCCATACCAATACCCGCTAGTCCAAATCCATAATGCCATCCGTGTACTTCCCCAACATAACCTACTATTAAACTAGCTAAAAAGGCTCCTACGTTAATTCCAATATAAAAAATAGTAAATCCTTTATCACGGCGAATATCGCCTTGCTTGTACAATCCTCCCACCATAGTTGAGATATTAGGCTTCAACATTCCAACTCCAGCTACAATGAGTCCTAAACCTGTATAGAAAGCCCACATCTGTTCCACAGCCAGTATACTGTGTCCCGCTACCAATAAAATTCCACCATACAACACCGATTTTTTCTGCCCAAAAACATTATCGGCCAACCATCCTCCAGGTATAGAAGCTACATAGACTAACATGGTATAAGTTCCGTAAAGGGAAAGCGCTTTTGCGTTGTCCCAACCTAAACCTATATTTTCACCTGTAGTTTCAGCTACTAAGTAAAGTACTAGGATGGCACGCATTCCATAGTAGGAAAAGCGCTCCCACATCTCAGTAAAGAATAATACATACAGCCCTACAGGATGACCAAATAACTCTCTTTGATGAGCCTGCTTTGTAATTGTTGACATAATATTGGTTTTAGTGGTTGATTTTTTAGTTTTTAATTTCTAAAGTTTTGGCTTTTGGAGCACCTAGACTTTCCTTTACGAATTGGGTCATTTTTCGGTAGAGGTGCAAACGGGTGTTTCCACCATAAATGCCATGGTTATCATCGGGATACACAGCCCAATCAAAATCTTTATCGGCTTGAATCAAGGCCTCTACCAAACGCATGGTATTTTGAAAATGTACATTGTCGTCGGCACTTCCGTGTACCAATAGAAAATCCCCTTCTAACTTATCCACATGCGATATGGGAGAGTTTTCATCATAGCCTGATGGATTTTCCTGTGGCGTCGTCATATAACGTTCTGTATAAATGGTATCGTAAAAACGCCAGCTTGTCACGGGAGCCACGGCAATAGCCATAGCGAAAGTATCGGCTCCTTGAAACAAACAATTGGAAGCCATAAAACCTCCATAGCTCCATCCCCAGATACCAATGCGTTCTTCATCTATATAAGGCAAGGCTCCTAGCTTTTTTGCTACGGCAATCTGATCTTCAACTTCGTATTTCCCTAACTCCTTTTGGGTCATTTTTTTAAAATCCCTTCCTTTCAATCCTGTTCCACGACCATCCACGCATACGATAATGTATCCTTGCTGAGCAAGCATTTGGTGCCAATAATCATTCGCACCATTCCATCGGTTGGCTACATTTTGGGAACCTGGACCCGAGTATTGATACATAAACAGGGGATATTCCTTATTGGGGTCAAAGTTTAAGGGTTTTATGGTATACATATTTAATTCTTCTCCATTCACGGAAATGGTGGAAAACTCCTTCGGGGACATTTTATAATCCTCCAATTGTTCCTTTAAGGCATCATTATTTTTTATTTCACGAATAGGCTTTCCCGTTAAAGCATCGTGTAAAGTGAACATGTAAGGGACTTCCGTACTAGAAAAAGTGTTAATAAAATAGGTGTAATCACTACTGAAGGAAGCACTGTTACTCCCTGTCTTTTGAGTGAGCCTTATTTTATTCTTTCCAGAACTTGTAATCGAGTATACATCCCTATTAATGCTTCCATTTTCGGTACTTTGGTAATAAACCCGACCGGTTTTTGGATCGAATCCATAATAACGGGTCACCTCCCAAGGTCCATCGGTAATTTGTTTGATAAGCTTGCCGTTTTTGTTATAGTGATAGATATGGTTCCACCCACTATTTTCACTAGTCCAAATAAAGCTGTTATCATTCAAAAAGGTAAGATCGTCTGTGATATCTACATAAGCAGCATCTTCTTCTTGATGGATTAATTCGCTGGTATTATCCTTGGCATTCACAAAAACCAAATCCAACACATTTTGGTGACGATTCATAAGCTGTATGCTCAATACATTGGGCGCTTTTGTCCATTGAATTCTAGGAATGTAATAAGGGTTAAATTCTGAAAGGTCAACTTCAGTAGTTTGCCGAGTGGTCAAATCGTACATATGAAGGGAAACCTTAGCATTGTTCTCTCCTGCTTTGGGATACTTGAATACTTCCGCATGCGGATAAAGGTCATTTCCATAAACATCCATGGAAAATTCGGGTACTTCGGTTTCATCGAATCGGATAAAGGCAATTTTATCGCTAGTAGTATTCCAATCGAATGCCCTCACAAAAGCAAATTCCTCTTCGTACACCCAGTCTGTAATTCCATTAATAATCTTATTCTTTTGCCCATCTTTGGTTACTTGGGTTACGGTTCCAGACTCTAAATCTTTCACAAATAAATTATTTTCAAACCCATAGGCTATTTTAGTAGCATCTGGGCTAAAAGTAGGCTCTTGCACCTTGTCGTCTGATAGCAAAGTAGCGTTCCCTGTTTGCGTATCGTACACATAATAAGTCCCTAAAGTTGAGTGGCGATATACGCGATCCAACTCTGTTGCCAAAAGCACTTTGGACTCATCTTCACTAAAATCGTAAGAAATAAAATAAGCAACCTCAGGAAGGTTTTTGCTGTTCACGAGGGTTTTTACTTTTTCTCCGGATTTATAATCGTACATATCGATACTGGAAGTCCCCGTAGACCGGTTAAATTCTAAAACTGAATATTCTTTCCCATTGTTCATTGAGTGTAGCACGTCCATAAATTCCATACGGAACGTCCCACCCCAAATATCCTCAAGTGTAATCTCTTTTTGTTGTGCCCATAGGGAAGAAGAAAATGCCGCAACCAAGGCAAGCACAACGATTGAAAATGGTTTTTTCAAATTGTAAAGTTTTTGTTATCCCAATTTTACTAAAAAATCTGTGAAATATAAGGGTTTTTAAGTTAAATACGCCAATTTTGAAACAGCAATTCTTCGGTTAAAACAGGTGGAATACACTATCTTTGCGCTTTAACCACTTGTGTATGATGCCCAAAACTGTTTCTGGTTTTTCCAAAAAGAGTAAAGAAGAAAAAATAGATTGGTTGGTCGAACAATATCTAGACAATGATCCTTCGTCCAAAGAAACCTTATTGAACTATTGGAACGACAACAAAGAACTTCAGAAATTGCACGATGATTTCATAGAAAACACCTTAACCAATTATTATTTACCCTTCGGAATTGCCCCTAATTTTAAAATCAATAATGAAGTTTACGCCCTTCCCATGGTTATCGAAGAAAGTTCGGTAGTGGCCGCAGCCAGTAATGCAGCCAAGTTTTGGTTAAACAGAGGTGGATTTCAGGCCAAAGTCCTTTCTTCAACAAAAAATGGCCAAGTGCACCTCACCTATTTAGGAGCACCCCGTACATTGTTTGCATTTTTTGAAAAGGTTAAACCAAGCCTCATCCAAAGTATTTCCCAGATTCAAAGCAATATGAAAAAGAGAGGTGGCGGCTTGTTGGATATTGAATTAAAGGATGTTTCCCATGATTTAAAGGGCTATTTTCAACTACATGTCACTTTTGAAACTTTGGATGCCATGGGCGCAAATTTTATCAATAGTTGTTTGGAAAAAATAGCCCATACTTTTGAAAAGGAAGCAGAAAGTTTTGAAGACTTTTCTTCGGAAGGGAATCCCCCTGAAGTAGTGATGAGCATTTTATCCAATTATGTTCCAGAATGCTTAGTGAAAGCGGAAGTAAGTTGCCCGGTTTCTGAAATGGGGAATAACAATATGGACGGTTCCGATTTTGCTGAAAATTTTGTAAGAGCTGTTCAAATAGCTCAAGTAAGCCCTAGAAGGGCCGTGACACACAATAAAGGCATCATGAACGGGATTGACGCAGTAATCTTAGCTACGGGGAACGATTTTAGAGCGGTAGAAGCGGGGATTCATGCCTATGCAGCCAAGGAAGGTCAATATAAGAGCTTAACCCATGCCGCTATCGAAAATGGTATGTTCCGGTTTTGGATTGAAATTCCCTTGGCGTTGGGAACGGTGGGCGGGCTTACTTCACTACACCCATTAACCAAGTTGGCATTTTCCATTTTACAAAAGCCCAATGCAAAAGAGTTGATGCAGATAGTTGCGGTGGCGGGATTAGCCCAAAATTTTGCAGCGCTTCGCTCGTTGGTAACAACTGGAATTCAAAAAGGACATATGAAAATGCATTTGATGAACATTTTAAATCAGATGAATACTTCTGAATCTGAAAAATCACAGGTCCTTCAGCATTTTAAAAACAAAACCATTTCGCATAGCGAAGTCGTCCAATTTATAGAAAACCTAAGAAAATAAAGTGCCACAATTTTATAGTAACGGAAAATTATTACTTACCGGCGAATACCTAGTCTTGGATGGAGCCCTAGCTTTAGCCATTCCCACCAAGCTAGGACAATCGCTTTCGGTGCAGCCTGCTTCAGAAAAGGGACTTTTTTGGAAAAGTTTGGACATGCACGGAAACTGCTGGTTTCAGGAAGAATTTTCGTTACGCAAAGAATGCACCCTATCTACTCCATCAGATATATCCAAAACCCTTCAAAAGATTTTAAGGGAAGCGCAAAAATTGAATCCTGATTTTTTAACTTCACAGGGCGCTCTTCAAGTAACCACACGTTTGGACTTTCCCAGGGATTGGGGATTGGGAAGCTCTTCAACCCTCATCAACAATATTGCCCAGTGGGCCGAAGTAGATGCTTTTCAACTTTTAAAAAATAGCTTTGGGGGAAGTGGATACGATATCGCTGCGGCACAGAACGATCAACCTATATTCTATCAAATAAACCATTCAAATTTGCTCGTAGAAAAAATCCCTCTCTCTTGGGATTTTACCGAACAAATTTACTTTATCCACCTCAACAAAAAACAAAGCAGTAAAAAGGCTATAGAAACCTACCGAACAAAAACGATAGCGCCCAAAACTATCGAGGAAATTTCCCTTCTTTCCCGAAAGATTGCAAACGCATCAGGTTTGTCTAATTTTGAAAGCCTGTTACAACAACATGAAAATATCCTTTCAGAAACCTTAGAAACCCCTACCATAAAAGAACAGCTTTTTTCAGATTATCCAAAAGCCATAAAAAGTCTCGGTGCTTGGGGAGGTGACTTTATCTTGGCTACAGGCCAACCCAAAGATATGGCGTATTTTCGAAGCAAAGGCTATCACACCGTAATTCCCTTTGCTGAAATGATAAAATAAAAAAAAGCCCGCTTTTTAGCAGGCCTTTTTTTATTATTTGAAGCGACATCTATTTATTAGTAGAATTTTGCTCTGTTATCTTCAATCTCTGCAGCTTTCTTTAATGCTTTAAACACGGTATTATTTACCGTCGCTGCTGAAGCACCACCTTTTAATTGCGTTTCATAGGCCGCATAATTATCCAATTCGGGAGCTTTGTTAATAGCTAACACCCGTAATTTGTATACTCCTTTTTCTCCTTCTATTAAATCGGTGGTTTCCCCTACGGCAGTTCCAAAAGCCTTTCCTACTACCAAAGGTTCTGTTCCTGCACCTGCAATGGTTGGAGTTGCTCTTGTAAGGGCGTTTTCGGTCTTTACCGTTACATTTTGACTGGTGGCGACCTCTTGTAAAGTTGTTCCAGAAATGGTCTCCTTTATTTTCTGAGCCTTCTTCTCTTTTCTTAAAATTGGGGTAACTATAGAAGAAGCTTCAGAAACACTCATTAAAGCTTTTTTGGTGCTTTTTCGAGTTAATCTAGCAATTACGTAAGTATCGTTAATATTGAAACGCTTTACGTCACCCACATTGGTTCCCTCTTCAAAGGCCCAATTAATAATGGTTCTATTATTTCCAATTCCCGGAAGGTTTCCATCAAGCTCCCCAATTTTATTAACTGGTTTTGGCGTTAAGCCTTTATCTTCCGCAACTTTAGAAAAGTCTCCCTTTCGTGCCGCTTCTTCAAATTTTGCAGACTCAGAAAATACTTCAGATAGGGTAGCTTCGGAAGGCTCTATCTCTTTGGTTACAGTAGCTACTTTCACCACGGTTTGCGGATTCTTTTGTCCTTCCACCTCAATAATGTGGTATCCAAAGCGAGATTCTACAACTCCCAAATCGCCTACGTTTCCTTCAAAAGTAAAATCACGGAAAGCAGGTACCATGGTACCGTAAGCATACCAATCGTAATGGCCTCCCTTTTCAATGCTTCCAGCGTCTGAAGAAAATTGTTTGACCAAGTTTTCAAACTTTGATTTGTCGGCTTTTAAAACACTCAAAATACTATCGGCTGTAGCTTTCGCTTGCTCTTTCGTTCTCGAAATACTATCGGTTCTATTAAATCCTGTAGGGATAAGAATATGTCTTGCTTCTACAGAGTCTGGTAATTGTCTCTTAGCAACCACTTTAGAGATATTATAGGTTTCCTCTACTTTGTAGGGCCCATATACTTCCCCTACAGAAACATTCAATATTGTGTCTTTCAATGCCTCTGGAAGGTTTCGGTTATAATACCAACTATCGACATAATTAAAGTCGCTATTGTCGTTTACAAAAAACTCATCATCTTCTGCTGCCTTGAAGTCTTCCACAAGGTTAGCAATATTTGTTTTAGCTTCTTCCATGTCCTCTAAAGAAGGTGCTTCTTCAAAAGAAACATATTCAATATCTACCAAAGGATCTACTTCAAAGCGATCTGGGTTTGCTCGAATATATTTTTCAATTTCCGCATCTGTTACGGGAACTTCTTCGTCTGCTATTTTAGTATAAGGAACAAATACATATTCGATATTAGCCTTATCGTTTTCAAAGTGGTATTGTTGTGCGGCATCAGCCTTGGTGGTCACCATACCACTTCGCACTAGATTCACATAACTATTTTGGATCAAGCTTTCTTTTACTCCTTCTATGTATTCATCCCATTGTTGTTTCGCAGCAGCATTGCCTTGAATACTAGCAATATATTCTACCAATTTCCCTTGACTGAAAATTCCATTTTCATCTTGAAAGTTAGGATTGTTAGCCAATGCCAATGCCAATCGATCATTCAACTGGTCATCACCTATCATAATTCCTAATTCTTCAGCTTGTTGCTTAAAAAGGACATTTTTAAGTTCACGATCCCAAACAACATTCATAGCCTGTGAGGTATTGGCATTTGGCCCCAGGGCTCTTTGATAATCGTCCACCTTCGTCATAAATTCTGTGCGGGAAATCTCTTCACCATTAATAATGGCGGCCGTATCCTCCAATTCGGAACTACGCCCCCCTTTGTTTATAATATCACTTAAGATAAATGCAAAAAGTGCTAATGCAATGATGAGTATAAGGAAAATTCCTCTTTTACGAATGCTATTTAATATTGCCATTTCTTTGAAAATTAATAGGGGGCGAAAATACCATTTTCAAACGATTTATAAAAAAGTATTTGAAAAAAAAGCAGATGTATCGTGTTTTTAGTCTTCCGTTACTTTTTTAAGCTCTACCAATTCGATTTTAGTATTGGATACTTCCAGTATTTTAAAGGCATACCCGTCAATTTCAACGGTTTCGTCCTTTTCAGGGATTTCTTCCGTGAAATTTACAATAAGCCCGCCCAAGGTTTCGTAGTTTTCCCCTTCCGGGAGATCCAATTTAAACATCTCGTTTAGGTAATCTACTTCCAGTCTGGCAGAAAAACGGAAGTGATCTTCTCCCAGTTCTTCTTCAATTAATTCAACAGAATCGTGTTCATCTTCAATTTCGCCAAAGAGTTCTTCTATAATATCTTCTACCGTAATAATTCCAGACGTACCGCCATATTCATCTATCACCACTGCAATACTTTTTCGTTTTCGGGTTAAAATATTCAGTACATCCTTTGCATGCATCGTTTCGGGAACAAACACCACTGGCATCAAGACCTTCTTTATATTCTGAGGTTTTTTGAAAAGTTCAAAAGAATGCACATAACCCAAAATATCATCAATATGATCGTGATACACTAAAATCTTAGAGAGCCCTGTTTCACTGAAAATCTTACTTAACTCTTTTGGGGTAGTATCGATATCTATAGCGACAATTTCGGTGCGGGGAATCATCACTTCCCGGGCTTTTACTTCGGAAAACTCCAAAGCATTCTGAAAAATCTGGATTTCACTATCGATTTCATCACGTTCTTCTACCGTTTCCATTTGTTCTGTGATATAGTTCCCCAGTTCTACCTTACTGAAACTAAGTTGCACTGCATCGCCTTCGGTTTTAAAGAAGAGCTTCAGCACCAAATCGGATATCCAGATAATAAATTCAGAAATCACTGAAAAAAGCACATAGAATAGATAGGCTGGAACGGCAAAAATCTTTACAGTTTGATTGGCATATACTTGGAAAAATACTTTTGGGAGGAATTCTGCAGTCAACAAAATAATAATCGTAGAAATTAAGGTTTGCACCAAAAGCCCAACAAGACCTTCCAAAGGCACCAAACGCATTAATAGATCGCCCATAAAAAACCCATAGACCACCAATGCAATATTGTTCCCCACCAGCATGGTGGCAATAAATTTGGAAGGGCGTTTGGTAATTCTTTTTAAGACAGTAGCTAAGAAATTCTGCTGTTTTTTCTCAATCTCAATATGAATTTTATTGGCAGAAACATACGCAATTTCCATCCCCGAGAAAAACGCTGAAAAGATGAGCGAGACTACAATTATAAGTATTTCAAATTCCATTTATTGATCTTGATTACGCTTTTCCATGTTTTTACGGAAACGGCGTTTAAAAAAGAACATAAAAACTGCTACTACCGCAAAAAAGGCAAAAATATAAGCTCTTCCGCGATTGGTTTCCCAGTTGGTTACTACCAAATACACAGAAAAAATTGCCATTGCAATATATGCATACTCAAATATTCGATAAATTTTATTGCCCATTGGGAGTGTTGTTTTGGTTTTGATTAATTAATTGAACACCATCGTTCTTTCGGGATAAAAATACGGTAAAATCTTCATTTGCATCAAAACGGGCGCCATCATTATAAGAACCATCACTAAACGTGATACGATACGGTTGGTCTGTAAATAGCCATTGATTGTTTTGGTCCCAATACAATTGTTCGGCTTCCAGCACATTACCATCGGCTGTAGTAAGTCGTACATTCTCACGCAAATCTACTATTCCCGTAGCGTCATAACGTCTCGCATAATCTGATTTTACGGTACTTTTATCTCCATTTTCAAAAAAATGCACCTCTACCCCTTCAGGAAATTCTTGATACGGAAATTCAAAATTAGAATAATCCAACAACCGAGGAGCCATTAAATTGGTGACTACACGGCCAGAATCGGTATAAAACAGATTTACATTTTGCCCTTCTGCAACGGGAGCTCCGTCTTTGAGATTAAGCCGCTGTACGTTTTTATAGTTGCCTTCACAAGCAAAAAGCGTGATGGCAATTGTAATTGCCATCACGCTTTTCCATGTATAAAAACTAAGTTTCATTATAGGCTAGGCACTTTCACGCTACCTCCTACCCAACAGTTGAAGGTAATGGTTTTACCTGCCATGCCTTCAGAAAAGATATCATTCTTACTGGGGGCACGCTGCCTGTAGGCACTAGCGGCTGCATTTGCTGAAGAAGCAATGGAAGGATCTACCCTAGCGGCTTTGTCGGCCATCTCGGCAGCTTTCCAGTTGATTGCTCTTTTTTCGAACACGGTATTTCCACAACTATTAGAGCTTTCAGCATACATTTGCGCAATTCTTAAGTAACAGATACCTTTAGAAGGTTTCACGTCCAATACTTTCATATAGTTACTTCTAGCGCTACTATAACTTCCTTTTTTGCGAAGGTTTTCAGCAATTGCAAAAAGATAATCTGCTTTTTTATTTGAATTGCTTTCTAATTCTACTGCTTGATTATAGTATTCCATAGCCTTGGAAGTATTCCCTTCCCTATCGGCCAATCTTCCTAAGTAGAAAGCAGAAGAAGCAGAAGGCTGTAGTGAATGCAACTGTTGCACCATTTGAAAGAACAAAGGAGTCTCACAGTCTTTCGCATTTAAACGCCCGGCAGCACTTTTTAGCCAACCCACATTCGTTTTGTTAGCTTCAAAGTTTTTCTCATATAAAGGAATCAAGTTGTCGCAATCGGCGACCGAACCTAGTTTGGCGTCTACACTACCTTTAATTTGACCATAGTACCCTACGTTTTTCTCATAAGCACCTAGCTTTTTCTTATCTTTTGAAGAAAGTTGCTCTCCATTATCCTGTCTGTTTAACAATTCTGTTAGTTTGCCTGCGTAGTATCCTTCTTCTTTTTCGATTTTTGCCTGTACTACATCGTACATATCAAAAACATCTTGAAGCTCCATTTGCCCTTCGTTGTACAAATCCATCGCTAAAGAAAAATACGTGTAAATTCTTTTAGGACTTTTGAAATTCTCTTCATCTTTTTTGAAAGCTTCATCGAATGCCTTGAACTGCTCCATTTTAGTACCAATACCATTATCGTACTTAATTTGTGCAATATCGGAAAGAATATCTCCTTCTTTACTTTTCTGAGGGTAATACTGTATTCTTAATTTATATGCTTTTTCCAGATCGGAAATTTTGCTTTTGTCACCCTTTTCAATGAAATGCTCAAACATTTTTACCGCATACTGATAGGTAGCTAGGCTATAGGTTGGACATTCGGTAATCACCTTATCATAATGCGTTAAAGCCACTTCATAATTTTGGGCTTTTGCAGGCTCTATAAACAAGGAACCTGTAGTCATACATGGGTCTTGGGCTAGTGTTTTTCCCGAAATTCCAAGGGCTACTAAAAATAAAAGTGAAGCAAACTTAGTTTTCATAATGCTTGTGTTTATTCTGTTAATCATAATATCTCTTTTCAAACCATTTATCGTTTAAGGAAAGGCTCACAAAAATATTAAAGAAATTTTCACTTACCAATCCGTTGTTCTGGGTTCCTCGTCTTCCAATTTCAAACCCTAGGTTTACATTTGAAAAACTTCTCCTTAGTGGCATACCTAATCCAAAAGATATGCCAAACTCGTCAATTGCCTCTCCGTTAATATTAATTCCTGTTTCTTCGAAACGAAATCCAGCCCTATAAACTATTCGTTTCCAGTAGCTTGTAAACGAGTTGTAATTAGGTATGTAAAATCCTCCCAGTTTAAATTTGGAAGCATCTTCAAAGGTAACATTATCCAGTTCAAAAGTTCTGTTGGTAAAGTTACTGGTTTTTTGGGAAGTATACTCCCCCCCTAAAAACCATTTTTTTGGTTTTCCAATTCCAGTCCCCAAAGTAAACTGTGAAGGGAACGTGAAGTCGGTATCAGACACTACAATATCCCGATTGTCAATAGTTGTAAAGTTTCCATTGGGCAAGGTAAGGATGGTTGAAATGGTTCGGGAATTTTCGGAAGCAAAGTCTGTTTCTGGAGTATAGGTAAAAGAGCTTACTGACTCTAGCTCTTCCGTAAGCATGGTTTTATACAAGGCTCCAAAATTAAAACTAAATCCCAATAAGTCGGAACGATTAATCTCCTGTGTACCAAACTGAATGTCTTCTTGGGTGGAAATAGCTGTATTTTCAATATTTCCAAAATCGTAATTGGCATCAATCCCCACACTTAACCCTTTGAATAATCGATAAGAAAGTGCCACAAAAATCTTATTAAGCCCCCCAGATCCAGAATATTGGGTGGTTGCCACGTCGCTCTGACTTTGAAGCTTATACCCCGAAGATGTGTAAGGAATCAACCCAAAACTGGCTCCAAATTTCCCCATGGGAATTCCAATGGCCAAATAATCTAACGTAGTGGTTGTGACCCTTTGGGTTTCCTGCTCGGTAGAAAGAGTGTTGAATTTATGGCTTCCTGCTATGGAGAAGTTTACCAGTTTTAATTCTGAGACTGCTGCGGGATTTTGAATGTTTAAGTGAATACTATCGGAATAAACACCCAGTCCTCCCATACTTCTGTTTTCTACGGTTCCTTTAAACTTTAGGCTTCCTATCCCAAAAAAGGAATAGGGTGAGGTGGTACCCTGCTGAGCAAGGAAGCTTACCGAAAACAGGAGTGTAAATACTATCAATAATCGCTTCAACATGAATGCTTATTAGTTTCTAAAATATAGTTAAGTCCCTCCAATAAAAAATTTGAGTTGGCAAAGATGTCATTTTTTATCCTATCTCGCAAAAAATGCGCATCTCCACCTGTTAAAATTACTCTTAAATTCGGGTATTCTTTCTGGTAATTCGATATAAAACCTTCTATTTCGTTTAAAACCGAAATTACTACGCCTACATGTATCGCATCCTCAGTGCTATCACCAAAAAAGGATTGAGGCATCTTCTTTTTCAGTAACGGAAGCTTTGCGGTAAAAGTATGCAAAGATTTATAACGCATTTCAACACCTGGGGAAATCGCCCCTCCAAGGTATTTGTTTTCATCATTTAAAAAATCATAGGTAATACAAGTCCCTGCATCAATTATTAGAACATTTTCCTTTTTAAAGGATTTACTTGCAGCACTTACTAAAGCCATCCGGTCTACTCCTAGGGTTTCTGGGGTCGTGTAATGATTTTTAAAAGGCAATTTTGATTGGTACGATAAAAAAAGAGTGGGATAATATTCCTGAAGAGAATCCACATTTGCTTTTCCAAAATCCCCTACATTAGAGACAATGGCCCTAGAAATACCATTGTATTCGCTCCGAACTCCCAATAAAGTATCTTTGAAGTCGGTTTTGTTGCACTCCCATTTGCCCTGAATGGTTTCAAGTTCAAAAACCGCAAGTTTTACCGAGGTATTTCCTACATCTACAATTAAATTCATGCTTGCTACGAAAACGCTAAAAGTACAATATGATGCGCCTAGAGACTGTTAAGGCTGTATTAAATTCCCCCAACAAAAAACCCAAGTCTACAACTTGGGTTTTTGTGGTACCTCCAGTTCTACATATTGGTGGTTAACAAAATCCCAAGTTATTCAATTTATTTTATATCAATTATTTACATAAATAATTGATATGTACATTTTATTTATTACTTTACACTTACTTTACACCAACTAATTTATATACTATATGAATCTAAAACCATATTTAAGGAAACGCTATAAAACTAATGATTATGGAATTATAAATGTAAGTATTCCTATTGGCAAAGGCAAGTATAAACCTGCCTCTACTGGTATCAAAGTAAAAGTAAAAGATTGGCTAGAAAAAAGCGGTAAGGTGAGATCTACAGTACCAAACTATGAAACTATAAATGAAAAGATCCGAATAAAAATTAAGCAAATTGAAGAGGATCTTAATTCTAATAGCATTAACTCCAGTTTTAGTTCGAAGCATTCCTATTTAGATTTTTTCAAAGAAAGATTGGGTTATTTAGAACGAACTGAAATTGGAACTTACAGAAAATATAATACAGTTTATAATCATTTAAAAGAGTTTTGTGACTACTTAGAAGTTGAGGACATTAAATTTAAAGATATAGATTATGAGATGGTTTTAAAATTGGTTGAATTCTTACAATTAGACGACATAAGAGCAGTGAATACTATAAATAATTATATAAAGGTTTGTAAAGCTCTGTTTAACCTAGCTTTGTATAGAGATATATTTAAATCATATTCAAATCCTTTTTCTAAATACAAAATTAAAAATGAGAAAATTAGAAGGGATGTTCTAGATAAAGAACATATTAAAAATCTGTTACGTGAACAATTCCCTGAAGGAGGTAATGAGGAAAAAGCATATCATTTATTCATGATTCAAATCTATGGATATGGCTTGAGGGTAAGTGATTTATTTCTTCTTCGAAGAAATTACATTAAATTTAATAATTCCGATACGCGAATTGAATTTACCCAATTCAAAACAAACAAACCACATTCAATATTGCTTTCGCCGAAATTACTTAAGCATTTATATTATTATTTAAATAATGCCTCCTATCAAGAAAGTTATTTTAAGAAAATATATCCAGATGAAAATTCTGAAACACTTTATAGTTATCAAGAACTTCATCAAGATAGATTAAATAAGTTGCTTAAGTATGGTCAAGAGAGCACAGAATATTTGAAAGCTGATGAAAGAACTTCTAAATTAACAATGGGGATTTATTTTGACCAAATCAAAAATTTAAAAGAAAAATTTACAAATAAAAAAGACGATTTCTTGTTGCCAATTTTAAAATCACAAGTATTTGAAAGTGTAAAATTTAGAGACTCAATTAAACTTAACAAAATACAATATTACCATTTGATGTCTAAGGTAGCAATCTACAATAAACAGTTAAAACTCTTAATGCCATTTACTGGTAGTAATACAAATATCACCACACATACTGCTAGACACTCTTTTTCAAACATTTTATTAAATGACGATGTTAATCTACATTCAATTTCCAAAGGCTTAGGTCATTCCAATTTATCAACAACAGAATCCTACTTAAAGAGTTTTAAACAAGAAAAAATAGATGAGGATATTAAAGGTTCAATTGGCTCATTAGACATTAATTCATTTTAAAAAACTAATAAAGTTAATTATTTATAGTACGAAAAATTTCATCCATTCTAGCCATTTCTTGGACAATTTCATAAAGTTTCTGACTTATTTCAGGATATGTTGTTCCACTTCCATATTCTATTCCACGAGTAGGAGAATACATGTAAATGACATAATTCCAACGATTTCTCTCTGTTTTAGATTTCTTAAATTTAAGAAAATGGATATTAACGTTTATAGGTGGATCCTCTGGGAAAAATGATTGCTCTGTAATAGAAAGCAACAGTTTATGCTTTAATTCCGTTTCCAATTTTTCAAAAGTTTGATCGTAACGCTTCACACTTTTAATTACTGAATTCAATAGATGATCATAATCTGTATCCATGGTTTAGCGATTCTTTCGTTTACAAAATTAAGGATATATTCCATATTTCTGGAATTTATCCAAAGTATAAAACATGTGTATGTTGAAATATCTAGTTGGGCCTACAATGAGAAGGTAAATTTTAATCAATAACCATTGATAACTTTGAATACATTTTCAGTCTTAGTTATTTGCATCATCACATCAAAAATTCTTTGATTAATCAATTCTTTCAAGTAATGGTCGAATATGGCTTCCTTCACTTTTTCAGAATGGTTAATCGATATATCTGAAATCCAAGTCCCATCCACTTTTAGGAATTTTTCAAATACGAAATCTACATCATAAAGATGTTCTTCTATAAGATATAGTTGGGTCCCCAAAAAAACTCCCTTCACTTTTTTTTGAAGCTTTTGGAATGACTTCTTATTTCGTGAGATTCTATTTAAAATTAGGTCAAGTTTTTCCATTTTATAGAAAGTGATTTTTAATCTTTTCCTAGCGAGTTTCTCAAAAGTGAGCAACAGTACTATGATATATTATATATATAAATAATATTAATCGTCATTTAACTTCTTGAAAAATTAAACTTTTCAAGATTTCAAGACTAAAAAAATAAAACGTGAAAATGAAACAAGAAATGATTATACCAATAGAGATTGAAAATCTTTTAAACTCACTTAAAAGAAACAAGACTTTTAAAAAATCCCTAATTGAAGTTTTTAACTCACTGGTTTTTCTAAAGAAAACAAAACCCGAATGGAAATTCTCCAAGAGAGGACTATCCCGCTATTCATATTTCGATGCCCCGTCAGGTTATTTAAAAGGGGTGAATTCACGATACAAAGATCATATCAATATTCTCTTGCAAAATAAAATCATAGACTACTACTCGAAAAATGAATCACTATTAGAGAGACATCTTTTTGAAGATGATATCGTGATCAAACCCCGTTATTACGATACAAAAAACAATCAATGCATAAAGTATCGGTTCTTAATTGATATAGATAAGGGGAAAAAACAAAATATAATAAAGAAAAATCCTAATAAAAATAAAAGCTGGTATAAGATCACCCTCAAATCGTTGAGGGAGGTTGGACTCGACGGTATAATCAAAAGAGATAGTTTTGGCAGACGATTAAATACAAGGGTGACAATGAATACTGGCATCAAGTTAGACACTGAAAACTCATCTATGGAAGTTGAGAGTTATAAAGATTATTTAAGAATGTTCCATAGAGGAAAGTATTCCATGGTTGACGCGAGTTGTTGCCAACCCACAATAATGCATGAACATCTAAAAACAAAAGGAGTAATTGACCCTAATTTCAATTATCCATTTGAAAACAACCTTGATTTTTATCAATATTTAGCTGACATAGGTTTATCAATAGATAGAAATGACGCTAAATCAAAATATACTCAATGGCAGAACGGAAGATATCATGATATTGAGGATAATTTCAAAAATTTCTTTAAAATTTCAACTGATTATATACGGAGAATAAAAAAGATGAATGGATACAAGAGAGTATGTCAAATTATAACTTGTATGGAATCCAAAATTTTCATTGACGACTTACTGTCAAATATAAATTTAGAATTCTGTTTGACGATCCATGACAGTTTATTGGTTCGCACAGAAGATCTTCCAGCCTGCAAGGAATACTGCAACAAGAAATATGGAAATATATTCAATTTTAAGTCAGAGACTTTTTGATACGGTATTTTATCAATCTCAAATTTTCTTTTAGAATCAGGTATTCAATAAACTCACACAACTTTGAAACTCCATAGTATCCAACCCTATTTTCAATGACCGTTGGTGATAAACTGAATGCCTTAATTGAGTTTTTAATCTCTGATTTTTTAACATTCAATATCACCGAAAGATCTTTTAGGGAATATACTTTTTCATTTTTATAATATTTATCAATCTTCACCCTTTCTCTTGTTTCTTATTTTTTGTTGATCTTTTTCAAATTGTTCGATTGTAAAACTTTTTATTTTTTTTCCTTGTAGATCAACATTTCTGATTTCTTTCAAAAAACTATTCAGTTTTTCTATCCTATCTTTATTCATAAATAATTATCCTTTTTGGTTATATATTAATCAAAATGGTTTTCCTTTAGAAATAAAATAAAAGTATCTAAATTTACTTTTTCAAATTAAACCTTGAGAATTTATTTTTCATTCGAAAATTAGGAATACTTTAAAACACAGAAGTTATTTTTATTTTTTAAGGTGGAAACGACCTTGACCCCACAATGCTTATGGATGCTGCTATTAGCGGGACAATTTGATTATGGAAGCACCTGGAAGTCATTTATTCTGGATTATAGGTTTCCAGTTTACGATGAATTTTATCGATTTCTTTGTCGATGTATACTTGTGCGTAATGGATATACCTATTAAAGGAAACACTACCTGAGCTATGACCACTGATCTTCCTTACCAAGTGCTCTGGCATTCCTAAGATGAGAAGGGTGGTAATTGCAGTTCTGCGCATCATATGAGAACTCATCTTATCACAAAACCGAAGCTGTTTTTGAGTGTTTTCACGAAGAATTTTTTTAGGCTTCCCCATTCGTTCCCTCACAACTTCTATGGGTTGAGTGAATTCTGCTTTTTCCCCAATTTCCTTAAGCGTACGGTTGAAAATAAACAAAGAAACTGGTTTAAATAACAAGGCCCTATTAGACTTGGAAGCATATTTTTGATACATCTCTACAGCATAGGAGGGAAGTTTAATCGCTGTCGGGGTCTTTGTTTTTTTTGATTTTACCTTTAGGTACCATATCTCCCCTTGTTTTTCAAAATTTTTATTGGTTAACAAAAATAGGTCTGAGAAGCGCAAGCCTGTAGTGCACCCGAACACGAAAACATCCTTCACACGTTTTTGGGCAGGTGATAGCTTATGGTGGAAGGCTTCGTCATGTATCAAAAACTTCAGCTGTTCGGGCGAAAGCACTAATATATCTACTTCCTCTTTTCGCACATAAAACATTTGGTGGAAATCTCCCGTAGGGAGGTCTTTCTCTTTTTTTAGATAATTAAAAAATGTACGCAAGACCTTGATGTTCTGGCCCACATAATTGTCGTAGCATCCCTTTTTGTAGAGGTAGGATGTAAACTTTTTATAGAATTTTTTCCAATAATTTTTCTCGCTGGTATATTCGCGTTTGGTAAGCTTTGAGGCGTCACAGAGGCGTAACTCGAATTCTGTATCTTGGCTAAACAGCGTTAGGTTGTTTAGGACATATTTATAATTGTCCAACGATTGTTTTTTGATTGGGGCACCGTTTTTCTTTAACCGTTTCCCGGTCTCACTATCTTTGATAAATTGATGGAATAGGGGCAATAGGGCAGTAGCTTTTTTCATAGAGACTAAAATACAAACGTATTTTAAAATTGTAAAAAGTGCTTTTATACATAATAAGAATGGGGAATTGAATTTATGTTAACACATAAACTATAAATTGTATAGAAAGGTTTTGGCTTTCAAAGAACGGAAACAGAAAGGTAAGAAAAATTAAGATTCAATATTTAAATTTAGAAACAGCACCACTAGGATTTGGTGTGCGTCTGGCATGATCTTGATTCAAGCCATTTAATTATTTTTTTGCATTACAAATACTAGTGTAAATTGGGCACGCTTAGCAAAAGCGCGCCAGAGGGTACAGCTTAAACTGATGCAGGAATTGGACGAGGACGAACGCTCTATGATTTTTAAAATGATTGATTCCTTCCTTACTAAAAAGAAGTTTAAGGACTTTTTTAATAAAAATGTGGCTTCGCTTTAGGGGACTAAGCCATTTATTGGCTACTCAACCCTAGTATGTATTATTTGTCTCGTTTCAACAACACTATCATTTTCAGCGTAAACAGTTTCTTTAGAATAGGTAATCAAAGTATCATTGTTTATCAGATTCATACGTGAAGTGATTTTTCTGTTGGCGCTAACATCATAGAAGTCAATAAACCAATCACTCCTTTCTGAACGTAAAGAGTATTCTAGTCTTAAAGGTTCTGTATTTAATCTTTTATTGGTTTTTGTATTATAGTAATTCGTCAAAACAATACCATTATTTTTAAATTCTGATATATATTTTGTTTGAGATTCTGTTACTTCCCATTTCCCAATTATATCAGGTTTCTTTTTACAGCTTAAAGCACAGAATAACAATGCTAGGAATAATATATTCTTCATTTGTTTAAAGAGAATCAAACTTTAGGGATAGTATAGAGTTAGAAAAATCCTTTATTTTTAAAGTTTCTATGATTTCATTGAACTTTGGATAGAGATGCTTAGCCATAGGGTCTCCAACTTCTACTAACTCTTTAATTCGATATTTAAACAATTCTATTAATTCTTCAAAATTTTTCTCATTCAATATTCTAGCGATTGTCAAAATTTCAATAGCAGTCCTCATGTTAAATGACCTCATATTCTTAACGTCATCAATATTTTTTATAGAAACAGGCACCTTGTTATGATATAAATTACTAAGGTCTTTATTTGCCTCAAAAAACCTCTTAAAACTAACATCTACCTTATCTATTAGATTTTCTAAAAATCTTTCAATATTTGGTTCATCTACATCGACTTGAAATTTATTACCAGTTATATTATCCAAACTATTCCCATAGGTCCAATAGTATTTATAATCATTCCTATTTCTGTTCTCAAAAGGCTCGAACCACTTATGTACAACTTCAAAGCCAATAAAAAAATATACTTCAACTCCCCAAGCTATCTCATTTTTTTCAAAATTATAGGCATCATCTATTTTATAGTCAAGCATTAATAATCCGCCATTTAAATTTTTATAAAGCCTATTTTTATTACTTATTAACTTAAAACCAATATTGCAATATTTTGCCTCTAATTTATTCTTTAACATTCCTTTAAGTTCTGACTTTTTTATATAACTCATCATCCTTGCTCTTTGAATTCTACTTTATACTCTTTTACTTTTATTTTATCTCCTGCTTTTAAATTCCATTCAGGAATATCTGACCTAACTTCAAACTCTTGATTACTATTTTTTGCTTCTACATGCTTTTTAGAATTGTTTTGACCTGTCGTGAGCTTAGTCTTTGATGTCAATTTATATTCTATTATTGTAAATGTTCCATCTTCGTTTTTAATAAGTGCATCTGCATCTGTTTGATTCCCTTTAACTTTCCCTTTGCCATTTTTAGGAACTAATCTTATATTTCCCTTATAATCAGTTCCGTCTGCTTTAAGTTTAGCTAGTTTTTGCTGTTGAAAAGCTACACCCTCCCTAATCCTTACCAACCACGCTGGCATTTTGGAATTACTTTTGTTGGATGTTAGACCTAAACTCTTTTTATAGCTATTTTGCTGAACTTTATTAGCATAACGCATTAATAGAGTAACTGCTAAATCAAAAGCGGCTTCACTTGGGTCTAATATTTCTTCATCCGTTTTGAATTTCCCGCTGAAGATAGCTTCAAGAGGATTACTTTTAAACTCTTTAAAGTCATCCCAGAAGTTCCTCGCATCAGCAATCCTTGTAAAAGTATAATCTATACCTAATTCAGGAACATCTATGTGGATATTGTCGAACATCCACCACCTATCAGTTTTCTTTTTTAAAGTTAAAACTGGCTCCTCGTTTTCAAGGAAAGTAAGAACATAATGCATCTCTTCCTTACCTTCCAACTCCTTATATGCAATTACTTTATTTCCGCTAAACGAATATGGCGAATAATGTGGGTACTTAGCAGTCAATGGATCCACCGCAAAAAACCTCCCCACCCTGGGGTCGTGCATACGGTACTTGTAGTTGAGGGAATTTCCCTCTCCCTTAAGCTCATTGTCCAGCTCCTGCCCCTGGAAGCCATAACGGTAATCGCTAGTGTTGGCGTGCCTTGCGGGCATAAGCATTCCGTAGGGATAGTCGCATTATATAAAAGAACGTAACCTAAAGGTAATAAATTTTGTGAATGATATTGCTAATCATTTTGGGCAAGCTTCAGTGCTTAAGGGAAGGATTAGTGCATAGCTAGGGTTTCATTATTCCTTAAGTATGAACGCCTAAGCGGTTTTAACAGAAGTATTTCAAAGAGCAAAATTATCTATTATTAGTAGGATAAGAGGTCCAAGCTAGTGAGGGTAGAGGGTTATAAAGTACTTATGTAATCAATTGTGGTCTTTATATAAAATTTTAAAGTACTTAAATCCTTAGTAGACAATTTAACCATAGGATTGTCCCAATCTTCATTTTTTATCAAATGTAGGATAAACTTACCATCTAAATTATCTGCATCACCATACCACCCAATATCAAAAATAATATTAAGGTTTTCGTAGGCGACATGGAACATATCTTCATACAAAAAATTCACTTGATTCTTTAAAGGCTCTTCAAATGATATAAAATCATCCTTTACTATAGATGCATTATTAAAATTAAAATATTTGCTTAGCATAATTATTTTTTAACGGTTGGTATCATCAACTGCTTTAGTATATTTTTCATAATCACTTTTTGTAATAGGAGACGCATGAACTTCTTTTGTGCTTGGTGTCATTTCCACTCTCATATATTTGGTTTCTTTACCAGCAACAGCTCCAATAACCTCATCGGATTCATATACTTTCCAAGGTTTTCCATTATTTACAGCTGTGCCATTTGTCCAAGCTTCTTCAATTAAATTATCAACATCTTCAACACTCATGTTATTGTGAAATTTAGAAGGCCCATTTTCAGTTTTCTTTACTATATCTTTCCATGCTTCTGCTGCTTTAGCATAATGCTTATATCCATATTTTACTATCTTTAAATCTTTTGCAGATGTTTTTAAGGCAAGTACAATTGCAGGATTTCTCATCAAAAAAGCTGGGGCATTAAGGCCTCCTACTTTTGCAGGTGAATACATTGCAGCAACAGTTACAATATCCCCTAATACACCTAAAAATTCTTCAAGTGGTGTACCCTCAGGAACTATATAAGGTCTTGATTCTGTTAAAATTGACTCTCCTGTTTTGATGTCAATAGCGTATCCCCATTTAATAAACATCGAGGGATTATCAGGAAGGAATCCAAAGTCCTTATATTGTTTAACTGCAATTCTTGCATAAACTTCCATATTCATTTCTAATGAAGTTCCTTGCAGAGCGTATGTCATCAGGTTCTTTATAGAAAATCCGATTTCTTGAAAAGTAGCTACTGTAGCAACTGCCATATCATCTCCACCAATTTCTTTATCTGATTTAAATTCTAATCCCTCTAGCTCAACACCATCTATTACTCTGTTTTCACTAAATGCATAAGGACTATTCCAAGAATATTTATATGTCAAAGGATCAACCGCAAAAAACCTACCCACCCTCGGGTCGTGCATTCTAAACTTGTAGTTGAGGGAATTTCCCTCTCCCTTTAACTCATTGTCCAGCTCCTGGCCCTGGAAGCCATAGCGGTAGTCCCCGGTGTTGGCATGCCTTGCGGGCATAAGCATTCCGTAGGCATGCTAATCTTTTTGGCATTTTTATTTGTTTTAAAAGAACAGAAACAGAAAGGTAATAAAAATTAAGTTTCCAATATTTAAATTTAGCAACAGCACCACTAGGGTTTGGTGTGCGTCTGGTATGATCTTGACTCAAGCCATTGAATTATTTTTTCTTGCATTACAAATACCAGTGTAAATTGGGCAGGCTTTGCAAAAGCGTGACAGAGGGTAAACAGTTTGGAATGGTTCATAGTATTGAACATGATTTTTGGTAGTACCAAAAGATCATCCAGATACTATTGATGAGACTTTTGAAACACTACCAAATGATTATGCTTCTCTTTCATACGAGCGGATTGCTGAAATCTATGCAGACCGAAATGCGCTGTGACTATGGGAAGAACTCAAAGGAATGTTTCAAACTGCCAATGGAGGACTCTTACGATTCTTACTGATCTATCAAATCCCGCTTGAAAAGTTCATGCGTTACGAGCTTGCCTGTCGTGGTTATGACAAAGACCATAAATGGGTTGGTTTTAAGAAAGCTGAAAAGATTTGTTTGAAATAATTGAACACAAAAAACTAATGAATCTCAATTTAGAGTATGAGCTAAGTTGATGAGTATTGAATTTCAAGTAAGTAATCATTCAAGTACTTATAAAACTCATCATACTTTTCAATAGCACTTTTATCATCAAATATTTCATTAAAAAGCCCAAAAAAGCCTTGTTGACTAGCATAATCTTTTTTTATCTTCAACCAATCAAAAAATGATTTAAATACATCAGATTCATTTGATTCAATATCATTTGAATATTGTGCTGTTGTAAAACCAGCTAAGAAATTTTCCAAAGAATCTATTGATTTACTATTGAGAAAAAGAATTGGGTTTTTTTCAATTAATAATAACATTGCTATAATGCTATTTGTTTTTCTGATACTGGGTTTAATATTATCCATAAAAATTAATTGTTTTTAACTTCTGGAACAGATTCTACTTTACCTCCAGATGGTATTTCAAAATCATCTCTCCATTTATTATAATCTACTCCATCAGTATGTATATTATCAAATACTTTTCCATCAACTTCGATTCCGTAATGGTATCCATTAGTTGAAATAATATCATCTTTAGTTTTACTAAAAATTCTACTACCAATAAATGATTGAGTATTATTACTCTTAATTCTTAAAATATTATACTCAATACCCTCTTTACTTAATGCCTCAATTATATTTTGTGCACAAGGTACACAACTAAAATTAGAAGCATTTTGTTTCGCTATACTACTAGCAATTTGATGGCCTCGATTTGAGAAAACCATTGTTAGAAAAATTGGCTTTGGAGTATTATCAACTAAATCCTTGTCAACTGTAGCAAGTCCCTGTGTCTTGACATCTCTTGGCTTGACTGATTTTGTATTCGTAGATACTGCTAATTTCTTTGTAATTAGCATTTCGACCCCTGCTTCATAATTCTCAAGTTCTGTTAACGAATTTGCGTAAAAGTTTACTTGATCACTGAACGGAGTTTCGGTAGTAAAATCATAAATTTCATTAGTTGTTTTTTCTACAGGATAGACAATATCGTTATACAGGTCATACTTTCTTGTTCCAGAAATCATGAAATACGTTGTATTTATCGACCAACTAGAAGCATTGTATAAATCTGCAAAAATGTTTGCTACCAATCCTGTTGTATTATGAGCTGCATTATCAACTCTCTCTATAGTTGATACATTCTCGTCTTTTTCAAATACAGGCTTATAAGGTATTTTATCTAAATAAGGAGTGATTTCTTCTTCTAGCCCTTCTAATTCAATGAACTGAATTACTTTATTACCCGCAAATTGATAGGAAGAATACCACGGATATTTATGAGTCAAAGGATCCACCGCAAAAAATCTTCCCGCCCTCGGGTCGTGCATGCGGTATTTGTAGTTGAGGGAATTTCCCTCTCCTTTAATCTCGTTATCCATCTCCTGTTCCTGGAAGCCATAGCGGTAATCGCTAGTGTTGGCGTGCCTTGCGGGCATAAGCATTCCGTAGGGATAGTAATCATTGTAGGCTTTTATTTCAGGATAATAAAAGTTAAGTGATATGCCTGTTACATCAGGTATGCGCTTATCACTTACCACGCTCAACACATTCCCCAAATGGTTTTTAAGCTCGTAATTACGGTCTCCAATACTTCTAAAATGAGTAGTGCGAGCGACTTCTTCAGCAAAAATACTACCCTGCCAAGGATTGGCCACATTACTAACATCCATACTAATACTTTGTAAAGTATCCTCTGGGTCTCCCGAGTCTTCATCCAAATTAAAAGTAGCTTGCTTTGTATTGTACTCTGTGGTTACGCGATAGTAAAGATCCTTTATTTGATAACTTCCCACTCCTTTAGGTCCAATTCTCGAAAGGGAATCCAGACTAAATCCGGTAGCAATGTTTAGGGTATCCGAGGTGGTTGTTAAACCACTCATGGTATCATATATACTATCATTTATGGTAAGGGATGCCGAGAGTGTTTTACCGTACTCACTTTCAAAAGAAAAATTCATTCCTTGTGTCAAAAGAGTGGTTTCATCAATCCCTTGATTTAATACTGTTTTTGTTGTAATAGTATTACCTCCCTGTAAAATGGAAGTGGCCGTAAAGTGCGGTATATATAACCCTCCTTGATTGGTGAGGAATACCTCAAGCGTATTTTGTCTAATAGAAACACCTTGTTGTAGTTGTGCAGTGTTTAAGAATCTAAGTTCTGCAACACCAAGTGTGTCATTCAATGGAATTGCCTGTTTAAGAACTATATAGGCATCCATATCGTAATTAACTAGGCTTTGACTAATTTCATTGTTAATATTGCCAATATACCAAGTGGCTTCTTCTAAGTTGGTGAGTTCAAACGCCAAGTCTCCCTCTGAGGCTTCTTCTTCCGTTTCACTTTCCTTTTCAGAATCACCAGCAAAAGAAGCACTTGGGACATTCTCTATCCCTAACCGATCACTACCGTATAAGTGATATTCTTTAGTTTTAATACTTGAATATTGATTGTTTTTGATTTCTTCTTCTGAAGAAATAGTTTCATATACACTTAAGACATTCCCTTGTGCATCCCGAACATAATGCGTTCCTGTTATTTCACCAGAAGCATTATCAATGACCCTTTTGGTAATACGGTTTCCAAGCCCGTCGTATTCAAATTCAATGGTCTCTTCTTCATTTTCGAAGGTCGCGTCAGTAAATTTTACAACTTTGTTAATCTTTCCATCGGTCCTCCAATCTATTTTCAGTAATTCCGTCCTGTCCACTACCAATTGGCCAATATGATCGTATACGTAATTGTGCGACTCTAGGTCATTTTCGTCATAGGGAATCCCTATTTGAGTTTCTTGATCTTCGAGGTCACTAGTATATGGGTCTCCACTTACAGCATCATTCACAAGTAATAATTGGTTGGTACCAGATCGATATTGGTAAGTAAAATCATCCATATTTTCTATAGAGGGTTCTGGCATGTCTTCCCGGAATGCATTTCGGAGCAATGTTGTTAGGTTTCCGTTTCTATCAAATTCATATTCCGATAAAAAGGAATCGGACCATATTTGACCAGGATCACTTTCGGAATCATTCTCCACAGAACTGGTCTGGGATTTTTTGATACGGTTTAATTGGTCATAATTATAAACATTTACATGCGAATTGAGCATGTCTCCTTGATCTTTCCTAATGGAAGTCACCATTTGCTTGATATTCCCATTAAAAAGATTATTAGCAGCAACGTTTGAAAGTGAAAAGGCATCTCCCGTACTGGAGCCAACAGCCAAATAATCATTAGAAAAATAGCCCAATGAATATCCAAATGCATCTCTCGCAATCATGGATCCGGTTAAACCATCATCACCAAAATCATTAATAGGATTTTTAATGTATTCCCCGTTTACTGATTTAAGCCATCCTTGTAGGGTATAGATGTAATCCTGGCCCTGTATACTTTTGTCTCCAATAGTGGCTCTAGCCAAGGGACCATGTTCGTAGTAGTCATACTGAGCATCTTTTTCCCAAATAAGACCATCTTTAGAGGTTTCTACGGAAGTAATTCGGTTATCGGCATCGTATTGATAACGATGGATGAATTGATCCTCTTGTCCCTTTTGGTAGGTTACCCGGTGTACATTACCACTTACTAGATCATAGTCATAGAACACTTTTTTAATATGCCTTTTGGAAGCTTTATTGCCTGGTTCTAGCGGAGTGTAATAATGCACCAATTCTTTAACATTGCCATGTATGTCGTAATTATAGAATAAGGCATTGTCGAAAATAGGGATTCCAGAAGGCGTAGCTGCATAAGGCGAAATATATTCATAATAGGCTACAGCCGATACCCTGTTTCTTGCCGTGGAAGCATCATAATTTTCGAAATAATCTTTCGAGTTATATAAAGAAGTTACTCCCGATACTTCGGTAGGTTGGATATCGATGGACGCATCATAAAAGGTCCTAGTTACTTCACTTCTGCTACCCCCAGAAAAGGAATTTACAGGGGTATTTGCCCCACCTAAGGTATAGAATAGCTTACCATCATCGGAGATTTCATAATTGGTTGTTCCTGTAACCAAACTTCCCGCTTCTACAATTCTTCCCAACGCATCATATTCGGTATAACTAAACCATTGCGGAGGAGAGTTTTCTGGGGTATATTCCACCAAATTCATCTCCGTGATTTTTGTATTATTACTAACCATGGCAAAATCAACTCGCATAGGCTCACCTGGATCACTTTCGGCATAGCTAGCCAACAATGTAGAATTTTGGTAGAGATTGATATTTCCTGAAAGCCGTTCGACCTTGAGTGTGTCACCCACCACAAATGGATATGGGCTATTGGTATAGCTTCCTCCATTGTAAAGGCGTATGAGGGTATTACCGCCACTGCCTACTTGCGTATAAATTTTATAGTCGATAGCTGCATAAACCGATTGAGTTGATTGGGTAATGACAGGTTCTGAAGCATAGGTTAAACCTAGCATCACATTTTTATGTAATGTAACCGTATCGGTAATGACCCTAGAAACATATCCATTACCTTCCAAAATATCAATTCCATACCCTCCGGCCCAACCAGTACCCGTCTTTGTTATCGTGGTTCCATTGTCTGAAAAGGAAAAGGTTCCTGGAATCTCTTCAGCCATTAATAGCGTAGGGGAGCCAAACATTTGGTCTTCATTTTGGGAAGCGATGATTCTTCCCAATTGATCATAGGCAAACTTGGTGACCCCACCATCTGGTGTTTTTTGCCAAACCAATTGGTTAAGGCTATTGTACTTGTATTCTGTTTTCAGTTCATGCTCGGGCAGTGCATTAGTGTTAACGCCATCACCGTCCCGGGCTACAGTAATTTGATTCTGAACACCTCCATTAAGCTCACTAACCTCAAAACGGTCCACGCCCTCTGGAGAAACAGTTTTAACAAGATTTCCGGATTGGTCATAATAGTACAACGTATACTGATATTCCTTATCATTATAGGTCATGTTGAGCACCTCTTCTACAGTGGTCATTGCATTATCGATATATTCCTGTTTAAACTCGTCTTTTAAGAAATTCAAATATTGATTATACGCTTCGTTGCTATAGGTGTTGGCGACACTTAACAAGAACTCCGTACAGCTAGATTGTGTGTCTACGACTGGGAACACAATGGAAGGAATCGCAGCAGGCCTAGGGCAATAGCCCGGAAGTACCTCCAGATAGTCATTGGCAAACTCTGTCCAGGTTGAAGAGCCCCCATTAAGAACATAGTCGTCAATGATAATTTGATAATCAAAATAGGTAGCTTGTGGATCTACCGAGGCAAAATTAGCAAGGGTTATGAACTTGGTATGCTCTACACTGGTAACAGGTCCTTCACTGGGCCAGTTCCTTTCTAAGTAATACATGTAACCATCTACAGCATACTCAAACTGCATATTACAAAAGCTTGTCACCGCATCCCAATAATAGGGATCATTAGGATCACTGGGCATTGCTGGGGTAGGATCATAATCGGGCACTTGGGTCGCTATGTAGGTTACAAAATCATCGTATGCATCGGTACAAGAGATGGGTGGCAAGGGCTCTGGAATACAGGGGTAGCAAACTATGGGGTCTATAACCACCGGGTCTCCTTGACTTTGTCCACAAAAATTAGTTCTTAATGACCAATAATCATCACTACCACTTCTAGGCGAATATATTTTAATGGTAATATCATCAACTCCAACTACTCTGCTAAAGGGTACCAGAACTTTACACTCTTCTCCTTGGTTACCTTGATTGTCCAATAAATCAGTTGCTTGTATGATTAAGTCTTCAGTTGTTCCTGTGGATATAAAATCACTTAAAATGGGGTCATATTCCCAGACAGCAGCAGGAAAATTATGCTTACTCAAGAAATGAGATTCGTACGTTTCTACACCTGTATTACAGGGCGGCTCTGCATTATCGATACAAACTTCCCATGTATCGGATGGATAAGGAGGTAAAAAGCTAGGCTTTGGATAGAAACTATCATAAGTATTATTATTATATTCAACTACCACTCTATTAGGAGTTGGGTCACCAGTATAACTACCACAATCCATTTGTACTTCTAACGGATATCCGTTAGGGTATAAATTAGGGTATAAGCTAATATTTATAACATAGACTTCTTCACCCGCTTTAGAAAATTCCGTAAAATCAAGAAAACCATCATTACAACCCGGAAATGGAATAGGGTCTGAAAGACAAGTGTTATCAATATCATTAGGACAGGGATCGCAGGCATTGGGAATTCCGTCCCCATCGTCATCATCCCCAATGGTTTGTCCGGGACCTCCTGTGGTTCCTGTACTCCCCAGTTCACATTCCCCAATACGGGCCACGGTGGTTCCTGTTACCACAAATACAGCAAAGCCTGGCTCCATATTTCCGTTTACTATATTATGAACTTTTGCTTTCATTTGGTAACCGAACTGCCCTAAATTATAGGTGGTAAAATAACCGTCCCACATTTCTGAAATCACCCAACCATTAGATTGTCCATATTGATTCCAGCTAAACAGGCCTGGTGCGGTTAGGGTAACAACATCTGCGAGTCCATTTACACTCAAACTTAAATTGGAAGTTCCTCCTGTGGTTGTGCTTAATGGAAGGGCTCCAGAAACAGGTATGGTTCCACCAAAGTCTTCAAAAATTCTAGGAGTCATGTATTGGCCCTGGTAGTTCCAAGTATTATTTGAAATATCGTCCTGATGCTTTACCAGTCCGTCCATAAAAATTTCAAAATCCTGCATGATGGGACATTTACCCGTTTGCAAATAATACTCCAAATCGGTTAATTGTTGTATATCATTGTATACCTGTTGGTTGGAAGCACTTGAGTCATATAATACATCATGAGGAATGTAGCGCTTCGTTTTTTGCTCATAAATACTACCACTTGAAGCACAAAGTCCGTTATTTACGTTGCTAAACAATCCCGAAATAGCACTTGAAGCGGTATAAGATTGAATAACATCGGTCACATTGTCTGGTGTGGTCTCTATTTCTATACAACCATTGTAGCAGCCCTTATGAACAGCATATGCGTTTAAAAAGACATACTGAAGCTTTTGTTTTAAAGTTTGGTAACTTGCCAGATAGGTAATCCAGAACTCATCTTGTTGTTCGGCTGAAAAATTATTGGCAACTTCAGTTAAAATATTATTGGGCAGGGTACAGGTTTGAATTCCATTACATGCCCTTGCGAGATAAGCACTTTCGAGAAGCGTATAACCAGACCCATCAAAGTCGGTTCCAAAAGCTTCGTTCATAATATTCTCTTTCCAGTTACTTATATCTCCAGGATTGTTACTCACTTGATTGTCTAAAGCTTCAAGTATATTGATATTGCCTCCACTGAAATAAGGGTCCTCCTTATACAAGCTATGGTCTTCTGCTAAATTCTCTGTCGAAATAAACCCAAAGTGAAGAGCATCTGCGTAACTCAGCCCACGCAAATAGTTGTCATATCCATCGGTATTAAGAGTCTGAACTACATCTTGGAAATTTCCTTGATCGTCATATAATCGAATAGTAACATCCTTTGTTACCTGGCATAATACCTCGCTGTATTCGTAGTAGCAAAATTCAGGGTGATAGGCCACTAAAGATTCTACCCAAACCGGCTCCCAAATAGTTAGAAAATCTTCAACATGTAATAAGTTTTGAGGCTCTGTATAGTAAAATGTAATATTTCCTACAACCTCTTCCGTGACCTCATTGGGGTATAAAACTTCTGGGTTGTACTGAACGGGGTTATCAGATACTTTTTCGAGGGCAACCCTAGCAATTTCCCCTGCTTCATTAAAATAGTGGAAAATACTCCCGGGAATATTGTCATCGTAATACCTAGGGAACCTCCAATTGGGGTCTTTTCCAGCACTATTGAAATAGTCGTACAACTGGTTGTTTTCATTAAACACATTGGTTTCTGGCGTGGAAGTAACCACTGGATCTCCTTCGAGATCAAAAATTACGTATTCTACACCGTATTGACCGGTAGGGGTAACATCATCCAGCATGGCACTTAAACCGATACTACAAGAGGTCGTATTTAAATTGATAGGGCCACCGGGATCTCCAATTCCGCCAATAGTACAGGGTGCTGTACAAACTGCAATGAGGGTATTGTACTGGTCTTCCAGCATTGCTTCAATAAGGTCTTGCTCCGACTGGGGCAGTTGATTAAATGGCGTAATTCCCTGATAACCATCCCCTGTGGTATAATATGTAATGTAATTTGCTAAATTAGTTACCGGGGTAGCACCCGGAATCAAACTTTCTACGCATTCTTCACAATCTTGAAAACAACCATCTTCAATAACGGGAATTGGTGGTAAACAATCAAAAACAGTAGGACCTCCCTCGACCAATCGGTTAATATAGTCATTTGCAAAGTAATTCAAGGCATTTTCGTCTATCCGTAAATCTTTGGTAACCCCGTAGGATCCAATTGGTAAATTGGTGGGGAGGTTATCCATTGGTTCTACAAAATTATAAGGAGTGGTTTTAGGAATTAAAGGAAAATCTGATCCTCCTGTGGCAGGGCCTGAATAATTTCCTACCTGCGAGACAATAGGTTCGCCTTCCGTTGCTGGGGAAATGGGCAGAAACACCGTTTCGTTACAGTTGTCGTTTACATTTAATGTTAATTGAAATACATAAGGGTATCCGTCAATACCACTATCAAAGCAATAGGGTACATAAGCTTGTTCTGGCAAGTCAAGGCTATAGTCAAAATCATGTCCAGAGTTTGGGTTAATAACCGCCTTAATTCCTTCATAAGCAAGTCCATCTTCCAAAGGACCAAAGTTCCCTGATGCATAGGGGTAATTATTGTCATAATCTGAATCGGGCCCATTGGTTCCCAAGATGTTGGAAACAATTTGTTGATGTAAAGCGGTGTTCTGCTCATCGGGGAGCCCATCCAAAGTCGATGGGGAGTTCCCTGCCAATGCGGTTGCGATGGTCCTTCCCTGTGGGTCGATATAACTAATACTTACCTGTCCGTTTGGGTCAATCACTACATTTTTTTTGTAGTGCATATTATATCCCACGCTATACCCAAAAAGTCGGTCCAATTCCACCTGCTCTGGAGTAACGTATAGATAAATCATTTCATGTCCCGATTCTAGTTGGTGTTGTACCCCAACACCACTTTTCCTAGCAATTCTCCCCGTATTATCTGTTGTATATTCAATCTGGGAAAATGGGAACGAATTGTTACTACTGGGGCCTTCCTGTGCAGAAGGGACCAAATCGGCATAGGGGCTGGTACTCGAATTATTTGTGGAATAATACTTTCCAGATCCTTGATTGGTACTCAACCCTTCATTTACCAAATCACATTCTTCTCCCTCTAGGCTGCTTTCCCAATCAAAATCCCATTGAGTGTAGGGATTCGATGGGTTAATAGAGCTCCTGTTGAATTTAGGATGGTATCCTAAATGATTTGGGTTGTCATTGGCAGGAACAGGGAGGATTTCTACTGCTGGCCGCCCTTGGTTATCGTAGATGACCTCTCCTACAATGGCAAGGCCCTCCCCAGAGTTTTCGGTGTTGATTTTTGTAACGGTTTGACGGTTTCTAAGAGTCCCGTCAAAATAGCTGACCACTTCTTTTTTCTTTCCTTCTTCGGCATAACTAGCTTGAAATTGCCAGTTTTTATAAGGTTCACTATTTGTTATAGTAACGTGTGACCAATGACTTACTTTAGGTGAGGTCTGTGTAGGTTCTGAGGACCATTCACTGAATTTGGGATAACTTATAGCGTCCAAGAATACGCCCACGGCACGCACCCGGAAGACCAAAAATCCATTTCCATAAATCTTTGGAATCTTATATTGTGTTTGTTCTGTATTGATTCGGGTACTATTGTTCTTAAATTCCCAAACAGGCAAGTCAATTTGACTATTAGGGAGTGTCCCCCCAATAGTGGCACTATAGTTATCTACCCAAGTCCATTCTACATCATAGCTTTCCGCACCGGCAATGGCAGACCAACTTAAGGAAAGAAAATCGGCATTACCGTTATTGGCCGAAACAAATGGGGACACGGACTCGTTAAGTTCGTAGTAACGGTCTATAAGAAATCCCGTTGAGAGTTTTATATTGGCAGGGGTAGTGCTTGAGGTAGTATTATTGGTATGGTCATTAAAGGTAATTCCCGTTACGTTGACAATTATCTTACTTTTGTTTTTAAGTTCATGGTAGACGAGATCATTAAAATTTAGGGTATTTGAATTAGGGTTATATTTTACCACCAGTGTCTTGTTATAAGATCCTTGCTGCGTTCCATTGATAGTAAAAGGGGTGATGTTTACCTGCAAGGTGTAGGTAAAGTCAACAAATGGAGCTATGGTATCATCAACTTCCAACTGAAGGAAAGGATTGCCTTTTAAGGTTGAAAAGGTGAGGCCCGAGGAAAGCTCTAGGTCTTCAACCGTAAAACTAAGACTGGTATTTATCTGACTTCCCGTAAACGTTTGAGAATACATAATGACTTCATTGGCTTGGATACCTATTGAAGTGAGTACCATTACAGATAAAAGCAATACTTTTTTTGCAGCTAAGCGTTGTATTTTTGTTATACTGGCGAAATTCATAGAGGTTATTGATTTGCGGTTGTATATAAATCATAGTCCTTGTAAGTTCCTGTTACAGTAACTTCACCGTTTCTTTGGTGGACGTAGTTGCTTAATTTTAAGCGAGCGGAATTTTCTAGGGTTTCAGAAAAATTTGAGAACACGATCTCCAAATATTTTCGGTGCATGGTGAAATTTCCTTTCTCGTCTTTATATCCTTTTGGGGCTGTTAATTCCATTCGTTGCTTTTCGATGGCATAGGTTTTTTTATTGATAAATATCCAAATTGTCCCATACGGTAGTTGGGTAAATATTGGCGTGGATAATTTACAGACCCATGCTCCCTTAGAAGAATACACCTCCTTTTTAGAAAAGCTTTTCAAATACTGCCTTATCTGTAAAGGGGATAATGAGATGGCTTGTGCTTCATTTTTTGGGGAACTGAACAACATGGCCTTTTGATCATGATTTACCTTTAAAGAAGCCCTTTCATTGTTTAAAAATTCTGTTTGATCTATTTTTAAATAGGTGTTTTTCCCTTGCTTTTGAAACAGTCCACCATATTCTTCGATCGTCTTGGGGGATATCGTATCCCTAAATAAACGATAGGTAAGGTCTACCGAATAGGTGGGCTGGCTTTCATAAAAAAGAACCGTTTTTTGTAGTAAATCCTCCACAGTAGGGCTATCTTTTTTTTGGGCATGACTTTCCCATGCCGTGAAGAAAAACAGCACAACTAAATAAATCGGTTTTACGAGAAGCTTTTTCATACTATTGCCTGCTTAAGGTAGAGTTTCCTGAACGGCTTTCCTGAATGGTGTAAACCCCGCGTTCGGTTTCTTTTTTTACACGTACCAATCCTCCTTCTTTGTCATATTCATAAAAGGTAGCATAGTTGTTCTCATCCAGCTCTGCCGTTAACCGTTGTGTTTCGGGATCGTATACAAACGATTTAAGATTGCTGTTGAATGGAGAAATGCGGATATCATCATAATAACATGCGGTACTTCCAGAATGTAAATTCAGCTCAAAAAGGGAAATATCGGAGGGCAGTTTAAAACTCCCTTCAATACGTTGCCATCCTTCAATAATGGGACCTGAGGTTAAAAATACCACAGCAGATTCCTGGGAACCTGCAATAATGGTGAAGGAAATCTGCGGATCTGGATAGCTTTTTAACTGGGCGGTGGTTTCCTGTTTTGCCCAGGCACTGATTACATAGGTTTCTCCTGGCTCCAATAAAAAAGAGTTGTTTTCGCAAGTGGTTTGCCCTTTAATAATAATTGTAAAGAGCATCAAAAAGACAATAAGTAATTTTTTCATATTTTTATAAATCTTGATAAGACAAAGTTATACTACAGGGAGAAGGATTATCTCCATTACAATTGGTATTAGGTGCACCGTCTATTTCATAATAAACAGTAATTGAAAACTGTGAATCCGATGCTCCACAATCAAGGCCGTCAACACAGTATACTTTTACTGTAATTACTAATTCATTTGGAGTATCATCAGGATTAGAAAATTTTACATCATAATTTGGAGGATTACCAAAACAACTATTAGCATCAATGGGCTCACAAAGATGAGCATCATAATTTTCATAATTTGGTATTCTATACTCAACAATTCCTTCAACACAAGTACCATTAACAGTCCATATTGTTCCTTCAGGATCAGTAACTGCAAGTTCTGAAGGAAAATAATTACAAGTTGGAGGAGTGGTACAATCTGGATCCTCTATAGGAATATTGTTATCACATTGATTGGTATAATCCCTACTAAGAAGGGTTTCTTCACTGTTGGGTTCTATTTTAATACTACGGCGACCGGTATGGGCAATGTTGTCCTCAATCTCGGTGAGGCTTACATTGGGGTTGATACTCGCCAAACCAAAGTGGGGATTGTAATTTTCTCCATTGGCCCCTTGATAATCATAGTCCTCAAAACCATCAAAGCCTATTTCTGCATAACTGCTGTTAGACGCTACGGCTACAGGTAAGGTATAATTATACCCATACTGGGCCGCACTGTAACGTCCCAGTGCATCCTTGTTTTCGAGTTCGGTGCCGTAAGGACTAAATTGCGTGATCTCACTGGCAAAAGTCCATTGGAAATTATTGATTTGCCAACTGGCAGCTGTTCCCTCTTTCTTGTAATAGGGGTTGAATTCATTAAAAAATCCTTTCCTTCTCAATGCTTCGCCATTGTCCTCTTGGCTATTGTTCCTCCCTGTTAAATAGGCATGAGACCTCAAAGCCCTCCAATCGCCTCGAACGTTATATTTATAGGGGTTAAATCCATAGGACCTTCCATCAATAGGGTCTGGGGCGCTATAATCCATTGACTGTAATTGGGAGATAAGATTGTTCGGAAAGGGAGGTAGATTGCTTTCGTTTTGCCCGGTCCATGCATCACTGTATTGCACGGCACTGGCATTAATGATTCGTGGATTTACGCCTTCTCCTTTTAAATAATGATAGGTGGTGGAGTCTATTTGAGTAGCACTTTCAAAGGGATTGACCATACTTGTCACCGAGGCCATTGAAGCCATTGCTTGGTTACGGTATCCTGAACGCACAATTGTAAACTTCATGGCGTCGGGTTCACAAGCATAGTTTACCACCTCCCCGTTTCCATCCATGAGTTGAATGAGCCTTCCATTTACTTTGGTGACCCATAATTTTTCTACAAACCCTTCATCATAATTACTCCCGCTTACATCCAAGTGCTCAACCAATAATTCATCACCAGGGAAAAAGATTTCCTCGGCATCTATAAAATCGTAAGCAAAAACTTCTTCGTCCTTGGTCATGATTCCGCTAATTCCAACATTTTGGGTGGCCAGTCCCATCCCCTTGTAATACCAATGGGCTGGATAATTAAAATTAAAATAGCCTTCATTGTACTCATTATCGGTTTCCGTAAGTAGGACCTCCCCAGTAGTAGCATCCCAAGCCAGGTTTTTGGTGCTTACCATGGCTCCAAGGTCATAAGCAATCTTTTCCTTTAAAATACCACTTCTATGGATAACCTTTGTGGTCGTTACTGTTTGCAATGTATTGGTATGCTTCGCAAAATTAGGTACACCCACTGGTAGCAACCAAGGGAAAGGAGAAGGGGGGAATATTGTTAGATTTCCTTGGACCCCTGCTGTTTTAGTCTGTGTGTAATTTTTATTAAAGAAATTATAGACGTCATATTGCATCCCCACTTCCTGCGGAGTTAAAACTCCGTTGGAATTGATAGTATTGACAAAATTATCCAAGTTTCCGTTTTCATCCACTTGATAATTATAGTCCACTCCTGAAATAAATTGGCCTTGTTCATTGAAAACCTCCTGCCTTTTTTGTTTACCGTCCATATCATTGGTTTGGACACTAAAACCTTGTGAAAGGGTAAGCTCTGTCTTTACATCAATTTCGAGACCCAATAAACCCCCTAGGGCATTTGGGATGACATTGGATTCATTGGAAGCCCAGTTTTCAGGGCCGTTCATACTTGTAAAATCTACTAAGGTTGGGAAGTCTTTACTGGTATAAAAATGATTGATTACCTTACCTGTAGCATGTCTTTTTAATCTTTGCATTACTCCAGGTGAAATTTCCCTTTCCCTAGAGAGATTTTGAACCGTTACCCTGCTATAGGTTACCTTTGCCGAAGGAAAGAAAGATTCCCCAAAAGGTTTTTCAGCATAATTAAGCTCTCTTGGAGCCACTAAATTTTCTCCCTTGTGGTAGAAAGGTTCTACAAAAGGATTCTCCTTGCTCATATTGGGTTCATAGGTCGCTACTCCTGAAGAAGTGCCATCTTCAAGCTGATATGTATATTCCTGTCCATAACTCTGACCATGGTCGAATGAGTCTGTATCCAACATATCATCCCAATTATCAAACATTTTAATTGAGGTTACCCGTACCCCACCACCTAATTTCGTTTTTGTAGGTTCTTGTAACCGAATCCAAGATTTTTGTGGTTCAAAACGACGAGCAATAAGACGTTCGTTCCGTAGTTTCTTATTGGGACCCTGAAACAATTCCGATAAGGCTTCCAAACTGGCAACTAATTCTTCGGTTACATCGGTAATACTGGAGAATTCTGAATACGCCGGAAGGCCAAACATGTCCCTTTGGAGGTTTTTTCTTCCAAAATACCATCCTGCTTTTGAAATGGGGTTGACCTGTGTAGAGCTGGCTACGCCCCCTTCCACGTCTGTAAACTTCATTGGGATGGCAGCGTAGATGACCTCTTGTGAAGCGTCTTCAAAAATTTCAATTCCATCCAAGTCCTCAATTTCAAAATATCCGGTAACATACTCAAAGCCACGATCATTTGCGGGAGGTGCACTGGTTGTACCCCCCTCTTTGGTCATGTTCATCAAAAACCTAAAATAAATGGGCTTGTCGGCATAGTCCCCCAAATACCTATCAATGAACTCATCTTTTGTAATTACTCCATTACTGTTAGATTCCCGTGTCTCAATAATTAAGTACCTGCCTTCTTCATCGTAATTATTTCCTGGTGTGTACAATAAATCGTTTCCAATATCTGCCAAGCTGGGGATCTCATCATCCTTGGTAACCCCAACAACCTTAAACATCTGCATGGCCCTTTTGTCCTGAACATATTGATAGTCATCACTTTCATAGTTAATGTCAATAGTTCCCCCAGAGGGTAGGTCAATTGATGTCAATGTCCATGCCTGAGCATAAAAATCCTGTAATTCACGATCTTCTTGGTCTACAAATGGGAATTCTTGCGGGTTAGGCTCTATACCCAATAATAAATTACTCCCGTTGTGGGGTTTGTAATTCCCCCAAATATCTTGTGCCTTTGCCTGATAAGGAAAATTGCTGTCCTCACTGTTAAGGGTCGTATTGTAGTAAAATTTATAAGGGTTGTATTTCCCCATGTTGGATTTTCGATAGGTGAAATACAATTCATGTAACGTGAGTTTTCCATTGGAACTATTTGGCACCCCAGGACACAAATCATAATCATCCGTTCCATTTCCATCTCTATCGTATACAAAATGAGCAATTTTAATGGCATTCTCATTTAAAATATTTGAAGTTAACTGGGAAATATTGGTAACTCCTGCATCTTCCATAAGTTTGTCTATTTCAGGCTTACTGAATAGGTAGATCTTATCAATTTTTTGCTGATGCGAATCATCTGAACCTACCCCATCGCTTCTATTGGATAGTTGAAAATAAGCTACGTGGGTTTTGGTCTCAATGGTATTAAGGTACTTCAATTCCTTGACACCTCGGATAATAGTACTTTTTTGGTCATTATCCCTAGTGTTCAATCCTTCATTAAAAGAAGCAATATTATTTCCATGGGGGGTTTTCCATGCAAATTCATCGTCATATAACTGATAATTGAATAAAGTATAGGAACCCACATCATTTATAGAAGGTCCATTAAAATCAACATCTTCATAATCTGCTGAGAGGACTGAAGTCAACAAATAAGTATGTGCATAAGGAGGTGTAACCACTTTATTGAAATAATGATCTTGACCACTGTCATTGTTTCGGGTTGCCTGATTTAGAATGTAAGGGGCCGTCCCTTGTTCTAAATAATTAGAAGTGAGTGCTTGTGTTTTTTGGTTGGTGGCAAATGTAATTTCCTCTTTTAAAGAATTATAGACATTCTCACCATAAACATACCTGGATCCATCGGTGTTAATAACCTTAAAACCAGCAATATGATGTGGTTGACTAAAAGGTCTGTTTTCTTCATAGTTGAATAAGGTGTCATACCGAGCCTCTTCTTGGGTCACTGGAATAACCGCTTTATTTCTTAATTCCCGCTGAGTTCTTTTGATTCTGTCGTTAATGGGTATTAGTTCATAGTCATCAGAATTGGGTGGCGTGGTACTGGGTGGCAGTTCAAAGGATTTCTTTTTCTCAAATTCATTTTTGGCATATTTTCCAAAACTAAAAGGAGTCCCGCCAAGACCAATTCGGACAGGCTGATTCCCCCCAAGATCATCATTAAAGATTGTACCTTCTGGATCTACGGTATATTCCCCTACAGCTTTGTAATAAAACTCTTCATAGGGTAGTGGATCGGTATTCTCAAGATCTTTTTTGAAAAATTCAAGCACCTGCGTGTCCCATACCCCTGTCTCCGTAGTCCCGGTCATGGTATTGAAATCAAAACCTATATGAGCTCCTGCACCAAATTGATACTCACCCCCTAAATTCTCTGAACTAGATTGATCAATTACCCTATTGTGGGATAAATAACCTACTTGGCTCCTAAAAGGTCTAAACATCATATTCATTCCTTGCCCATTTACCTGAAAAAGGTCATAGGTATAATTGGTAACCGGCAATACCAGGGTATTTTTACTAACAATATCCTCCTTTTCATTATTGAAATCCAAGATGGAAAATTCATTTGCCTTTTGTGTATGATTATACCCAAAGGCTGGAATACTTCTTTGTATACCTGGCAAACCAGATTGGGTGTCTGTTATGTCATATAGCCTTTGGAGTGATGAAAACCCTGTTAAACCAATTTCTGCATCGATTCCCCATACATCTCCCCCTAAAGAAAATGCAAAAGAGGCATTGGAATGGTAGTAAGGAGCCCTCGAAAATGGGGTAAATGTTTGATTCACAAAAGATATAGAGCTATTTGAATTTGACCGCAAGGAATTTGTCTGCTTTCCAGATAATTTACTTAACGAATAAGAAGATCCTAAGCTAAATGAAGATAATCCCTGTCTTGAATTATACCCTAAACCAATGTTTGCTCCCAATCCATAATTGGCCGTGTTATTCAATGCACTTCCCCTACTACTAATACTTAAGTTTGGGCTAAAGGAAACACCATCTGTAGCAGAACTGGTAAGCTGCATTCCTGCCGACATGTGCTGGGTTATATCAAAAGAAACCCCATAGGATGGTTTGAAACTAATGCCTTCGTAATTATTGTGCTGAATAGTAACCCCTGTAGAAGCCCCTAAACCAGCGTCACCAATTCCAATTGCCGAAACATTTATATTTAAAGTTACACCCACGGTTTTATTGTCCTTTATATGGTCTTCATAGACTATCTCGTCCCCGTTAAAATCATCTGGGATACCACGTACTTGCCGGTTAATTTGGCCGACGTTCAGGTTCCATCCCAACCCCACCCAAGAGGCTTCCTGGTCCATGGTAATGCCCGAGTCATAGGCAAGGTTGATAGGATAACCGCCTACATCCATGATAGGGATATTGTAATTGAAATCTCCTGTGGAGAGGTTCACCATATCCGAAGTCCCAATGGGAGTAAATGAATTAAATTCTGGCTGGGAAGGACCGCTAGTAGAAGCCCATAAACTATTGGGCTGAACAACAGATAAGAACATTTGAAGTGAAAGGTAGACTGCGACTACTTTTGAAACCCTGCTATCTCTAATTTTTTGTATCATAAATGTTATAATTTCAATGGAACATCTTCAAATTTGAACTTAAAATTACCGTTGTTGAACAAACGGTCCCTGTAAATTAATTGTATGGGGGCATTCTCCGGCACACCGGTAAAATAGATCAACACTCTCTGAAATGGGCTTACTTTGTAATGTCTTTCAAAATGCACTCCAATACTGGGTATGGTATCTTTTCCTTGTGTAACTACAAAAAAATCGTTTTGGATACCAGAAGACATGTACATAACACTCTTTTCATAATCTAGCTTGGTAAACTCTTTCAAAAGCAGGTCCACTTCATTGACATGCTCGAACTCCACTTCGATGATACGTTCCTTAGAAAATTGACTGGAAAGTTTTGATATGGAATCAAGGCTCAACCCTTGTTTTAAAAAGTAATATTCTTTGGGAACCTCGGTAGCACTATAGGTAATGTCCCCCACAAAATGGGAAACCGTTTTGGACTTCCACCCTTGGTTTTGAAGCTGGAATATTTTTTGCTGGATTGCCGAAGTAGATTCTTCCTTGGTATCCGATTTACAGGAAATCACAAGGAAACAGAAAATAACAATGCTAAATATGGTTCTCCCCATCATATTTACTTTTTGTCTCGATCATTTCCGAGCTTTATCATGCTCGGTTAATTTTGTTTAACTATTATTCACCTTCATATCTGGAATTGGCATATTTCAGAAAAGGTTCTGTTATATCAAGGCTTTTTTCAGCAAACATGATATTGCCGCTACCTTGTGTTCCTAAAATGATTTGATAATGATTCTTTTCTCCGTATTCCTTTACATAGACATTTAATCGATCCCAGACCTTTTTTCCGGTATCCTTTGAAAAATACTCGCCCATTTCTTTCAGCCTATTGTTTTCGGACATAAATTGTCGTTGAAGTGCTTCATTGGTTTTTCCTTCTGATTGCTCATCCCTTAGTACCATCACAAGACTATCTACCAAAAACTTTTGTCCTTTGATTATTTTCTCGTTCTCCTTTTGCAGCTCTATGGAATAGTTGAATTTTGAAAAAGTAATGACATTGTCTATATAGGCAATGTCATTTTTCTGTTCTGAGGTGTGATGAAAAATCAAGTATACAACTAATCCTAAAATCAGTGCTGAGTTGATGTACCAAATAAGTGGAGATGGATTTTTCAGGATGTTGGTTGTTAGTGTAATGTACTGGTTCCAAAATAGGAAAAAAAATTAACAATAAAATTTTTTCATTAACATTTTATTGTTATTTTTTGTTAACCCTTTGAAACACAAAAACTAACAGATTTAAATTGATTTTAAAATTTAAATTGGACTATTCTTTAGTTCTTTCTCAAAAGAGTTGCGGTATATCAAAAAGTGGTTATTGTTTTAAAAACATCTTTCGATCCTTCCCATTAAGCACAAGGATTGAATCTTCATAAACCTCTTTAATAATCAAGTGGTCTTTTTGTGTTCCTTTCCGAATACGGATTAATTTATTGTCAATCTTTAACAGTATCAAAGGATGGTTGCTATTTTCGCTTTGGACATATCCAAAATATTCAATCTTAGGCCAGCTATTGGACTTTTTTACGGCGACTTTGGAAGGGGTGAATACTTTGGTCTCTGAAAAACTCTTCTCATAACTCCCTAAAAATGGGTCCCTCCGTAATTGTTTTAATTTAAAAGTATCCCTTATCACAAGGTTTTCGCTATAATTTATAGGCAAAGAAAGGGAAAGTTCTGGCATTTCTCTTTTAGCAAAAAAACCATTGATAAATTTATATCCCACGATGGACCAAATAATTAATAGTGCTATCAATAGCATCCTATTTAACCAAGTTTTATTCATTTACAATCAGTTTTCCATTGGAATTATAGGCCCCTATATTTCCCGCATCGTCTTCCCCTCGAACACGCCAGTAATAAGTACCGATACTGGAAAAGGTATAGTCAAAATTAGTTGCAACACTATTTCCGCTTTCAATAACGTTTGTGAAGCTTTCATCTGAGGCAATTTCATAGTAACTCGTTATCGTAGAGTTTACTGCTCCTGTATCATTCGGGAAATTCCAAGAAAATGCAATATTATCCGATAATAAAAATTCTTCTTCAAACAATGGTGAAACCAGGCTTGGCGTTGATGGGTCAACCGTATCCAAATAGAGGTTTCTTGAACTAAAAGAAGTTTCACTGGTGGCATTGACCGCTTTAACACGCCAGCTATATGCTGCATCCTGGTCCATAACAGTGGCATCAAGGGACAGGGAAGTTGTCGTTAGGCCTTCCTCAAGATATACCAACGTAGTTCCGGAGGTTTCTGTCTTTAACAGTTCAAAAGTATACGTTTCTGCCGCAACCAAAGCTTCCCATGCATAAATGATACTGGCGTTGTTGGTATACAGGCCTTCGGAAGGATTGGTAAGTATTACGGACTGGTTTGTCAGATCCAATGAGGTTATGACCTCAAAAGACTCCGGAAAGGTATATTGGGTCTCATACCCGTTATTTTCGGCCTTTATACGCCACTCGTAAAGGCTGGATGTAAAAGTGCCTTCATAATTTGAAGTTGTGACTGTGGTATCCAAAACCAAACTGGTGTTTGAGTAGACCTGAAGGGTATAGCTTTCAGCTCCTTCCAAAGAATTCCAGAGAAACTGGACCGTATTGCCTTCTACGGTATCACCTTCTTTTGGAAAAATGGTATTTACAAAATCTCCTGAAATGTCTTCTTCTAGAATGTCCTCGCAGGAAACAAAAAAGAAAAGCGATACCGTGGCAAATAAAAATCTAAGGTTGTTCTTTTTTTTCATAATTCTGAAAAATAATATGGTTAAAAAGCTCTTTTTTCGAAGTTCTTGGGTCACGCTTCACATCAAAACGGATGGAAGCAATCCTTGCGAAGGGGAAGCTCCTTTCAAAGGAATAAATTACTTCCAACAAATCATTCAGCTCTCCCATTAAGCTTATCTGGTTGGAATATATAAAAAAATAGTCGTCTTCCGATTTATGGACATTCTCTATTTTAGCCACAAGAACACCTTTTCCATCTTTGTTTAAAAAGTCCAGGATTTGGTTCTGTACTGCTTTTGGATTGTTTGTCTTACGGCCGATATTGTTGTCCAAGATCATCAATTCCTGTTTCAAAAGGAATAATTCTTGGGCTATTGCGTCATTTTTGTTTAAATCCTTTTTAGAATGATAGTAAAATTCAATTGCGTCCAAAGTTCCCTTAAAAGAACGCTTATAGGCAGTGGCTCCCAGCAGAATGGCTAAGATCGCTAATGCATAAAACTTTTTTTTGTAGGAAAATTGCTGAAACATTACAACTGGACTAATAAGGTAAATTGATATTCACTTTTTACATGGGAATACGAAGTGAGCTCGGTCTTCTTAACCCACTCCAAACCGTCTATTTCAGAGATCCATTGATTTACCACAAAAGCTTCATTAGAATGCCCCTCTATAAGTATGCTGTTTGGGGTGATCAATATTTTCTCTTTTGGGCGTATACTTTTTTGTATGGGGAAAATATCCAGACGGGTCAAAAGGATTTCTTCAGGCACGGTCTTGGTAATTTCAAAAATATATTGGCTTAGAAAGGCATCACTTCCCAAGCTAGAATTTTCAATAATATTTTTCTTATAGTTCAAATCTTGCTTCAAAATAGCAATCTGTCCCATTTCTTGATTTTTTAAAGTAACTTCATACTGAATTTCGGCACTCTTGTTGGCATAAAATGACTGTAGGAAATAACTTGTGGTTAAAAGAATTAAGAATCCCACCAGAAGGATCGCTCCAAAAAAGTTGAACGCCTTTTTATAAACAGTCTCTTCTTTATTAGAAGCATTCAAGTGCTCAAAATTGGATTGAATGTTTTCGGGGTTGAGATGATTGATAAGCCCCGAAAAGGCGAAAATACTTTCTGTCCCGATAACATCTTCCCCAATATGGGTCTTTTCTACCATTTTGAGAGGTGCTTCCGAATGCAACCCCTTGCCGAACCTATAAACTCCGTAAGGAGTACTAAGGCTTCCGTTGAACCCTATCAATGGCTTTATCTTTTCCAAAGAAAATGGACCTACAAAAAACCCTAGTATCGAATGTCCTGACTCTTGGAATTTATTTATGTAATCGTTCAAAAGTGCTTTCCTCGTAAGGGAGATCATCCTAATGGAATCCTCTACATATTCAGAAATGTAAAAGTCATCTGGGCTTTTCCCAAAAAGGATACTATCCAAATAGTGCGTTTCATTATCATCTACTACTTTGTTGATGATTTTGCTCCCGGTAACCGAAATAAATAGTGGCGTGCTCTTTTTGAGGCTTTTCAAAAGTTGGGAAATTGTTTCAAAACGGGATTCGTCTGCAATTTCAACTTTGTTTTTGTATAACTTTAATGTTATGGCAGCAAAGGATTCCTCTGCGTCTGTGGTGTGGATATGCACTCCAACCACTTTCTTTATCAAAACCTTATTTAGGAATGAAACCATCATTAATACACAATAGTCGGTTTAATGAATAAATGTAATTTGGATTTTGACCTTGATTTGGTCCTACTGCTAAAAAACCATTTAATGATAGGAATTCTTGACAGGAACGGTGTGCCACTTCCCGAGTTTTGTTTGTCCAGCTCATCGAGCCCCCCTAATAAGATCATATCTCCACCCTTGACACGTACGAGTGATTCAAATCTTTGGGTTGCTTTATCGGGGGGTGCGTTTTCACCTGCCCTGCCCAAAAAGGCACTTTTTTCAACACTTATGGTCAAGGTAACCTGCTCATCCTTGGAAACAAAAGGCTTTATAAGTACACTTAAATTGGCATCTGTTGATTTCCATTGACCCGATTGCAATATATTGTCCGTTATCCCCGTATTGATCAACCGGTTGTTCTGTTCAAAATAGTAGCTGGTTTGCCCAATGGAAACACTCGCTTCATGCCCGCTAAGTGTCGCGATCTTTGGAGTGGACTGAAGGGTGATAATGGAATTGTTCTCCAAAGCTGAAAGGTTGGCATAAAAGTTTTCTGTAACCTTACCAAGGTTAAAAATTCCGAAACCATTAAATCCATCGATCAAATTGTTGATAGAACTTGAGTTGAGGGTTACGTCCGTACTTGGGAAAAGGACCCCTCCCGTTTGGACGTCTTTTCCTTCCTCACCAAGGATTGCCTGAAGGCCTGTTTGTACCTCATTGGATTTTTGGTATTGTACAATCAATACCTCTATTTGTACCATCGGTACAATTTTGTCTATTTCCCTTATAAATTCCTTGAGCTCTAAAATCCGTGGCTTTGATCCTGCTACTATAATTCCGTTGAGCTCTACAATTTCCTTGACATCAATACCTTCGGTAAGATCTTTTGGCAGGGTTGCCAAAACCAATTCTATGGTTCGGTTCTCCAATTGAATAAGTTCGGTGGTTCGAAGTCCTTCCGTGTTGTGCTGTCCTATTAAGTATAGACCCTCAGCTTTTTTATACGTATACTTTTTCCCTTTGAAAATGTTGTTAAGGAGTTGGTCAAAATCAATCTCATTGGCTAAAAGGGTAGTCGTTTCATCTGTAGGCTTATCATAAAAAAAGTAATTGATATTAAGTAGTTCAGCCGCCTGGGTAATAATACTTGTTAGGTCCGATTCAAAAGCCCTAACATTTAAAAACCCATTTTGATTAAGACTTAACTCTAGATCCCCAGTACTTTGTGGGCTGGTGACCCTACTGTTTCTGCGTCTATTGGATTTGGGTTCGTTTTGATTGTTCTCCGTAATCACAGGGTCTATTTTTTCCAAATAATAAAAATCATTTTCATCTTTGGAAACGGATAATTGATTGGATTTTGCCAGCATATCCATGACCTGATCAAAAGGGCGGTTTAAAATATAGGCAGAGACCTTCATTTCCTTAATATTCGGAGCTAAGACCACATTTTTATTGGATAGTTCGGTAATTCTTTGGGCTACCTTTGGGAGGGAATCATTTTGCAGCTTTACCGATAGAAAGCCATTTTGTGGATTATAGTTTACATCGATCGGTTTTTCGATTTTGGCAACGGGTTTTTTTTCAACAGGGGCTTTTTTATTAAAAGAGATGATATTGTTGGAGAAACTAACTTCCAAGTCATATTTCTGTATCAGGAAAAGTAAAACATCCTTTACCTCCACATCAAAAAAATTGGTGTTGACAATTTCATTCAGGCTATTGTCCACACTAACGTTTAGTTCATGCTCATCGGCTATGGATGTTATAAAGTCATAAAGCGTAAGCCCGGATATATCAATCCTTATCTTTTCGTTTAGCCCTTTTTTGGATTTGCTGATCTCATTGAAGGTAGCTTCAACACTTTTATTATCGGTTTGCGCAACAGTGAACAGACTGGAAAGCAATAAGCCAATAAGTAGTACTCGTTTTATCATGCTCGTTATTTATCTTCAATTAACAAAGGATATACTTCTTCCAAAGTAGTTACCCCTTCTTTTAATAAATTAAACGCCTTTTCAGAAAGTTTATCATATTTGAGGTCTGGATGATTGGTATTAAGGTTACCTGATTTAATAAGTTCTTTCACCTTGGGGGTAATAGGAATAAACTCATAGACCCCAATTCGTCCTTTATAGCCTGTATGGAAGCAATCATCACACCCCACAGCAGTATAGTGTTGGTTTAGTTTTGGAAGGCCTTTTGGAACTTCATCTGTATTTTCAGAAATAACCTTACAGCTTTCACAGAGCCTTCTTACCAATCGTTGTGCGACCGAAATCCTTAAGGTTTCTGCAATTAAAAAAGCGGGAACCCCCATATCGATCAATCTTGAAAGCGTTCCAAGGGCAGAATTTGTATGTATTGTTGATAAAACCAAATGGCCTGTCAAACTTGCCCTTATGGCCATCTGTGCGGTCTGCTCATCACGGATTTCACCCAACATGATAATATCGGGGTCCTGGCGTAAAAAGGTCTTTAGAGCACTTGAAAACGTAAGGCCTATATCTTCCCTTAACTGTACTTGGTTAATCCCGTCCATGGTGTACTCAATGGGGTCTTCAATAGTAAGAATATTGTCGGTCAACCTATTCAGGATCTTTAAAGTAGCGTATAGTGTAGTTGTCTTCCCGGACCCGGTAGGGCCACTTATTAGGATGATTCCCTTTGTCGCATTGATAGCTTCTAGATAGACCTTTCTCTCTTCTGGGCTCATCCCCAGTTTTTCTATAGATACATTGGAAGTATCTTTTCCCAGGATACGCATTACAATTTTCTCTCCATAAAGTGTTGGGAGAATAGAAACCCTAATATCAAAATCACTGTAGTTGATTCGTCCATCCTGGGGAAGCCTTTTTTCGGTAATATTAAGCTTGGATTTTATTTTTATCTTGTTGACCAGTTCGGGATAGTCGTCTAGCTTTACATCGTAACGTTCTATTAACTTTCCATCAATTCTAAAACGTATCCTTGCCTTTTCTTTAAAAGCCTCAAAGTGGATATCACTACTTCCAGTGGATTTGGCATCCCAGATTAAATTCTCCAAAAAATCATTTCCTAGGGTGAACTGGGAAGGCTCTTTTTTTAAGGAATCAGTGCGGTAGTATTTAGAAAGTGCCTTATTTATAAGTTGTTTTGGGACGTACTCTAAAACAATGGGTTGCCCTAAAATCAGCTCCAATTCATTCTTGGAGATATTTTCCCTACTTTCTTCCTTTATATAAAGAACAAGATTACCTTCTATCATCCCTTTTGGTATGATCCCAAAATGATAGGCCATATCCGGCTGGATCAACTGCTGGTTTTGTGTGGAAAGTTCGATATCCGATAAATGCTTCAAAGGAATTTATATACTATTGGGTTAAAAAAAAGATCTTCTTCGGTAAAGAAACTAAAAACTTTTAACCCTAGAAGATATGTGGAAAGAATCCCAGCCAAGGGAATATTTTCCTTGGTCCTCAAAAATAGCATTGAAAAAACTATCGACAGAATCATCCCTGAAATGAAATACAACATATAGTTAAATACACTAAATAAGGGGGAAACGGCCAAAAAAAATAGGATGTCCCCCAATCCTAAATGTTTTTGTAATGGATTTACCACTTTATTGGTTTTAATTGAAATATAGACCCAAAGAAATAAAAGAACAACTATAATAAAAATCAATGTATTGAAAATTAATCCAATGGGATGCCCCAATAACCAAAACCGAACACTCCCAATAAAAAAAAGTATGCTTAGAACGACTATGTGCACGGCTCTATATGTAAAATCTTGAAATGCCAACAAACCTAAGCATAGGCAAATCAAGATATCCATTATCACTTCCAAACAGATCAATCCTTAGTAACCTCTTTCAGGACTTTGTTTTCATCTACCTCCCAAACATTAAATGTACCATCCCCGTCAAAATCCGACAATGCAGTAGCTCGCGCTTTAAACCCGTTGGTACTGGATTCCAATATCTCAATATTATAGACGGCTTGGCCACCCTTATCTATGGTAAGTGAGGGTTCGAAGCCCAATTCTTCAAAACTGGAGGAATATCTTGAATAACGATAAAAATGGCTTTTCTCTAAAGCATATAAATGGTTCAGCATACTTTGTGCTTCAATCGCTTTGGCTTGGCTTATTACAGATGTTTGGTTGGGTAGCACGAGCATAATAAGGATCCCAATAATGCAAAGGACTATTAAAATCTCCGTCATGGAATATGCCTTCACAAATAAATGGCTCATCCTTTTTTTCCAAAAAATTTTAGGGACCAAATTCATATTCAAAATTTGCTTTTAAAGATATGAATAGTTTTTAATTATCCTTAATTTCCTCCTATTACTTTACTTAAATCAAACATTGGGGCATACATCGATACCATGATGACCCCCACAATACCCCCAATAAAAAGGATTAGCATGGGCTCAATGACAGCACCCATTACTTTGGTTTTATGCTCTACCTCTTCATCATATTGCTCAGACAAATTCACAAACATAGCATCCAATTGGTTTACCTGTTCCGCTATTTTTACCATGGAAATCAAATTAGCATCAAAAATCTTCGATTTTTGCATTGAATCCCCTAGGGTGATGCCTCTTGTAACATCATTTTCCATTATTTCCAATGCTTTTTTAAGGGGATAAAAACCTATCATATGCCTTATCAAGCCTAATGACTCTACTAAAGATGTTCTGGAAACTAATAAAAGCGCCATGGTTTGGCAAAATCGGGTGATGTATATTTCCTTAATCAATTTTCCGAAAAAAGGGATCCTTAGAAGTATCTTAGAGGACATCACCTTAAAATATGTGGTTCTTCTAATTCTTCTGTAAAGTAGAAATAGGATAGCAATAGCAAGGAGCCCTCCTAAAAAAATACTCGAAAAGTTTTTGGAGAGGGATATCACAAACCTTGTCAAAGCTGGCAATTCTCTATTGAACTGGTTGAATACCGATTGAAACAATGGGACCACAAATGTGAGCATAAAATATAGTGTTGCAAAAGTTAGTACCAAGATAAAAACAGGGTAAATGAGGATGGACGTTACCTGTTTTTTTAGCTTTACCTTACGCTGGAAGAATTTTTGAAGCTCCTTCAAAATAGTATCCAGTTTATGGGTCTCTTCCCCAATTTTTATACTGAAAACTTCATAAGGGGAAAAACGCTGTGTGACCTCCAATGCTTCAAAAAAGGACTTGCCTTTAACAACATTGGAAAGGATGGAATTTAATATCTCTTTATGAACTTCCTTTTTTTGTTGATCCCTTACAATGGTAAGTGCGGTCTTGAAATCGATCCCAGCTTTTAAAAGTGTGGTAAGATCTTTATAAAGTTGCTCTTTCTTTTTATCGGATAGCTTTTTTTTTGAAAAAAAACCTGATAACCTGAAAGCCCTTTCATTTTGAAAAGAAGTTTTCTTGCTTCTCTCCGATTTTTGTATTTGTCCTAAATCTATGCTCATTCCCTTGTACGTAGATAATTAGATGGATATTCCTTGAAGACAAATAACGGCACCCCTTGTTGTAACAGCTCGGAATTAATGCTCACACTCTGGACTAAGTTTTCGGTACCCTGCATGGGCTTTTCAAAAAGGGTATTTACCTCAAGATACCCTAAAGGTATTGAATCTTTCTTGTTCTGTATTTCCCGAAACAAAAATCCCGCTTTACTGTAATAGGAGACCTCACTTTGGTCATAATACACCACCAGGAAACCATTATCCTCCTGCACAAGGACTTTGTCACTTTTATAAAAGTCTTCTTTCAGAAGGGAATAGAATAGTTCCATTTCAAAATTTTCAGTCAACATAGAGGCATATTCAGAGGTATTCTTGGTAAAGAAAATGTATACTAAATACACCATGGTTATAATGATGGCCATTACAGCCATACTTATAACAATCTCCAATATGGTAAAGGCCTTAATTTTCATTTACTTTGACCCATATTTTCCGTTCTATCTTACGAGTTCCAAAAGTTGCCAAAAAGGTAACCTCAAACAATCCATTAGATCCCTTTGGCACTACCTCCTTAATTACCTGAAACCCTTTAAACTCATTTATCATAGGGGTTATGTCTTTATCGATAAGCGTCCTTGAAATCATTTTTTCCATTTCATAATTAACGGAATATTTCAAAATAGGAGGAGTGGCATCAATCACCTTCCCATACACCAATGTGCCAATAAGGGAACATAATGTCACAATCGTAATGGCTATAATGGTTTCGAGCAGGGTAGAACCCTTTTTGTATAATAATCGATTCATAACTTTTTTAATATACAGGGGTTTTCTAATGTAGATTCTTCTTCTGAAAATAATTGAAAAAAATGATGTGGGTCTTCTAGGGATTTGATAGTAGCATTGAACAATAAATTTCGGTACTCGGTTGAAGCATTCTTAAACCGAAAGGCCGAAGTGAAAATGTTCCCCTCCAACTCCCCATACAACTCTGCAATCCCATCACAATAGATCTCCCCTGTAACCTTAGAATCCTTTTCTAGTTTCAATGTGTTTTTCGGTTCTGTTTCAAGACCGTTTCCCAACAAAATAACACTTCCTGTCACTTTACTTCCTTCACCAATTAGGATTTCCCGTTCCTCTACCTCATTTATGTTGTTGATCACCAAGACCGATGGAAATTCTAGGGTTACCGCTTCTTCGAGCAAGATCCCTGTGGATGCAAAAACCTGTAAACTGCCCCTAAACCCCTTTTGAAATATTACTTTTGGGGCCTCCACAATGATGTCCTCCAAAATAGCATCATTCAAAACATGTAGGGTGTCTTTGGACCGTACCCTAATGTTTCCTTTAAGGTGGATCCCTTGTAATGTGTTTGAAACTTCGATTACTTTCGTGGGGTTTTCAAATGAGTTCACAAAAGTTCCCGAAGGAACTTCTTTCAGTAAAAACAGCTCAAAATCCGTAGGTTCCTTTAAATGGAAGTTTTCGATATCCGGCAAATAACGGGATGCCGTTTGGGTGCTTCCTAAAACTTTCGGATCATAAAAACGGTTTTGACCGCTCAAGACCGTTTTTTTAACCCCTCTGGATGGAATTAAAACGTCTCCCTCTATTAAGGTAGTCCCTGAAATTTGTAACTGGGAGCCGTCATCCCTTAAGTAAATAGCTGGAGTATTATCTTTTCTTTGGCGGGATACCAAAATATGATTTGAAAGAGAATCCTTGGATGCCCTTGATGTGATTCTCCAAAGATTGAACATTCCCCAGGATCTGATTTCTAAACTTGATACAATGTTGGATTCTTCATCAAAAATGGGTTGGGCTAAAAATATGTCTTCCGGATTTTGGTGTAAAAAGTAGCTGGTGGAAAATTGATTATGGGACAACAGCTTGTTTTTTTGTTCAAAATGGTTCTCCAGCTCTAGGTTAAAAGTAAAAAGCAGCAACAAAGCATAGCACAAGACCCCAACAAGCAATGAAATAAGTAGGGCATATAGCAATGATGCCGCTTTGACCATATAATTATTGTTTTTCTTTTTTTGAAAAAAGACGCTTTAAAAACCCTTCTTCTTTAGGTTCTTTTTTTTCTTTCGTTTGAACGGAATCCTGCTTCGGCCCAAAAAGGTTCCTGAATGGCTTTGTTATTTTTTGAAAAAACGTAGGTGTGCCATTTATAGAGTCCATTCGCTTTTTTATTACCCTTGGCGGCTCATTGTAAGCAATACCGTCTTCAAACCAGGTAGTATCCTTTTTTATAAGGTCCACCCAGATTCCGTCTTTTTCATTTTTGTGATAGCTCCCTTTAATGATAGGTTCCCCGGTTACGCCATAAGTGGTATAGGAACCATTCCTTTCTCCATTGCGCCAGCGGACTTCCTCCATTAAATACCCATTATTGTACCATTGTTTCCAAAGCCCATTTTTTAACCCATAATAAAACTCCCCTTTTTCGGCCAATTGGCTGTCTGCATAATACTTAAGAAACTCCTTATGCAAAAGCTTTCCTGCGGGAGCACCAAAGGAATTGTGTATTTCCCCGGATTTGTACCAATGGTACATTTTATCTTTTTCAAAATCGACCGTTTCATTTAATACATAAAAGTGGATATCATATTCTTTGGTACGAATCACTTTTTTCTCCAATTGACCCCCTATAAACCCAACAAGAAGTATTGCTAAAGAAAAAAAACAAGCTTTTTTTAGAATATTCATCATAAAATTAAAGTAGGGAGAAAAGATATAAAAAAAGTATTTCAGAGAAGTGTTTAAAGTTTTTTTTCTGTGGGATTTTAATTGTATTTTTCAATCGTAATAATCAATTTATGGCAAAATAATACTGTTGTTTGATTGTTTGAACGTTCTTTGTTTAATGCGTTTGCGGCAATAATGATTACTATCCCTACGGAATGCTTATGCCCGGAAGGCACGCAAACACGGGGAATTACAGGTATGGTTATAATGGAATGGAAATCGATAATGAATTAAAAGGAGAAGGAAATAGTTATGACTTTGGGGCTAGAATTTATGACCCAAGAATTGGACGATGGTTAAGTACGGATATCTTTTTTAAAGAATATCCAGGTCATAGCCCTTTCAGTTTTGCAATGAATGTTCCAACAAATGCAATAGATCCAGATGGAAATCTCGTTATATTTATAGGTGGTTTAAGACTCTGGTATGGTGCTAGAGATCAACCTAGGTATGGCGAGTTAGGACCTTTTGAAGGAGGGTTAAATGGAATTTATGATAACGATGTATATGATTATTGGTCAACCGACGAAAATAGTTTTGGAAATTCAGTAAATTTTGCCTATTCAATGATGCAGAGAATAGGAGACTTTAAATCCTTATTTACAAGTGGTTCTGCTGAGTGGACATCACAAGCAGGCAGAAGGCATATGGATGGTGTAAACAGAGCAATAGAATTTCATAATAAAGTTTTAGCAGGTGAAATAATTTTAGCGGCTGGTGAAACAATAAAAATAGTTTCTCACAGTCAGGGAGGAGCACATGCGGCAGGATTTGCTAATCAATTGTTGAGTTATACTGATGATGAAGGCAACCCTCTATACAACATAGAAGTAATTTATTATATCACACCGCATCAACCGAAAGATATTGACCATCCAAAATCTGTAAGAGGCGTACAGTATTCTCATCCAGATGATGCAGTTGCATCAGATGAACCTTGGTGGATGCCAAATGGTGGTACTGAGTTTGGTAAAATTCCGAATGTTCAAGAATTTGTTGAAAGTCAAGAATTAAAAAGTACGGGTAATATCGGAGAGATAAAAATGAAGCGTTTTGAAGATTATAAAAGAGGTGATTCACCATTTGAATTTGTATCTGGAAATAGAGGTCAACACAATGTCAATGATAATATGCAAGTTTTGGATAGACCTAAAGGAAGCCCCGGCTATATAGCTCCTAGGAAGGATACCAATGTAAAAGATGTAAGAGTAGGCCCTCTAAAGGAAGATGGTTCATATTAAATTTAATAATTATGAAATTTGTAATATATCTATTTTTAATTTTTTCAATTGCTTTTTCTTGTAACTCAAAAAAAATGAACAATATTAATGAGCAGTATAAATATTTAATCAATAATAATGAATTTCAAGAAAAGAGTCACCTTATAGAACTTTTTAATGACACTATAGATTCAAGAATCAAAAACAATAAAAATTATCCACATTTACAGTATTTAAATCATAAAGAAATAACTAAAGTGAATAATATTGTTTTTATTAACAAGGATAAAACCAGAGCAGTTTTGTTATTAATGAGCCTAGGCTATGATAATAGTAAAACAATAATGGGAAGTGTTAACATTTTCTCTGCAAAAAAAGAAGAAAATATTTGGATTTTCGGAAAAAAAAGTGATCTTACTCTAGACTACTTCACGCATTATCTTGAAAAAAATGATAGTTTAACAATAGAAAAAGTTTCTGAATTATCAATTAAAAGAATGATTAAAGCTGGCTATATGATTAATGGAAATACAATTAATTATGATTATATTGACAATAATTGGAATAAACTTTTTGGAATTTTTTTTGATTAAATAATTTTAGTATACACTTTGAAAAAAATATTAACCCCCTCTGACGCGCTGCCACCTGTCCCGGGCGTAGCCGAGGTATAAGGCGTGCCCGTCTTCTTGGGTAGTTGCCCTACAAAAAAATAAATCCTTACCTCTCCGTAAGGGCTATTTTTATATCTTAAATGTAAAGCACATTTTGATGGGAAAATCCTTGAACTTCTTTTAATAAGTGATACCTTTAAAACAGTTCTTTGAAAACCTAAAGCTTATCCTATCCCTACGTAATGCTTATGCCCGCAAGGCATGCCAATACTATCGATTACCGTTATGGCTTCCAGGGGCAGGAGCTGGACAATGAGGTAAAGGGAGAGGGTAATAGTTATAATTCCTTAGGAGAATATTGGGTTTAAGAATTGGCAGATGGTTTGTTATAAATCCATTTGCAACTACATATCCTGGGCTTAGCGCCTATAATTATGTTGCCAACAACCCGCTAAAATATATTAATCCAGATGGTCAATAAATTATACTCAAAGATTATTGATTGATGTAGTTAAAGGAAATATATTAAAAGCCTTAATGAAGATGTGAAAAATTATTTTGATGCATTGATCAAAGAAGCTGATATATCTGAAGTAATAACTTTGCCCACTAATTTTTTTAACGTGTTATCAATAACTTAATCTAAGTTCTTTTAATTGATTCATATTAATGAAAATAACGTTAAATAATAACCAAGAAATTATTTACCAACAACTAACTTATTATATTTCTTTAATCAGTTTCTTTAACCTTTGACAAGTTCCAATAGAACATTCTCCTAGAAGGCTAGCTCTCTTTAATGTAGCGCCTGATTTCAATTCATCATAGGCAACTTTATATTTTGCTATGAATTGTTCATGTGTTTGTTTGCTTCCTGCAAGTCTTCCTTTATACACCCCCTTTATTTTTGCAATTTGGATCCCCGCTTTTTGCCTAGAAAGCATGAATTCTCTTTCCATCTGTGCAACATTTCCTAAAACACTTATGATCAAATTAAAAGTTGAATTAGGCTTTTTATCAATCAAAGAAAAGAGACCTATATTTTCTACAAAGAGATTTACTTGCTTTTTATTGAAAAACTCGATGACAGTAAGAATATCAATAATATTTCTCCCCAATCTGTCAATACTCGATACGTGTACTTCTTCAACATTTTTGGAAGCAATTATTTGAAGCAACTTTTTTCCTCCGTTTCTTTTAAAAAATGATGAGCCACCACTCCCAATTTCATTTATGATAGTGTCAAACTTTTCATGGTTCAAATTTTGTCTATCCAACTTCTGATCACTCGACGATACTCTATTATACTTTATAATCATCTTACCTAATTCGCTGATTTAAGCTAAACTAAGCTATTTTTTTAGGGTGGCACAATAATATTTGAGCAGGGTTGAAATGGCGGACTTTTAAAATGGAGAAAGAATTATTATTTGGGGTATGCCCTATTTTGGCAAATGGATGTGTAAAAACTGTTTGGTTTAAGCTAACTTAAACTCAATTGAGGTTTTCTTTTAAAGAATCGACTTTAGTGGCCTTTAATTAGGTATGAACGTAGGGTTCTATAGAAATTTTCAATTAATGAATTAGTGTAGTAACCAAATGAACATTACTGTAACTATTCGTTATTTATAAAATTGGGTGTTTTTGTCGTGAGTATTGCAAAACAGCTCTTTTTATAAGGATATTATTTTTATAACTCTATATCCGTAATGTTATACTTGTTAAGCAAGAACTTATTGATAGAGCCTTTTCTCTTTAAGTTCATAAAGTATGTTCTCTCTGATGTTTTAAATTCTGGAATACTAAAATTTTTGATATAATTCTTTGCAAGAGCATAATAGTTACTCGAGTATGGTTTACTTGTATGTTTTATATAAAACCAAAACACCTCAGTTTTAAGTATTTTCTGAATAAATTTTAAATTCTCTTCAGAATCAGATATAACTGCATAACCATTGTAAAATAATAAGTCTTCATCATCTGTATAGACGAAATACGGTTTGTCTGATATATAAGGAAATAGCAGTTTAAGACCTGGAATGTTCAAAGCTTGACTTCTTCCATATGCAAACCATGTTTCATACTCCCTTTGACCCTTATCCCTCTTAGCCAACTCTTCTCTGTACGCATTTAAATAATTATATGCATAAGGAAAATTAAGTTCAAAAAAACTAGGATCAAGTACACGAATCAATCTATTAGATTGTTGTTCAAATAAATCTTCGTTTTTCTGTTCTATAATTTGATAAGGAAAAATGAGTTTTTCATTAAATACCTCTAAGTCTGATTCGTCCTTTAAAATGTTAGGTTTAATAGCATTTCTACAAATAGCCCTTTCAACTTTAAATCTTTTTGAATCTTTTTTAAAATAGTAGAAATTATCATCTTCATCGAAAGGCTTAAATAAATATATTTTATTACGAAGCGTTGCAAAGCCATTCCTTATATTATACATTTCCCCTAATTTTTCCCCAGAACCTTCTAATCTTTTCAATGCAAGTTGTGTTTTTGCATCATCTAATTGCCACCCATCAACATCATTTAAATTAGAATACTTAAAATCTATAAAGTCCGAATTCTTTAATGCGCTTATCTTTTGAGGTGTTGAACTAGTATAAGACAAATTTCCTTTGGATTTAGTAATTTGACAAATACATGTATATGTTAATCTTGATTTAAACACTTGTTCACCACCAAAGTCTATAAGTTTAAAACTATAACTATTATTAGAAAAATAATTCCTCAATGCTCTACCATTCAAACTTCTATAAAAATTATTTACAGTAATATAACCTAAAACACCTTCTACTTTCAACCATTTTAGACCAATTTCAAAAAAAGGAATGTATAAATCCAATTTTCCAGTAGATGTAACCGACCAATTTTTCATTAGGTTTTTTGTTTTTTCATCTAAATTCGAAGAGCCTACATAAGGTGGGTTACTGAACACGAAGTCAAAACCTTTATTTTTTTTTATTGTTTGCGAGTTCTCAAACCAATCAAAATCGAGAGAATCACCAACAAAAAGGTTGAAATCTATTTCTTTTTGATCTTCATTATTAGATAATGCTAATAGAGATAATAATATCTTGGTTCGTTCAATACTGTATTCAGTTATATCAATGCCAAATAAATTTTCTTCTATAATTTGAACAAAATTTTTATTTGATTTTTTATTCAGTTTTATGGCATATTCATACAATAACCCCCCGCAACCGCAAGCTACATCACATGCTGTTTTATTTTCTAGATTATCAGCAGATCTTATGGATGTTGACACTATATAATCTCTAATATATTTAGGAGTATAAACAGCGCCATTAACTATTTTATCACTTGGAGAAATCACAAATTCGAATAACTCAATCAAACATTCAAAATCAAAGGTTTGATTGTTCTCCTTAAAAAGGTTAGTGAAATTATTCAATGCTAAATAGTCCGAATCTTCTTCACCTATAAACATTTCTAACAATAATAGATTATAATTGACCACTAGGGAATTTTCTCTACAAAATGCAGTAACAATTAAACTATTTATTTTCTCAACCTCAAGCGAGCTTGTTTCTAAAAAAGAAAGTATTTTTTTATCTATGCTCATTAAATATTATATGATTTGAGGGCAAATTGAAATAGGGTTCCAATTAATCTGTGAGCCATTTAAAACTCTCCTATCCCAATGACTAGCAAAATTAATAGCATAAGGTTTTAAAAAAAGTCCTTGATATTTTTCTACTATAGCGTTGTACTCATCATTATGCTGAGCTAAGTTCCTCCAATTTAAAGGCAAGAAATTTGACAATAAAAAATCTATACCTAAAATTAAATCCATTGGATAGTGTGAAATTCTTGGAGGATTCAAAAAAAGTATTCCACCAGTATCAATTTCTTTACCATGTTCATCAATCATTTTCTTTCCTCCAAATTGAAAGTGATAGCAAGGGTGTGCTTCTAGTGATTCATTATCACCTACTTTATAAGTATGCCTATCTAGATGATATGATGTCAACATTTTTTTTTCATTATGTTCGGCTTTTATAATTACATCAAAAGCGAGACTCTCTAGAGGGTCATTAAAAGTCTGTAAGTGTTCTGTTTTACCTCTTATTTGAATTGTAAATAACAATTCAACGCTTTTGAGAGGGTGTGGTTTCGATTTTTCTGGCATTTTGGGAAACCTGAAAAGCACATCTGGAGCATCATATCCCCAAATATCTGGATCTGTAGGTTTATCATAAACTTGAGGTATATATTTTGCATTATATAAGTCTGAAATTGCTGATTGTATACCAGAAAAATTACTGTTTGGTAATTCTATAGATATAATTTGTAAAAAATTGCTAATATCTTTAGCTAATTCTTTTCTCTTTTTTAAAACTGCTTTCGGTATAACCATAATTAACAACCCTCTTTAAGATCATTGACCCTGTCTATCTCTGATGGATGAATTGAAATCTTTTTCCCTTTATAATCTCTCTCTAAAATTGATTCTAAAGAAATGTACATTTTATCATGCCAAGGTTCTGAATCTAACATCTCTATTAAAATTCCATCTCTTACATCTAAAGGTTTGTTATAAACTTTACAGACAGTCCAAAACTTACTACCACTTGCTTTATCAATAGGTGTAGCAGGTTTTAATTCTGGTAGATTATATTGATTCTTTATAATTTCAACTCGTTCTGTAGCATTCAAACTAATTAAAGGAGGGGATTTTGGAAAAACTTCTCTCCAATAGCTAACAAGTTTATGACTCCACCACCGATTCCAAACTTGAGAATAAATACCGTCATATTTAATATCCGTAAAAAAGTCCTTAAGTTGAGTCCAATCTTGGGAAGCTTCAATATCTATCCCTAATCTAGCAGCTAAAACCTCCTCCGAAATTAAAATACCTTGTCTTAATACTATCTTCTTCAATACAAATTTTGATATGTCGTAAACTGAAGCAGAGTCTGAATCATAAAACTTTGAGGGTAAGTTTACATTAATTAAACCACTTAAATCAACATTCAAAATAGAGTTCATTTTTTTTCCCTCTTCTTTAATTGTTCTATAAGCATCTAATATTGAAATTATCTTTTGAGGATAATTATTAACTTCTCCAAGTTTTTGTTTAAAAAAAATAAAATCAAACAAATCATGACTTGTTAAATCATACTTATAATACTTTTCTAAATTATCTTGTGATGTCAATAGAAAAATTGGAAATTCATTTTTGAAATTATTCTCTACAATTTTAGATCTTATTGCAGTAGCTAAACTCGGTGCTGTATAGTCAGCTGTATTTTCTTCATATTTAACTCCATCCAGTTTTAAATCCAGAATAACTCCATCTAATTCTTGATTACTAAAAATTAGATCGCGTGTTTCTCCCAAATTAGATGGAGAATATGTTTTTATCTCTAAATCAGAATTATCTGTTAAACTATCGGCAAAAGCATCACGCTTACCAATTTCGTCATCTATATATATTAAATTATAAGCCATATTCGTTTATTTCTTCATCTGTTGCTACTGGTAATTCAATTATAAAATTAGTTGAATAGTCGTCTATTTCATTTCCAAGAGAAATATCTCCATTATAACTTCCAAGTATATCACTCAAAATTTTAAGTCCTAATCCCGTACCAGATAATTCATTTTTCATATTAGTTTTATGTCCTTTAGGTGAAGATGTAGTAAAAAATGCCGTGAAAATTTTATCACGATTTTCTGCAGGAATACCATCTCCATTATCTTGAAACTCTAAATATACTTTTTCTTCATCTTTATAAGCTTTAATCAAAATTTTGCCAACTTTGTTTGATCTCTTAATTGCCTTTTTTGCGTTACTATATAGGTTAAATAAAATAGAACTCCATTCTGAAACATGCATTTTACATGTAAATAAATCATAACCCTTATAATCTGTCTCTAGTGTTATATTATTCCTTTTTAGATCTGGAGCTACTGATTTCACAAAAGGTTTAATAACATCTCTCAATTCTATCGGTTTTAATTCTCTATTGACATTTTGTGAGATTGTTTCATCAAAATATGATGTATAGACTTCAAAAGAAGAAAAAGTTTCTTTAAGACGTACTGCTCTTTTGTACTCTTCGGTTGACTTTTTTAGATTATCGATTAAAAATTTAGAATCTATTTTAAAAGCTGATAAGTATTGCATTATTTCATGGGTAAACTCTCCAATAATTAAACCAAGACCAGCTAAAACGCGAAGCATATTAAATTCCTCAATTCTCTCAACTGCATCTCTAATACTTTTAGCTTTGTCTCTAATTTTTTTTGCCTTTTCCTTTTGTTTGGCATTTTGCTCTTCTTTTTTCTTGTTTTTAGAATCATCTTGATTATCAGACTCATCTTTAGTATCTTCAGTACTATCAGCAATTTCGTCTAAATCGTCAGCTAATTTTTCCAAATCATCTGCTGCATCTAATAATGCTTCTTTAGGATTTCTAGAGTATTTAGCATCCCAATCCTTTTGGTCTGTAGTTATTTTAACACCTCTTTCTCTACCTACTCTAATTATTGCAGCAATCAACACTTTATATGAAAAGTCAATTAATTCATCATAAGCTTCATTGCGAAATAAGCCTTCTCTACTTGAAAGCTCTTGGAAGTTTTTATTTTTATCTTCAATCTGAATGAAACCAAAAAAGTTATTGTTACCATGAACAGGTAGGACTTTTCTTTTTCTTACTGACTCATCTAGTCCCAGCCAATCATTTTGCTTTTCTCCATAAGGAAGCACTCTAAACCCATTTCTATACAGACGAATACCACCCTGTTCATCAGTTGCACTTCTTATATAACTCTCTATTTGTTTCGGAATTAAGTTCACATTAAAAACAAAATAAAATGCTTTAAGTTGAATTCCCTTTAAATACACATATTTTTGAGCGTGATTATCATTATCATCAAATATGATTTGAGGTTTTTTTGTCTCTACATCAGGGAGCTTACTATTGTTTATTTCCCAAAAAGCGTGACCATTATCATCAACATAACCATAAATTTCAGCCAATGCATGTTCAAAAAACATTGATTTTTCGTTAGCAATAACATTATTATTTTTTTTACAAATAATTTTAAATCCTGAATCTGCTATTTTGTTATCAATAATTTTCTTTTTTGAAATTGGGAAAGGTTGTATTACATCTAAAGCGTACCTATATACTCTTTTTATCATAGCTTCAGACCACCAATCTCTTAAGTTTTCTATTATTAATGTAGTACCGCTAACAATGTCTTTGTTTTTTGGGATTTCAATAATTTTATTTTGAATTAAAAATAACTCCTCATCCATTGCGTATTTATTCCAATCTACAACAACTTTAAGTGCGTTTTTGTAATTAGATGTTTGAGTAACTATGGTCAATTTGTCTCCCAATCTTTGAGCTGAAAAACGACCAATTCCTTTTTTACCAGCTCTTTTACGCTTATATACTGGTGAAACCGGCTCGTGAATTTTATCAGATGATGAAATTCGCATAAAACCATTAACAAGTTGATTTCGTGACATTCCATTTCCGTTATCTTCAACAGTTAAAGTCCCTCCAATACTATCAACATTTGCGAAATTTAATGTAGCAACAGTAGCATCGGCATCATAAGAGTTTTTTATTAGTTCAGAAACGGCTGTTTCGTGTCTTGCAACTAGCTCTTTTCCTAATCTATCTATAACACCAGCGTCTACAGAAAAACGAACATTATCTTCATCTAAACTTGCAAGTTTATTTGTTAGCTTAAGGATTTTGTTAATATTATGAGGTTCTTCTGAAACTGCCTTCTGTAATTGTTCTTGTATTTCTTCTTTAGTGCTCATATACCTATAGTCATAAAGTTATTTTAATTAAAACCTGATGCTTTATTTTGCATTGAAATTAATGGTTCTAAATTTTCTTTTCTTCTTGATTCTATATACTCCTTTGATAAACCCGGGTAATCAGTTTTCTTAATATGGTTAATATTATCTTCCAATATCCTTAAGAGGTAGTTTAATTCTTGTAGGTTTAATATAAAGACAATATCATCATTCAATTTTCCAATAATTGATAATATAATATCGTCACTTACATAACTATGCCTTGATTGGTAATAACGAATAGCAGTTTTCAAGGCACTATTTTCTTTACTATTAATAGCTAACTCCTTTTGTGTGGGCAACATCAAAGCTATATACCAATAAAAAAAGGCCTCTGGATTACTCTTCTTTAGTTTATTTAAACGTGTTTCAAGTGGTTGCTCCAAAATATAATCCTTAACCTGCTGCGGATTACTATATTTTTCTAGACTTGCTATTTTCTCTTTTTTTAAAACTTCAGAAAGATAAGCTGTTTTTGAAGCTGCTGTTATAGCTTCATCAATATTGAACCGTGATATTGTGAAATTTGTAAAATTGCTAATTCCTAATTGTAGATGTTTAAACTCTTCTGATTTGGTCTCTCTTGTAGCCAATACATAACAGGCTTCTTGAGTGTCTTCTAATACCTGGTTAGCAGAAACCTCTAATTTTCTAAATTTTATTTCTTCGTCAACTACTTTGTTATAGCTGTTTCTTACCACATTCAAATCCGACATATTATCCATTAAAAAGGATACGTCAAATAACTGTTTAATGATTTCTACTGGTCTGTTTTTGCTATATAGAATTCCCGTAGTTTTTGGTGCAAATGCTGTTAGTTTATCTCCTAGAATGGCATCAAATGTTGGCATTGAAACTGTTGTAATAGTTCCTGTTGTTTGAATCCAATCGTGTTCTATTGGAATTTCCATTATTTTTGGATATGGGTTCGGCGTATATAATATATCTAACAATATTGGTTCTACATTACCATCTACATTACTTGCGTAGAACATTTTAAAATGACCTATTGGTGCATCTGGTGTATGCTTTCTATTGTTATCATCTTCCCAATGCGTGAATACACTTTCTTTACTTATTTTTTCTAAAATAGCTTCTATTTCTTTTTGGGATTGCTCTGTAATAATATCAATATCTATTGAAAAGCGTTTCGGTTCTTTTGTAGCCAACAGTAGTGCTGTACCACCCTTGAAAATAAAATCTAACCCATTTAATTTTAATTGCTCAAGAAACACTAATGCATAAATTACCTTCTCAATTAATTTAGGGTCAAACTTTTTTTTACCTAGATTTCTTTCTACTTCATAAATCCAATCTATATGATATGCTGTTGGTTCTATCATTAATAATTAAGTTTTGGCAAATTATTCAATTTTTGCCAAAGTTAAATTTGTTAAATTTTCTACTTCATTTTCTCTGTTGCGTCTGTATGCATAACGTTTCATTTTATTTTTATTTACCTCATACTTTTCAAATACATTCTCATAAATAAATTCTATTTCACTTTGTTGTGCTGCATACATTTTAGTATCAATTGTCATATCAACCAATAACTTTTCTAATGTTGGAACCACAGTATTTTCAATTTCTTGAAGTGGCGCCTCCGATATTAAATGCTTTAAAATAATTACGTCCTCACTATTGCTTATATACAAATCAAATGTTTCAGCATCTGGTTCAATAAACACTTGTTTACCTAACTCTTTAAGTGCATAAAATACTGATTCTGTAACATCCTTATCAAACTCCAACACTGTATAAAACTTAAATGGTTGATGCCTCATAAATTCGTTTAACCATTTTGTATCCCAAATACAAAACTCTGCAAATGGGTATTCTTTTTTTATTTTATTATGTAAGCGTCTTAACTTAGTGTCAATAGCGGGATGATAAATCTTTTTTCCTTTTAAAGCATAAATCCCTCTTGATGGATTTTTAATAATCCCATCTTTTTTTAAACGAGATAAATAGACATTAATAGTACTTTCTTTTAAATCTGGAAAATCTGAAGTGATACAATCAACTAATTTGGCTTTAGAAATTGTTGATAGCTCTTCTAAATATGAAATTATTTTATCTTTTAAGAAAGTATCCACTGTTTTATATTGATTAAACTTTGGCAAATTACATAATTTTTGCCAAAATTTAATTTAACAATCAAATTGTTTTATGGCTGTAATTTTTTTTTGTTTGTTAAAACATCAAATCTGTGCAATAGGGATGCACACTTTTCATCAACTTACTATAATAAATGATTTAGGCGTGGATTTATTTTACGCTCGAATCAACTAACAAAATATGAGAGTTGGTGCCATGTCAATAGTAAAACACTTAGGTGTTTTAATTATTATTATTGGTAAGGATAATTTATTTATATAGGTAGCAGGTTATTTTGATGTCTCGGTGCTATCCACTATAATAGATACCTGGAGCAAATATTCACTTATACTTAATTGAAGTGTTTTGGCTGTGAGTTGCTCCTCATCAGCCAAAATACCCAAATGGCCTTTTTAGGTGTCCCGAGTTTAGCAAGAAAGTTTAATAAAAATCTTCTTATTTTGTTAGCTCATTAAATATGTTATGGAGTACGATAGTTTCAAATGTCATTTAACCGCCAAAGAAGAGCAATATAGAAAGAGAGTTCAAAAAAAGATCCATTACTGCTCTTACGATCAGCCTTATGATAGTGGTGAGGTCGTATGGATTTTTGGGGATAAAATTGAACTAACAGAATTGTATTTTGATCTTAACATACCAGAAGAGAGTTGGGAAATTATCACAGAGCATCTTGCTTGTCCTAGTTGTGGGCACGACCACTTTGAGTTAGCAGAAAATGTGGGTCTTCAAACACAATATGAAAAGGATATTGAAAATCATACAAAACAAGCTCAAAAGAAATTTGGCGGAAAAATAAAGGAGTTTGAAAAGCATCTGGAGAAAAATCCAATGCTAGGTTTTCAACATTCTTTTGGAAAGAAGATTTATAAGGAATTGAAAGAAGGCAATATCCCTTCAACAATAATTAGTGGTGAATTCTATAGAGCTAGACCAGTGAACAGTTCTGAAATATATACTTCTAAGAAAATGGGATTATCCCCAAAAGGAAAACCGACTGAGGGCAGATTTAATCATTCTGGACAAAGCCATTTGTATTTAGCCAATGATAAAGAAACTGCTTTAATGGAAGTTGTTAGAATTGAAAAACCATCTCTGGTGTGGTGTCAAAAATTTGAAATAAAAAAAGAGGTAAATCGGGTATTAGATTTAAGTTTCGATTGGATGGACCTTTCTTTATCTACGTCAACACTGTTATTGTCTTTGAAGATTAATAAAGCCATAGAAAAGGATGAAACTAATTCTGAGTTTTGGAGACCAGATTATTTTCTTACACGTTTCATAATGGATTGTGCAAAGTACTTAGGATACAAGGGCATAAAATATAACTCTACAAAATCATACTCTGGATTTAATACAGTTCTATTCTTCCACGATGAAATTGATATACATGCTATTGGCAAACCATATATTGAATATTTTACCTCGAAAGAAATTGAGCAAAGAGAAGTAATGGATTTTTGAATCTTTTATAAATTCAATCATAAAAAGATGTCAATATATATATTACACTTTTGATTTAATATATCTATTCTATTCACTTTTTATCTTTCTTTTCTTCTTTCTTTTTAGCTTTCTTTTTATCTTCATTTAACTTCTTCATTCTGGCATTCATATCTGGGATATTTTTTTTAACAAAATCTTGGTCGAAATCCTTTCCTTTATTTCTCAACAGATGCTCAAATTCCACACGATGATATAGCCTTGTTCCTGAGTTTGATGATGGAAGCACCTTGTCTTTATCCAACCAATTATAAATAGTTCTCTCAGACTCTTTTAATTGATATAATTGCTTCAAAAGCTTCACTGGTAACGGTGGATTATATCCTGGCTCCAATATATCTTCATTTAACAAGTTATTTGATGTACTTCCCTTTAAATCTTTTTCTATAAATCCATTGAGCCATCCTCGTAATTTAGGAACAATCATTTCAGTCATAACTATTTGATCTCTAAGGTACTTTTCCAGCTCATCATTTCTCATATCCTGACTAGGAATCGATACTTTAAAAAATTGTCTTATTTCGTTATCGTAAGAAGAGTCTTCCTTCATTCTCTCGGTTAAAGCTTGCACCGACTTAAACAACGTCTGTAACGTATTTGCTTTTCTGGCCATAGTAAATTCAGTTAAAAGTTGAACTAAAGTTAGCTTTCCTAAATAAACCGTGCAAGGTTTTGAAAACAATTGCTTCAAAAAACTTCAAAACTTCTCAAGATATTTCATTGGACGAAAAAATCAAAACACCACCATAGATTTGCTGTAAATCAATCGTTTAGGGGCTGTTTAACTAATCTGAATTCTAGATAAAGTTTAATCATTTCTCCTTCAAATTATTGATTATTTCAAAAATCAGTAACCTTTAAATTCAACAATTATGGAAAAAGTGAAGACCAATTGTATTCAGGAAAACCAAATCACGAACAACCTCTATAAAGTAGATGATCAATTTGAAGATTTTTTAAAATCTATCGAATTGGATGGGATTTTAGAACCTCTAATAATTCAACCTCTCAACGACAAGGAGGGTGAATATGAAGTTGTATCAGGTAATAGAAGATTAAGAGCTGCTCGTGAGTTAAATCTTAAAGAAGTCCCAGTTGTAATTCAAGAAACCAAACTGCTTTCAGAAGAATTATCCATAGCTCATCAACAGTACCGTGAAAAAAAACCTTCTGAGATACTGAGAGAAGTCCTAAACATTAAAGAAAGATATGGGCTAAAGCAAGGTGTCAGGTCTGATCTAAATCCAAAGGTCAAGAAAGGGCAGGAACTAAAAAAGAAAATGGTTAAAAAGCACAGTAAAACAAAAATTGACAAACTGGTGAAAATAGATAAATACCTAAAAGTTCTATCAAAAGATGACCCAACTGTGTACGACAACGAACTTCATCGTCTTGATAAAAGTGGATCTATAGACGGAACCCGAAAGAGGTTAGAAAAAAAAGTAAAAGAGTCAGAAAATCGAAAAAAAGTTGGTGACACCTTTGAAATTATTAGAGAAAAAATTAAGGTATACCAAAAGTCATCTGAAAATTTATCAGAGATCAATGACAATTCGGTTGCTGCGATTGTAACATCTCCTCCTTATTATGATGTTCGAGATTACAAACTTGGAAAGAATCAATTAGGCCACGATCTATCTGCCGATGATTTTGTCAATAGACTGGTTAGTCATTTTGATGATTGCAAAAGAGTCTTAAGAAAGAATGGCACTATGTGGGTAGTGATTGGAGATTATGTAAAAGACTATGGTTACACTGCAGTTGCTGAAAAATTCTTAGTGAAAATGCTCGAGAATGGGTGGATTCTTCATGATAAAATAATCTGGGTGAAGAACAATCCTGTCTACACGAGCAGTAATAGATGTGTTCTGGCAAACGAATTTATATATGTTTTTAAGAAAAATAAATTTGTCCACTATGATGAATCTTGGGTAAAAAACCATCAAGAAAATATAGGTTTCGTCAAGCTCGGAAATGAAAAATTAAAATCTGTTTTTGACTTCAGAGATAATATTGTTAAAACGAATGTGGCTAATAATTATAGTCTACGAAAAGAGTGTGAAAAAAAGGGTTTTAACTTAACTCATGATGCAACCTTTCCAATATCAATACCTTCCATTGCTATAATGACCAGTTCAAAGCCTGGGGATTTGATTTTAGATCCTTTTAATGGTACAGGCACAACAGGTCAGAGTACATTGCATTTAGGGCGAAAATATATTGGATACGAGTTGAACCCAACTTTCATCAAACAAACAGAAATAAGGATCGATATGCCGTTTGAAGATGACCTAGAGATTGCCGCATAAATATTCGAATTATTTAAACTTTACCAAAAAAATCAATAAAACATTTAATTATGAATACAAAAACCGATTTTAAAGACTTTGTGGACCAATATGTAATTGATGAAGAATTCAAAATGTTAGAATGTCCATTTACTGATTATGGTTGGCAAGGTTTCCAGAACTCACTAGTTCTCACTCTTAATTTTGAACATTTCAATCAATTGTATTTGATGAGACCAAATTATAAAATTGAGCTTTTTAATCATTATTATGACAAAGGCTGGATAGGCTTACTTGTCTTGAAAATAGTAAATAAAGCAAATGATTGTGTTGATTATGAAATTACGTTGAAAGGTCTTTACGAATCTAATGATGATATAAATTGCTACGATATTACTGAACTTTGTGTCCTAAAACAATTAAATCTTAATCATTTAGATCTCTTTCAAAAATTGATGTTCTATCTGGAATCTATAAATGTTCAATATGAAAACAGAGGTAATCAACTAAGTATACTTCACACAGAAGAACAGGGCCTTTTATGTAGAAATGTAGAGGAAGATTACTATTTAAGAGCAGGAGTGAATTTTTATGATTTAAAACAAAATACTCTGGAAGAAATTAAATCTTACTTGTTCCCAGAATTAGTAAGAGAAGAAACCTTGAGAACCTTAATTGACTGAAATATGATATTTATAGATTTTTTAAAAAAGCATACACTCGATATAGTTTTTAATCGTGTGGGGAAAAGATTTGATCAAGAATATGAAGATTCAGATGATGAAGAAACAATGACCATAAAGTTAGATTTTAAACATTTTAATGATCTTTATAAATTAAGACCAAACTATAAAGATGCGTTTGTTGAGCATTACTACTCCCGAGGATGGTTTGGAATTTTGGAATTATTGATAATTACCGATAATGGAGACGAAAATTCAATTTATTTGGGTAGTGATGACACTATTAAATGGGGAGGAATCAAAGCCTGGGACTTAACCGAACCTCAAGAACTTGTTGAAATGGGAATTAATCACTTAAATAAAACACAGGAATTAATTGTATTATTGGACTCATTAAAAATCAACTGTCATTTTAACATTGAGGATGAACTGGTTATAGAATTCCCTCAAGGGGAAAAGATTTTTCACAATAATTCAGAAAGAACGAAAATTAGGTATAAAGACAAAACAGTAACTTGGGATTATCCTCATTCATTTGAGGAAATAAAGGAGTATCTATTTCCTATTTTAGTAAGAAATGAAAGACTTGAACAATTAATTTAGATACAGATTGTAAATGATTTTAATCTTTTTTTAGCCTTCCAGTGAAGTCAAATTTAATTGTGTACTATCACTCTCGAGCTATGGATGTAGCCTACTGTTCCGTCTGACAATTTGATTTTCTTATATTCACCATCAGTGGAAATCACTTCAAACTTCTCATTTTCCAATACCTTACGGACAATCTCCCCATTAGGCTTATCTCTGAGGTTTGAATACCCATCAGGGTCATTTATTTTGTAATACATGGTTTCTGGAGAGTCGACGTTTTTATTTATAGCGTCCTTAGTATTCTCTATTCTTTCCAAATTAAATGAGTTTAATGGTCCGGAGTCACTGTAAAAATTAGCTTTCAAATTATCTTTAAAAACAAAAAGAATACCATAAGTCCTACCCCTATCTTTCTTATAATCAACCGAAAATGTATATCTATTTCCAGCATAATCCGTTTCATATTCAGCGGCAAATTCCTTATCAACATCCTTCACCTTTAGAAAACCAGTTATGATACCCTTCTTTCCAAATTCAGATAGTTCCTTTTGATCAATTGAGGTAATGCTGACACCAACACCCTTTTCTTCATCATAAGCCTTATATCTCCCTAAAATGGTGTTTTTATCTATTCCAAAATCTTCTATTTTATTCACTTCTTCAAGCTTCTTTTTTTCTTCTTCTTCTATTCTTTTGTTTGATTGTGTGTCATTTTCCCATCCGTCCGAAAAAACCAATCCATCATCGGTTATGGTTCCTTTCAAGATATATGGAACACTTACTTCTTTTATTGATTTTCCACTTTTCTTTGATCCATCTATCAAATAATCCACAAATACAAAGTTGGTATTGAAATCAAACTGAACTGTGATAGTGTTCCCATTACCTGACACTTTATAAGTTCCTGTTACATCTTCCCTATCAACAATACTTCCTCCGACATAAAGTGAAGCCACAGAAAAACGAACGGTATTTCCATCAAATACTAGTGCTTCAACTCCAAAGAAATCACCACTATCACGGGTATATGGACTGCTCTTTTGAAGAAGATCATTTATATTTTCTAAATCTATATCGGGTGAGGCGTTATCTGTTTTTGAAATCGTGTTATTAGATTGTTCTTTACAACTAATAAATAATATCGATAGTATTAGAATGACAATTGAGCTTTTCATGGAGTCAGAATTTTAAGGTGAAAAGCTAATGTAGTAAAATATTACTACTTGTAGTATTTTAAGGTTACAAGGTTTTTCTAGAAGTTTTTCACATTTGAGAAGTGGAACTCTCTAAGAAAGATATTGATAAGTTGAAAAAGGATATACCAAAGATTATCGGTAAAAATATCCGCTGCATCAGAGAAAGAAAAAACCTCTCCCAAACCGAACTGGCCAACCTAATCAACAGTGATAGACAATACCTTTATAAAATCGAGAGTGGTAAAGTTGGTATTTCTGTTGTGAAGCTAATGTGTATTTCCTTAGCCTTGGAAACCCCTATTTCTTCTTTCTTTGAAAAATGAATTAGTTGTGCAAAATATCTTAAACTTCTCTCTTGACTAATTTCACTTCCAAATCATATCTATCTAATATCTCTTATTATTCAGATATAATATCTCCCAATTCAAATAACTTCTTTAAATCATCTTCATATGGTTTAACAAAGTCTTCGATTTTAACCATTAATTTACACTCGTATTTTCGATATATATTAAACAGTAACTTATCTCTATATCACAAAATGTCAGTCAATAATCTATTGGTATAATTATTGCCCGAAAAATAAAATACATAACCAATTAAAATTCAGAAAAATGGAAGATTTTATATTGTCAATATTTGAAAAACGAGATTCAAAAGTAGGTCACCCTGTAATGATGAGAGAACTTGCTTATAATTATTTTTCAAACCTTAATCCAAAACAACAGGATCAAGCTTACGAAGCTATTAATAGTTTAATCGACAAGGGATTTATTACTCACGAAGACCAAAATAAAAATATGGAATGTCTGAGACTTACTCAATTGGGTTATGACAATTTATATCAAAACAGTAGAGATGTCTCCGATATTGAAAAAATGATTATGAGAGAATTTGAAAAACAAAATTCCAGACCAGGTAATGTATTAGCGATAAAAAATTTGAATTTTGGTCTAGTTCAAAATCTTAATCCCGTAGAAATAGAAAGGTTTGAGCCTGCTATAAATAATCTTATTGATAAAGAATTAATTACCTACGAGAAGAATGGATTGGAGTGTATAAGATTGACAGAGAGAGGTTACGAAACACTTTATTAGAGACCAAAAAATCTATATAAAAAATGAAAACGCATGAACAATATTTACAAGAATTAGAGACTTAGTTTGAGACCGTTATATCCTCGTCAAAAGTTCAATCATCATGTAAAAAAGGAACACTCGGAGGTCTCCAATCCTATTTGGAAAACAACACAGAGGAGATAAAAAAAGGAAGTGATAAAATATTAGAAAAAGCGACCGAACTACTCAATAAAGGTCTGAGAGATGAAAATATTGATGGAGATAAATTAAAAGAAGATCTTACTGACAAAACTCGTGAAATGGATCAAAAACTAGTCAATAAAATTAATAGAGAATTTAAGAACGGATAGTCTATAAAATATTTTGAATATAGAGACTCTAACCGACATTTTCAGTAATCGAGAATTATCCATAATTATTTGGATATTCATCTTGATAATTCTCTTCTCAATAAGTAAAGAAGTTCTTAAGTCTTCTGGAGGAATATTTTCAGCGATATTTGATGAAAAAATTGTCGATGTAGTTTTATTAATGCTCATCTACACCGAATTGATAATGCTGGTCTTAACCATCATTGAATTTTGGAATTTAACACTTTTAAAAGAGACTATCTACTGGGTGTTACTTGTTGGTTTCCCTCTACTTCTTGACATAGACAAGATTAATAAAGAAGAGAATCATATCAAGTCCATTCTGAAAAATTCTATAAAGGGTATCATCATCATAGAATTTATTACCAATTTTTATAACTTCTCCTTAATCGTTGAACTTGTTCTAATTCCTGTTGTTACATTCATCAGTTTGTTACAGGTCGTGTCCAAAACAAAACCTGAATGGAACAAAGTTTATAATCTATTGACTTGGGTATTGGCTCTTCTCGGTATTTCCGTATTTATATATTCAGTCAGCGAAATTTATAAAAGTCCAAATGGCTTCTTCAATTTACTCACATTACAGACATTCTTACTTCCCGTAATCTTGACAATAATGTTTATTCCATTCCTCTATCTCGTAGCTCTTTATTCTCTCTATGAAACTGTAACTGGTGTAATAGGTTTGAGAATCAAAAAAGAAAAGCATAAGAGATACCTAAAAAGAAAAATATTTCTCACATTTGGATTCAATAGACGAAAACTCAAAAGGTTTCAACGAGAGGTGCCTCGCGGTATTATGAGAAACAAAAAAGAGATTAAGAAAGTCATCAATAATTTTAACCAAAAGTAAGTAAGGGTATTTTTATATAGACCTATGAAATATCTACAAAGTTTCAATGAGAGTAAAATTGAGGTCGGGTCAAAACCACAACCAAAAAAGCGTGCGGCATCAGAAAATCTCGAAGAAATATTATTTGAAATGCTCTACGATAATATAGTCGGTGGGTATGGTGATAATTTAGACCAACTGGTTGAAGATATAATCTTCCAAGAAAGTTTATAAGACAGGCTCAATTTCATACATAAAAATACTTTCGAAGAATGTAAATCGAGTCTAGGAAAATACTTCACCACAAACTATATTTACAAACAAGGAGATAGAAAGGAAAAAAGAAAACTAAACGAATATATAAAAGGACGACTGATTGAATATGTCGGAAATAAATGATAATTTTCAATTGGGAATTAGAAAACCCACATTATTCTACAACAGCGCCATTATAAATAACCCAAAGAATAGTAGAAAACTCCAATTTAGAAGCCTTTTAAGGATTTTCTGAAAGAAACAATACCCATTTATTAATAATATCTAAAGCGGTCTAAAATCAACGTTAAAATGATTCTTAGACGATAATTTAACTCATGTTATAGGCTGATCCAAATAGCCTATAAAATTCTACTGATTCAAAGAATTATCGGGTCAATTTCTATCGATTCAAAAAAATAATTTCAAAATTGTTTTACACCGATGTTTTACACGAAAAACAAAAAACCCTATAAATCAATGATTTAAAGGGTTTAGGTGTGGTACCTCCAGGAATCGAACCAGGGACACACGGATTTTCAGTCCGTTGCTCTACCAACTGAGCTAAGGTACCTGCATTAAGCGGGTGCAAATATAAATTTATTTTAGCTTTCCCAAAACAAAAATATAAAATTATATAGGATTGTTTATTTTTTCTTCTTTGAGAAGAGGTTCTCAATATCGGTTTCATTTACTTTACAATTTGCCCCTACTTTGGAAGCAACTACTGCTCCAATAGCACAAGCTCTTTCGAGGGCTTCCATAGGAGACTGTTTATCAACAAATAATGCGCCTACCAATGTCGCTAAAAATGAATCGCCAGCACCTACGGTATCAGCCACTTTAATCTTGAAGCCTGAGTGATTATAAGATTGGCCTTTAAAAAACAAAACCGCCCCGTTCGCACCCTTAGTAACACACAAACCTTTTAATTGCACCTCCTCCATTAGCCATTGCGCACAAGATTCAAGGTCATTGAGCTTACCATCCAATCCTGAAGTGATTTCAAAAAGTTCCTCGTCATTCATTTTTACAAAATCTGAGTGCTGAAAGAGTTCCCACAGCAACTTTTCCGTATAAAAAGGAGGACGTAAGTTTACATCAAACACTGAAAAGGCAGCGTATTTTACCAAACTCAATAAAGTCTCTTTGCTTTGGGGGCTTCTACAGGCTAAACTTCCAAAAACAAACACTTCTGAAGCTTTAACCAAAGCCAGCGCTTCTGGAGCATAGCTTATGGCATCCCATGCTACTGGCTGTGTAATTTGATAAGTAGCCGAACCCTGTGTGTCCAACAATACCTTTACTTCTCCGGTGGGTAATTTTTCATCTAGCTGTATCCCTTGCAGCGGAAACTTATTTTTTTTTAAATACTGAATTGCCTCGCTCCCTTCTGAATCGTCTCCCACCTTACTAATTATGTTGGTAGGATAGCCCTGGGAGTGCAGTCGAAGTGCCACATTTAAAGGAGCGCCTCCAATTACTTTCTTATTGGGAAATACATCCCAAAGAATTTCCCCAAAACAAACTACCCGTCCCTTATTTTTCATCTGGAACCAATTGTTTTTCCAATTCCTCTAAAGAAACCCCTTTGGTTTCAGGCATCACAAAGATGACCCATAACAATTGAAAGACCATCATCACCGCAAAAAACAGAAACATGGTACCTGCTCCTATTTTTGAAATTAAAAAAGGGACCGATGACGGAATGATAAATGCCAACACCCAATGCGTAGATGTTCCAATAGATTGCCCATAGGAGCGAACTCGGTTGGGAAATATTTCAGAAATGAAAACCCAGATAATCGCACCTTGACCAATAGCATGGGCCCCAATAAACACAAATAGCGATATAGGCACTGTCATTCCGGTCCAATTATAAAAGAAAGCCATCGCCACAAACAGTAAGGAAACGATGTACCCTATAGAACCTACAACCATCAGTTTTTTTCTCCCCAAACGATCGATTAGGTACATGCCCAAAAGGGTGAAAATTAAATTTGCCACTCCAATACCAATACTTCCTAACAATGCAGCCTGATCGGCAAGACCTGCTTCTACAAAAATACGTTTGGAATAATATAAGAAGGCGTTGATCCCGGAAAACTGATTGAAAAAAGCTACGGCAAAAGCCAAGCCAATAATTCGCTTGTATTTTTTTTGAAAAATGGATTCTTTTACTTTTCCCTTTTCAGCTTCGAGTATTTGAGCCACTTCCTTCTCGGCATTGCGTTTTGCATCAATTTTATGAAGCACAGCTAAAGCCTCTGCTTTTTTTCCTTGCACCAAAAGCCAACGAGGGCTCTTAGGAACCCCAAACACCATCAATGTGTAAATAATGGCTGGTAACGCTTCAATCCCTATCATCCACCGCCAACTATCTTCTGTTACATAAGAACTTATTAAATAATTGGACACAAAAGCTATTAAAATTCCGAAGACAATATTAAATTGATAGGTAGCTACCAGTTTTCCACGGTTTTGTGGGGAAGCGATTTCAGAAATATAGGCGGGAGCCGCAATGGTGGAAGCCCCAACCCCTAAACCGCCGATAAACCGAAAAATAGCAAATACCCAAGGATCATTGGCCAAACCCGATCCTAAAGCTGAAATTGTATACAAAACCCCTATCCCGATAAGTGTTTTTTTACGCCCCAGTTTATTAGTAGGAAACCCACCAAACAACGCACCAAAAATAGTTCCGAAAAGGGCAGAACCTACTACTATATAACCATGAAAATTATCATTACTGCCCAGCAGCTCGTAGTCTTTCCACATTTGCTGAAGGGTTTGCTCTGCACCGCTAATTACTATGGTATCAAAGCCAAATAAAAAACCTGCTAACGCAACGGTAATCGACCAAAAAAGAGTTTTATTATTCATTCCAAATAGATTTTACGTAATGAAGTTGGACTTGCGATAAAGTTTGGGGCGCTCCTGAAAGAATGAGTTTGCGATAGGGCTTCGTGGGAAAAACTTGATTGGTAAATACATACCTCCCTTTATCTATAAATATTTCTACGGAAGACTGATCTACAATCACACGTACCTCCACAGGAGTTTCAGAAGGGGCATACCATTGCTTTTGAACCTCTTTTCCGAAGCTCTCTTCAAAATCGGTCAATCCAGAAGCAGATCGATCAAAAAGCAATTCCTGGGTCTCGGGATGAAACCCTAGCCTTATTTTTTCTGAGTCATTTCCTATATATAAGGTGAATGCTTTTGAAATATCCACTTGAAAACGGAGGTCGGTTTGCATAAGGGTTTCCGTTTCCCAGCTAAACTCTTCAGATAAATTGATCGAGCTGGGAATTTCGGCTTTTTCAAGTATTGTATTAAAAGCAGCGATGGGATAATTTTTAAGGAAATACCCTTCTTCATTTTGATGCAATGAAATGTTCCTTGGTAAAGTCATGGCACTTCGCCAAACTTGAGTTGGGGTTTTCTGTGCATAATTCCAATTACTCATCCAGCCTATAAAAAGACGTTCTCCATTTGGGGCATTATTGTACGTAACTCCGGCATAATTATCCCTTCCATACTCTACCCACAATGGAAATTCTTGATCTGTAGTAAAGCTTTCTCCATCAAAATCCCCAATAAAATACTGTGTCCCAGAGCCTCCATTGGGTGCCCCAGGATTTATACTCACCAAAAGCACCCACTTTTCTTCTCCTGTCTCTTCCACCTTCAGTTTGAAGAGGTCTGGACATTCCCACACTCCTCCATGGGCTCCTTTTTCTTTTCCAAATTCACTTCTTAAGCTCCAAGATTTCAAATCTTCTGAACGGTAAATTTTAGCATGATCTCCCGCCACAAGGATTAAAATCCAACTTGAAGAAGCTTCATGCCAAAACACTTTTGGGTCCCTGAAGTCCTTTATATCCTCATTCCCAATAATCGGGTTTCCTTCAAATTTCTCCCAAGTAGCGCCTTCATCCAAGCTGTACGCAATTCCCTGCGTTTGGAAATCGTTTCTCCCAGCTTTTTCCCCTTCCATGAGGTGGTAGGTGTAAATAGCCACCATGGGAGGATTTTCTTTACTTCCAAAACCTGAAGTATTTTGACTATCCACTACAGCGCTCCCCGAAAAAATGAATCCGTTTTCATCGGGATATAAAGCAATAGGTTTGTGGTTCCAGTGTATCATATCCATACTGGTTGCATGGCCCCAATGCATAGGCCCCCAGACGATGTCTTCAGGAAAATATTGGTAAAACAAATGATAGGTATCCTTGTAAAAAACCAGTCCATTAGGGTCGTTCATCCATTTTTCTGGAGGAGAGAAATGAAATTGTGGACGAAACGCTTCCCGGTACGTAGGGCTTACCGATAAGGGTGTATCTTCTTTTGTTGCGATTGCAGGAGTAGTTCCCTGCTTACAAGCCGTAACTAAAAATACCAAAATTACAAGAACATACCGTACCATTTCAAAAATGTTAAAACGGTTAAATATAGAATAAAATTTTAAAGTATGTTTTCAACTTATTTGGTAGAATCCCTTTCGATAATGGAAGTCTCTAAAATCTTGATTTGAGGTTCAAAATCTTTTCCTGCTTTTTTAGCTTTCATTTGTTTTCGCAAAAGCTTAAACGTTTTTTTCCCCATTTTATAGCCTGGCTGATCTATCGTGCTTAATGCGGGAGTGATTGCCTGAGAAAGAAACCAATTACTGAAACCCATGACTTTGATATCTTTAGGGACTTCGATTCCATTTTCCTTAAAGACCGTCATCGCCCCAACAGCAGCCATGTCGGTTACGGCAAAAATACCATCTACTTTCTTACCATCTTTTAATAACTGCTCTGCGGCCGCTCTTCCGTCTTCATAATCCACCCTTTCACATATATATACCATGGAAGAATCGAAGGGCAAGCCATGATCTTCCAATGCTTTTTTATATCCTAAAAAACGATCGATGGAATTCTGTGGGAGCAACGCACCCCTAAAGTGCACAATATGTTTGCAGCCACAATCTATTAAATGCTTGGTCGCATCGTAAGCCGCTTTTCTATCGTTAATAACCACTTTGGAACAAGGCATGAGCTTTGAAATTTTATCGAACATTACCAAAGGAATGTCATGACGCTGTATTTCTTGAAGGTGTGAAATATCTACTGTTGTATTTGCCATGGACATCATGATGCCATCCACCCTTTTGCTAATCAATAGGTCTACCTGCTTTTTTTCGAGCTTGTAAGATTCATTGGATTGCAGAATAATAACCAAGTATCCTTTTTTTTCGGCTTCTTCTATTATTCCGTTAATGACACTAGAGAAAAAGTGGTGTACGACTTCAGGGATAATCAAACCAACTGTTTTAGATTCCTTGGTCCGTAAATTCACGGCAAAGACATTCGGCTTATATTGCAGTTTTTTGGCTTCATCCTTTACAAGTTGTTTTGTCTTCTTACTTACGTCTGGATAATCTTTAAGGGCTTTTGAAACTGTCGTTACCGAAATACCTAAATTTTCAGCAATTTGTTTCAGCGTTACTTCTTTCATAAAAAAAAGGTATCGAAAATTTTCGTAAATATTAACAAAAAGTTTTTATTTTAATAAAGATTAATGAAAAATTAAAATATTGGGAATCTAAAAATCGAAAACGTTTTCGGATATCAAAATGCTGTTTTTAAGGGTGTTTTATTATGAAATTAAAAAAAATAATAGAAATTAGTGCCACTGTAAACGCCGAATTTAAAGGAGTTTATTATTTAAGTGTTTGATAGTTAAATGTTTAAAAATTAAAATAATTTAATTTTTATTTATATTTTTATTAACATTTAATTTATATTGTAAATTGTATAAGTCAATCCCCTTTTAAAAATACTAAGGGAGGCAAAACTCTTAAGGCCAAAACATAAAGAATTAGCTAAAAAGGGGATTGATTTTTTTGAAAAAGGAATTTACTATTTATTAAGGAATATGAATTTATTAAAACGATCGATAATTTAAAATTAACTTTAAACCGAAAACTATATGAAAAACAAACTACTAACTAAACTTTTGTTGCTCCCTATAGTGTTACTCATGGGAAGTGCTGCCCTTGCGCAAATGACTGTTAGTGGAACAGTATCTGATGCAAATGGCCCTGTTCCTGGAGTAAACGTTATTGTAAAAGGGACCACTAATGGAGCTCAAACCGATTTTGATGGTAATTATACCCTAAATAATGTTGCTAACGATGCAACTTTAACGTTTAGCTATATTGGTTATGCCACCCAAGAAGTAGCCGTAAACGGTCAATCTACCGTAAATGTTACCTTAAGTGAAGATGTTGAAGCATTATCTGAAGTTGTTGTTATTGGATATGGTACCACAACCGTAAAAGATGCAACGGGAGCCGTAACAGCTGTTACTGCTGAAGATTTTAACCAAGGTATCATCAACTCTCCAGAACAGCTTATCCAAGGTAAAACTGCGGGGGTGCAAATTTCTCAAAGTAGTGGTGAGCCTGGTGCCGGAATTGACATCCGTATTCGTGGTGCTAACTCGGTTCGTTCAAATAACAATCCATTATTCGTAGTAGATGGTATTCCATTATCTGGAGGAAATACTACGGCCGAAGGACAAAATATTGGAGTAGGTACCAATTCCGCTAAAAACCCATTAAGCTTTATCAACCCTAATGATATCGAAAGTATCAGTATCTTAAAAGATGCGTCTGCAACCGCTATTTATGGTTCTAGGGGAGCTAACGGGGTTGTTTTCATTACTACCAAATCTGGTAAAGGTGGAAGAGGCGGCTCTTGGGACTTTTCTTCAAACTTAAGTATTGCTACTGTTGCCAAAACATTCGATTTGCTTAATGCTGAAGACTATTTAGAGCAATCAGATTTTTTTGGTTTCAATGTTGCGGAAAGAAACTTCGGAAACAGTACAGATTGGCAAGATTATATTTTCAGAACTTCTGCTTCTACCAATAATAACATTGCTTACTCCAATAATTATGGAACAGGTAATGTTAGAGCTACTTTTAGCTATGGAAAAAACTTCGGAGTAGTAGAAAATACTTCTTTGGAAAGAATCACAGGTCGTTTAAATGCCAATCAAAGATTATTAAACGACAAATTGAAGCTAGGACTTCAAGCAACTATTTCCCGTGTAAACGACGAGGTAGCTCCTACAGGTGCTAGTGCTGGATTTAGAGGAGATTTGTTAGGTTCTGCTTACTCTGCAAACCCAACTTGGCCAACCAGCCCTAACTTTGATGGAACTGGAGGTCTTTTAAGTCCTGCTACTGCCTTAGCTTACACTCAAAACACATCTTTCACAGATCGTTACCTTGTAAATTTCTCTGCCGAGTATAATTTTATTAGCGAATTATCTGCGAAAGTTAACGTGGGATACGATAACTCCACATCTTCAAGAACTGCCCTTGCCACCAAAAAAGCGAGAAACTTTGATCAAGGTGCCTTCGGAAATGGTCTTGGAGCAATTAACGATTTGGATACGGAAAGTAAGTTATTGGAAGTTACCCTTAACTATAACAAAGAGTTTTCTAATTCTTCGTTAGATGTACTTGCGGGTTATTCTTTCCAAGATTTTACTAGATCTGGTAGAAATGTAAGTGGTTTCGGTTTCTTTGCCGATGAGTTCAACGAAATGGGACGTGACCTTGAGTACGTTGCTAGTGAGGTTGAATCAAGAATACAAGGAGACTACCAACAATATGGTTACGCACCAAACATAAGTGATGGAATCTTCGTTAATAGATTATTCCCTGAACCAGCGACCGATTTCATTCCTAACTTAAACTCAGGATTGGTACGCTCATTATTTGTAGATACTTTTGACAATACCGACGAACTTCAATCTTATTTCGGAAGGGTAAATTATAGTATCGCCGACAAATACTTATTTACCGCAACCATGAGAGCGGATGGATCCACTCGATTTGGTAAAAATAACGAATATGGTTATTTCCCTTCTGGTGCTTTTGCATGGAAGATTCATAATGAAGACTTTGTTGGAGACTCCGTTTCTACCCTTAAATTACGTTTAGGTGTAGGTATCACTGGTAACCAAGAAGGTTTAGGGTATGGTAACTATACGCAAAGAGAACGTTATGCTGGTGGTGATGTAATTAGCGACGGTGGAGATATCAATATTCCAGGTACCGTAATTTTATCGTTCCCTAACCCAGACTTGAAATGGGAAGAAACATTACAGTATGCTGCAGGTATCGACTTCGGATTTAACAACGACCGTTTAAATGGTAGTTTAGACGTTTATAGAAAAGAAACAACAGACCTTCTTTTCAACGTACTATCTGCTCAACCTGCGACGCAACCATTCCAATTCCAAAACCTTCCAGGATCTAAAGTGGTGAACGAGGGTATCGAATTAGCGATTGGATATGACATTATAGATACCGAAGACTTTAATTGGAATACTAATTTCAATATTGCCTACAATAAAAACTTAGTCGAAGAACTTGATGGAGAATTTAATGCAGGAACTATTAGAGGACAAGGTCTTTCCCTTGCTTTTGCTCAAAAATTGAAAGCAGGTCAACCACTATTCTCTTATTTCCTTCGTGAGTTTGAAGGCTTCGACCCTGTAACCGGACAACCTATCCAAAATGACATCCAAGAATTTGTAGGAAAAAGTGCTTTACCAGAATTAACTGGTGGTCTTTCTACTTCTTGGTCTTATAAAGATTTAACGCTCTCTGCTTATTTCGCAGGTCAGTTTGGACATTACATCTATAACAACACGGCAAACGCATTCTTTACCGCTGGTGCTTTTAGAGGAGGTAGAAATGTACCTCTAGACGTACTTCAAACCGGTGAATCTTTTGATGCTGCCGCTGATGTGTCTACTCGTTTTCTTGAAAAAGGAGACTTTGTACGATTGCAAAATGTTACCCTAAGTTACAACTGGCCAATGCCAGAAGATGCTTTCTTCTCATCATTGATGCTCTCTGTAACTGGACAGAACTTATTTGTAATTACAGATTACACAGGACTTGATCCAGAAGTTAGCAGTTCACCAGGTGGTGATGACCTATTAAACGGGTTACCAGTATTTGGTATTGACTATGCCGCCTATCCAAGGCCTAGAACATTTACTTTAGGATTAAACGCAAAATTTTAAAAAAATGAATATGAATAGAAAATTTTTAATGAACTGGAAACCAATGTTCGCCATTGCGTTTCTCTCGATGTTAACATTTTCCTGTACAGATTTAGCTCTGGAAGAAACAGACTCTATCATTTCAGGAGGTGAAGAAGGAACCGTATTTGAAGGTTTAACAGATGTGGACGCATCCTTAACCAACCTTTACAATGATGTTTACGGACAACTTGGAGACCAAGCAAATTTCTTTGCTCTAAATGAAGTTTCTACCGATGAAACATTGGTACCTACCCGAGGAACAGACTGGGGTGACAATGGAATCTGGAGAACCCTTCATGCACACACTTGGAGTCCTACACACCAATACATTTTGGATACTTGGAATAACTTGAACCAGAATGTACTTAGGGCTTCCCAAATTATTGACCCTTTAAGTGAGCCAACTGCTGCACAAGAAGCTCAAGCTCGTTTTATTAGAGCATTTAGTATGTTCTTTGTAGTAGATATGTGGGGAGTTGCACCTTTCCGTAACCCTACCGATGGATCTGATGTTGATCCTTCTGTATTATCTTCACAAGAAGCCTACGACTTTATCGTAAACGATCTAACAACTGCGATTCCTAATCTTCCACAGAGTGGACCTAGTGCCGATAATAACAGAGCTAACAGAGCTGCTGGTAATTATTTATTGGCAAAAGTGATTTTGAATTCTGAAAGATATACGGGAGCTACTCCTAACTATCAAGCGGTTATTGATGCTGTAGATGCCATCACCAATGATGGTTATGCACTAGAGTCTGATTATTTCGGAATCTTTGAACAAGATATCGATAACGAAACTATCTGGTATGCTAACACTTCTGTTGGTAACCGTATTTGGAATGGGCTTCACTACAACCAAAATTCTCCAGACCAAACTGCTGGAGGTTGGAATGGATTTACTACGCTAGCAGAATTTTACGATAGCTTTGAAGGAGATCCTAACACAAACTATGAAGGGGATGGTCAAGAGGAAAGACGCGGATGGGTCCCAGACGCTTCCAATGCAAATGGTGAGAACCTAGGTATTGGATATGGTTTCCTAATTGGTCAACAATACAATGAAGACGGAAGTATCTTAAAAGACCGTCCAGGAAATCCCTTAGTATTCTCCAAAGACTTACCTGGTTTATCGGGTAATGGTGAAGAAACCGGTATTCGTATTATCAAGTACCACCCTGGAGATGAAGGTGGATCTTTCAGAAACCATGAAATCGTATTCCGTTATGCAGATGCTTATTTAATGAAAGCTGAAGCAATGCTACGTGCAGGTGGTGATGCTACTACTATGGTAAACGACCTAAGAACACTACGTGGAGCTACTCCACTTGGCAGTGTTTCTGAAGCTGATTTGTTAGCAGAAAGAGGACGTGAGTTATACATTGAATTCTGGAGAAGAAATGATATGCTTCGTTTTGGACAATTTACAAGAGACTGGGAATTCAAAAATCCAGAATCTGTTGGGGATGAAACTAGAAATCTTTATCCTATTCCAATTAATGCATTGCTTTCTAATCCAAACTTGGAACAAAATCCTGGTTACTAAAAATAACCTTCTATACCAAAAGCCGCTCCAAAGAGCGGCTTTTTTTATACCAAATTCTATTAATCTTTTATTAATTCTTTTTAAATTTTATTATACCATAAACCCATAACAAAACAATAAATTAGCAAGCTAAAAGTGAGCTTGAAAACAAGAAATGATTGTTCGAAACCTGATCGTAATTATGGCTAGCATTATTTTTTTGAATGCTTGTTCCAAACCCGAAGAAAGCCCCAGCTTGTTTCGCGAAGTTCCGTCCGAAACATCCGGCCTTCTGTTTCAAAATACCCTTACTTCAACTCCTGCACTGAACATCCTCAACTATATTTATTTTTACAATGGTGCTGGGGTGGCAACAGCAGATTTCAATAACGACGGCCTTTTGGACGTTTACTTTACTGCCAACCAAACTGCCGATAAGATTTTTCTAAACAAAGGAAACCTTCAATTTGAAGACTACACAGCATCATCCTTAATATCCAATGAGAGTGGCTGGACCAATGGAGTCACTATTGTAGACATCAATCAGGATGGATGGATGGATATTTATCTTTGTAAGGTAGGTACGCATAAAAATCTTTCAGGAGAAAATCTATTGTATGTAAATCAAGGTCCAAATACAGAAGGTAACATCACTTTTAAAGAAAAGGCAAAATCTTACGGATTGGACTTTAAAGGTTATGCCACACAAGCAAGCTTTTTTGATTATGACCTCGATGGCGATTTGGATGTTTTTTTATTGAATCATAGCACCAACCCGAATCAAAATTACGGAAAAGGAACTTCTAGAAATATCATTAATGAGGCGTCTGGAGATAAACTGTTTGAAAATAAAGACGGGTATTATGTAAATGTTTCTGAAGCATCGGGCATCTTTCAAAGTAAAATAGGATATGGTTTGGGAGTTTCGGTAAGCGATATTAATAATGATGGACTTCCGGATATTTATGTCACAAACGATTTTTTCGAAAATGATTATCTCTACCTCAACCAAGGAGACAAGACTTTTAATGAGGTTATACACCAAGAAAATCAATCCATTGGGCACACTACCCACTATTCTATGGGAAACAGTATTGCAGACATAAATAATGATGGTTACAACGACATCCTATCGGTAGACATGCTTCCGGAAGACCTAGAGACTTATAAAACCTCGGGCACCGAATTCAACTATCAAATTTATCATAACTATCTTAAGAATGGGTATGCTCCACAATACATGCAAAATACCCTTCAGCTTAACAATGGCAATGGCAGTTTCAGTGAGACAGGATATTTAAGCGGGATTTCCGCTACGGAATGGTCCTGGAGCCCTCTCATGGAAGATTTTGACAATGATGGCTATAAAGATTTCTACATTACCAATGGAATCCTTGGGGCCACCAACGATATGGATTTTATCAACTTTATTGCAAATGATAATATTCAAAAATCCCTAGGAAATGGTATGACCAAAAAAGAAATGGCTTTTATTGATAAAATACCTCAGAAAAAAACTTCCAATTATTTTTTCAAGAACAAAAAAAACAATTCTTTCAAAAATGTCACCGAAGAGTGGTTCTTCAAAAAAAACTCCTTCAGTAATGGTGCCGTTTACGCCGATTTAGATAATGATGGAGATCTAGACATCCTTGTAAATAATGTAAATGAGAATGCCTTCCTTCTAGAAAACAAGAGAAATGAACAACAAGCTTCCCAAAACTATCTGAAAATTCAGTTTGAAGGAACCATTCCGAATCGCAACGGAATTGGGGCTAAAGTACTGGTCTTTCAAAGAGGTCAAAAACAGGTGAAAGAAAACTTTCCTACCAAAGGATATTTATCTGCCGTAGCCCCAGAGCTGTTATTTGGGTTAGATACTATTGCTTCGGTAGATTCCATAAAAGTAATTTGGCCAAACAAAAACGTACAGGTAATAAAAAATATTTCTTCCAACCAGACCCTTAGGGTTTTCCAGAGAGATGCTAAAGAAATATATGCGCCAGAAACCACGAACGAACAAACTTTATTTACAACGGTTTTACCTGTTTTCGATTATACCCATAAAGAAAACACCAATCTGGATTTTAACCGGGATCCCTTACTTCCCTTTTCATATGCGAATGAAGGCCCGTCGGTCGCAGTAGCAGATGTGAACAACGACCATTTACCGGATGTTTGTATAGGTGGGGGCAAGGGACAAGCGACCGTGTTATGGATACAAAAAAGTAATGGAGGTTACAATTTACAACAACCCGAACTCTTTGAAAAAGATGCCCTTAGTGAAGATGTGTCTCAAGTGTTTTTTGATGCAGATAATGATGGCTTTCAAGATTTATTGATTGTAAGTGGAGGAAATGAGTTTGAAAAAGGAAATGCCATTTCACCAAGGCTCTATTTTAACAAGCAAGGAACTCTTGTAAAAGATAGTTTACAGTTTCAAAATACTTTTATAAACGCTTCTAAAGTTAGCACAGTCGATTTCAATAACGATGGAGCCATGGATATTTGTATTACCGCAAATAGTGTCCCTCATCACTTTGGCTACTCGCCTACCCAATACCTCTTTCAGAATAATGGAAAAGGATTTTTTAAAGAAGTAACCAAAAGTTATGCAAATGCGTTTCAGACCTTGGGGAATTGCAAGGATATAATCTGGGTGGATATTGATGATAATGGGTTTCAGGATGCCATAGTAGCAGGAGATTGGATGCCTATTTCTATTTTCCTGAACGATGGGGAAAAACTGACCTTACAAGAAGACAACGGACTTCAAAAAACACATGGATGGTGGAATACCCTAAAAGCAGCCGATTTTGACCAAGACGGGGACCTTGATTTTATCGCTGGAAATTGGGGTTTAAACAGTAGATTAAAAGCTTCAGAAGAAGAACCTATCACACTTTACAAAAAAGACTTTGATCAGAATCACTCCGAAGAAACCTTAATCACTTATTTTTACCAAGGGAAGGAAACTACATTGGCTTCCAAAGAAGAGCTCGCCAAACAAATGCCTTTCCTGAATAAAAACTACCTGTCGTTCAAGGATTTTGCCAAAGCTTCGGTGACAGAAATTTTTTCAGAAGAACAATTACAAAATGCCCTTCAGAAAAAAGTGTTCGAATTGGCCTCTTGCTACTTTGAAAATCTAGGGGACAATACCTTTCAAAAACACCCTTTACCTTTTGGTGCACAAATTTCGACCACCAACGACCTCTGGATTGAAGATTTTAACAGCGATGGTTTCTTGGATGTTTTGTTAGTGGGAAACAATTTTGAAATTAGCACCCAATTGGGAAGAATGGATGCTTCGCACGGCACCATCTTGCTAAACGATGGAAAAGGAAATTTTTCTGAAAAAAGAGGCGAACAGGTACCTCTTTCGGGAGCTTGTAGAAATATTCAAAAATGGAACCATCAAGGAAAGGAAATTTTTATGATTACCCGAAATAACCAATCGCCTATTTTTATAAAAAAACAAGTTGATAAATAGTATGAATTTTTCAAGAATAGTGATCGCATGTTCAGCTTTAATAGCATTTAGCTGTAATAACCACAAAGAGGAAGACAAAACCAAAACGCCTTCTGAAGAGAAAAAGATGTTTGAACTTGTGGCTTCCACAAAGTCGAATATCACTTTTGAAAACAAAGTGGAAAACCAGAAAGACTTTAATATTTTTAAATACCGAAACTTCTACAATGGTGGAGGTGTAGCTATTGGTGATATTAATAACGATGGGTTACCCGATATTTACCTTACCGCTAATATGGGAAAAAACAAACTCTACCTTAACAAAGGAAATTTTGAGTTTGAAGATATTTCTGCCAAAGCTGGCATTGAAGGGAATAAACCTTGGTCTACGGGGGTTGTTATGGCCGATGTAAATGGAGATGGGCTTTTGGATATTTATGTGAGCAATGCTGGAAATATGGAAGGTGAAAATCACAATAACGACCTTTATATCAACAATGGCGATTTAACTTTTACCGAAAAAGCAAAGGAATACAATCTTGCCGAAACCGGGTTTACCACACAGGCCACTTTTTTCGACTATGATAAAGATGGTGATCTCGATGTATACATCTTAAACAATAGTAATATCCCCGTTAGTAGCCTTGGGTATGCACATCAAAGAAATGTAAGGGCACAAGATTGGAATGTCCCAAAAATGTTTCGGGGCGTTGGCGATATGCTGTTACGAAACGATGATGGAAAATTTACTGAAGTAAGCGAGGAAGCCGGGATTTATGGAAGTTTGATTGGTTTTGGCCTGGGTGTCATGATTAGTGATGTAAACAATGATTTATATCCCGATATTTATGTCTCAAACGATTTCTACGAAAGGGATTACCTGTATATCAATAATCAAGATGGCACCTTTACGGAAGACATTAAAAGTTGGACTTCACACCTTTGCCTTTCGGCTATGGGAATTGATATGGCCGACATCAATAACGACGGAAATGCCGATATATTTATTACCGATATGCTTCCGGAAGGAGACGAACGGGTGAAATCGGTGATGGAGTTTGAAGGCTACAATGTATTTAAACTGAAGCAAAGCAAGGATTTCTTTCAGCAGTACATTCAAAATACCTTACAGCTAAACAATGGAAACGGCACCTATTCTGAAATTGCTTATTTCAGCGGGATTTCGGCCACCGATTGGAGCTGGTCGGGACTTATTTTCGATATGGACAACGATGGTTTCCGGGATATTTATGTAACAAATGGAATTAACCACGATCTCACCGATCTGGATTTTGTGGACTTTTTTGCCAATGAAATTATTCAAGACATGGCCCTTACCGGAAAAAAAGAAGCCATCGATTCCATTATCAACAAAATGCCCGTGGTCCCCGTTCCTAACTACGCCTACAAAAACAATAAGGACTTAACTTTCGATAATGCCGCTGAAGAATGGGGCCTAGGTGTACCAAGCCTCTCTAATGGAGCTGCTTATGGCGACTTGGACAACGATGGGGACTTGGACTTGGTCGTCAATAATGTAAACATGCAGGCCTTTGTCTATCAAAACAATACAAATGAATTGAACCAATACAATTACCTCAAGCTAAAATTTGAAGGTCCCGAAAAGAATAAATTTGCTATTGGAACCACCGTAAAATTATATTACGAAGACAATGTGGTTCTTCAAGAATTGATGCCTGTTAGAGGATTTCAGTCTTCTATGGAATACCCAATGACCATCGGTTTGGGGTATGCCACAACTATTGACTCCATAAGGGTGATTTGGCCTAACGATAAAACCACGCAATTAAAGAATATTTCAGCCAACCAAACCCTTACTTTAAAAGAATCGGATGCCACAGAAAGTTACAAAATCCCTAGTAAGTCTAAAACCAAGACCCTTTTAAAAGAACTGCCCAACTCACAGCTAGTAAAGCACGAGGAGAACGCTTACAACGATTTCGATTATGAAGGATTATTGGATAAAAAACTTTCGCAAGAAGGCCCAACCATGTCCATTGGGGATATCAACGGAGATGGCCATGAAGATGTTTTTCTTGGAGGAGCCAAAGATCAAGTTGGAGTTTTCTACCTTCATACCGGAAACGGTTCCCTTAAGGAGTTGACAGTTCCCGCACTTCAGGAGGATGCCGCTTTTGAAGATACCGCTTCTTCCCTATTCGATGTAGATGGAGATGGGGATTTAGACCTTATGGTGGGTTCTGGAGGAAATCAAGTTAATGAAATGGAAAGGGAAACCGTTCGATTATACCTCAACGATGGCAAAGGTCGTTTTACTAAGCAGGAGCTCCCTTCTATTTCGGCAATCGCCAATATTTCGGTCATTGCACCAAATGACATGGATGGAGATGGAGACCTAGATGTTTTTATAGGGGCCCGTAGCATTGTGGGAGTGTATGGAATGACCCCAAAACATCTCTACCTGGAAAATCAAGGTGATGGAACGTTTAGGGAAGCTTCCGAAAAAATAAAAGCCGTACAAGAAAGTGGCATGATTACCGATGCCAAATGGCTTAATATTGACAACACCCCTGAAGTAGAATTGGTTACCGTTTCCGATTGGGGAGCACCTATGGTCTATCGCTTTGAGAATGGAAACTTAAAAAGCATTCCTTCCTCATTAAATAATTTAAAGGGCTGGTGGAATATTATTTACCCTGTGGATATTGATGGAGATGGAGACCAGGATTTTATTCTAGGAAACCAAGGAAAAAACCTACACTACAAGCCTTCCGAAGAAAATCTCATGAAAATCTGGATCAATGATTTTGACAATAATGGGACTTTCGAACAGATTGTGACCCAAAATATCGAAGGTAAGGATCGGCCCATTCATCAAAAAAGCCAGTTAACGACCCAAATGGTAGTGCTGAAAAAGCAAAACCTTAAAGCTTCTGAATATGCAAAAAAATCCATTCAGGAATTATTTTCAGAAAGTGTCTTACAAAAAACTACCGTAAGGGAAGTAAATACTTCTGAAACCTTAATTGCCTTTAACGATGGAAACGGCAACTTTACCACCAAAGCGTTACCAGCCAGAACCCAATTGTCTTGTGTATGCGGAATTACTTGTAGCGACGTGAATAAAGATGGAAAGCTCGACATTATTATGGGGGGAAATAATTTTGAATTCCGGCCGCAATTTTCCCGCTTGGATGCCGATTATGGGAGTGTATTGATCAATAACGGTGACGAAGATTTCACTTGGCAGGAGTATGACACCAGTGGTTTCTTTATACGGGAAGAAATAAAACACATAAACCAGTTTAAGGATAAAAACGGAAAAACCTTCGTTTTTGTAGCTATAAATAATGAAAAGCCAAGAGTTTTTGAAATCAATCCATAATACATATTACCTAGCACTAAGCCTTGTATTTCTTGTTTTGGGTTGCAACTCTTCGGAAGAAGAACCAAAAGCAAATAATACGCTATTCAAAATCTTGCCACCTTCCCAAACCGGAGTGGATTTTCAAAATACCGTATCCGAAAGCGATTCTTTGAATATTCTGGACTACCTCTATTTTTACAATGGAGGAGGGCTAGCCATGGGGGATTTCAACAACGATGGCTTAACCGATTTGTTCTTTTCTTCCAACCAAGAAGCCAACAAACTATATCTCAATAAAGGCCACTTGAAATTTGAGGATGTTTCAGAAACTGCAGGAATTACCGGAAAAAGCACTTGGAATACTGGAGCTATTATGGTCGATATCAACGGTGATGGTTGGCTGGATATTTATGTAACTGCCGTAGTAGGGATCAATGGTTTTCAAGGACACAACGAACTGTTTATCAACAACCAAGATGGTACTTTTTCAGAAAAATCAAAAGAATACCACCTAGATATTCAAAGTTATGGTACCTCCGCAGCCTTTTTGGATTACGACCTAGATGGTGACCTAGACCTCTATGTGCTCAACCATGCCATACATACCCCAGAATCCTTCGGAAGGGCACAGATAAGAACGCAACGAAACGAAAAAACAGGGGATAAACTGTTGCGAAACGATGGTAATGTCTTTACTGACGTGAGTGAGGAAGCAGGTATTTATGGCGGAATTAACGGCTATGGACTGGGAATTTCGGTAGCCGATTTCAACAAAGATGGCTATCCCGATATTTATGTGGGGAACGATTTCCATGAAGATGACTATTTCTACCTTAACAATGGCGATGGCAGCTTTACGGAAAGCCTTAAAGCTTATTTCGGGCACACCAGTCGGTTTTCCATGGGAAATGATGCGACCGATATCAATCACGATGGCTGGCCCGATTTAATTTCCTTGGACATGCTTCCCGAAGACGATGTTGTTATTAAATCTTCGGAAGGGGACGACATGTATCAAACGCTGAAAATGCGTACCGAACAATATGGGTATCATTACCAGTACAGCCGAAACATGCTCTTTACGAGTCAGCCAGGAAAACCTTATCTAGAAACCGCTTTATTGGATGGGGTGGCAGCGACAGACTGGAGTTGGAGCGCTCTTTTTGCCGACTACGACCTAGATGGGGAGCAAGATCTCTTTATCTCGAACGGAATTCCAAAAAGACCCAACAACCTAGACTATATCAAATTTATCTCGAACGAGCAGATCCACCAACAATTAAACAACACACGATTAGTAGACCAAAAAGCGCTGGAGATGATGCCTTCGGGAAAAGTGCTCAATTATTTTTTTAAAGGCCATGAGAACTTCACTTTTACCAACGAATCCACCAATTGGGTTGATGCAAAACCTACCATTTCTGGGGCAAGTGCCATAGGGGATTTAGACAATGATGGCGATTTGGATTTGGTCACGAACAACAGCAATGAACCCGCTACTATTTATGAAAATAAAAGCAAGGACAAGTCGTATTTGGAACTGAACTTTCAGTATGAAAAAGGAAATATTCAAGGGTATGGCACCAAAGTGTATTGCTATGCCAATGAAACCATGCAATACAAAGAGCTTTATACCGTAAGAGGGTTCCAAGCTTCTTCACAGCCCATGATTCACTTTGGTTTGGGAAATGCTTCCCAAATAGATTCCCTGCAAATTATCTGGCCCAACCAAACGCAGCAAACCCTTTACAAGGTTGAAACAAATCAAATTTTAACGGTACGCCCTGAAAACACGAAACCCTACACCTACCCCACTCTAGAGTCGCAAAAGCTATTTCGCAAAGTAGAAGGCAACTTGGGCATTCAGTATACGCACAAGGAAGACAATCATACCGATTTCAACATGCAAAAGTTAATTCCTTATGAAGTGTCTGATCGCGGTCCTGCCTTGGCTCTGGGAGACCTCAATAAAGATGGAAAGGAAGACTTATTTCTAGGCGGCTCCTATAACCAAAAAGCGGAAGTCTATTTTCAGAAAAATGGCGCTTTTGTAAAACAACACATCCCTGAAATTGAAAAGGATTCGGCTTCCGAGGATGTTTCAGCGGCTGTTGTAAACCAACAGCTTTGGGTCGCTTCGGGAGGAAACGTGATCTATCCTTCCGTAAAGGTTTTACAAAACAGGAAATACTTTTCAGAAGAAAATAAAATCACCGAAGATCCTTTTATAAATACCAGTATCATCACTTCTTCGGAAGGTTTTACTTTTGTAGGGAACCATTCGGCTCCTTTCGATTATGGAAAACCCGTCGCTTCCCATATCATTTCTTCAGAAGGAAAAAAACAAAACCTGAATCTTCCCGGTATGGTGACGAATGCCATTTGGGATGACTTCAACAATGATGGACAAAAAGATTTGATTGTCGTGGGCGAATGGATGGCCCCACAATTTCTTGCCAATAATCATGGCGAGTTTGAAAAACAAGAAGTGTTGGAGCAGCCCCTTAATGGGCTCTGGCAAGCAATTGTTCCTTTCGATATTGATGGGGATGGCGATAAGGATTATTTGTTAGGGAATTGGGGACTAAACACAAAGTTTAAAGCTTCGGAAGCTTTCCCGATGAAAATGTATTATTCAGACTTCGATACCAATGGCAGTACCGAAACGGTGGTGAGCGTAGAAAAAAACGGTCGCTACTATCCACTTTTAGGATTGGATGAATTAGCAGGGCAAATGGTTTTCCTTCGTAAAAAATTTAACAACTATAAGGATTTTGCAGGAAAAACCATTGAAGAAGTTATGGGAGATCCCCTGCAAAGAGCTTCCGTATTTGAAGTACACACTCTTGCTTCCGGATTCCTTCGGAATGAAAACGGGAAGTTTTCGTTTGTCCCTTTCGCAAATACACTACAAATTTCTCCGCTAATGGCCTTTACAAAATATGATTTCGATGGCGATGGAAAAGAAGAGGTATTAGTGGGAGGAAACTATTTTGGAGTGATTCCTTTTCATGGCAGATTTGACAGTTTCCCCGGTGCCCTAATTACTAATGAAAATAAGATAACCCTAGGAAGCTCCCTCGGGCTTAATATAACGCAAAAATCGGTGCGCCATTTAAAAATAATAACCGCAAACAATAAACCCTATTTACTCGTAGTATACAACAATGAAAAAGCTGAAGTTTATGAAATCAATTAGTAAATATACCTTACTGCTATCCCTAGCCATACTTTGGGTAGGCTGTAAAGAAGAGAAGAGCGAACCTATTACAATTACACCGGTCGACTTCCACAATGAAGTGGATAAAGTGACCGAAATAATGGTACATGATATCTTTTCACCTCCGGTAGCAAGCAGAATTTATGCGTATCCCAATATTGCTGCTTATGAAATCATTGCACAGGGAGATTCCAGTTATCGCTCTTTGGCCGGACAAATAAAACATTTGAAGCCCATTCCAAAAGCTAAGGATGTAAATGTTAATTATTCGGTAGCTGCATTGGTCGCACACATGGATGTGAGCAAATCGGTTATTTTTTCGGAAGAGCGTATGGAAAGCTATCGCGACAGTCTGTACGGAGTCTGGGAAAAGCAAAACAAACAGGAGTTCGAGGCTTCCAAAGCTTATGGAATGGAAGTCGCTGCATTTATCAAACAATGGATGGATGGGGATATGTATAAGGAAACCCGAACCATGCCTAAATTTACGGTAATTACGGAAGACCCTGCCCGTTGGCAACCCACCCCACCTGCTTATATGGATGGAATTGAGCCCCACTGGGAAAAAATACGCCCTTTTGTATTGGATTCTGCCGCCCAATTTAAACCTGTTCCACCACCGGCCTTTTCTATGGAAAAAGGTACCGACTTTCATAAAGAATTAATGGAAGTCTATGATACGGGAAATCAAATTCAGGAAAATGGGGATGAATCTGAAGAAGTAGCTATTGCACGATTCTGGGATTGCAACCCTTATGTTTCAGTAACCCGTGGCCACCTCATGTTTGCCACTAAAAAAATCACTCCAGGAGCCCATTGGATTGGGATCACCGAAATCGCTACAAGAGAAGCCGGTTCCAACTTCAATGAAACCGTATATGCTTTTACCAAAGCTTCTATTGGTATTTTCGATGGATTTATAAGTTGTTGGGATGAGAAATACCGAAGTAACTTAATTCGTCCAGAGACCTTAATTAATCAGCATATTGATGAAAACTGGAAACCTATCCTACAAACCCCGCCATTTCCTGAATATAGTAGTGGGCATTCGGTTGTTTCTGGTGCCTCAGCGACCGTTTTAACGAGTGTGTTTGGAGATAATTTCAAATTTTTGGATGATACCGAACTTCCCTACGGACTTCCGGTTAGAACCTTTCCCTCCTTTATTGATGCTGCCAAAGAAGCAGCCATTAGCCGTATGTATGGAGGAATCCATTACCGTGCTGCCATTGAGAATGGTTTGCAACAAGGTTTTAAAGTAGGTAACTTAGTGAACGAAAAACTAACAATGAAGGTTCAATAGCGAATGAAAAAACTTGGTTGGATTTTAGGCTGTGCGTTGCTAGTAGGCTTACTGTGGTACTTATTTATAAAAAAAGATCACTATCAAATTACATTTACCACCCCAGAGTCTCCAGGAATGGTATACCATCACCTAATGGATTGGCCTATCTACGGAAAAAAAGATTCTATTTCCATCAATCTAGTTTCAGAAGAAAGATACCAACACATTGCACAACAAGTAAGCGTAAACGACTCCTTGTTTCTATTTGAATGGTCTTTTGAGAGGAAAAACGATTCCACCACACAAGTAAAAGCGAAGATTACCGATATAGAGCATCCCATAAAGCAAAAGGTCCAAATTCCTTTTTCAAACAATGCTTTTAAAAAAAGAGCCTTTAAGAGTGTTTATGATGTCGCACAAGAACTGAAAAACAAGTCAGAAAATTTTAAAATAGGAAGTGTTTCAGACACCCTTTTGCCGAGTACCTATTGTGCCTACATTCCATTGAAAGCTACTACAAAAACCAAAGCACAGGTAATGCTTTCAAATATAAGTTTCGTAATTCCTACCTTGAAAGATGACAGCATTTCACTCTCGGGGCCACCTTTTTTAGAAGTCACCCACTGGAACCAAGCAAACGATTCCATTTATTTTAACTTTTGTTTTCCGATTCCCAAAAAGGAATCCCTTCCCCAAAGCCCTTATTTCTCATACAAAGAAACAGCTCCTAAGAAAGGACTGAAAGTAGTATTTAATGGAAACTATAGGATTTCCCATAATGCTTGGTATGCTTTATTGGATCATGCGGAACGAAATAACAGAAAGGTTGAGTCTTTGCCAACAGAAGTATTCTGGAACGACCCACATGAAGGAGGGGAAAGTCTACGTTGGAAAACAGATATTTTATTACCTTTAAAAAAATAATCTTGACGCATGGAGCTCGCCCTATCTTCCCTTTACAAAGATGCCATAACTTTGCTCCACCAGTTGGTTACCCCTCATGGATTTCTCGCCAGTACCATCGAAGCCGATAATTACAAACGTATCTGGGCCAGGGATAGCGTCGTTTGTGGATTGGCAGGCCTTTGGATAGATGATACTGTTTTAATTAAGGGGCTTCGGGATTCTTTATTGACCCTTGCAAAGTACCAAAATGAACTAGGGGCCATTCCGTCCAATGTAATGCCTAACTCCAAAGACGTTTCCTACGGAAGTTTGGCAGGACGCATTGATACCAACACTTGGTTTATCCTAGGAAGCTGTCTTTATTATCAAAAAACACAAGACGAAGAAACTTGGAAACTACTGAAACCTTCCATTCAGAAAAGTAGGGCTTTTTTAAAAGCAACCGAATTCAACAACCGGGGATGGATTTATACCCCGCTCAGTGGAAATTGGGCAGACGAATATCCCGTCCATGGATACACACTTTACGACAATGTGCTACGCCTTTGGGGAGAACAACTTTGGGGTGAAATTACAGGAGAAACTTTTTCAGGTTTTGAAAACATAAAACAAAAAACAAAGACCAATTTTTGGCCTTCCGAAGAAAACGACAGGGCACTTATTTACCAGCAGCCTGCTTTTGAAAAGGCGTTACAAGAAAAACAAAATCATTTTACAGCCTTTATTCTTCCAGGGGTATACGACAATAGGTTTGATGCTGCTGGGAATGCTTTGGCCATATTATTTTTCGGCCTTTCTGAATCCCAAAAAACAAGCATCTCTACCTTTGTAGAGACCTTGCCTAAACATCTTGTTCCTGCTTTTTGGCCTATGATCACTCCCGAAAGTACCGATTGGAATTTATTGGAAGGAAATTACTCCTTTGCTTTTAAAAATCAACCAGGCGATTTCCATAATGGCGGGGTTTGGCCCGTTTGGATGGGACTTTTTTGTTATGCCCTTTCTCAAAATGGTTTACAGGATAAAGCCTTTAAAATCATTAATGCCTTTACAGATACTACAGTAAAAAACCCTGCTTGGGACTTTCAGGAATATATTAACCCGAAAACTTTACAGTTAGGAGGCAAGACTAAAATGGGGTATTCAGCTTCTGGAATTGTCTTTATGAAATTAGCCATGGAAGCTTAAGTTCATTCTCATTAAAAGATTCCGATAACGTTTTCGTTGCTAAATTCAGAAAATCCTTTCCCAAAAAATAAATTTTTGTTAAAAATTGCAGATATTACCATAAGAAAACTCAATGTTTTCATCTAACGTCCATTAAAGTCTTCAAAATATGATCAATAAGCCACGTCTGTCCTTTTGGCAAATTCTTAATATGAATGTTGGGTTTTTAGGAATTCAATATAGTTTCGGGCTTCAACAAACGGCCATTAATCCCATTTTTTTATATCTAGGGGCAAATGAAGATATGCTTCCTATTTTAAATATTGCAGGACCCGTTACGGGCCTTATTGTACAGCCTATAATTGGCGCCATGTCCGACAAAACTTGGTCCAACCGATGGGGAAGACGAAAACCTTACTTTTTAATTGGGGCCCTTATGGGAAGCTTGTGTTTATTTGCCTTCCCGCATAGCCCCATTTTGTGGTTTGCCGTGGGCTTACTTTGGATTTTAGATGTAGGAAATAATATGGCGATGGAACCCTACCGTGCTTTTGTAGGGGATAAATTACCCGAAAAACAATTGAGTTTAGGTTATCAAATGCAAAGCTTGTTTGTAGGGGCAGGAATTTTATTGGCTAACGGCTCTATTGTCTTGTTTCAATGGCTATTTGGAGGCGAATCGGTCGAAGAAGCTGGGGTCATTCCACAATGGATCTACTATTCCTTCTACATTGGGGCATTCCTTTCCCTTGTCACCATATTATGGTCGGTATTAAAAACCCCGGAAATACCTCCTTCCGAAGAGGAAATGAAAGAAATCAATGAAATAAAAGCATTGCCACTTTCACAGCGCATTAGCAAACCTTTTGTGGAAATTAAGGATGCCGTGAAGGAAATGCCCAAATTTATGTGGAAAATTGGAGCCGTTTATCTATTTCAGTGGTATGCATTATTTATCTATTGGCAATTTACCACACCCTTGTTCATGAAGACCATGAACTATACTACCTCTGAAGCAGCATCTCAAGCAGCCAAAATGAGTCTCACCTATAATACCGTGACCATGATCGTAGCCTTGATGTTGGTCCCCCTAACCCTTAAATTTGGCGGTAAGAAGATCTATGCTTTAAGTTTGCTGGGAACAGCTGCGGCACTATTTACCATTCCTTACATTTCAGACCCTAACTTGGTGTTAGTGCCCATGGTTTTATTTGGAATTGGTTGGGCCGCCATGATGGGAATCCCCTATACCATGGTTTCCAAAATTGTCTCTCAGGAACGACGTGGGGTTTATATGGGAATCCTAAACATGATGATTGTGATTCCTATGTTTATTCAAACGCTCTCATTTGGACCTATCTATAAATACCTTTTAGGAAATAATGCCATCAATGCCATGTTATTTGCAGGTGTTTTCTTCGCTATTGCTGCCTTTTTGGCCATGCGATTAAATGAGAAAAAGGCAACAAACGCTGCTTAAAACCAAAGCCATGAAACATCTTGCGATAAAATTATCCCTTTACATTAATTATTTTGTATTTGCCATTCTGCTTAATAGTGTAGGGATTGTTATTTCAAAATCCATAAATGTGTATCAAGTTACCGAGTCCAATGCTTCCATCCTAGAAGCCTTTAAGGATTTACCCATCGCCATTGTTTCCTTTTTTGTCGCTTCTTTTCTACCTCGTTTTGGTTACAAAAAAGCAATGTTGCTAGGATTGCTAATTGTGTTTTTTGGATGCTTGGGAATGTACTTCGGAAATAGCTTCGATGCGGCCAAAATTTTATTCCTAACCGTAGGGGTAAGCTTTGCCTTGATCAAAATTTCCGTGTACAGCCTTATAGGAGTGGTGACGGAAACGCCCGAACAGCACTCGGCTTTAATGAGTTCGATTGAAGGATTTTTTATGGTGGGGATTGCTTCAGCATACTTCTTATTCCCCGTTTTTTTTAGCGATACCGACCAAAATGCTTGGTTAGGCGTATATCCTGTTCTCTGTGGTCTTGTAGGAATATCGTTTCTTATTTTACTTTTTTCAAAAATTGAAGTCCCCATTGAAGCCGCCGGAAGCAATCTTATGGAGGACGTTAAAAATTCCTTCGGACTCCTAGCGATGCCTTTGGTATTGGTTTTTATTTTTTCGGCTTTCTTTTTTGTAATGATTGAGCAAGGGGTGATGACCTGGCTGCCTCATTTCAATCAAAAAATATTTGCTTTCGATGAAATACTAAGCGTAAATATGGCCGCCATCTTAGCCATTTCTTTAGCTTTAGGAAGGTTCATCGCGGGTTGGGCCTCCAAAAAAATTAATTGGTCGGTCATTATAGTGGCCTGTTCCATTATTTCCGTAGGGATTTTACTAGCCGTGCTCCCGCAATTGAAACCCGACGATAACAATACGACACTAATTACATCCTTAGGTGACGTGCCCTTTTTAGGATTTATCCTTCCTTTAATTGGGCTTTTTATCGCACCCATTTATCCCTTATTAAACTCAACTGTGTTAAGTCATTTACCCAAACGATTGCATTCCCCCATGAGCGGACTCATCATTATTTTCTCTGCTCTGGGAGGCACTTTAGGGTCGCGGATCGTTGGGACACTGTTTGAGCAAATTGGAGGGGTCAATGCCTTCTATTTTTTAATTATTCCTATTGCATTACTTATTATTACCGTAATCCTTATTAGGAAAATAATCCAAAAGCAAGGTGAAAGTTCCCATTAATGAAACCCTAGAACGTTTATTACAACAAGAAGATACCGACGGCGATAAAAAAATTACCATCGAGGATCAAGGCCCTAAGTGTTTTCTTCTGAAGGACGACACCGGAAAAACTTCTGAAATAAATGGAACCTACCATGTATCCAATTTGCTTCAGGAATTGGTATTGGCAAGATTAGAAGGAAAAGACACTGCAGAAATTTCCCTTTCAAAAATTGAGGAACCCCCTACCCAACGTATTTCCCGAATGATCAAGGAGTATTATTGGAACGGGCTCACCCGCACCATGGATGAAAAAGGCATTTCAGCGTTGCTAAGCGATACCAAAAATGAAACCCTGGAAGCCGAATCGGTTTTGCGGGTATATGTTCCGCATCAAGATTCCCTAGCCCTCGAATACTATCAAGAGCTTCAAAAAAAATTACCCGTGGAAGTGCTTCAGCTTCCCAAAAATATTACACCGGAGTATGTAAAATCCATCAATCACCAACCGGGAATCCTTTCCCTGAAGCTTTTCAGTAAAGAAGGGAAAATACAAGGAGCCCCATTTGTAGTTCCTGGGGGACGTTTCAATGAAATGTATGGTTGGGACAGCTATTTTGAAGCGATTGGGCTACTTCTGGATGGCCGTGTAGATTTGGCAAAAGCCATGGCCGATAATTTTCAATATGAAATTGATTACTACGGAAAAATACTGAATGCCAATCGATCTTACTACTTAACGAGAACACAACCCCCTTTCTACAGTAGTTTGGTTCGGGAGGTTTTTGAAGTTACCCAAGATAAGGAATGGCTCGCCTCCCATTTACAAACTGCCATTAAGGAGTACCAAACCGTTTGGATGGTGGATCACCAAAGACTCACTGAAAATGGTTTGAATAGATATCTGGCGGAAGGCATTGGCCAACCACCAGAGGCTGAAAAAGGCCATTTTAATCATGAAATGGGTCCGTATGCTGCTGCAATGGGTATCACCGTTTCTGAATATGAAAAAAGGTATCAAGAGGGAAGTATTGAAAATAAGGCGTTAGACGCCTATTTCGTTCACGACCGAAGCGTTCGCGAATCGGGACATGATACCTCCTACCGACTCGAAGGTATTTGTTCCCACCTCAACGTGGTCGAATTGAATGCTTTTCTATATAAATATGAAACCGATTTTGCTGAAATCATAAAAACGGTATTTGAAAATGAATTCATGAGTGATGGTAAAAAATATACTTCTCAATATTGGCTGGAAAAAGCAGAAAAACGGAACATGTTGGCCAACAAATTTCTTTGGAATGAAACGAAAGGGATGTATTTCGACTATAACTTTATAGAGAAACAACAAACTTCGTTTGTTTCAGCAACCACTTTTACCCCACTTTGGGCAAAAATGTGTACGCCCCATCAAGCTTCAGAGATTGTAAAAAATGCGCTTCCACTGCTTAAAGAAAAAGGAGGTATTGCTTCCTGCACAAAAGAGAGCCGTGGACCTATTTCCGAAGCAAGACCTCAAAAACAATGGGACTATCCCAATGGATGGGCACCCCACCAGATGATGATTTGGAAAGGACTCTACCAGTATGGCTTTGAAAATGAAGCCCAAGAATTGATCTACCGCTGGCTGTACATGATTACCAAAAACGCGGTAGATTACAACGGGACGATTCCCGAAAAATACGATGTGGTGAGTGCCACCCACAAGGTATTTGCCGAATATGGAAATGTAGGGACCGAATTTCAATACATTACCCAAGAAGGCTTTGGATGGATGAATGCTTCCTTTCAATACGGATTGAGCCTATTAAAACCTAGTTATAGAGAGAAACTGAACCAATTAATAACTCCAGAAACTATTTTTCATGGATAGGGAAATTGACATTATTTGCGTAGGGGAAATCCTAATCGACTTTATTGGGGAGCAAGTAGAACAACCCATTAGTAATACCAAAGATTACCATCGTTATTTGGGAGGGAGCCCTACCAATGTAGCCATGAATATGGCCCGATTGGGACTGAACGTTCAAATGGTTGCTACGGTTGGGGAAGATGGTTTTGGCGATTATATCAAAAATCGTTTGCAAGAAGCCGATATTAAAATGGGGTACCTCCATGAAACTAACCTAAAACCTACCACAGTTATTTTTGTAAACCGAACACAACACACCCCAGAGTTCATCCCTTTTCGAGGGGCGGATACCCAAATTCTGCCCGAGCAGCTTCCGGAAACATTATTGAAAAATACCAAAATTTACCATACCACTTGCTTTGCTTTAAGCAAAAAACCAGCTCGAAACACCATCCTAGAAGGAGCCAAAAGAGCCCACGAACTTGGGTGCCAATTAAGTATTGACGTCAATTATTCTAAAAAGATTTGGCCTAACATCGATGCCGCCCGAGAAGCTATTAAAACCTATTGCAGCTACGAACCCCTGGTAAAGGTGAGTCAGGATGATGTAGATCGATTGTTCGGGAAAGGATTGAGTCATGAGGAAGTATTCGAAATACTTCATGAATTTGGTGCCAAAGCGGTGTGCTTTACCATGGGAAAAGACGGCGCCAAGCTTAGTGAAAAAGGAAAACCCATTATTACCTTATCGGCTTTAAAAGTAGAGAAAATTATGGATGCCACGGGTGCTGGCGATGCCTTTTGGAGTGGATTCCTTTTTGCCTATCTAAAAGAGAAACCGAATGAAAAATGTATGGAAGCAGCCCTTCAAATGGCCGCTATTAAATTACAAAATGTAGGGCGCATCCCCGACTATGCCGATGTGATTTCCAAAGTCTTGGGAATTTAATTTTTTCCCTATCGGAAGACGTACCACAATATCAAAACGATTACAATAATAACCATGGTAAGGAAAAATTCCTTCGTTTTGAAAAGGCTTTCCTTTCGCTTTTGACCGTATTGATACACCAAGTTTTCTTCCAATTCTTTTGAAGAAGATTGCGTGGTCAAACTTACCAAGAGCATGATACTAATACTTACCACAAATAGGAATATGGCATAATGAAGGAAGTTCATGGTAATCAACGTTCCCAATAATGAAGTTTCAGAAATCGCCAATCCACCTTCTTGTGTCATATATTCCAGAGCCAAACGCCCTATTCCCAACACAAAACCCGTCCAGAGTGCTGCCAACGCACCTTTTCCATTGATTTTTTTATAGAAAATCCCTAATAGGAATGCAGCGGCAATCGGTGGCGAAATATAAGCTTGTACACTTTGTAAGTATTTATAGATACCACCGCCTTCGGTAAGCTTTTGCATCAAAGGGATCCAAGCCAACCCAACAATGACCAAAACGATGGTTGCTACACGACCAATATTTACCAATTCCCTTTCCGAAGCATCGGGGCGCCACTGTTTGTAAAAATCGAAAGTAAACAAGGTCGAGGTACTGTTAAACACACTGGAAAGCGAACTCATAAGTGCCGCTAAAAATCCAGCCACTACCAATCCTTTGATCCCTACCGGCATCACTCTTAAAATCATGGCGGGTAAGGCCGCATCGGTCGTGGTTTTCACTTCTCCCGTAATGGGGTTTTCTATCGTGAACATATCAGGAAATTCAGTTACTGAAAGCGCATAGGCTATAATTCCTGGAATCACAAAAATAAATAATGGAAGTAATTTTAAGAATCCGCCAAAAATAGTTCCTTTTCTGGCCGTGGGAATGTTTTTTGCTGAAAGTACCCGTTGCACAATAAACTGATCGGTACACCAATACCAAATCCCAAGAATAGGAGCTCCTAAAAGTACTCCCGTCCAAGGATATTCCTTGTTACGCCACAAACTCATAAACGTATCGGGCTCGGGAGCATTATCCTGAATGGCTTGTAATACATTATCCCAACCACCAATGGCTTCCAATCCAAAATAGGTCGCTGCAACGCCTCCCAGTATAAATACCAATGCCTGAATCATATCGGTATAAATCACGGCCTTGAGTCCGCCGAAAACCGTATATAGCCCCGTAGCTAAAACCGTAATGATGGCTCCCGTCCAAAAAGGAATTCCTAAAAGCACCTCAAAAACCAACGCCCCTGCAAAAATGGTAAACGAAATTTTTGTGAGTACATAAGAAATAATAGAAATTAAAGAAAGGTAAGTCCGGGCGCCTTTGTTATAACGTTTCTCCAAAAACTCGGGCATGGTGTATACGCCGGTCCGAATGTAAAAAGGCACAAAGACCCATCCCAACAACAATAAAATCAAGGCTGCCAAAATCTCGAACTGTGCTTCTGGAAATGCCCCTCTGGCACCCGCTCCCGAGAGTCCTATTAAGTGTTCCGAACCTATATTACTGGCAAAAAGTGAGGCCCCAATGGCAAACCACCCCAGGTTTCTTCCGCCAAGGAAATAATTCGCAGAATCTGCGCCTGCCTTTTCTTTTTTGGTCACATACCAAGCAATGGCAAAAACCAATAAAAAATAACCAGCAATGATAACAAAGTCGAGTGAATGGAGATGGTCCATAAAGAAAGTTTTGGTCGTTAATTGAGTTTTAAAAGTAGGAAAATTAATCCATAGTTGAAGCACCCTAAAAGTTTTCTTACTTTTATTCTGGAAATCAACTTCACTAACCATGAAAAATTTTATAACGCTTTGCGCACTCTTCTTTTTTTTCTCAGGGACTGCTCAAATCCTCAACGTAGAATCCCTTCGAAAAGTCACCGATACTTCAGGCTGGTCGGGTTCTGCCAGTGTAAACTTCAGCTTAAAAAGAAATGTAAACGACTTTGTGACCGTTAGCAGTGGAATTCATATTCAGTATAAAATGAAAAAGCATTTGGTGCTCTTCAAAAATGACGTTTCCTTTCAGAAAATAGAAGGGGAAAATTTTGACAATAGCTTGGTGTCGCACCTTCGCTACAACTATCGTTTCCACGATCGTATTGCATGGGAAGTGTTTACGCAAGGACAGTACAACAAAGTAAACCTCATAAATTTTAGAGGGCTTTTGGGCACAGGGCCTCGTGTAAAGCTTACCAATTCCGAAAACTATAAGTTTTATCTAGGTACCCTAGCGATGTTTGAATACGAAGAAGTGGACGATGGGGTTACGCCTTTGCAAAGAAACCTCCGCGGAAGCAGTTATTTATCGTTTAGCCTTTACCCTACCGAACGTATTTCCATGGTAAGCACCACTTATTACCAACCGTTATTTAAACAGTTTAGTGACTACCGAATTTCCAGTGAGAGTTCCCTTTTGGTAGAAATGTTTACCAACTTTGCCTTAAAAACCACCTACCGGTTTATATATGATGCCGTACCCGCAGTAGGAATTCCTAATTCGCAATACGAATTTACCACAGGGATTACCTATAGTTTCGATTAAAATGGAAAACTTCCGTAAGCTTTTTAGCAATTGAAAGACTACTTCGTTATATTTACCATTATAGTGTAAAACCTTTATACTAATAATTTCGTATATCACTAAAAAACCATTTATGTCCTATTACGACCCTAAAGACCTTCGAAAATTTGCTAACATTACCGAGTGGAGTGAAGAATTGGGAACTAAATTTTTCGATTACTACGGAAAGGTTTTCGAAGAAGGTGCTCTTTCTGCCCGAGAAAAATCCTTAATTGCCTTAGCGGTGGCCCATACCGAAATGTGCCCCTATTGCATTGATGCTTACACGGTAGATGGATTGCAACGCGGCATTACCAAGGAAGAAATGATGGAAGCCGTACACGTTGGAGCCGCTATTAAAAGCGGGGCCAGCTTGGTGCATGGCGTCATGATGATGAATAAAGTTAAAAAACTGGACGGATAATCGTATGACCAAATTAAAAACCCAATCCTTACATAAAAGAGACAGTGAACTTGCCAAAGCGCAAAAACAAGTAGATTTTCTTTCCAATGGTATTTTTGAAGAAGGCGATTTGCCAAGGTTCGCAGAAAAGCTTCAAGAAACGCAACAATTTCCCCTAAAGCCAAAACCCTTGGAAATCCTACAGATCAATGTGGGATACATGTGCAACCAAGTGTGCGAACACTGCCATGTAGATGCGGGCCCCGACCGAAAGGAAATCATGACCCGGGAAACCATGAAGCAATGCTTGGAAGTGATTAAAACTTCGGGGGCGCATACGTTGGATCTCACCGGAGGAGCGCCCGAAATGAACCCCGATTTTAGGTGGTTTGTGGAAGAGGCCAGTAAAGCCGGTATTCAGGATTTTATTGTACGTAGTAATTTAACCATTATCGTAGCCAATAAAAAATACCACGATCTACCCGAGTTTTTCAAAAAGCACAACATCCATGTAGTTAGTAGTATGCCGCACTGGACCAAAGGAAAGACCGACAAACAAAGAGGTGACGGTGTTTTTGACGCTTCTATCACCGCTTTAAAAATGCTTAACGAGGTAGGGTATGGAATGCCGGGCAGTGACTTAAAGCTGGATTTGGTCTACAACCCCAGTGGCGCCTTCCTTCCCACCAATCAGGCGAGCATGGAAAAAGACTTTAAAAAAGCGTTGTTGGAAGACTTCGGAATTCATTTCCATAGTCTGTTTGCCATTACCAATTTACCCATTTCACGCTTTTTGGACTTTCTCATTGCCAGCGATAATTATGAAGATTATATGTATTCCTTGGTAGAGGCATTTAATCCGGCTGCAGTATCCAATGTGATGTGTACCAACACCCTTTCTGTAAGTTGGGACGGTTGGTTGTATGACTGCGATTTTAACCAAATGTTGGAATTGAAAGTAGCAAGCAAAGTGAAGCACATTTCAGAATACAATGAAGACATATTGAATAATCGAAACATTGTGATTTCCCAACATTGCTACGGATGCACCGCAGGTGCCGGTAGTAGTTGCCAAGGAAGTGTTGCCTAATGAAACTTCTTGGAAACATAGCACTCCTTCTTTTTTTTGGAACCTCTTTTGCACAAAAGCCTCTTGAGGCACTTTTGAAAGCGTACAATCAGAGATCCATTCCCTACATTTCGGTTACCGAAGCAAGGATGCATCAATTAAATGGCGATGCCCTTATTTTGGATGCCCGGGAAAAAGAAGAATTTGAAGTAAGCAAAATACCTTCTGCTATGTACATTGGAAGTCAGCAGTTTTCAGAAAAACGCCTTCAAAAAACCATCCAAGACAAAGACCAGGAAATTATTGTCTATTGCTCTATAGGTATCCGTTCCGAAAAGATTTCAGAAAAGATAAAAAAACTGGGGTATACCCATGTAAAAAATTTATATGGTGGTATCTTTGAATGGAAGAATGAAGGCTTCCCGGTAGTAGACAGTTTGGGAAAGGAAACCGAAAAGGTCCATACCTATTCCGAAAAGTGGGCGCCTTATCTTACCAAAGGCATTAAAGTGCACTAACTATGGGTTTATTTACCACCAACGATACGGGAGATGACTGCGCCGAAGACGTTTTTCACTTCCCAACCTCCCAAAAACTGCTTCTTATTTTTACCCGAAACCCTCAGTTGGGCCAATGCAAGACCCGCCTCGCCGCTACTGTTGGCGATAAAACTGCCTTGGAAATATATTGTTTTTTATTGGAGCATACGGTAAGTGTCACTAAAGATAGTACCGCAGATAAAAGGGTGTATTATTCTGAAGAAATCTGGGAAAAGGATCTCTGGGAGCCAAAGTATTACCATAAAATGCTTCAAAAAGGAAACAATTTGGGCGAACGGATGCAGCACGCCTTTGACCAAGGATTTAAGGACGGTTATGAAAAAATAATTATTATTGGTAGCGATCTTTACGATTTAACGCAACATGATATTGAAGCGGCCTTCCGGGCTTTGGAAAAAGATGATTTTGTGATTGGGCCCGCTGAAGATGGAGGATACTACCTTTTGGGCATGAAAAAACCAAAACCTACTATTTTTCAAAATAAAATTTGGGGAAGCGATTCGGTTTTAAGTGACACCTTAGAAGATTTAAAAAATGAACGCACCGTGCTTCTTTCCCAAAAAAATGATGTAGACTACTACGAAGACATTAAAGACATAGAAGTATTTCAACCTTTTTTAAAACACTTAAAAAATGACGAATAACATTCAGGAAGCCACCAATTTTCTTGTAAAGAGGGGCTTCGAAAATCCAGAAATCGGAATCATCCTAGGAACAGGTTTAGGACAGCTCATCGATAAAATTGAGATCCTCGCAGAAGTAAGCTACAACCACATTCCCTATTTCCCCACAGCAACGGTCGAGTTTCACAAAGGGAAGTTGATCTTCGGAAACCTTAGTGGAAAAAAAGTGGTGGTGATGCAAGGAAGGTTCCATCTTTATGAAGGGTATACCCCGCAGGATGTAACATTCCCGGTGCGCGTCATGAACCGTCTTGGGATTAAAAAATTATTGGTAAGCAATGCTGCTGGGGCGATTAACCTCAACTTTAAAAAAGGAGAAATTATGCTTATTGATGATCATATCAACCTTCAAGGCTCTTCTCCTTTGGCCTTTTTAGGGGTCGAAAAGTTAGGGGAACGCTTTGTAGACCTAAGTGCGCCGTATGACAAGGAAATGAGCGACATGTTGGAACAAATTGCAAAAGACAAAGACATTCAATTGCATAAAGGGGTTTACACTAGTGTATTGGGCCCGCAATTGGAAACCCGTGCCGAATACCGTTACCTAAAAGTTATTGGGTCTGATGCCGTAGGAATGAGTACCGTTCCTGAGGTCATCGTAGCCAATCACCTAAAATTACCAGTGGCGGCGCTTTCAGTGCTTACTGATGAATGCGACCCAGACCATCTGGAGCCCGTGGATATTTCAGATATTATTGCCCAAGCAGCCAAAGCGGAACCCAAAATGATTACCTTATTCTCAGAATTGATTGCCAAGCTGTAAGCTTTTTTCAATTATTTTGACAAACTTAAAAACACTGTTATGAGTTACTTAGAAACGACCAAAAATGTATATAAAGATGCGGCTCTTACGCCAGAGATAGGACTGTGCTGTACCACCAACCCTATTTGGGAACTCCCAGGATTGAAAATCCCTAAAATTATGCAGGAAATGAACTACGGTTGTGGCTCTACCGTGCATCCTAGGGACCTTTCCAACAACCCTAAAATTCTGTACGTAGGGGTTGGCGGCGGAATGGAGCTGCTTCAGTTCGCCTATTTTTCGCGCCAAAAAAACGGCGTTATTGGTGTGGATGTGGTCGACGAAATGCTAGAAGCTTCCCGCAAAAACTTCAAGGAAGCGGAAGCCATGAACCCTTGGTTTCAAAGTGAATTTGTAGATTTGAAAAAAGGGGATGCCTTGCACCTTCCTGTGGAAGACAATAGCATCGATGTGGCCGCTCAAAATTGTTTGTTCAATATTTTTAAGGAAGACGATCTTAAGAAAGCTTTGGAAGAGATGTACCGGGTTTTAAAACCCCACGGAAGATTGGTCATGAGCGATCCTACCTGCGAACAACCCATGAACGATACGCTTCGGAATGACGACCGACTTCGAGCATTGTGCCTTAGCGGAAGCCTTCCTATCAAAGAATATGTAAAGGCCCTTACCGATGTGGGATTCGGAACTATTGAAATTAGAGCTAGAAAACCCTACCGTATCTTAGATCCCAAGCACTACCCCACCGAGGAACTTATCTATATTGAATCCATTGAAGTTGCATCTATTAAAGACCCAATGCCAGCCGATGGTCCTTGTGTTTTTACAGGGAAAGCGGCAATCTATTATGGGGAAGACTCCTATTTTGACGACCAAAAAGGGCATGTCCTCTTGAAAAATCAGCCGTTGGCTGTTTGCGACAAGACCGCCGGTGCTTTGGCCAATTTAGATCGGGAAGATATTTTTATTAGCGAATCTACTTATCATTACGATGGCGGTGGTTGCTGTTAAGCATGGAAAAATACTGGGACATCATTAAAAATTCCTATCAGGGATACTTTAATTACCTAGTAGATGAAATTACCCGATTGCATTGGGAAAATTACTTCTACGGATTGATTTTAGTATCCTTGATGGTTTGGCTATTGGAAATTCTTTTCCCTTGGCGGAAAGACCAAAGTATCTTTAGAAAAGACTTCTGGTTGGACACGTTTTATATGTTTTTCAATTTCTTTTTACTGAATTTAATTGTCTTTATAGCACTCTCCAACACGTTTGAAGCCTTAGTCAATGATTTCTTGGGACTTTTCAACTTCTCAGTTCAGGATTTTCAGTTATTTGATGTAGATGTCCTTCCCTATGGAGTGGGATTATTGGTATTCTTTCTGGTATCCGATTTCGTACAATGGAACACCCACCGTTTGCTGCACCGTGTGGATTTTCTATGGAATTTTCACAAAGTACACCATTCGGTTAAGGAGATGGGCTTTGCCGCACAGTTACGGTACCATTGGATGGAACCCGTAGTATACAAATCGTTATTATACATACCCATTGCCATTATAGGCGGCTTTGATGCGCAGGATGTTGCCATCGTTCATTTTTTTGCACTCACCGTCGGGCATTTAAACCATGCCAACTTAGGTTGGGATTATGGTTTTCTGAAATACGTCATCAACAACCCTAAAATGCATATTTGGCACCATGCCAAAAAACTACCTGCTTCAGCGCGGTATGGAGTCAATTTCGGGCTCACACTTAGCATTTGGGATTACCTTTTTGGTACTGCTCATATTCCCTACAATGGCAGGGATATTGAACTGGGTTTCCCGGGGGATGAAGATTTTCCGGAAAATTTCCTTCAGCAGGAAATGTACCCTTTAAAAACTAACAAGTAATGTATTTCGTATATTAAGTAGCATTCAAACTAAACCGTATGAAAACTTTTATCAAAATCATCACCGTCATTCTACTAGCACAAACCATGCAAGGTTGCAATTTACTTTCAGCAGCAGGATTGACCAGCCAAGGGCAACCCGTAAAAGAGGTTTCCGAGGATTTCTCGTCAGCGCAAAATAATATAGTAGACCATTCCCAGTGGGATGCATTGCTAAAAAAATATGTGGATAAGAACGGGATGGTCGATTATAAAGGTTTTCAAAAAGACCGGGAGGACCTTCAGCAATATCTAAAAATGCTTTCTGAAAATCCCCCACAAGAAAGTTGGAGTACGGCCGAACTACTCGCTTATTATATCAATACGTATAATGCCTATACGGTAGAGTTAATTCTGAAAAACTACCCAACAAAAAGCATCAAGGACCTTAATGGGCCTTGGACCAAGAGTTTTGTGCCTATTGGGGACAAAACCCTTTCCCTTGGTGGGATTGAAAACGGTATTTTACGTAAAATGGACGAGCCCCGTATTCACTTTGCCATTAATTGCGCCTCCTTTTCCTGCCCAAAATTGTTGAATGAAGCGTATGTGGCTTCCAAAATAAATCAGCAGCTGGAGAAGGTCACAAAAGACTGCATCAATGGTGATAAAAATGAAATCACTAAAAACAACCCCAAGCTTTCCTCCATCTTTAAATGGTATAAAAAAGATTTTAAAGTAAAAGGGGAAAAAGATGTGATTGGGTATATAAATCAATATGCCAAAGTAAAGATCAATCCTGAAACATCAATAGCGTATTTAGAATACAATTGGAGCTTAAACGAGCAACAATAGACCTATCTTAGGAACATGATAAGTGTGGTCATCCCGGTTTTAAATGAAGCCGAAAACATTCCAAAACTACTAACGCATCTTTCCCAAAATGCCATAGGGAAACTTCTCGCCGAAATCATTGTGGTAGATGGCGGAAGTACCGATAACACGGTCCCTCTTATTAAAAATCATTCCTCGCCCTTTCCCATAAAAGTATTGGAGTCTGCCAAAGGAAGGGCCAAACAAATGAATCTAGGGGCAAAAAATGCTCAAGGCAATATCCTTTATTTTTTGCATGCCGATTCCTTTCCACCCAAGGGTTTCGACACCTTAATTGCTAAAGAAATAGCCAAGGGAAACCCTGCAGGTTGTTTCCGAATGCAATTTGATAGTTCCCATTGGTGGCTAAAATTGGTGAGTTGGTTTACTCGATTTTCCTGGAGGGCCTGTCGGGGTGGAGATCAAAGTTTATTTATTACGAAACCTCTTTTTCAGGAAATTGGCGGATACGATGAAAGTTATATTATTTATGAAGACAATATTCTTTTAAATGAAATCTACCAAAGAACCTCCTTCGCAGTCATTCAGGAAAAAATAAAGAGTTCGGCCCGTTTATATGAAAGGAAAGGGGTCTGGAAGGTACAATTTCATTTCCTTATCATTTACTTCAAAAAATGGCGCGGAGCCAGTCCGAAAGAGCTTTTCAACTATTACAAGAAGTATCTCTAGTAAGTTTATTTTTCAGTTTTAAGATTTTGTAAACAGTCCGTTTTCCAGAGACACCGTATCTTAAAAGAAAAAATATATGAACATTTTTGAAGCCATCAGAAAAGACCATGACAAACAGCGCGAACTTTGCAAATTAGTAAATTCTACTTCTGGAGAATCCAAGGGAAGAAAGGAAATGTGGGAAAAACTGAAACACGAACTCGAAGTACATGCCGATGCCGAGGAACGGGTTTTCTACTCTCCGCTCATTCAAAATGACATGATGCAGGAACATGCCCGCCACGGAATTGCAGAACATCATGAAATGGACGAATTAATCGAGAAAATTGACGAAACCGACATGGATTCCCCTGCTTGGCTTACCTACGCCAAACAACTTTGTGAAAAAGTGGAGCACCATCTGGACGATGAGGAACACACCTTCTTCCAACTTGCCGGAAAAGTCTTTTCAGAAAAAGAAAAAACCGCCAAAGGCGAAGCATACCTGAAAGCTATGAAGGAAATGCGCTAGGCGTTTATTTTTGATAGGCTCTTTTTACGATTTGTTGCGCAGGTTTATTCTGCGGGGAAAACTGGGTATCTTCCATGCCGCCAACCGCTTGATGTTGAATGTGCCATTTCCAAAGAAACCCTCCCGCAAACCAGGGTTCTTGCCAAAGTTCCTGATACAGGCCTTGCAATAAATTTTCTTGTGCCTGCAAGTTAACACCTTTCATTTCCCTACTGCTCTGCCAAGGTTCCTTTCCTGCATAGTCCACACTGCGATAACCATACTCGGCAAATAAGATAGGTTTATCAAAGGTTTCAGCGACTTGTTGTAATTCTTTTTTCCAGGGTTGCCATCCTTTCGTGACTTCCTCAAGAGTAGGGGTTTTGCTTTCAGAAATGGGAAAATAAGCATCTACCCCAATAAAGTCGAGCTCTTCCCAAAGATCAATTCGCTTGTACTCGTCCCAATTGGCCGCATAAGTAAGTTTTCCTGAATAAATGCTTCGTACCTGTTTCACCAATGTTTTCCAAAACTGGGGACGTTGCATTACAAATTCCTGCAATTCCGTTCCAATGCAAAAGAGATCCACATGTTGTTCTTCCGCCAAGTAGGCATAGGTTAAAATAAAATCCCGATACGATTTTTCCAAAGCTTGCCAATCGGCTTCCGATTTCATGGTTAAATGCCCCGTAAACTCGCCACGCCAAATCCATAACTGAGGCTTCAGCATGACTTTTACCTTATTTTGATGCAGCAACTCAATATACTGGGCAGCTCCTGCAACAGTTTCCCCAAACCATTGCCGATCGGTATTATGAACAATATCAGGATGGTCCAAACTGCGTATGAATCCGAAGGGCATAATCGCTGCATAATTGGAATGCAAATCCTTTATCGGGTTCACCTGTTGTTGCGTCACAGAGTCTCGCGAAGCCACAAAACTCACTCCATTTATTTTAGGAATAGGCTTTTGGGCACAGCTAAAAAATAGGAATCCGCCACAAATCCAGATGAAAAATGAAACTCTCATGCAGTGAAAATACAATTTATTCGCTTCATAAATTGCACCTCACGTGTAATGTATGTAACTTTCCTAACGACTGAATCGCTATCGACCCTACCCTATGGAGCACATTGTAATTATTGGCAACGGAATTTCTGGCGTGACTGCCGCAAGGCATATTCGGAAAATGTCGCATCATCGAATTACGATTATTTCTTCGGAAACCGAACATTTCTTTTCCCGTACGGCACTCATGTACATTTATATGGGTCACATGAAATACGAGCACACCAAACCCTACGAGGATCATTTTTGGGCCAAAAACAACCTAGAACTTAAAAAAGGCTACGTTACCAGAGTAGTGACGGAAAAGCAATTGCTCCATTTCCAAGATGGAGAAACCTTACACTATGATAAACTAGTAATTGCCACGGGTTCCAAACCCAATAGATTTGGTTGGCCTGGGCAAGACTTAGAAGGAGTGCAAGGGCTGTATTCCTTTCAGGATTTAGAAAATTTAGAACGGAACGCACCCAATAACGAAGTTTGCAAAAGGGCAGTGATTGTGGGCGGCGGACTCATTGGCATTGAGCTTGCTGAAATGCTTTCCACCCGTAAAATTCCGGTGACGTTTTTAGTGCGCGAAAAAAGTTTTTGGAACGGGGTGCTTCCGAAAGGGGAAAGCGAAATGCTGAATCGGCATATTCAAAGCCATCATATCGATTTGCGGTTAGGCACCAATTTAAAGGAAATCCGTTCCGAGGACAACGGAAAGGTACAATCCATCATTATTGAAGAAACCGGAGAAGAAATTACTTGTGATTTGGTTGGCCTTACCGCAGGGGTTTCCCCCAATATCGATTTTTTGAAAGACAGCGGAATTGCCCTCGGAAAAGGCGTGAAAGTAAATCGCTTTTTGGAAACCAACGTAGAAAATATCTATGCCATTGGCGATTGTGCCGAGCAACAAGAGCCTGTAGGGCAACGAAAAGCCATTGAAGCGGTTTGGTATACCGGCCGAATGATGGGGGAAGTAGTGGCACAGACCCTTTGTGGTAATAAAATGGCCTACAAGCCCAGCCACTGGTTCAATAGTGCCAAGTTTTTTGATATTGAGTACCAAACTTATGGATGGGTCTTCAGCGAACGCCATAAAAAAGACTATGAAAAACATTTTCATTGGAAACATCCCAATGACACCCAATGCATCACGGCAGCCTACCACAAAGACTCCCAAAAGTTTTTAGGTATTAATACCTTCGGAATTCGCATGAAACATGAAACTTTTGAGCGTTGGTTGAATGAAAACCGCTCTGTAGACCATGTCATACACCATTTGAAGGAAGCCAACTTCGATCCAGAGTTTTACCAATCGTTCGAAAAAGACATACTTACCGCCTACCGCAACCAAAAAGAAACTGCTACCGTATGAGTACCTTTCAAAGAGACCTATCCCTAACCGGACAACCGCCCAAAAGCCTGAATGTACTACAAAAAATTTCCACCATAGTAGGATTGGCTGGATTGGCCATTTTGTTATTGGCCTGCTTCAATCTTAACTTCCCAAATAAAACAACATGGCTCACGGTTTCCTTAACAGCGATTACCTTGGGAATTATTTTATTTTCCTACGGAGCCTATAAAGGTGCTTCCCAAGGAATTAAGAATGATGGCGTATGGTTCCATTCCATTTCCAGCAGGGGCTTTTGGGCATGGGTCGCAGGACTCTCTTTAACGGGTTTCTACATCGTTCTATATTTTTTTCCGCAGTTCTTAGGGCTACGTGCTGAAGGAAGCAATACGGGCGTGATTGCACTTTTCGATCCGTTGAGCAATTTCTTAAGCGGCAATCCAGCCAGCCAATGGTTTGTCTACGGAACGCTCTATACCATTGCAATCTTCGCCTTCGGAATAAAATTTATCTGGAAATACCGTCATAATCGCTATGAAAAATTGCGCACCATCAGCGTCATGTTTTTCCAAACGTCTTTTGCCTTTTTAATCCCAGAGTTTATGGCTAGGCTTAATTCGGAAAGCTTCAAACTGCCCTATTACGACCTAAAAAACATTTGGCCCCTTAATTATTACAATTTCGAACAATACCGGGTGGACGAATTTATTTCGGCAGGAACCGTAGGACTTATTTTGTTGGGCTTCGGAATCGTTTCCATCTTTATTATTACCCCCATTCTTACCTACAAATATGGTAAACGCTGGTATTGTAGCTGGGTGTGTGGTTGCGGCGGACTCGCAGAAACGGCTGGGGACCCATTTCGGCACCTGTCAGACAAAACCACTATGGCCTGGAAGGTAGAACGTTGGGTCATTCATAGTGTTTTGGTGTTTGTGGTAGTCATGACCACAGCGGTAGTGGCGACCTATTTAGGATATGATGCTGAAAAATACTGGCTCACCAAAGACGTGTTTCTAAATGGAGTCGCGGTGTTCCTGACACTTCTTTTCGTTCTAATTATGGTATTTAAAAGAAAGGAACTTCAAAAAGATGCCCAATACGGAGCTGTGGGCTATTTAGTGATCCTATTGAGTTTAATAGGCATTCATTATTTTTCGAATACCCAACTTTTTCTTTTTGAAGCGGAAACCCTTCGGAAGTCCTACGGATTTCTAATAGGGGCGATCTTTAGCGGAGTGATAGGTACTGGTTTTTATCCCATTTTTGGAAGTCGGGTATGGTGTCGTTTTGGATGCCCCATGGCGGCTATTTTAGGATTGCAGCAAAGGCTTTTCAGTAAATTTAGGATTACCACCAATGGCGGACAATGTATTTCCTGCGGAAACTGTTCCACCTATTGCGAAATGGGTATCGATGTACGTGCCTATGCCCAAAAAGGGGAAAATATTGTTCGCGCCAGCTGTGTAGGCTGCGGAATTTGCTCGGCGGTGTGCCCTCGGGGCGTCCTAAAACTGGAAAATGGACCGTTGGAAGGAAGAATCGATTCGCAAGAGGTTTTGTTAGGAAATGACGTAGATTTGCTGAAGCTTTTAAACAAATAGAAATTCCGTTACCGTTCGATGATCCCTAACATCAAAGTCATTATCCCCGCTTACAACGAAGAAGCTTCCATTGGTTTAGTGATTCAAGACCTTCCTGAAATAGTTTCCGAAGTTATCGTGGTAAACAACCATTCTACCGACAAAACCGCTGAGGTTGCCCAAAAAGCAGGTGCCACGGTATTATTGGAAACCCAAAAGGGATATGGCTATGCCTGTTTAAAAGGGTTAGCGTATATTCAAACCCAGGAAGAAAAGCCTGAAATTGTCGTATTTCTGGATGGTGATTACAGTGACTACCCCGAAAAACTAGTGGAAATTGTAGCTCCTATTCTACAAAAGGATATCGACTTTACCTTGGGAGCCCGTAGCAAAAACCTTCGGGAAGCAGGCTCCATGACACTCCCCCAAATATTTGGGAATTGGCTGGCTACCACCCTCATGAAAGTGTTTTTTCGATCCCGATTTACCGATTTAGGACCTTTTCGTGCCATTAAGTACAACAAGCTTTTAGCCCTGCAAATGGAAGACAAAACCTATGGATGGACGGTAGAGATGCAGTTAAAAGTGTTAAAGCGAAAATATACCTATCAAGAAATTCCTGTACCCTACCGAAATCGAATAGGTGTCTCAAAAGTTTCAGGTACGGTAAAAGGTGCTATCTTTGCAGGGTTCAAAATCTTAGGTTGGATTTTTAAATACGCTTTCAAAAAATGATTTGGGAAACCATTGTCATCCTTATTTATTCCGCAGCACTTTTATTGATTTTCATGTATGCGCTATCTCAGCTAAACTTGTTATTCAACTACCTTCGTGCCAAGAAAAGAGACGACAAAGCACCTAAATTCAATCTTTCCCTTCCCGAAGAAACCCCCTATGTAACCATTCAGCTTCCCGTGTATAACGAACTATATGTGATGGAACGCCTATTGGAAAATATTTCGCATATCACCTACCCTAAAGACAAACTGGAAATTCAGGTATTGGACGATTCCACCGATGAGTCCCTGGAAGCCACCGCACAAAAAGTGAAGGAACTTCAGCAAACTGGACTGGATATTCAACATATCACCAGAGAAAAAAGAACCGGTTTTAAGGCAGGAGCCTTGAAAGAGGGGCTAAAAATTGCGAAAGGGGAATTTATCGCCATTTTTGATGCCGATTTCCTGCCAGAAAGCGATTGGTTGCTAAAAACTGTTCCCTTTTTTAAAAATCCTGAAATTGGTGTGGTTCAAACCCGCTGGGCGCATCTCAACCGGGATTATTCAATTCTCACACGCGTACAGGCTTTTGCATTGGACGCTCATTTCACCTTAGAACAAGTTGGAAGGAACAGTAAGGGACACTTTATCAATTTTAATGGCACCGCTGGAATTTGGAGAAAAGACTGCATCCTAGATGCCGGAAATTGGGAAGGAGACACCCTTACGGAAGACTTGGATTTGAGCTACCGGGCGCAATTGAAGAATTGGAAATTCAAATACCTGGAAGATGTGCAAACCCCGGCCGAACTTCCTGTGGTGATTAGTGCGGCAAGATCACAACAGTTTCGCTGGAATAAGGGAGGGGCCGAAAACTTTCAGAAAATGCTCTGGAAAGTACTAAAAAATAAAAATGCTTCCTTTAAAACCAAAGTGCATGGTATTTTACATTTATTGAATAGTACCATGTTCTTGAATGTTTTAATTGTTGCCATTTTAAGCATCCCGATGTTGTATATCAAAAATGAATATGCACATTTAAAAACCTACTTTATCGTGATGAGCTTTTTTGTGATAAGCACGCTCATCTTTTTTATCTGTTATTGGTATACTTTTAAAAAAATCTACGGAAGTGGTTTTCTGAAGTTCATGGAATATGTAGGAATGTTTTTTGTTTTCTTTTCGATCGCTATGGGGTTTTCAGTACATAATTCGGTAGCAGTTCTTGAAGGACACTTAGGAAAAAAAAGTGAATTTGTCCGTACTCCGAAATTCAATTTATCGGCCGTGAAAGACAGTTGGAAGAACAACAAATACCTTCGGAAAGGCATTACACCCAATATTATTATTGAAGGAATCTTGATGCTTTATTTTGCATTTGGCATGTACAGTGCCTTTGTAGTAGGTGACCAAGGCGGGGATTTTGGATTATTTCCGTTCCATTTGATGTTATTTATTGGTTTTGGTTTTGTATTTTTCAAGAGTATTTTGAGTAAAGTATAACTAACCAACGCTATTCTGAAAAGAACATTACACTTTATATGCCTTCTCTTTGCCTTTCAGTCTTTTTCCTCGTTGGGGCAAAAAAAACAACCTAAACCCCTTACCGGTTATCATAAACAATTTGAGCTTCGGGAAGATAACGACTTTCTTCATTTCACCGATCGGTATTATTCCACAGGGACTTTTCTAGGACTTAGAAAGCTCCTCACCCAATCTCCCGACAGTCTTTCAAAATCCCATTTTGGCTTTTATCTTTTTCAGGAAATCTATACTCCGGCCGATTTGGAAGAACCCAACTATTTAACCTACGAAAGACCCTTTGCAGGGTTTTTAGGTTTTTCGAATGAACTAAGCTATAGCAATCCCAAAAGGTTTTGGAATTTCAATTTTGTAATAGGGGTTACAGGCCCTATTTCTGGAGCCGAATTTGTACAAAGTTCCTTTCATAGTACCGCGGCAGAAGGCTCACGAGTGGCAACCTGGAACGAACAAATAGAAAACAATGTGCATGCAAATTTCTATTTGGATTTTGTAAGGGAATGGAAGCTGCTTCCCAACCCCTTTAGTGTCCATTTTGCCTTGAACCCCAAAACTGCTTTCGGCACAAGGGATTTATACCTACAGAATGATGCCATTTTTTACTTCGGAAAAAGAAGCAGCCTTCAAAATAGTATCGCTTACAAACAATTGGGGCACTTGGAAAGGGAATTCTTTTTTGCGGTTCGGTTAGGCTACCGCTACTTGTTTCATGACTCCTTAATCGAAGGACATATCATTAGTGATAGTTCTACGTACCTATTGGAACCCTATCATCAAATATTCTTTTACAATTTTGAACTCTTTTTTAGAAGAGGACGAAATGACCTAAAACTTACCTATAATTTTGAAACCCCAAGAACTTTTAAAGCCGAGCCTCACTTGTATATTTCGTTTACCTATGCCCGAAGTTTTTAGGAGCTTCCTTAAAATGTTATGTTTAATGAGTTTGCCCTTGGCAACTTTTAGCCAAGAATCCCCTAAAAATCAAATAGCAATTTGGCATGACAACGATTTCCTTACCCTTACAGACCGCTACTACTCTTTTGGCTTAGGGGTTGATTACACAAGAAAATGGAAGCAAGGCATTTTTAAGAACACCCGGGAACAAATTCGTTTTCAACTGTATCAAAAAGCCTATACTCCCGACAATTTAAGAACCTCCTCCCTTCGGGATATGGACCGAAGGTATGCAGGTTTCCTAGGCCTCGAAACTAGCTATACTGTTGCCACCCAAGATCTCTTTGAAGCAAAACTGCTGTTGGGGATTATAGGACCCAATTCTGGTGCAGGGGGTTTTCAGCGTTGGTACCATAAAAACATTGTCCAGTATGTTGTACCTAGTTGGGCCGAGGAAATGCCCAACCAGTTCCACACCAATCTTTCCTTATCCTATAAAACCGAATGGCAATTGGCTCCTATTCCTTTTGGAGTATCTATTGTGCCTACGCCAAGTGTCACCTATGGCACCAAGGATATTTATGCAGAAATGGGAGGCGAGATTTTCTTTGGAAGGAAAAGTCCGATTCGCAAAAGCATGGCTTATGGACAAATTGGCGATTTGGAACGTGAAATCTATTTTTCCATCCATTGGAATTACCGATGGGTCTCCCGAAATGTCCTATTTGAGCAGAATTTACCCGGACTCATACAAGAGCCCAATAGTCATGTTAAGTTAACTGCCTACAAGTTTCATCATCGTTTTAATAAAAATGAATACCGAGTAGGGTATTATTTTGTGAGTAGTGAAGCCGAAGGTTTGGGCAACATCAAATACTTACAAGTAAGTTATGCAAGAAGTTTTTAAAACTGCACCTCTACCTCCATTGAAGCCCCCTCACGCTCAATGGTTACTAAGGTACTATCGCCTTCGCTATAGGTAGCCAAAGCTTTCATATAACTCATCATGTCGGTAATGGGCTGATCCCCCAATTTTTTAACGATGTCGCCTTTTTGTAATCCCGCTTTTTGGGCAGGCTTGTCCTCACTAATACCATCGATACGCATTCCTTCCCCGGTAAACAGATAATCGGGCACCACTCCCAATCCAACTTTAAATCGTGGGGTTTCTTCGCTTTCGTTTTTGGTTTTTCGGAAGGCCAACTTCGCATCATCATCTAAGTCGGTCACAATATTGAAAATGTAATTTTCGATTTTACGCATGCCTTCATAATTCAGCTTTTCAGAATCATCACTGGGCTTGTGATAATCTTCATGCTGTCCTGTAAAGAAATGTAACACGGGCACATCGGCTAAATAAAAAGAAGTATGGTCACTGGGGCCTATCCCGCTCTCGTGTTCCGCAATATTGAATTCTTGATCGTTATTGGCAAATAGTAATTGCTTGAAACCTGGGGAAGTTCCCACCCCATGAACCGCTAGGGTATTTTCAGCATTTAACCGTCCCACCATATCCATATTGATCATCAGATTTACTTTTTGCAAATCGATGGTTGGGTTTTTTGCAAAGTAATTGGATCCTAAAAGGCCTAATTCTTCTCCAGAAAATCCGATGAACAGAAAATTGCTTTGTGCGTTCTCCAACTTTTTCAATCGGCCAGCCAATTGTAACATCACGGCCACTCCACTGGCATTATCATCGGCTCCGTTATGAATGGCAGGTACTTCTCCACGATATAAGGAACCTTGACCTCCCATACCCAAATGATCAAAATGGGCTCCGATAATTACTGTCTTAGCTGCTTGATTATCTATATAAGCAATTACGTTCCTTCCCGTCTGCGTGCTATCGGAAGCACCCTCTACAAAGGTGGCTTCTTGATGCGGATTGGTACTGGGTTTAAATACAAAGTCTTGAAAATAGCCCGCTTCCCCTTTCCCTTGCAAGCCCATCGCTTCAAATCGCTCGGCTACATAATCGGCCGCAATTCTCTCGCCTTGCGTACCCGTAGCACGTCCTTGTAAGCTATCGGAAGCTAAAAAAGTAACATCCTCTTCCAAGGAAACAACCTTGGTTTCAGCTTTTTCCTGGCAGGAAATTAAAATGACTATCAAAAAAAGTGGAAGAATTAGTCGCATATCTCTATTTTTGCACAAAAATAATTGAAATATGAGATACTTATGGTCACTTATGTTACTTTCTTCGCTTTTATCTTGTAAAAATTCCGAAGAAAAAAAAGTAGCAGCCCCAACCGAAAATCCAATAGAAAGCACAAAAGACTCCCTAATCTATCCAGAGGAAACCCACTTTAAGTCATTGCGACAAGTTACTTTTGGTGGGGATAACGCAGAAGCTTATTGGAGTTTCGATGATCAAAAATTAATCTTCCAATCCAATTACAGCGAATGGGGATTGGAATGTGACCAGATGTTTTTGATGAATGCCGATGAAACGTTCCAAGATACTAAGCCACCCATGGTGAGCACAGGTAAGGGGCGAACTACCTGTGCCTACTTCTTGCCAGACAACCAGCACATTGTCTATGCTTCTACCCATTTGGTAGACGAAAACTGTCCTGAAGTGCCCCTTCGTAAAAATGGGCGCTATGTATGGCCGGTGTACGATAGTTTCGATATTTTCGTGGCCGATCTAGAAGGGAATATTACAGGACAATTAACCAACGAGCCCGGGTACGATGCCGAGGCCACGGTTTCTCCAAAAGGGGATAAAATTGTTTTCACCTCAACCCGTAGTGGCGATTTGGAGCTTTACACCATGAATATCGACGGAAGTGAGGTCACTCAAATTACCGACGAACTTGGATACGACGGCGGTGCCTTTTTCTCTCCCGATGGAACCAAAATTATCTTTAGGGCATCAAGACCTAAAACCGAAGAAGCCATTCAGGAATACAAACAATTGCTTTCTGAAGGATTGGTGCAACCTACCGAAATGGAACTCTTTATCTGTGATGCCGACGGAAGTAATTTAAAGCAACTCACCAATTTGGGCAATGCTAATTGGAGTCCGTTTTTCCACCCAAGTGGCGAAAAAATACTTTTCTCCAGTAATTTTGAAGCCGAAAGAGGGTTTCCTTTTAATTTATACATGATCGATATCGACGGGAAGAACTTAGAGCGTGTCACACACGGTGAAACCTTTGATGCTTTCCCTGTTTTTAGCAACGATGGAAAGTACCTGGTGTTCTCCTCCAACCGAAACAACGGAGGCACAAGGGATACCAACCTCTTTATTGCCGAATGGACGGATTAACACATGAATGCTTAACCAGTTAAAATTATACCGAACTCCCTTACTTTTAGCACTGCTTTGCGCGGTCATGTATGGGAGTTTTGCGTATGATTTGGTGAGAAGTGATTTTCCAAAACTTATTACCCTCTACGCAGGCTTGTGCTTTCTTAGCTACCAGCTACTAAAACTTCAAGGTTGGAATTTTAGATTTTTGGTAGTGATTGGTATTGTTTTCCGATTGGTTTTTCTTCTAGCCACCCCCAATCTTTCTCAGGATTTTTATCGTTTTTTATGGGACGGACAATTAGTCGCCCAAGGAGTAAGTCCGTACGAATTTACCGTACAGGCCTTTATGAAAAACCCTTCATTTTATGGGGCTTCCATGAATCTCGCTTCCACCCTTCACCAAGGCATGGGCGATTTAAACGCCAGTCATTTTAGCAATTATCCCCCCGTAAACCAATTGTTTTTTGCCTTTGCTGGCACATTCATGGGAAAACACATTGGGTTGGGAATCCTATTGCTTCGGCTTCCCATTATCATGGCCGATTTAGGGATTCTTTACTTCGGAAGGAAATTGTTGAAAAACCTTCAATTTCCCCAGAAAAATATTTTTTGGTATTTCCTGAATCCGTTTATCATCATCGAACTCACGGGCAACCTGCACTTTGAAGGGGTCATGCTCTTTTTTGTAGTATGCGGGTTGTACCTGTTTCAGAAAAAACAATGGTTGGGAGCGGCCGCTGTGTGGGCTTTATCCATTAGCACCAAACTAATCCCATTACTCTTTTTACCTCTTTTTGTACAGTGGTTCTGGCATCGAAAGGCATCCAAGTCTAAAAACATCTTTCAGTTACTAGCATTTTATAGTCTAGTAACCATCATTACCGTACTTACTTTTGTGCCCTTTGTTTCAGAAAGCTTTTTGAATAACTATGTTTCCACCACCGCTTTGTGGTTTCAAAACTTCGAATTCAATGCCAGTGTGTATTATGTGATTCGCTGGATTGGTTTTCAAACCATTGGCTGGAATATTATTGAATCCGTGGGTAAAATCCTACCACTTGTAGTAGTGCTATTCATTTTACTGCTTACTTTCTTCCGAAGCAATAAAAATGCTAAATCCTTAATCACCGCAATGCTGTTTGCGATAAGTGGCTACTTCTTACTCTCCACCACCGTACACCCTTGGTACTTAGCAACACCTCTACTCCTCAGTATTTTTACGAAGTACCGCTTTCCATTACTATGGAGCGTAATGGTTATGGTGAGTTATGCTGCCTATGGGGAAACTTCCGTAGAAGAAAATATGGTTTGGGTAGCAATAGAATATACCACAGTTATTGGGTTTGCCCTTTGGGAGCTTTTTTTCAGAAAAACTACTCCTGAAATACCTCTTCAGGAGTCTCAAAACACTTAAATTCGATAATGTATCCATTGGGATCGCGTAGAAAAAAAGACTTGTGAGCCCCTGGTTTTTCCGAAAGGAACGCCGTTTCATCAATATAAAGGAAGTCTTCCTGTTTCATTTTTTGATACAGTGTAGACCATTCGGTATCGGGTAAAATAATTCCGAAGTGAAAGGAAGGCAACACCGTTTTTTCAAAACTATAACTGGGATATTCAAATTTAAACGTCCCCGATTTGGTAAACGTAATTTGATGTCCAAAAAGATTGATATCTACCCAATTTTGAGCTTTTCGCCCCTTAGATGCCCCTAGAATTTTGGTGTAGAATTTCTGTGTAGCATCAATATGCCTGCAGGGTAAGGAAATGTGAAAGTGATGATCCATAACAAGCGTTTTATTAAAGTTGTACCTATCATGAATTTATACAATATTCCTTTCCAAAAAACACCCTGCCCCAAGAATTATGAACATAAAAAAGTTGGTAACCTTATGGGCTACCAACTTCAAGAAGTTAAAGTAAAAATACGTTATGGGTTAAAAGTCGTCCTCGTCCTCGTCTGCCATTTCGGGAGTTTCTCCCGTTCCTTCATCCTCTGGATCGAAGTTGTCATCGTCGTCCTCCTCGTAATTTTCCATGGTATCGGCCAAACGCTTACTTACCTTCACCAAATAAATAGTGTCTTCGGTACGTACTTCGACGGCTTCAATGACTTCATTTTGGGCATTACGAAACGTAATAATATCTTCCGTTTCGTAACCATACGGAAATTTATCAACCAATAGGTCCAAAATATCCGTGTTCAGTTTTTTATAATCTACAATTACTCTTTTCATTAATTACATATCCAATAAGTAGGCAAATATAAGTGGTGCGACAATAGTAGCATCACTTTCTATGATATATTTTGGGGTATTGATATCCAATTTTCCCCAGGTGATTTTTTCGTTGGGAACGGCTCCCGAATAACTTCCATAACTGGTCGTAGAATCGCTTATTTGGCAGAAATAACTCCAGAATAGAGTGTCTGTACGTTCCATATCCTGATACAGCATTGGTACTACGCAAATAGGGAAATCCCCAGCAATTCCACCTCCAATTTGGAAAAAACCGATTCCTTTTTCAGAATGATCGGTATACCAATCGGCCAAAAAGGTCATGTATTCAATCCCGCTTTTCATGGTGGAAGCCTTCAGTTCGCCTTTCAACACATAACTGGCAAAAATATTTCCCATGGTACTGTCTTCCCAACCGGGAACCACCATCGGTAAATTCTTTTCAGCAGCAGCATACATCCAGGAGTCTTTCAAATCGATTTCGTAGTACTCCTCCAACACGCCGCTCAACAACATTTTGTACATAAATTCATGAGGAAAATACCGCTCGCCTTTGGCTTCGGCATCCTTCCATATTTTTACGATGTGTTTTTGCAGTCTTCGGAAAGCCTCTTCCTCTGGAATACAAGTATCGGTGACACGGTTCAATCCGTTTTCCAACAAGTCCCACTCTTCCTGAGGGGTTAAATCACGATAGTTCGGTACGCGCTTGTAGTGTGAGTGTGCTACAAGGTTCATGATATCTTCTTCCAAGTTGGCCCCAGTACAAGAAACGATATGCACCTTATCCTGACGGATCATTTCGGCAAAGATCTTTCCCAGCTCGGCCGTACTCATGGCACCCGCCAGGGAAACCAACATTTTGGCACCGCTCTGCAATTGGGCTTCATAGCCTTTGGCCGCATCGACCAGAGCTGCTGCGTTGAAGTGCAAATAATAATTTTGAATGAAATTTGAAATAGGTCCTTTATTAGACATCTTCTTCGGTATTAAATTTTGAAACTCCTTTCTTCGCTTCGTTGAAATTGCTTTCAAACTCATCGTCTTTGTCGGTTCCTTCAAACTTGTAGCTCAACATTTTGTAATATAATTTGGCAGCTAGGAAGTCGGAAGATTTTTCTTCTGGTCTTGGGCAAAGCTCTACAATATCGAACCCTACCACATTTCTTTCGGCAAAAACCTGTTTCAAGAAATCCAGCGTTTCATACCATAACAATCCGCCAGGTTCCGGAGTTCCCGTAGAGGGCATGATGGAAGGATCGAACGCATCCAAATCGAAGGTGATAAATACATTTTCCCCCAAAGCTTCAATCACACTGTCCATCCAATACTCGTCGTTGGCCATATCGTGGGCAAACCAAGTTTTTTCTTCATCCATCACGGTAGTTTCGGCAACGTCCATACTGCGAATACCTACTTGGATTAAGTTGGTATTCTGACTTGCCTCGTAGACCGCGCAAGCATGATTGCACTTCGAACCTTCGTATTCTTTACGTAAATCGGCATGCGCATCAATGTGCAATACGGTTAAATCGTCAAAACATTCATTAAACGCACGAATGGTCCCAATGGAAATACTGTGCTCCCCGCCAAAAATGGTCACGAATTTATTCCGAAGGATATAGTCCTTCACGGTTTTATGAACTTCCTTAACCACGGCTTCAGGAGACGATTTCTCGGTAATGGCATCGGCAAGATACACCCCTTGCTTGTAAACCTCGGTTTGGGTTTCGATGTCGTAAAGCTCCATATTTTCAGAAGCATTTAAGAAAGCCTCAGGGCCTTTGTCGGCACCTTTTTGCCACGTACTGGTCCCATCGTAGGGAACAGGGATCAAAACAATTTTACTAGTTTCCAGTGCGGCATACTTCTGTGGGATGCCGGCATACGTTTTAGTTGTCATAACCTAAAATTGAGAGCAGTTGATTGCTCGTTTGTTGTTCTGTAAATAATTTAGTTGAAATGTTACCTTCTTTGTCTTTGTCAATTAAAATATGTTTGGGAGAAGGAATCAAGCAGTGTTGCAATCCGCCAAAGCCCCCAATGGTTTCCTGATAGGCCCCCGTATTGAAAAATCCAATATACAAAGGCTTATCCTTTTTAAATTTCGGTAAGTAAATAGCGTTCACGTGCTGTTCGCTATTATAGTAATCGTCACTATCGCAGGTGAGTCCGCCCAATAACACCCGTTCGTATTCATCGTTCCAACGGTTTACGGCTAGCATGATAAAACGCTTGTTGATGGCCCAAGTATCGGGAAGTGTGGTAATGAAAGACGAATTGATCATATTCCACTTTTCACGGTCATTTTGTTGTTTTTGGTATAACACTTCATAAATGGCCCCGCCACTTTCCCCTACGGTAAAACTTCCAAATTCGGTAAAGATATGCGGCACGGGAACCCCTTCGGCCTGGCAAGCCAAGTTAATCTGGTTCACGATTTCGTCGACCATGTACGCATAATCGTACTCAAATGCCAAAGAGTTTTTAATAGGAAATCCACCGCCAATATTCAGGCTGTCCAAACTAGGACATACTTTTTTAAGACGCGTATACACTTTTAAACATTTTTGCAATTCGTTCCAGTAATAGGCATTGTCGCGAATTCCGGTATTGATAAAAAAGTGTAACATTTTTAGCTCCGCTTTTTCATTGTTCTTTACCTGATCTTCATAAAAAGGAACAATATTCTTATAGCCAATACCGAGACGCGACGTATAGAATTCGAACTTGGGTTCTTCTTCAGAAGCAATACGGATTCCTATCTTAAAATCCTTTTCAATGTTCTCGCTTAAAAGATCCAGCTCTTCGTAGTTATCGATAATAGGAATACAGTTTTCATGACCCCCATTAATTAATCGTGCAATATTATCGATGTATTGATCGCGTTTAAAACCATTGCAGATCACATAGGTATCATTGGTGATTTTCCCTTCTGCTTTCAGATTCTCTACGATATTAATATCGAAAGCCGAAGAAGTCTCAATATGAATGTTGTTTTTTAAAGCTTCATTCAAAATGTGTTTAAAGTGGGAGCTTTTGGTACAATAACTATAATTGTAGGTTCCTTTATAATCATGCTTTTTGATCGCTTTGGAAAACCAACGTTTGGCGCGTTTAATATTGTCTGAAATCTTCGGAAGATAGGTAAACTTTAAAGGAGCACCATACCCTTCTACGAGTTTCATAAGGTCGATATCATGAAATTCCAAATGGTCCCCTTCCAAGGTAAATTCTTCTTGGGGAAAGTGATAGGTTTGATCGATAAGATCAAAGTATTTTGTGTTCATTGTAAATGGTTGTTCAGTTTGAAAAAGGGTTTAATCCCAAAAGGGTTAAATTAAAAAAGATTTTTCGGAAAAGTCTTAAATAAACATTAAACAATGATAGGCAGAAGTGCCCATACCTTTTTTCTAAGAAAAGTAGTCACCCAATAGGTTGGTAAAGCGGAAGCTAGCTTTAAATTTCGGTGATCTGCCTGGCAGACGGTTTTTGAATATGACTTCCTGATTTTCAAAAACCCGAACATAAAAACATGGTTCAACGGTTCAGCTAAAAGTGGGGCAAATGTAAATTATTTTCTGATACGGCAAACGTTTTCAGAAAAAAAATAAAAAGTATTTCAAAAAGGGGCTTACAGCATGGAAAACAGCTGAATTTCCTCATTGGTCAAGGTACGCCATCTTCCTCTGGGAAGGTCTTTTTTGGTAAGATGGGCCAAGGTCACACAGTCTACGCGCACTACTTGATAGCCTAAAGATTCAAAAATATCGCGAATAATACTATTCCCCATATTCTTGATTTTAAGCCCTAGCTCTTTATGGGTCGCATTGTTAACGAAGCTAATCTCCTCTACCGTCACTTCCTTTCCTTCTATGGTCAAGCCTTCACGAATTTTTTGTAGATCCTCGCCTTTTAGGTTTTTGTCCAATTCAATATGAAACAAACGTGGCATCCCTTTTTTATGAAGCTTGTTCATCAACTCATCATCGTTCGTAAACAGCAACAATCCGGTGGCATTTCTTCCCAAGCGACCTACGGGCTTCAGTTTCTGTGCAGGGGCATTGGCAACCAAATCCATTACGGTAAGCCCTTTGGACTCACTAGTGGTACTGGACACACTTTTGGGCTTGTTCAACAACACATAGGTTTTGGGTTCGGGATTGATACGACGTCCATCAAAACGCACGTCATCGCTCAACTGCACCTTATACCCCATCTCGTTGACAATTTTACCATTTACGGTCACCAACCCTGTGGCGATGTAAGTATCTGCCTCCCTACGGGAACAAATACCGCTATTGGCAATGTACTTGTTTAATCGGATGCCGTCATTGGACTTTTGGCTATTGCCGGCCGACTTCTTTTTATGGGAACTTACTTTGTTTTGACGCCCTGCAGGGCTATTGGGGTTTTCTTTTTTGAAGGGAGCATTTCCTCTTGCACTACTTCTCTTTCGTGAATTTCCCCCGCCTCTTCCTGAAGTTTTTCCTTTTCCGCTGTAATCGCTTCTGCTCATAATCATTTCCTGCATAAGGCAGGACTCTTTTAATTAATAAAGTGCAAAGATACAGGAAGTAACGGACATATAAAGAAGTAGGTGTAAAAGTTTGCTAAACGATATTCTGTTAGTATTTTTAGAATAAGCCGAAGCGACTCAACAACACATCTACATCCAATAGGGCAATACAAAATACCCCAATCACTATCCCCAACCGAAGAATATTGTGCAGCACCACATAGTGAAGCTTTCGTGCAGAAAACCATAGCATGAGGACAAAAACAACCAAAGCCAGAATGGTAGCCAAGAAATAATAACGCATGTAGCCAATGTCAAAATAGGCCAGTAAAAAGTATATGGGCACTAAGGTTAGAATGGCTAACACCGTGAGCATCCCTTTGGAAAATCGTTCTCCATAGACCACGGGTATGGTACGGTAATTTTGGACCAAATCCCCTTTAATGTTTTCTAAATCTTTTACCAATTCGCGCATGGAAATCAGTAAAAACAAAAAGGTGGCATGAACAAAAATGATCTCCGCAAAGTTTCGGTAGTAAATAAATACGGCAAAAAAAGGAATTACCGCCAAAACAGCCGCGGTAATATTCCCTACAAAAGGATACCGTTTTAACTTGTGCGAATAAAACCACAGCACGAAAATATAAATGGAAAAAAACAGAACCGCCCGAAACGACACATAACTTGCCAATACTACCGATAAAAAATTCAAGATAAAGTAGGTACTTAGCTTGGTCCGCTGACTCACCAATCGGTCGAGCATGGTTTTCCTAGGACGGTTGATCAAATCCTTTTCCCGATCATAAAAGTTATTGATAATATAGCCTCCGGCAATCGCGGCAGCCGAAGCCAATACAATCATAAAAAGATTGACATCAAATAATACCTGACGCAACGGAAGCCCTGGAGCCAATATATAAATGGCCGTTAGGTACTGTGCCAAAATAATGATGAGGATATTATAACCCCGCACCACAGAAAACAAACTGAAGAGTTTCCAAAGAAAATGCTTTTGCTTCCTGCTCCACATACGAGCGTGATTTTAAAGGGATTTTAGAAGGTATAGACCACTTCCAATTTATGACCTTGCAATGCTTCTTTGGCTTTTTCCAAGTCTTCGGTAAAGCCTAACATGTACCCGCCACCACCAGAACCACACAATTTCAAATAATACGCATTGGTTTCAATTCCTTTTTGCCAAAGGGTATGAAATTGCTTCGGAATCATGGGCTTGAAGTTGTCGTACACTACTTTCGAAAGGTGCTTGATGTTTCCGAAGAGGGATTTCACATCGCCTTTCAAAAAATCTTCCACACAAGCGTCGGTATGTTTCACAAACTGATCTTTTACGATTTTACGGAAACCATCTTGCTTCATCTTTTCCATAAAAATCTGAACCATCGGTGCCGTTTCCCCTGTAATTCCGCTATCCAACAAAAATACGGCGCCTTTACCATCGGCACTTTGCGAAGGGATTCCGGCGGGTTCAATGTTGTCTTTGGAATTGATCAAGATTGGAAGACTTAAATAACTGTTTAAAGGGTCCAGTCCCGATGACTTTCCGTGGAAAAAAGATTCCATTTCCCCAAAGATGGCTTTTAGCTTTAACAGCTTCTCACGGGTCAAGTTTTCCAACACCGTAATTTTATCGGTAGCGTACTTGTCGTACACAGCCGCCACCAAAGCACCGCTACTTCCAACCCCATATCCCTGTGGAATACTGGAGTCGAAGTACAGGCCTTTTTCAATGTCTTCATTAAATCGGTCCAAATCGAACGAAACCAATTTTGGATTGCTGGTTTCTAAAGATTTTAGGTATTCAGAAAAACGTTTTAGCGTTGCATTCGATTTGTGCGTATGAACGGTATGGTGCTCATCAATCTTTAAAGCCCCATTGTAAAAATTATACGGAATGGAAAGTCCTTTGGAGTCCTTGATGATACCATATTCACCAAAGAGCAAGATTTTTGAATAGAAAAGGGGACCGTGCATAGGCTTGTGATTACAGGTTATGTAAAATTACAGTTTTTTTGAACCGAATCCAACTTCGTCACAAATATACTGACCTTTTTGACAAAATTGTGCTAATTCTTTGCTAATAAATTGGAGCACAGGGTCTTTTTCCGATTCAGGATACAACACATGCACATTGGCCCCGGCATCTAGTGTAAAACATACCTTACTTCCGGTTTCCTTTCGATAGGCCCATAGTTTCTGAATAATTTCCAAAGTATTGGGCTTCATTAAAATAAAATAGGGCATCGAAGTCATCATCATCGCATGCAACGACAAAGCTTCACTTTCCACGATTTCAATAAAAGCTTCAAGATCGCCGCTCTCAAAGACCGAAATGAGCTTCGAAAGATTATCATTGGCCTGCTGAAAGCGTTGCTCCGCAAACGGATGGGCATGCATTAAATCGTGCCCCACGGTACTACTCACCTGCTTCTCCCCTTTATCTACCAACAAAATCGTATCCTGATAGTTTTCAAAATTAGGATGTACTTTGAATGGATAGCGCAAACCAAAATTATTACTCGCCGTAGGAATCTTGGGATGCTCCCCCCAAACCACCAAAGGCCCTTCCACGCTGCGGGCGGCACTTCCAGAGCCCAAACGCGCCAAAAAGGAAGCTTTTTGATGGTAATAGTCGCTGGTCATCTCCCTACTCAATAGTTGGTTTTCCAAGGCTACCAAGCAGAGTGCCAAAGCACTCATCCCACTGGCAGAAGAGGCGATACCGCTGCTGTGCGGAAAACTGTTGGTGGTACGAACCATAAAAGCATACCTTTCCAGAAAAGGGACATAGGGCTTTATGCGTTCAAAAAAAGTTTCAATCTTCGGAAGGAAGGCAGGGGTTTCCACTCCATCCAAAAACACCTTCACATGAAATCCAGCGCCCCGCTTCATTTTATATTCCAATGTGGTTTGTGTATGGCAATGACTTAAAGTAAAGCTCACCGAAGCATTTTTAGGCAGCTGCTCTCCATATTTCCCCCAGTATTTTACCAAAGCAATGTTGCTGGGCGATTGGTAGGAAACCGAGCCTTTTTCGGGGTAGTGTTTGTAACTGTTTGGAAGGAAAAGGGAATGGGTCATTCGTAATTATTTCAATAACAAATATAGACAATTAGGTAGGTGAAAATAGAAGTTGCTATAAAAATGATGACATTACACAGCTTTTTCGATGTTTATAATAAACAATCTCATTTATGAAAACATACCGAAAATTAATCTACCTAAGCTTTTGTATGGCATTATTTGGGTGTAATTCCAGTAATGGTCAAAAAAATAATCTTCCTAAGAACGATTCTGAAAAAATAATCTCCGAAAGTAACAACAGCCAAGAAACCATTAACACATTACAAAAATCCTCTATGGAAAATGTAGAAACCACAAAGTACTATCATTATGTTGACCCCAACAATGGTTTGGTGCAAGCTCGCTATCCCCTCCCAAAAAGTTGGACCGTAAACCCTATCAATGCTCCCATATTTATGGAAGGCCCTCAAGAACTGAAAGTATATAAAATGGAGTCTGAAAGTTATGCCTGGAGCAACGATCCTATGATGCGACAAACACTTCAAATGAGCGGTACGGCTGTTGGAGCGCCGATGCGCAATCAGCAAATCTTACAGCAAGTACTAAAACCGAATGCCCAAGCACAAGGGTATTCCTTTATTAAAAGCTATGAGCTTCCGGAAGTAGCTGGGTTTTGGCAAAGGCTTTTTAATGGCATGCCCTACACGAATTCCCAAAGAGGGGTAGAAGTTTTAGGAACCGAATGGAAAACACCCAACGGCACCCAATCGTTTATCTTAATGGTAAATTTTTATGTGGCAAAATCCCAAACTATCAACTGGACCATTCAAACTACCGAAATGGAAGCGCTACCTTCTTATTTCGACGAAGCAATTAGGGCTTACACCTACTCTTATGCAAATGCGGAATTAAATCCGCAATGGATTCAATATATGAATGGAAAGCTAGTCAACGATATCCAAAAAAGCAACCAGTTTTGGGCGCAAGCCACAAAGCAAAGCACGGTGGCTCATCAACAAAGAATGAATGCGATAGCCGCGGCGGGCACCACCAATAAAAGCATAGGAGATACCTATAGCGACATCCTGGACATTTCCCATAAAGGATACCTAAACAGAAGCAATATAAACGATGCAGGGCATTCCAAGACCATTTGGGGAATTAATGAAACCACCATGATTGGCAACCATGAAACAGGAGAGCATTATAATGTCCCAATGGGATCTAATTATTATTGGGTCTCTAACGACGGTATGTATATTGGCACCGACAATGCTTTATTTAATCCAAACACCGAAAGAGGGGTCAATGAAAAAAACTGGACCAAATTTGCCGTAGAACAATAGAAAAATATTCCATAAATAAAAAGCCATCTCTAAAGGATGGCTTTTATTTTTTAACATAGCTTGGGGAGCACTATTTTTTTACGATTTTCTTGATCCAAGAATTTTTTCCGCTTTTGAAAATCATTACATACAATCCATTTTGATACGGTGAAAAATTTATGGAACTTTTTCCCATAGGAACTTGCAAGGCATTTAATTTTCTTCCGCTTACATCATATACCTCACAATGTAGACTTTCAGGATAATTGTTTTCAAGGTGTACAAAGTTTTGCGTTATGGTTGGAGCTACCTTCACAAATTGAGCTAGTTCATGGCCATCCACACTAAGAAACGCTTCTCTTTCCGCAGGATTTCCTAACAAGTATAATGCATTATTGCCGTTAGTTGCCGTTTTCCTATACTCATATACCCTCATGGCATATTGCTTGGTAGGATCTAAGTTAGTCACGGTAACCTGATTGTTATTTCCGCTATACACCACAAAGGTATCATCTCCAAGGTTTTCACCACTTCCAAAGGAGCTGTTTCCTGTATAATCGATACCGTCAATTGGATAGCTACTGAAATTATAAACATCGGTACTATTGGTGATATCCTTCATTACTACCACCCTTGAGGTTCCATTTCCATTTGTCCAAGAGAGGTCCATAGAACTTACTTCGTCTCCAGAAACATTCAAATTACTGGCATTCACCGTGGGAGCGTCTAACAAATCAAAATCGGGAAAGTTTGCTGTACTGGAGATGCAATTCCATCCCATTCCGTCCAAGGCATTCCAAAAGGCAGTGGCATTACTATCCACCACTCTTTTGTTTAACACCACGGCCCAAGTATAGCCTCCATTGGATCGTACCCATACACTCGCAGTTCCATCTATAGCCCCGGTATGCCACCAGTTATTAAGGCTATTTACCGACCATCCTTTAGCATAATTGGCATTATTTGTAGAAGGAGTAACCATGCTTGTAATCGTTGCCGGACTTAAAATGTCTGGTTTGGTAGGAAATCCGTCAACAGCTACCAATAGCCTTACCATATCCCTAGCAGATGCAATCCATCCTCCATGACCATCCATCGCATTCACCGAAAAGCCACCATACTCCCAAGGCACCGTATTGCCACTTCCATACAAATCTAAGTTTGTAAAGCCATTTCCTACATACTCCCCTTCTCGTTCTTTTTTATCTTCCAAAAGGTTTTCACCAATATACATATCATAAATCCCTAGCGGATGAAAAATTTCCTGCTGCATCCATGCTTCATAATCCATTCCTGAAACCTCCTCTATAATTTCGCTAAGCACTAAGTACCCCATATTGGAATAACTATATGAAGTTCCTGGTGAAAAATTTAAATTCTTTTCCAATAGATAATTAATTAAAAATTCCTCCTTTACAGGATTGGATTGCCCTTGAGATTGAGTAACATGCAAAGGAGCTACAATGGGGTCGCAACCAGAAAAAAACCATGGGTAAGGATCCGTTGGATTTGGAAAACAATTCACACTTCTATCCCAACCAGCCGAATGTTCCAATAAATGCTGTACGGTAATATCGTATACTTCTGTATCAACTATAGAGCTATTGGAAAAATACCAGTGGTTTTCCAAAATTGCCCCAGGACCAAACACTTTATCGTTTAATGCGATCGTCCCGTCTTCCACCATTTTCATAATCCCTATGGCCGTTATTGGTTTTGAGATACTTGCTATCCTAAACATGTGGTACGGTTGCGATTCTTCATTTTGAGCAAGATTTGCATAACCAAAAGAACGCATATATTTTAATTCACCGTCTTTTGCAAGCGCCATGGTAACACTTGGTATATCGAAAGTGTTCATAAAAGATTGGATTTGAGCATCACAAGAGGTCATCCCAGGAACTGGAATGCCATTTTGAGCATTTAACATCCAACCCGTTAGAAGCGAAAGAATAAGTAATTTTAAGGTTTTCATACTGTCTATTTAAATGGTTATATCCTACCATCGAATAAAAAATTAAATGTCATCATAAATTGTATTGATGACATTTTTTAAAACTTTCGATATATAGAAAGAATACAGGTAGTTAATTTGAATTTTACTATCTTTCCCTATCTACTTTTGGAGGGGCAATGACAAAATTCATAAACCAGCAAGCGCTCGTTTCAAAAATTAAATTGAACGACGAAGCTGTATTAAAACAACTGTATCAAGATAATTACACAAAGGTGGAAGCCTATGTGCTAAAAAACAACGGAACCATGCCCCAAGCAAAAGATCTGTACCAAGATGCCTTTATAACCTTATGGCAAAATATAAAACAGGATAAGTTCATTCCGAAAAATGAATCGGCCCTACAAGGGTATTTGTATCAAATTGCAAAAAACAAGTGGCTGGATTTTTTACGTTCGTCCCGTTATAAAAAAACAAATTTGCTTAGGGATGAAGATTCAGCAATGAGCGAATCGTTCGAGGAAATTGAAAAAAACACCGCTTTGGAAAATGAAGCAAAAATAAAAAGCACCATGGAAGCTTTCAAGAAACTTGGAAGCTCCTGTCAAGAAATTTTAAAAGAGTTTTATTTCAGTAAGACATCCTTACGGGAGATTGCTGAAAAATTAAATATTGGAGAGGCTTCTGCCAAAAACAAAAAGTATCGATGCCTCCAAAAGTTAAAAGAAATTGCCCAAACCCAAATCAATACTATTGAAACAAGAACCTAACATATCACCCCAGGAATTTGAAAAAATTGAACGCTATCTTACGCATTCTATGGATGTGGAAGAACAATCTGCTTTTGAAAGCGAAATTGCTTCTAATAGCAGCCTTCAACAAAAAGTCAACGAAGTTCGTATCCTAATAGCTGGTGTGGAAGCTGCTGCTTTAAAAGATAAGTTAGAAACCTTCCACTCCAAAGTACAACCTACCCATTCGGCAGTAAAGACCCCAAATACTTTCATTAAAAAGAAGAAAAAGAACTATGCTTGGTATGGAGTAGCGGCTTCAATATTCCTTTTTATTGGATTATTTTGGTTTTTGAATAAATCCCCTAAAAATGAAGAACTGTACAACAAGTATTACATTCAAGATGCTGGATTACCTACGACCATGAGCAGCACTTCGCAATATACTTTTTACGAGGGAATGGTTCGGTATAAACAAGGTCATTTTCAAGAGGCCTTACAAACTTGGAAAGCCCTTCATAAAGAAAATCCGAAAAACGACACCCTTCAATATTTTATAGGAGTGGCACATACTGCTCTAGAAAACGATTCGGAGGCTTTAAAATTTTTAAATGAGGTATCCCATAACCAGCAAAGTTCGTTTCACGAAGATGCCAATTACTATCTGGGGCTTCTGTATTTAAAGAACAATGAATGGCAAAAAAGCTTGGATAAACTGAAACAGAACACATCTAAGCAAAGCCAACGCCTTCAAGAGGAAATAAAGAAATTCTATGAAAAGCCATAAATCCTTTTCATGGTACTTAAGTATCATTCTTTTCTTAAATAGCTTCCTTGTATATTCGCAAGAAGGGGACTCCCTTCAAGGAATCCCAAAAATACGTCAGTTAATTGCCAATCAACAGCTTAACGAAGCAAAAAATCAACTTCAGTCCCAAGTAGCGACACTTAAAGCACAAAAAAACTGGGACAGTCTTTCCAGATATGTCGAGTTTATAGGAAGCTACTCTCTTAATAATAATAATTGGGAGCTTGCCCTACAGAAAGCAGATCATTTTGTAGAAGAATTGGTACAACTAGATCGCCCAGATGTCACCAAATATGCCTACAAGGAATTGGCCTGGATTCAAGATGAAGCGGGAAGACCAGATCTTTCGCTTCTTTCGTTGGAAAAAGCACTGAAAGCGGCCAAAAAAGGTACGGCAGATAAAGCGCCTCAAATCTCCGATATCATTTATAATATGGGGTATTATTCTTCTGCTAAAGGTGATTATACCAGCGCTAAAAATTATTACGAAGAAAGCTTGGGATATTACCAAAAAGCGAACCCTCCAGATTACGTTACCTTCCAACAGGTATACAACGCCCTAGGAGGAGTCATGTGGCGGAAAGGGCAAATGGACAGTTGCAATTATTATTTTGAAAAGTCTTTGGAAGCCTTAAAAAAGACCGAAAGCAACCCTTCTAATGATTATTATCGCCCCGGATTGGTACGCATGAATATGGCCGTAGTATCTAACCTATTGGGTAGAAATGAAGAAGCCATTGCCTATTCTGAAGAAGCCATTCAAAAATTCAATCAATTTATGGAAGTCTCCGTAGATGAACAAAGAATAAATGCTGCTAAAACCAGTAAGGGTATGGCTATCGACAATCTGGGGGTTTTTTACAACACCATAGGAGAGTTCCAAAAAGCAGAACAATTGGTCAACTACAGCTATCAACAAAAGCTAAAAGACAAAAGCAAAAACGACCCCAACGTCATCATTTCAAAAATTTTATTGACCCAAGCCAAGTTTAACACCCAAGACATGAAAGGGGCCGAAAAACTCATGGATGAGGTCTTGTTGCAATTGGAAGAATCACAGGGTTTGGATTCTTATTGGAGGGGAAGTGCTTTCGCCGCTAGGGCCAAGATACACGACTTTTTTAATGAAAAGGAAAAAGCGGTCCAGTTATATCAAAAATCGGAAGCCACTTATTACGATGCTTTAGAGGGTAAGTACAACACCGATGTTATAAACAACTTTCAGGATATGGCTCTTTTTTATGCCAAAAACAATTATCCTGAAAAGGCACTTAAAATTGTAAAGAATATTTACAAAGAATCCCAAAGGGAAGGAGTGTATGGAACACCGTTGCAGTTACAATACCAAATGGCCTTGGCTGAAACCTATTACTTGTTGAAAGACTACGGGGAGACGCAGCATATTTGTAAGGAAATCCTAGACAAATCCCCAACCCTCAACTTAAACAATGTGGCAAGTACCGACGATGTAGTAAAAACCTTAAATATTCCTAGGGCAATCCTCTTATATGTAAAATCTACATTGGCCCAACAACCCAATACCGATAAGGAATTACTAAAACAGCTCTTTGAAGAAGTTCAAAAGGGACTACAGTTACTGGAACTTCGGAATACATTCATTAAAAATTACCAAGACACACAATCACTTATTGCCCAAAATGCCGAATTAATAGACTTAGCAAAAGAACTCAATTACAAACTTTATGGCATTACGGAGAACGATGAGTATCTAGATAGCATCTTACATCTTCATGAATCCAGTATCTATAACCGTATTAGGGCCCGCCTCAACCTTCGGGACAATATTAAATTTGCTAAAGTGCCAGAGGCTATTCTTAAAGAGGAAAGTCAACTACGAAAAGCCTTATCCTATTCGCTAGATAGTAACGATGAAAAAAGTTTGGGGAAATTTCTTCAGCTAAATCATGAGTGGAACGATTTTTTAAAGAAACTACAGGTACAACAACCCGACTATTTTCAACTTCGGTATGCTTCATTATTATCGGTTCCATTGCAGTATACTTCAAATATTGCTCCCGAAACTACGTGGGTAAGGTATCTTACCATTTCTGAAAAACTTTATGCCATCATTCTTACAAAACAACACAAAAGGATAGTCCCTTTAGAGCAAGGGAAACTGAAGGAACATATTTCCCAATTGGAGAAAAACCGGTTACATGCTTCAGAACAAGGTGCAAATCTTTTTGAACTATACCGAATTCTATGGAAACCCCTTCAGCCCTTTGTGAACACCAAAAAGGTAGTAGTGTTCCCCGATGGCCCGCTGTACAATCTTAGTTTTGAAATGCTCACAAAACAACCTATTAACGATTTTGAGGATTTTCAGGCACATAGCCTTTTAAAAGAGCATGTTTTTTCTTACAATTTTAGCTTGTATCTCACAGGCTCTCAGGATCAGCCACGGTATTTCAAAGAAAATTATATAGGCTTTGCGCCGGCATTTTCTTCAGAGATGAAAGAGCGTTACCAAATGGCCCTAGCCGATTCTTCCAATACCGATCAAACCTACCTCACCCTTCTTCCACAGCCATTCAGTGCTCATCTTATTAAAAAATCGGAGAACACTTTTAAAGGGAAAGCCTTTTACAACGAAGGTGCTTCAAAGCAGGTGTTCCTTAATCAAGCTTCCGAATACAAAATCATCCATATAGGTACCCATGCCGAATCCAACAACGTGAGCCCCGAACTTTCCCGATTGGTTTTTGCCAAACAAGTGGATAGCTTGGACAATCAAAACAATTATCTATACACCTACGAAATTTACAATTACAATATCAATGCCGATTTAGCCGTGCTTACCGCTTGTGAAACTGGAAAACCAGGTTACCAACCAGGGGAAGGAATGATAAGCTTAGCACATGCTTTTACTTATGCAGGAAGCGAGAGTATTTTAACCAGCCTTTGGGAAATAGACGAGAAATCCAGTGCTGAAATAGTAAGTCTTTTTTACGAAAATCTACAGAAAGGGCTTTCTAAGGATGAGGCACTTCAACAAGCAAAAATCACCTATTTAGCTCAAGCCAAAGGCAGGAGTTTGGCACCCCAATATTGGGCAGGCCTGGTTTTAATGGGAGATACTGCACCCATTCCTATAGATACTTCGGTTTCTTTTCTTTGGTGGATAGGCATAGCCATCTTTTTATTTCTGTTGTGGCTCCTGCTTCGCAAAAAATTCTAATTTTTAGGTGATGACATTTCTTTACCCTATCGATGTAAAGAAAAACCTCAACCAATGATCACAAAAAAATTACTTCTAAATTGCTTTTTTTTCTTTGCTCTAATAAGCTTTGCAAAAGCACAAACCAATACTTGGACAGGAGCTGTAAACAACAATTGGAATACCTCGGGCAACTGGAGTCTTGGGATAGTGCCTACAGCGGCCCATGATGCGGTCATACCTACCGGATTTACCGTGAATCTCAACGTGGGCGCTACCATCAATTCATTACAGGTGCAAGGGACTTCCGTTTTTAATTGGAGCAATCAGCTTTCCATCGCAGGAGCTTCTAGTTTTGGCTCCAATTCTACTATTAATTGGAACAGCAATAATTTAACTGGCGGGGGAACACTCACCAACCAAGGGACCTTAACCCTTATTGGAGCCGGAACAAAATCCATTATAGGATTTACCACACTTAATAATGAAGGCACCCTAATCCTTCAATCTGGAGGGGACCTATATATTAATGACGGAGTGGTGAATAACCAAACCTCAGGGATCATAGACGTACAAGGCCTTTTTAGCGATATTAGCTACTCCGGTGCAGGTTCTCATATCCTGAATAATGCCGGGCTTATTCAAAGCTCAAGTATTTTTGTATTCTACGCAGAGTTAAACAATACGGGAACCCTTAACGTACAAAGTGGTGAATTTCGCCTTCAAAGTTTGAATAAGAATTTCATAGGGGGAACCTACCATGTTGCCGCTGGTGCAAAACTTCAAATAAACGGACCCACAACCTGCTCGGGAATGCTTACAGGAACGTTAGATGGGGCTTTGGAATGGAACAACATTCTTACCGTAGCCCCAGCAACCACCGCCATATTTAATTTTTCCGGAAGTACTGGAGTGCAATGGACCAGCAGTAATCTTACAGGAGGCGGAACCCTTATCAACCAAAGTGTTTTAAATTTAACTACCGCCGGAACAAAGAGCGTTATAGGAACCACAACCCTAAATAATGAAGGGACCATGACCCTGCAAAATGGAGGGGATTTTAATATTAACGATGGTATTGTAAACAACCAATCTAGCGGGGTTATAGATATTCAAGCTAACGCTAGTGAAATTAGTTATTCTGGAGGATCTTCCCAAATTCTTAATAACGCAGGACTCATCAGAAGAAGTACCACCACAGGAATAGCCAATATTTATGCAGTGGTAAACAATACAGGAACCATTAGTGTGGAAAGTGGTACTTTACGTTTATTGGGTCTTGCTAAAAATTTAACAGGAGGGGTTTACAATGTGGCAGCTGCAGCAGAATTGGAATGGGCAGGGCCCATTAACTGTTCTGGTACTCTTACCGGACTCTTGGAAGGCCCTATTGACTGGCGTGGTGAAGTGTTTATTGCTCCTGCTACGACAGCTACCTTCAATTTTTCGGGGGCTTCCCAGGTTTTATGGAGCTCCAGCAACCTTCGAGGAGGTGGAACCTTGGTCAATCTAAGCAACTTGAATCTCACAAGTACCGCTAGCAAATCAATATTGGATAACACCACAATCAATAATACCGGGACCTTACAAATTACAGATGCTGGCGATTTGTTTATTACTGATGGTATCCTAAACAACCTAATGGGCGGAACCGTTTCCTTGGAAGCAGCTTTCGGGAACATCAGCTATTCGGGTGGAAGTCTACACGACTTTAACAATATGGGAACCCTTCGAAATGCCACACCAACAGGGTATGCCATAATTGATGTAGTGCTCAACAATACGGGAACGATCAACGTAGAAACCAGCGAACTTAGATTGCAAGCACTTAATAAGAATCTAACAGATGGAGTCTACAATGTGCTTCCAGGGGCCAACTTCTTTTGGAACGGCCCGATAACCTGCGAAGGAACCTTAACGGGAACCCTCGACGGACCCATTACTTGGGGCAATCAAGTAACCGTAGCACCGGGTACTTCTGCTACCTTCGATTTTTCGGGAACAGTGGGGGTAAACTGGACCGCTAGTATTTTAACGGGCGGGGGTAATTTAACCAATCTTGGGGTCATGAATTTAACTAGCTCTGTAACAAAATCCATTATTGGAGATACTACTTTTAATAATGAAGGCATCATCAATATTGCGAGCAACGGCGATTTATTCATCACCCAAGGGGTGCTGAACAACCAAGCTACGGGGACCATCGATTTTCAAGATAACTTTGGGGACTTTAGCTTTTCGGGAGGAACTTCCCATATTTTCAATAATGCAGGAGTATTAATCAAAACTGCAGGAACCAATGCCTCAAATTTGTATGTAGAGACCACCAATACCGGAACGATTGAGGTAGCCTCTGGAACCCTTCTATTTAGTGGTCCAAATACCCTAAATAACACTGCATCAGGAATCATCAAAGGAATAGGAACCATAGACCTTCCTGCACCAGCAGATTTTGTCAACAACGGAACCTTTGCCCCTGGTGCGTCTCCCGGAACACTTTCGATCATTGGGGATTTTGAATCTACTGCTTCCTCTGTATTGGATGTAGAACTTAACGGCTATACCCCGAGTACCGAATACGATGTACTGGCTATTACCGGAAATGCCATCCTGGAAGGTAACGTAAATATTTCCATGGGGTTTGAAGGGTTTATCAATGATACCTTTACCGTAGCCACCACCACCGGTACCATTACCACTTGTAATTTATTGGCACCCAACACCCCCGTACACAACGGAATTGAATATGAATTCAGCACCGATTGTTCCACCAACCCCAATCAATTAGTGCTCACCATTATCCAAAAAACAGATATCGCTCCGCCAACCGTAGTAACACAGGACATCACTGTTTATCTAGATCCTACGGGGAATGTGTCTATCACCCCTGCACAAATTGATAATGGAACCACAGATAATGTCTCTACCCCAGCCAACTTAGCATACATGTTGGATGTTACCTCCTTTAGTTGTGCAGATATAGGGGATAATACCGTTACCCTTACCGTTACCGATGAAGCGGGTAACAGCGCCAATGCTTCTGCTACAGTGACCGTTTTGGGAACAGACACCACCTATACGGGAGGGGTTTGGGATAACGGAGCACCCAATGCGGGAAGCAATGCGATTATTACAGGTTTGTATGATACTGCCTCAGAAGGATCCATCAACACCTGTACCTGCGAAGTGGATGCCTCCGGTAACCTAACCATAGCAGCCAACGATTACCTTTTTTCTGCCAACAACATCACTGTAAACGGAAACTTATTTATAGCCCATCAAGGAAGTGTGGTACAGGAATACGATTTTGCCCAGGTCATAAAAACAGGAACCATTCAAGTGGAAGTCATTACGCCAGACTTGGCCTCGCGGGATTTTATGGTAATGGGAAGTCCCATGACCGCCGAAACTAGAAACGATGTTTTTGCAAGTGCTTTCCTAGTGTTAAATCACAACACCCTTAACTTTGTGCCCAATCCCGATGTAGCCATACAATTCCCGATGGCTGAAAACTTTGCCGATGATAATTACGACAATTGGAATCCATATAGTGGTTCCATCAATCCAGGAGAAGGGTATATTGTAAGGCCACAGGCTGGATATGGACAGCCTGGAGGAATTTTCACGATGACACACCAACTGGGGACTCTAAATAATGGGATGGTCCATTTTTCAATTCTCTACAACACTCCCGGCCCAACTCCCGCAGACAATCGTAATGCGAGTCCCAATGTATTGGCAAACCCGTATGCTTCTGCTCTGGACGCCGATGCATTTTTAACCGCCAATACGTTGTTCAACGAAGTATATTTCTGGGAACACCTTACCCCTCCCAGCCCTTCCCTTCCTGGAGCTGGAAGCATGAACTTTAGCATGGAAGATATTTCCATGTATAACCTCATGGGAGGTACAGCTGCCGCAGCAGACCCTTCCGGAATCGATACACAACCTAATGGGGTCATCGCTACCGGGCAAGGATTCGGAATTAAGGCTACTGGGGCTGGAACGGCTGTTTTTAATAATAGCATGCGACTCACCTCGGGCAATACCACCCTAAGAAATCCGCTTAATAAGGACCGTATATGGCTTAAAATACAGAGTACAGCCTACCCCCTTCAAAGTAATTGTTTAATTGGCTTTTCAGAAATTACTACGGAAGGAATCGATGCGGGCTATGATAGTAACCGCTTGGCAACCGTACTTTCCATCTATTCCGGTATCGAAGGGGAACAAGTGGAACTGGGCATTCAATCTCGGGAACTATTTGAAGAAAGTATCATGATTCCCATAGGATTTTCCTCTTTATTGAACGAGGTCACTTCCTATAAAATATCCCTATCCAACATCGATAGTGATCTGTTGTCGAACACCACCATCTATCTTTTCGATAGGTATTTAAATGAATTGACCCTGCTTACCGATGAAGCCTACGGATTTGAAAGTGGCCCCGGAAACTTCCCCGATCGCTTCCAATTACTATTTGAACCGGAAAGCGTTTTAGGCACTTCCTCTGCTTCTTTTTCAGAAATTAAAGTATTCCCCAACCCTACTCAAAAAAATATATTCTTAACTGGGATTACCGGGGAAGCACAGTTACATTTATTGGATCCTTTAGGCAGGAAGGTTTTAGAGTCACAAACACGGGACACTGGCAATGTTAGGGAAATAACCCTCCCAGACTTACCGTCTGGTCTCTATACCTTACTAATTGAAACCGATACTACAAAACAGGTAAAGAAAATCATGATTCGTTAATCAGTAATTGCATGCCACTAGAGCTCATAGACATCGTAGCCCCTCCCAAAAAAATGGAAACCGTTTCAAATAGGGATCAATGGAAAAAGTTTGTGAGCAGGAGGTTTTTAGGACTCAAGGAAACCTTTAAACTCCAAGAAAGCATGTTCTAATTTGTTAAGTTAAGAACCCTTAAAACCCGATGCGAATTCTCCATCGGGTTTTTTATGAATCAAATAACATCCTAAAGAGACGATTCATGGTTTTATAATTCCGTGTGGTAGCCGCTACCTTCAGCTTCGTTTCAAACCAATTGTTGTTCATTTTAGCCTTGCCATAGCCCGTGGCACTAAAAAAATACACACAGGCATCGGTCACATGGGCAGTCTCCCCCGGGAAATCGTATGCCTTCACTTTTTCTTTGTGGGCTTCGGAAGGCACCGCCTGTAATAATGCAAAATAACTTTGTTCTTTTTCTTGCTTCGGAAAGGGACAGCCTTCAAAAATAGCTTGTAATTCCGTAGCCGATTTCACCACGACGGGGAGCTCCCAGCCATATTGCTTTTTAAGGGTTGCTGAAATTTCCTTCTCCAAAACAGAAGCTTCCTTTTCAGAAGCAAATACCCAATTTCCGGTATGCAAATACACCTGCGGATTCGCCACCGCCAGGGATTCCAACAGCGCTACCTGCTCGGCTTTGGGGAATTTTTTTTGCCCCCCTACATTGATTCCGCGCAATAAAGCTACATAGGGTGTCATTTCTCCATACTTTCCGCAGCAAATCGCTCACACAAGGCCAAGGTCTCTTCCACATCCTGCAAGGTCGTCCTGGGATTGATCAAACACATTCGCAATACCACTTGTTTGTTCAATATTGTCGTCACCAATAAGGCTTCTCGCGATTCGACTACTTTTTTACTGATCAACTGATTTAACGCATCCAATTTCTTTTCTGAAAAGCCTTTGTCTATGGGGTTGTACCGAAAATTGATCACCGCTAGGGTCGCTGGGGAAATCACTTCCCAATGGGCACTCTTCCGCAGCTTTTTTTCTACCTTTTCGGCCAACTGCATGTTATAGTCGATCGCCCTACGGAATTCCTTCAAACCAAAGGTCTTGATCGACATGTAAAACTTCAATGCCCTAAAACGACGGGTCAACTCTACCCCATGGTCGTAAAAATTGATTTCCGAAGTATTCCCTTCCACATCCCTTAAATATTCGGGCTTTTCGGTAAAGGTACTTTTCAACCATTTATGGTTACGCACCAACAAACACCCAATCTCATAGGGTTGGTAAAACCACTTATGGGGATCTACCGTTAACGAATCGGCTTTTTGGATGCCCTTCAGCAATTGCTTGCCGTCCTTTCCTAAAATGGCCGCGCCACCATACGCCCCGTCAATATGAAACCAGATATCTTCGTGCTTACAGATTTTTGCCAATTCGGTCAACGGATCCACGGTTCCCGTATTCGTGGTTCCCGCAGTGGCTATCAAACAAAACGGCTGATACCCCTCCAAACGGTCCTTCGCAATGGCATTCTTCAGCTTGTTTACGCCAAACTTAAATTCTTGGTCGGTGGGGATGATCCGTATTTGCTCCTTTCGGAAACCCAAAATACGGATGGCCTTGATGTTCGACGAGTGCGCCTGATCCGACAGGTAAATCACGGCCTTGGAGAAATCATCACCACATTTCACACGCCGTGCGGTCACCACGGCCGTAAGATTTGCCATGGAGCCCCCGCTGGTAAATATTCCACCGCCTTTCTTTACGGGGAACCCAAAGATTTTCAGCAACCAATTTAAGGTGACAATCTCCAGTTCCGCAGCCGCAGGCGAAGCAGCCCACCCGCCAGAAAAGATATTAAAGCCCGAAGCCAAGGCATCGCCCATCGCCCCTACAAAATTACTAGGCCCCGGAACAAAGGAATACGACTTGGGGTGGGCCACATTGGTACTCTTGGCCATCACTTGGTCCAATACTAGCTGTAATACTTCCTTAGGTGAAGCCGCCTGCTCGGGAGCTTCCTCCAAAAACAGTTCGTCCATTTCCTCCCGCGAACTTAGTGCCACGGGTTTCTTTTCATTGAGATGGGTATAGTGCTGCACAATCGCCTCCATCACTTGATACCCATATTCCTGCATGGCTTCTGGAGTGAGTTCTAACGTGCCTTTTTTATGAATCATTCTATTGGTTTTTATTATTTTGTTTATTTGCAAGGGCTTCCGCGATCATATAGCCACCCGTCCACGCATTCTGAAAATTGAATCCACCGGTAATGGCATCTACATCCAGCACTTCCCCGGCCAGATATAACTGCGGGCACACCTTGCTTTCAAATGTTTTAAAATGAATTTCCTTTAAATCCACCCCTCCAGCGGTCACAAACTCCTCTTTAAAAGTGCTTTTTCCCAGTACTTCAAAAGTGGACTGGGTAAGTTGTTCGCTAAAGGCCTGTAAGGATTTCTTGCTTACCTGCGCCCAGGTTTCGGTGGTAGGGATTCCTGCCGCGACAAGCAGATTTTGCCACAAGCGTTTGGGCAAGCCCAACTGTGGGTATTTGTATAACGTCTTATTGGGGTGTACGGTCTTCAGCTCCAGCAACGCTTCCAAAACCGCTTCTAGGGACATTCCTTGCAACCAGTTCACCGCAATGGTAAATTGATACTTCAGGGGTTCCAGCAATCGGGCGCCCCAAGCCGATAACTTCAAAATGGCAGGTCCACTCATCCCCCAATGGGTAATAAGCAATGGCCCTTCCGAAGTCAGTATGGGTTTCCCCGCTTCATTCAATACCATCACGGTAGCTTCCGTAGCCACCCCGGGCAAATCGGTAATACGGGTATCTTCTATGTTAAATGTAAATAAAGAGGGAACCGGTGGTACAATGGTATGGCCCAAACCTTCCAAAAGTTTCCATACTTTAGGATTGCTTCCCGTGGCAACCACTAGAGCTTCCGAAGTAAACTTTCCATTATTGGTGCTTACTTCAAAACCCGAATCCAATCGCGTTACTTGCTTTACCGAGGTTTGTGTAAGCACATCTATGTGCAGCCGTTGGGCTTCCTTCAAAAAACAGTCGATAATACTTTGTGAGCTATCACTCACCGGGAATACCCGTCCGTCGTCTTCCACCTTCAAGGGTACCCCACGGGTTTCAAACCAGCCCATCGTATCGCCCGTCATAAAAGTATGAAACGGCCCCAACAATTCCTTTTCGCCCCGGGGGTAGTTCTGGGAGAGTTCCTTCGGAAGGAATTCGGCATGGGTCACGTTGCAACGCCCGCCTCCAGAAACCTTTACCTTGGTCAACACTTCCTTACCCCGTTCCAGGATCGCCACCGTAAGCCCTGGATTTTTTTCAACCACATTAAGGGCCGTAAAGAAACCCGCAGCTCCGCCGCCCAATACCAAAATGTCGTACGCTTGTTTCACGCCGCAAAATTAGGGAATATTTAAAGGAATGATAAGATTTGCATTTCAAATGTTAAGACTTCCGAAAATTATTGAAATATATGGTTTTCATGTAGTACCTTAGAGCTATGATTCTATTGTACGCACTCTGTATAATATTTATCCTCACGCCTTTTTTTCCTGCCATTGGCACCGCCCATTGGGTATTTCGTATGCCCGATTTTGTACGATTACAATCCATACTCATTGAAGTGATTTTGGTCGTCCTGCTGTTTTATTTTCACTGGGAGTTCAATGTATTTGAATGGGTGTTGTTTTTCTGCTTGATTACCGCCATCGTCTACCAACTGGAAAAAGTAACCCGGTATTCCTCCCTCTATCCACGGAAAAAGTGGCGAAAGTCTCTTGAAAGTTTTTCCATCCTAGGAGCTAACATTCTTCAGGATAACAAAGATTTTGATGCATTTTTAGACATCATAGCCAATTTTAATCCCGATTTGGTCTTGGCTATGGAAACCGATAAAGATTGGGAACGCTCTTTAGATCGATTGGAGCCCGACTATCCCTATTCGATGAAAATCCCCTTGGAGAATTACTACGGAATGCACCTGTATTCCAAAAAGAAACTTCATAACGTCTCCCAAAAATTTCAGATTGAAAAAGACGTACCTTCTATTTTTTGCGAAATTGAATTGGAAGGCGAAAAGGTACAGCTTATCTGCTTGCACCCCGCCCCACCGAGCCCTACCGAAAATGAAACCAGTAAGGAACGGGATGCCGAGCTCATGCTCACGGGCAAGATCATTAAGGAGCGGGACCTACCTACCGTGGTCTGTGGCGACATGAACGATGTGGTGTGGAGCCGCACCACTAGACTCTTCAAAAAAATGACGGGCATGATCGACCCTCGGGTAGGAAGGGGCTTCTTTCCAACCTACCACGCCAAATATGGCTTAATGCGTTTCCCTTTGGACCACCTTTTCCATACCGATGATCTCACCGTAGGCACCATGAAGCGCACCCCCTATTTTGGGAGCGACCATTTTGGGATGTATTACGAAATCTACCACACCCGCTCAAAAAAAAAAGAAGTCACACCCCATCTCGAACCAGACGAGGAAATCGAAGTAGAGGAAATGATCGATAATGGCCTAGAAGCACAAAAGGAGACTAATCCCTAAACTATTCTTTATTATTATTTTTATGGTATTGTCATTCCGAACGAAGTGAGGAATCTCATTGTCACCCTGAGCCTGTCGAAGGGTGTTTTTTTTTTGGAAACAGGAGACAAGACACAAGAGACAAGACACAAGATATAAAATGGTTCCGTAGCAAGTGCTCCCCGCCCTAGACAGGGAGGGGTGGCAGGCCGAAGGACTGACGGGGTGGGTTGTCATTCAGAGCGAAGCGAAGAATCTCA
>PALG01000014.1 GCA_002707025.1 Flavobacteriaceae bacterium | reverse complement strand
GTTGGACAGGCTAACGTTCCCCTGGTTGGTCACCGTAAAGGTGTAATCGATCAACTCGCCAGGCTGGCTGCAGTCGCCGCCGTCGTCGTAGACAGCGCTCTTAACGATGTCGATCACAGCATCCTGGCACAACGTGGTCACCGTGGGCTCATCTTCAAGAATTGAATCATCATCAGATAAATCCTCTACTATCGTTCCGTCAGGATCAGTACCAGAAGCAGTAGCTTGATTTGTTATTAAACCAGTATCTATATCATCTTGGGTAATTGCATAACTAGCAGTAAACACCCATGTTTCATCAATATCCAATAAATTATTTCCATTCGTATCTCCAGAAGGTCCTGAAATGGCTACAACTGGATTTGGTGCTTCAAATAAAGGATCTGTTACTTGCACTGCACTTAATGGAACATTTCCTTCATTAGTAACCGTAAAAGTATATTCTATGGTTTCATCAGGATCAGCACATTGGTCTTGATCAATATCTACAAACACACCTTCCTTAATGATGGCAATAGCTGGAGCAGGAGTCTGTTCTACCAAAATATAAACCGTAGCTTGATTTTCCGCTGATGGAGTTCCATCATCAATTATTGAATATACAAACTGGTCTGTTCCCGTAAATCCTGGATTAGGAGTATACACAAATGAACCATCGCTATTTAAAGTCACTGTACCATTTGAAGGTCCACTTACAGGAGTTGGAGTTGATGTAACGGATTGTAAGTCTCCTTCAGGATCATTATCGTTATCCAATACATTTCCAACAATGATAGCATCTACTTCTCCATAATAAGCGTCGTCGTTTGCTACGGTAATATTTCCGTTATCTGAAATTACATAAATAGTTACAACAGCAGTATCACACAAGGCAGGAGAACCGTTATCACAGATGGTATATTCGAAAGAATCTTCTCCTTCAAAACCGGGGTTAGGCGTGTAAGTGTATGTCCCGTCCGGATTGATTACCAATGTCCCATTGGATGGATCTGTATTAGAGGTTACACTAATTGGATCTCCATCCAAATCATAATCGTTCACCAACACATTTCCAGAAACAGGAGTATCTACTTCAGTTGTATTTGTATCGTTATTAGCAATTGGAGGGTCATTTCCTATAATAGGATCATCCACCACTTCAATTGTTACCACCGCAGTGTCACAGGCAACCGGGCTACCGCCGTCGCATACCCGGTAGGTGAAGGTGTCCTCGCCCACATAGCCCGGAGCTGGGGTGTACGTATAGCTGCCGTCCGGGTTGAACACGAGCGTGCCGCCGTTCACGGGGCCGCTCACCAAGGTGAACACCTCCGTGCCGATAGGGCCGTCCGCGTTCTCGTCGTTCGTCGCAACGCTGCCGCTGACCGGTAGGTCGACGAACGTGTCGTTGATGTCGTCCACCGCCAAAATAGCGTTGCCGCCACCGTTAGGGTCGATGCTGATGTAGACCGTCGCACGGTCGCGAGCCTCGGGGCTCCCCGTATCGAAGATCTCGTACACGAACTGGTCCGTGCCGCCATAGCCCGCGTTGGGGGTATAGGTGAAGCTACCGTCGGGGTTGATCGCAAGGGTACCGTTCGAAGGGCCGCTCACAGGGGTAAGCGATACGTCAACCGACTGTGCGTCGCCCTCGGGGTCGCTGTCGTTGTCCAGAACGTTACCCGTGATGTCCGTATCAGGGTAACCGTAATACGCATCGTCGTTGGCAACGGTGATGTTGCCACCGTCGGGGACCACCTGGATGGTCACCGTCGCGGTGTCGCACAGCGCGGGGCTGCCGTTGTCGCAGATGGTATAGGTAAAGGTGTCCTCGCCCTCGAAGCCGGGGTTAGGGACGTACGTATAGCTGCCGTCGGGGTTCACCGTAACGCTGCCGTTCGAAGGGTCCGTGTTCGAGGTCACAACGATAGGGTCGCCGTCAGGGTCGAAGTCGTTCACAAGAACGTTGCCGCTCACAGGGGTGTCGACCTCCGTCGTGTTCGTGTCGGCGTTCGCAACGGGCGCCTGGTTCTCGGGGCCGCCCAATGGCATCACCTCGATGTAGACCACCGCAGTGTCACAGGCAACCGGGCTACCGCCGTCGCATACCTGGTAGGTGAAGGTGTCCTCGCCCACATAGCCCGGAGCTGGGGTGTACGTATAGCTGCCGTCAGGGTTGAACACCAGCGTGCCGCCGTTCACGGGGCCGCTCACCAAGGTGAACACCTCCGTGCCGATAGGGCCGTCCGGGTTCTCGTCGTTCGTCGCTACGCTGCCGCTGACCGGTAGGTCGACGAACGTGTCGTTGATGTCGTCCACCGCCAGAATAGCGTTGCCTGGATCAAGCACTGCTAGGTATGCCGTAGCTTGTGCTCTTGCTTCAGGAGTGCCGTTATCAAAAATTTCGTATACAAATTGATCCGCTCCTAAGAACCCTGGATTCGGGGTGTAAGTAAAGGTTCCGTCCGCATTAATAGCTAACGTACCATTAGCAGGACCATTAATTGGTGTGATAGACACATCCACTGTTTGATCGTCTCCTTCAGGATCAAAATCATTGTCTAATACATTTCCGGCGATGTCTTGGTTTGGATATCCAAAGTAAGAATCATCATTTGCCACAGTGATATTTCCATTGTCGTCAATAATCGTAATCGTAACGGTTGCAGTATCACACAAGGAAGGAGTTCCATTATCACAAATAGTATATTGGAACGTATCCACTCCTGTAAAACCAACTGGAGGAGTATAAGTGTAAAGACCTGTAACGGGATCAATGTTTACAGTAACTCCTTCAGAAGTAGTTACCGTAGTAGTTGTTACGGTAATCATATCTCCATCAGGATCATAATCATTTACCAAAACATTTCCGGATACTGGAGTATCTACTTCCGTAGTATTGGTATCGGCATTGGCTACTGGAGGTTCATTATCTGGTGTTCCTATTGGGAATACTTCAATATATACCGTAGCCGTGTCTGTCGCCTGAGGGTTACCATCATCTACAATGGTATACTGGAAAGTATCCTCCCCTACATAATCGGTTGGAGGGGTATAGGTATATTCCCCTGTAGGCGCAATAGTTACCGTCACACCTTGTGCAGTGGTCACTGAAGTAGTGGTGACGGTTTGCGTGTTGCCTTCAGCATCTACATCATTGGTCAATACATTACCGCTCACAGGAATGTTAACAAAAGTATCGTTGATATCATCAATCGCTTCGGTAGTATTTCCTTCCAAACCAATTAATAGGTGTACGGTTGCTGTACTAGTTGCTACTGGAGCCCCATCATCAAAAATTTGATAGATAAATTCATCTGGTCCTACATAATCTGTATTCGGAGTATAGGTAAAAGTACCATCGGCATTGATAGCTAATGTACCGTTACTTGGTCCGGTAACAGGCGTAATGGTAGTGTCTACAAATTGGTTATCCCCTTCTGGATCGAAGTCGTTATCCAACACATTTCCGCTAATGTTATTATTTACGTAGGCAAAATACGAATCATCATTTGCTATGGTCACATTTCCATCGTCTGGAATAATCGTGATGGCAACCGTCGCTGTATCACATAAGGCAGGTGTTCCATTATCACAAATAGTGTATTGGAAAGTATCAATACCGGTATATCCTGCTGGAGGCGTATAAGTATACACTCCTGTGATAGGATCTATAGTTACAGTCACACCTTGAGCTGTCGTTACTGTAGTGGTTGTTACCGTAATTGGATCTCCATCGGGATCGTAATCGTTCACCAAAACATTACCTGTAACTGGTGTATCCACTTCCGTAGTATTGGTATCGGCATTGGCTACTGGAGGCTCATTTTGAGGATCTCCTAACTTAGTTACTTCAATATAAACCGTAGCGGTATCAGTTGCCTGAGGGTTGCCATTGTCTACGATGGTATATTGGAAAGTATCCTCACCCACATAATCGGTTGGAGGCGTGTAGGTATATTCCCCAGTAGGGGCAATAGTTACCGTCACACCTTGTGCGGTAGTTACGGTTGTAGTGGTTACTGTTTGAGTGTCTCCCTCGAAATCAACATCGTTTGTTAAAACATTTCCGCTTACAGGAACATTCACAAAAGTATCATTGATATCATCAATGGCATCTGTAGTATTGGCAATACCTCCAACAGTTAAATAAACCGTTGCTTGATCTCTCGCTTCAGGAGTGCCGTTATCAAAAATTTCGTATACAAATTGATCATTACCTTCAAAACCAGGGTTTGGAGTATAGGTAAAAGTTCCATCTGCATTCATTGCCAAGGTTCCGTTTGCAGGACCACTTACAGGTGTAATTGCCGTATCTACTGTTTGGGTATCCCCTTCTGGGTCGAAGTCGTTATCCAGTACATTTCCAGAAACTGCAAGACCAGGTGTCGTGTTGTAAGCATCGTCATTTGCAAAAGTGACGTTTCCATTATCTGGAATAATTGTAATTACTACGATAGCTGTATCGCATAATGCAGGGGTTCCGTCATCACAAATGGTATACTGGAAGGTATCGATTCCTGTATAACCTGTTGGAGGTGTATACGTATAGACTCCTGTGATAGGATCTATAGTTACCGTTACTCCTTGATCTGTAGTAACCGTGGTAGTTGTAACCGTAATAGGATCGTTATCTGGATCGTAGTCATTAACCAACACATTTCCAGTTACAGGAGTATCCACTTCTGTGGAGTTAGCATCTTCATTTGCTATTGGTGGTTCATTTTGAGGACCACTATCATTTAGCACTTCAATATACACTGTAGCCGTATCGGTAGCTTGCGGATTCCCATCATCTTCAATACTATACTGGAAAGAATCTGCCCCAATATAGTCTACCGGAGGGGTATAGATATAAGCACCTGTATTGGCATCTATAGTTACTGTAACTCCTTGTACTGTTGTAACAGTAGTTGTAGTTACAATTTGCGTATCCCCTTCTGCATCAGTATCATTGGTTAATACATTTCCATTTACTGGAACGTTGACGTACGTATTATTGATATCGTCTTTGGCATCGGTACAGTTTTTCAGAATGGTGACTTCAACTGAAGTTGTACATGCATTGGCGTCTGTAACAGTTACTGTGTGCAGTCCTTCTGAAAGATCTGTAAACGTACCTGTACCTTGAGGTACACCACCATCCAAACTAAATACATAAGGAGCCGTTCCACCAGTGGCCTCCACCGTTACTGAACTTTCAGCACCGCAAAGAATATCGGTTTGTGAAGTTATACTAGCCGATAAAGCAGCATTGGGTTGTTGAACCGTAGCGCTATTGGTAGCGGTACATCCGTTAGCGTCGGTAATGGTAACAGAGTAGGTTCCTGCCATAAGACCCGAAAGATCTTCTGTGGTAGCTCCATTAGACCATAGGAAACTGTAAGGAGAAGTTCCTCCCGTTACGGTTAAATCTAATGAACCCGTACTATCCCCATAACAAGGCACATTATTAACTGCAATGCCAGAGGAAAGTTTAACCGGTTGATTTACCGTAGTAGTTGATTGTGCTGTACACAAGGTTACATTATCGGTAACCGTCACTGTGTAGCTGCCAGCTACCAATCCTGAAATAGTCTGTGTGGTTTGCCCTCCTGGGCTCCAAGCATAAGAGAAGTCCCCAGAACCGCCCGTTACATTAGCGGTAGCAGTTCCATCGCTATCTCCATTACAAGTAGCAGGAGTGGCGTTTGCTTGAACGGACAAATTTTGACATGTACCTGGATTTACCGTAGTTGAAGCTGTTGCGGTACAGCCATTAGCATCTGTTACAGTTACCGTATAGGTTCCTGCACTTAGCCCTGTAATGGTTTGTGAGGTTTGTCCTCCAGGACTCCAGCTATAGCTATACGGTGGTGTTCCTCCAGAAGGGTTTGCTGTCGCCGTACCATCTCCTGTGGTTGGGCCACTTTCATCGGTAGAAGTAGCCGAAACATTTAATGCCGTAGAAGGCTCGGTAATGGTAATACTTTGTTCAACTGGTAAGCATCCCAAACCGTCAATAGTAACACTTACTGTGTAAACTCCCGCTTCAAGATTACTTACCGTACTGGTAGTTACTCCACTATTTACTTGAGGTGGTGTGGTGTTCCATGTAAAAGTAAAAGTAGCCGAAGGGTTTGCAACAGAGTTAGCACTTACTGTAGCACTACCAGTGGCTTCGTTTTTACATAGAATATTGGTTATATTATCTACTGAAATAACAGCGTCGCAATCGTTGAAACAGTCAATGGCTACACTCTGTTGTAACTCACAACCGTTTGCATCGGTAATGGTTACCGTGTGTGTCCCTACTGGAAGATCTACAGCCGTTTGAGTAGTTTGATTACCCGCACTGGCTCCCCACTGGTAGGAATATGGTGCCGTTCCGCCTGAAGGAGTCGCTGTAGCTTCCCCATTTAAACAAGATCCTGAAACGGTCGCATTTACCTTTGTAATTTGAATGCTTAAAGGCTCTGGCTCACTAATGGTTACACTAATGGTCGCCTCGTTACCTAAGGAATCCTCCACTCTTACAGAGTAAACTCCTGCAGCTAGGTTACTGAAAGTTGGATCAGACTGTAAGGGGCCTCCATTTAAAGAGTATTGGTAAGGTGGCAATCCGCCTGTAGGACTTACTGTGATCGATCCTGTATTTTCTCCATGACATAAAACATCATCCACGTTCGTAGCGGTGAGCTCTAATTCATCGTAACAATCTGAATCTACATTTACACCACTGGCAATCACCCAGGATTGACCATTTACAGATTGACCATTTTGACCATTTCTGGTGTCGATAGTAAGCGTTAACTGGCTCACGTTACCAGGAACGGCAGGCAGTATCAAAGAGGCTATGTTCAAACAACAAGTACCTCCCGGCAAGTTACTATCGGGACCATAGATATAGGTTTCTCCTGAAATTCCGCCTGCTTCAGCTCTTAGCAATAAGTATCGGCCATCATCGGTTAATTCAGAAATTGGCGCTACTACTTCAAGATTTCTTGGCCCTGTGAAGGTAGGAATATCAATAGTAATGGTTTCAATGTTGTTATAACCACTTCGCGTGGTGAATACTCCTGAGCTTGAGGAAGCATCGACCACATTTCTGAAGGCGTATACCACAACCGATTGAAGGTTACACTGAAGCGCACTAGAAGCATTATAAGTTACGGAAGAAGTGTTTCCAACCACTAACCCACGATATACCCAAATGTTGGAACTACTTCCAATAGGAACCGATCTATTTAAGGTATGCGTATTATTTGAAGAATCTAAGATTTCAAGTGTCGCACCAGGATTAGATCCTTTAAACACAACTTCTGCCACATATTGATATACAGACGCAGCATCAGGAATTGAAACGGTCGTATTTGGGCTACAATTTGCATTATAACCATACTCATCTACCAATTTATCATCTCCACAGACAAAGTCCCATCCTGTAATATCACAATCTACCACTACAGAAGCATCGAAAGTACAACCATTGGCATCGGTAATGGTTACCGTATGTTCCCCAGAAGGAAGGTTAGAAGCAGTTTGAGTGGTCTGGCTTCCAGCACTAGCACTCCACTGGTAGCTATAAGGCTGTGTTCCTCCAGAAGGATTTACTGTAGCAGCCCCGTCGTTACAAGAGTTTCCTTGTGTTGCGGTAGTAATATCAAAAGATGCATCAATTGCATCTGGCTCTTCTACTGTTACAGTTTCCGTAAATTCACAATTATTAAGATCTGTAATCACTACGGAATATGTACCCGCTGCTACGTTTGAAATATCTTGGGTAGTAGCTCCATTACTCCATAAATAAGTATACGGTTGTGTTCCTCCAGTTACCGAAATATCGATAGCTCCTGTTTCAGCGCCATTACAATCGGCATCAGAAGGAGTACTGGAAACACTTAAATCGGGTGCGTCATTAATATGAATCACCGCCGGCATTAAGTCACCAATATTACAATTATCGAAAGAAACAGAACTTGGCGTACTTTTCCAGTTCTGGTTGTAAAAACCTTGATAGGTTGCTACCATTTGCACATCAAAAGAAGTATCTAGGTAATCACAATCCCTACCTATGCGAAGTTCAAACGTAATTGTTCTAGCTGGATCATCAACCTCAACAATATTGTTAGCTATATCGAAAGTTAGTATTCTAGAACCATTGTCATAGCTTGCCGTAATTCCATTAGGCAGTGAGGGCGCACCTATATATTCTAAAGGTTCTGGAAGTTCGTACTGAATATCCAAATTGGTAATATCGTCATTACCATAATTATCTATATCAAAACTTACGGTAAACTGCTCTCCCATTTCCACATCGTTATTTGGCGCAAGGGATGTGGTAAGCAACATGGGGGAAAGTTCGGGTTCGTAGGATTCTACAGAAAGCCCCAATAAGTATAGACCATAGGTTTCTTGATCGGATGTTAAACGTATGGTGGAGGAAGTTTGATTGTTATCTAAAATGGAATTCCCACTGTTACTTAAAGTAAAAACACCTGCATCAAACCCTAATGTATTTAAGCTTGCTGGGGTTCTACTGGTAAAATCTTGACCATAATTGGTAATTCTACTATTGAAGAAGTTATTTGCCGGACGCTTGTTGGTAGAAAGGTCTACGAAGTTGTTTGCTGTATTTCTTATTTGAAGTCGATCCTGCAATAAATCCCGGTCTCCTTCCAAAGCTCCAAAAACCACATCGGCCTTTACAGGACCATTATTTACGGTTTGGAATCCTGAGAAGTTGATATCAAAGTTATTTACAGAACTGGTCACATGCGCATACCCATCAAAAAGGGTAATTCTTCTAGGAGACAAAGAAGTTTCTTCATAAACAAAAACAATTTGCCATCCTCCAGAGGTTCCGGTTATCCCACCCCCATGACTTATGAGTTCCCCAACTTTTGCCTCTATATTCGCTACTTGGTAAGTACCGAACGGACTGGAAAGAGTATTTACCATGGAAGTAATATCCTTTAAACAGATATAAGGATCGTTTACAAAGTGCTCGCTCCTTCCTCGATAAAAAACATCGTCTGCCGTAATGGTACTATAGCTTCCTTGACCTGGAAGCATCAGCTTGACCTTATTGTAGTTCCAACCAGGCTGATTATCGTCACCATTGTCTTTCTCTTTGTCAGCTGCTGCCCAATATAAATAAGCTTTTTTAATAACCATACAATCAGGATCTACCCCGTTAATGGAATTAAAATTAGCATTACTTGAATTGAATGTAGAAGGATCCGAATCGATGTCTACATACACGTTATCGGTAAAATCATGGTTACCATCTTCCCCATTGTAATCTCCAGTAGCAGTTCTGGAAAGCATATTATTTGCAATGGTGGTAAAGTTACCTCTTACGGTTTCAGAATACCTAGGCGTAAAAGGATCTTTAATTTGCGCTGTTGCCTGAAAGGCAAAAAGCGCGATGAATGATAACAACAGTGTTTGAGTAATTGTATTTCTCATAAAACCAGATGTTTAATATTTTAGTTTTCCAGAGAAGGATCTGGAATTAATTGCTTAACAGTTAATGATGCATTTGAAACCCTTTTCCCAGAAGTAGTGGCGTATATTTCCACACAGCTGTACGACTGCAATTTGGTATTGGCAGGCCGGCTGGACTTCAAATAATACACTCTTCTTTCCCTAGGGTTTAACTTGATCGTTTCAGAAGTAGATTGCTTGTTAGCATTCAAAAGGGAATAGTTTAAAGACACCTCTTCAAAAGCCACATTGCCACAATCTACATTTTGGAAATTAATGGTCACTTCCGAAGTACGGGAAGAAACGTTTTCCACTTGAAATTTGTAAAAATGTAAGCTTTCAGAAATAGGCGCTTTAGAAGATTCAAGCATTTCAATTTTAATATCGTCTTGAGCAAAAAGACTCGCGGAAGAAAATATCAAACATAAGATTAAAAGGACGGGGGCCCTAAAGTACTTCTTAAACATATCTATTTAGTTTTGTTGTTTAGTAGAAATCACCCCAACTGTAATTTCATGTTCAAATATAAGTAGGAAAAAACCTATCGTCCACACATTTAACGGTATATTAGTTGAATTGCTCTTTTAACTCGTTGAACTACATAAAACCGTCAAAATTATCTCAAAAATTTGTAGGAATAAGTAGTACGTATAAATACGTAGAACGCCTATTTTAACGGATTTACAGCACTTATTATTTGTGAGAATTTATAGAAAATTTCTCCTTGAATCCTGTTTCGATAAAGGACGCTTCTCTTTAATTTAAGCCTAGACAAAAATCCTATCTTCAATTGGGCTCGTTTATAATTTCCCAAGTCAATTTCTCTATACTTGTTTAATTCAAAGTATATTTGCAGTCCAAAAATTTCATCCAATATGACCATTCAAAAAGAGATAGACCGCAGGAAAACCTTTGGAATTATCTCCCATCCAGATGCCGGTAAAACAACCCTAACAGAAAAACTACTTCTCTTTGGAGGGGCCATTCAGGAAGCGGGTGCTGTAAAAAGCAATAAAATCAAAAAGGGGGCTACCAGCGATTTTATGGAAATTGAAAGGCAGCGAGGGATTTCGGTAGCCACTTCGGTCTTGGCTTTTGAATACAACGGCATGAAAATCAACATCCTAGACACGCCCGGACACAAAGACTTTGCAGAAGATACTTTTAGAACTCTTACAGCGGTTGATAGCGTGATTGTTGTAATTGATGTGGCCAAAGGGGTCGAAGAGCAAACCGAGAAATTGGTAGAAGTTTGTAGAATGCGGAATATTCCTATGATTGTTTTCATTAACAAATTGGACCGTGAAGGGAAAGATGCTTTTGAGTTGTTGGATGAGATTGAGCAAAAGCTTCACTTAAAAGTGACCCCACTCTCCTTCCCTATTGGTATGGGATACGATTTTAAAGGGATTTTTAATATTTGGGAAAACAATGTCAATCTCTTTAGCGGAAACAGCCGAAAAAATATTGAAGAAACCATTGAGATTGAAGATATTGCTTCTCATGAGCTAGAAGACCTAATTGGGGATAAGCCTGCCAATACCCTCCGTGAAGAATTGGAACTCGTTTACGAAGTTTATCCAGACTTTGATCGTAAGGCCTATCTCGACGGAACTTTACAACCGGTATTCTTTGGTTCGGCCCTGAATAATTTTGGGGTTAGGGAGTTACTCGATTGTTTCATCGATATAGCTCCTAAACCTAGGCCTAAAGAAAGTGACACGCGTGTTGTAAAACCAGAGGAAAAAGACTTTTCGGGTTTTGTTTTTAAAATCCATGCCAACATGGATCCCAAACATCGGGATCGTTTGGCTTTTGTGAAAATTGTCTCTGGAACCTTCGAAAGAAATACGCCCTATCTTCATGTACGCCATGGCAAAAAATTAAAATTCTCTAGTCCGAATGCTTTTTTTGCTGAAAAGAAAGAAATTGTGGACATCTCTTACCCCGGAGATATTGTAGGCTTACATGACACCGGAAACTTTAAAATTGGAGATACCCTTACAGAAGGGGAAGAAATGCAGTATAAAGGAATCCCAAGCTTTTCACCAGAACACTTTAAATACATCAATAATGCCGACCCTATGAAAAGTAAGCAACTGGAAAAGGGAATTGACCAGTTAATGGATGAAGGGGTGGCACAGCTTTTTATTTTGGAACTGAATGGCCGTAAAGTGATAGGAACGGTGGGAGCGCTTCAGTTTGAAGTAATACAATACAGATTGGAACATGAATATGGCGCTAAATGTTCTTATGAGACCTTAAATGTTCACAAAGCATGTTGGATTGACCCCAAGGATCCAAAAAGCGAAGAGTTTGCCGATTTCAAAAGGGTGAAATCAAAATTTTTGGCAAAGGACAAAAGAGGGCAATTAGTATTTTTTGCAGATTCTGCTTTTACGCTACAAATGACACAACAGAAGTATCCAAATATCGAATTTCACTTTGTGAGTGAGTTTGACAAAAACAAAGGGTAAACCGCTATTTTTATAAGTATATGGCATCGATATCCAATCGGTCCAAGTCACCAAATTTTACACTAAAAGCAGCTTCAGGAACAATATCCCCTCCAAATACCGCTCCATTTAAATGGACACTGTAGGTACCTGGTTCCAACGTAATAGTGGTAGATCTTGAGTTGTAAACGTATCCCGTAGCGGTATCACAGTTCATATTCGAATATACCGAACTGGTCATTCCATAGGCTTTGGAAGTATTTGCTGTAGTCCCATTGCCTAAGTAAAAATAATTATGGGCAATTTTTGCCCTACCATCATCAATAGTGGCCGTACCGTCATAACTTTTAAAATCCATTGATATATAATACGTAATAACGACAATGGCTTTTTGGGTAAGGGTAAAGTTGGTCTTGTATAATTCTGCAGAATTCAATCCTGAATTTGCTGTAGTTTGAACCGTGACAGGAGCGGCAATACTCGAGGCCGAATTTAATTCCCCAGAGGAATCCCCTAAGGTGAGATTTCCTTCTGAATCGACCATGACATTATATTTTGAAGACCCCCCAAGGTTTTTATCATGATTTTCACTATTCAGTCCTTCCACACGTATCGTACTAGAATTCCCTGAAATATGTAAGGTTTCTTGAGGATCTGTAGTGCCTATACCTACTTGGGCGAAACCTGGAATTCCGAATAGCAGTACAAGAAAGCTGAGTTTTATTCTATTTTTCATAATTGTAAGTTTATTTGGTCAATAGTTTCTTATGTAAATTAATTTGTTAATAAAGGCCCATCTGAATTACCCGAAGTACAGTTACAAGCCGAATTTGACCATGGCACATAGGTAATGGTAAGAGTAGACGTATCACAGGTTCCAGTATTTGGAGCCGGCAAGCACACCTCATACGCTATCACCACATCCCCAAGAAAACCATTCGTTGGAGTATAACTATAGCTGCCATCGGTATTAAATGTAAAGGATTGTCCTGCGGGGGTAGGACCAGAAATTAAAGTAAATGTTGAACCGGCAGGAATATTATTGGTATTCAATGTACCTTGAAACTCTGTATCCATACAGCCAGTTTCATTGATCGGCACAGCATATTTTTGAAGGATAAATATTTTTCCGTCCCCATGGTCCTGGGTCGCACCAACTAAGTCAACTCTAGTAATTACAGAACCTACAGGGGCTAAGTCTTCTAATGAGAAAAGAGCAATTCCTATCGTACCATTGTTCTCTACGACCCTCCCAGAATTCCAATAATCCACTCCTGGAGCAGGAGCATTAAACTGTGGGCCGGATTGTGCATTGGAATTGGCACGCACAAAGGTATCCCCTAAAAATTGTTCGGGACCCCCTCCTGCTGGTGTTCCATAAACGCCTACATAAAAACAATTATTGGCATTTCGTTCTGTAATAGCCAAGACCCCTCCATCGTTTGAAGGGATTCCAGGACTATAATACAAAGATTGTAGTTGTGCATCGGTTGTTGCTATCGCACCAAAGTCACCACATATATTACGACCGTTGGGTTTTGCATTAAAATAATGATTCAGGTTTTTATCTTGAAAGGCTGCCAATGCATCAGAAGGCCATTGGGCAGTCGAACTATTATTGTTGATAGTAACTCCGTTTTCAACAATATTATTAGGGCCATGACCATTTGGTCCCAGACGAGTTAGCGCATAGGAAGAAGGAGCTGCAAAATTTTGATAAATAACACCATTTATGGTAATGGATTGAATGGTTGCAGGATCATTGTTGTTAGATTGGGTATCTTCCCATTGAAAGGTAACGCCAGTTTGAATAGAAGGTGCCTGAGTTTGAGAAAAGCCCGTATTGTTTATCAGAAATAAAACAAAGAAAGCAAATGAAAGTATAGGAAAATTTCTCCTACTGTGTCTTTTCAAATAATACATAATCTTGATTTGGGGGCGACCATTGAAATAGCTAATTGGCTTGTTTTCAACGAATCAACAAATCAAAGATAAGGACAGTAATCTTTTTCCTACAGTAAATATATTGTTTTTCGTTATATCCCTAAATATAATCGATAAAATACCTAAATTATGTTGTTTTACTGAAAAACAAAGTAAAGCTAATCTTCATAAAGGTAGACTGCACCAGCTGCTGAAAAGGAGTTATCGGTTTGGTCACCACCAATACCGGTAGCAGAACTATCTTCGGAAGTTGCCCCAACCGCCAACAAAGTTCCATCGGCACTTAAAGAAATTACATTATAACCTGAAAGATTGTATCCGCCAAACCAGTCTCCTATGCCTGTATTAAGTGATTTTACATAGGGCCCAATATTCCAGGTACTAGCTACTTTATTAAAAACATGTACTGCTCCAGCCTGATTAACACTGTTATCGGTAGCATTACCATCAATAGCAACTGCATTGCTATCTTCACCATAGCCCCCTACTGCAAGACGGGATCCATCGGCACTTAATGAAATACCGCCATATCCAAAGTAATCCAACGGATCTGAGTTGGAAGCCTTAACATAGGCTTCTTGCCCCCATACCCCACTGTAAGAGAAAACATAAACCGCCCCAGAAGAAGTATTGGTATTATCTGTTTGGTTCCCATTAATACCTGTAGCATTGCTATCTTCAGCCCAGGCAGCTACCGCAATCGTACTTCCATCTTGAGAAACTGCAACATTTGCACCAAATTCGTCACCAGCATCAGTATTGGAAGCTTTTATATAGACTTCTTGAGACCAAACACCACTTCGCCTAAATACATACACTGCCCCTGAACCTGAGGCTGAGTTATCAAATTGATTTCCACCTAAACCATTGGAATTGCCATCCTCTCCAGTAGCAGAAACCACCAATAAGTCGCCAGATCCATCCAAAGATAAATCGGTGCCAAAACTATCTCCAGCTTCGGTGTTGGAAGCTTTTACATAAGCTTCTTGAGACCAAACACCACCAGAATTCACAAATACATAAGCGGCACCAGCGTCACTCCTAGAATTATCAAAGGAATTTCCATTTATACCCGTGGCACCACTATCTTCCCTTGGGGAAGCAACTGCTACGGTTAATCCATCGTCACTCACACTTACATTTTGACCAAAGTTATCTGCGGCTTGTGCATTGGAAGGTTTTAAATAAGCTGTTTGGGACCAAGTTGTACCACTTCTTTGAAAAACATATACCGCACCTGCTCCGGTTGCGGAATTATCATTCTGGTTGCCGTTTATAGTAGTCGCTGCACTATCTTCTTGTGGGGCGCCAACTACCAAAACATTACCATCGGCAGATAGTGAAATAGAACGACCGAAAAAGTCGCCATCATCTGAATTGGAAGATTTTATGTACGCTTCTTGACTCCATGTTCCCGAGTTATTCACAAAGATGAAAACCGCTCCAACGTTAGCAGCAGAATTGTCTAATTGATTTCCATTGACACCATCGCTCAAGCTTTCTTCCCGAGGGGCAGCTATCGCCATGGTTAATCCGTCGTCACTAAGCACTACATTATTACCAAATTGATCTCCTGCATCGGTATTGGAAGCTTTAAAATATAGTTGTGCAGTAGAAAAGGCTGTAGGGGTACCATCAACGATCGTCACATTCCATCCAGAATCAAAACCAAAGCAAACCCATTTACCATCGGTATAAACGCAAGGCATCGCTTTTGAAATATCGAAAACCATTGTTCCATTTACTGGAGAACCACCGTTTCCGTCGGTAACATTTGCCACAGAACTTACTCTAGGCAAAACAAATCCCAAATCGTTTGTTGTAGTAACATCCAAGGCTCCTTCCGGATTGGTTGTTCCAATACCTACTTGCCCAAAAATGCTTAAGGAAGCAAAAAAACCGAAAACAAAAAACAACTTTCTCATAATCAAATATTTATTCAAATTAAATTGAAAAAATAATAGCTTTTAAAGAAAGTCGATTAAAGGCCTAAAATTTTGTTGATAAGATAAAATTTTAACAAGCAGGACATTAAGCCTCACCCGTGGGACCAAAGTTTATTGGTATAGAAGGTTGTTGGTGATCTTTAATTTCACCATGATTAGACTCAAACCTTGAGACATTTTCATGCAACGCTTTTAAAAGTCTCTTAGCATGCTGTGGAGTTAATACTATTCGAGACTTTACTTTACTTTTTGGAACCCCTGGCATGATGGTTACAAAATCGATTACAAACTCGCTTTGAGAGTGGTTTATAATTGCTAGATTGCTATAAATACCTTGCGCTATATTTTCATCAAGTTCAATATTTAATTGTCCTTGTTTTGGTTTTTTTTCTTCAGACATTACAATATGTTTTAAAAAATAAACGCTCCAATGAAGGAGCGTTTATTTTCAGTTATTAGTTATAATTAACTTCTTCCTTTGCTTTGGTCATTTGCTCCAGTTCTTCTTTGGAGCCAACAATAATACTATCGTATCTTCTCATACCGGTTCCGGCAGGAATCTTATGACCTACAATTACGTTCTCTTTCAATCCTTCAAGATCATCTACCTTACCATTTACGGCAGCCTCATTAAGAACCTTGGTTGTTTCCTGGAAGGAAGCCGCAGAGATAAACGATTTGGTTTGAAGCGAAGCTCTTGTAATACCCTGAAGTACCGGAGTTGCCGTAGCGGGTACAGCATCCCTAGCTTCCACCAAGGCTTTGTCTTCCCTTCTCAACAATGAATTTTCGTCACGAAGTTGTCTAGAGGAGATGATCTGTCCTTCCTTCAGGTTTTCAGAATCCCCTTTGCTCTCAACTACTTTCATTCCGAAGATCTTATCATTCTCTTCAATGAAATCATCCTTATGAACCAATTGATTCTCTAAGAATAGTGTATCGCCTGGGTCTTGAATTTGAACTTTACGCATCATTTGACGTACCACTACCTCAAAGTGCTTATCGTTAATTTTCACCCCTTGTAAACGGTATACTTCCTGTACTTCATTTACAAGATACTGCTGTACCGCAGACGGTCCTTTAATATTTAAGATGTCATTTGGAGTAATGGAACCATCAGATAATGGCATACCAGCACGAACGTAATCGTTCTCCTGAACAAGGATTTGATTAGAAAGCTTAACTAAGTACTTTTTAATTTCCCCTAATTTGGATTCTACGATAATTTCGCGGTTACCACGTTTAATTTTTCCGAAGGATACCACCCCATCAATTTCACTTACTACCGCTGGGTTTGAAGGGTTACGAGCTTCAAACAACTCGGTTACCCTTGGAAGACCCCCAGTAATATCCCCTGCTTTGGCAGACTTACGTGGGATTTTCACCAAGACTTTACCAATCTTGATTTTATCACCGTCATCTACCATCAAGTGGGCACCCACAGGAAGGTTATATGAACGAATGGTTTCTCCTTTGTTATCGGTAATCTGAAGGGTTGGGATTTTCTTCTTATCCCTAGATTCGGAAATTACTTTTTCCTGGAAACCGGTTTGCTCATCGATTTCTACTTGATAGGTAACCCCTTGCTCGATATTCTCATATTTGATCTTACCGGCAAATTCAGAAATAATTACTCCGTTGTAGGGATCCCATTGACACACTACATCACCCTTCTTCACTTTTTGTCCGTCTTTCACAAACAAAGTAGAACCATAAGGAATGTTGTTGTTACTTAAAGTAATTCCGGTTTCCTCATCAATTAATTTGGCTTCCGAAGTTCTTGAGATAACGATATCTATTGAATTTCCTTCTGAATCTTCTCCTTTTACAGTTTTCAAATCTTCAATTTCCAATTTTCCTTCAAACTTCATAATAAGTTTGTTCTCTTCAGAAATGTTCCCTGCAATACCCCCTACGTGGAAGGTACGAAGCGTCAACTGTGTACCAGGCTCTCCAATAGACTGCGCTGCTACCACTCCTACGGCCTCCCCTATCTGAACCATTTTATTGGTCGCTAGGTTTCTTCCGTAGCACTGCGAACAGATTCCTTTCTTCGCTTCACAAGTAAGCGCAGAACGAACTTCTACAGACTCTAATGCAGAGGCTTCAATCTTATCGGCAACATCATTGGAGATATGTCCTCCAGCTTCCACAATCAATTCTTTGGAAATTGGGTCGTATACATCGTTTAAGGAAGTACGCCCTTTGATTCTTTCTGCCAAGGTTTCAACTACCTCTTCGTTTTTCTTCAATGGCATTACTTCAATACCTCTTAAAGTACCACAGTCTTCAGAATTAATAATCACATCCTGTGACACATCTACCAAACGACGCGTTAAGTATCCAGCATCAGCCGTTTTCAAAGCGGTATCTGCAAGTCCTTTACGGGCACCGTGGGTAGAAATAAAGTATTCCAAAATGGAAAGTCCCTCCTTAAAGTTGGAAAGAATCGGGTTTTCAATAATTTCCCCACCACCGGAGTTGGATTTTTTAGGCTTGGCCATCAATCCACGCATACCAGTTAACTGACGGATTTGCTCTTTACTACCCCTCGCACCAGAATCCAACATCATATACACAGAGTTAAACCCTTGTTGGTCTTCACGAATACGTTTCATCGACAACTCGGTCAATTCAGCATTGGTAGCTGTCCAGATATCAATCACCTGGTTGTAACGCTCATTATTGGTAATCAATCCCATGTTGTAGTTGGCAATAATACCATCTACTTGAGCATTTGCATTTTCAATCATTTGTTGCTTTTCAGCAGGAATGATAATATCCCCTAAACTGAAAGACAACCCTCCTTCGAAGGCAAACTTATATCCTAATCCTTTTATTTCATCTAGGAAAGCGGCAGTCGCGGGAACCGATGTTTTACCAAGGATTCCTCCAATAATATCACGAAGGGATTTTTTGGTCAATACTTCGTTAATATATCCTGCTTCTTCTGGTACAGAGTTATTGAAAATTACTCTACCAACCGTGGTTTCAATAATTTGATTCACCAATTCCCCTTCGTCATTGAAGTCTTTGGTTCTTACCTTGATTTGAGCATTTAAGTCTACTTTTCTTTCATTGTAGGCAATAAATACTTCTTCTGGCGAATAGAACGTTAAGCCTTCTCCTTTTACTACATGATCTTCGGTAGATTTACGGAGCTTGGTTAAATAATATAGTCCCAATACCATGTCCTGAGAAGGAACGGCAATAGGAGAACCGTTGGCTGGGTTCAAGATGTTGTGGGAAGCCAACATCAATAATTGCGCTTCCAAAATAGCTTCTGGCCCTAATGGAAGGTGTACCGCCATCTGGTCCCCATCGAAGTCGGCGTTGAATGCCGTACACACTAATGGATGCAACTGGATTGCTTTTCCTTCAATCAATTTAGGCTGGAATGCCTGGATACCCAAACGGTGCAATGTGGGGGCACGGTTCAATAATACCGGATGTCCTTTCAATACGTTTTCAAGGATGTCCCACACTACGGGTTCTTTTTTATCGATAATCTTTTTAGCCGATTTAACGGTCTTTACAATTCCTCTCTCAATCAATTTACGGATAATAAAAGGCTTGTAAAGTTCTGCCGCCATTCCCTTCGGAAGACCACACTCGTATAATTTCAACTCGGGTCCTACCACAATTACGGAACGTGCTGAATAATCCACACGTTTTCCTAATAAATTTTGACGGAAACGTCCTTGCTTTCCCTTTAAGGAATCGGAAAGTGATTTTAACGGACGGTTACTGTCGGTCTTAACTGCAGAAGACTTACGGGTATTGTCAAACAACGAATCTACCGATTCCTGAAGCATACGCTTCTCGTTACGAAGAATCACTTCTGGAGCTTTAATCTCCATTAAACGCTTCAAACGGTTGTTACGGATAATCACCCTTCTATATAAATCGTTCAAGTCTGAAGTAGCAAAACGACCTCCATCCAACGGTACTAACGGACGTAATTCTGGCGGAATTACCGGTACCACCTTCATGATCATCCATTCCGGCTTGTTTTCTCTATTTTGAGCTGCTTCACGGAAGGCTTCCACCACTTGAAGTCGCTTCAAGGCTTCGGTTTTACGCTGCTTGGAAGTTTCGTTATTGGCCTTGTGACGCAATTCGAAAGACAATTCATCTAGATCGATACGGTTTAATAGTTCAATTAAACACTCAGCCCCCATTTTCGCGATGAACTTGTTAGGGTCACTATCTTCTAGATAAAGGTTCTCTTGTGGAAGGGTATCCAAAATATTTAGGTACTCTTCTTCCGTAAGGAACTCCATTTTTTGAACTGGTTCCCCTTCTTCATTTTTAGCGATACCGGGCTGAATGACCACATAACGTTCGTAGTAAATGATCATGTCCAATTTCTTGGAAGGCAATCCTAAAAGGTATCCTATTTTGTTTGGCAAGGAACGGAAGTACCAAATATGTGCCACAGGTACCACCAAATTGATGTGCCCTACACGGTCACGACGTACTTTCTTTTCGGTAACCTCTACCCCACATCGGTCACATACAATTCCTTTGTATCGAATTCGTTTATATTTACCACAGGCACATTCGTAATCCTTTACGGGACCAAAAATACGCTCACAGAAAAGTCCGTCACGCTCTGGCTTGTGCGTACGGTAGTTAATGGTTTCTGGCTTTAGAACCTCTCCTCTAGATTCGGCCAAAATTGCTTCAGGAGAAGACAAACCAATAGAAATCTTATTGAATTTCTGTACTGTGTTTTCTTTATTTCTTGACATAATGCTGAAAATATTCTTTTGTTTTTGAAATGGAACCCGAGGTTCCTAAATAGAACGGAAGGACCCCGCCGAGGCGGGGATATTTCCTATTCTTCTAATCTGATATCCAATCCTAGACCTTTCAGTTCGTGCATTAATACGTTGAAAGATTCTGGAAGACCGGGTTCTGGCATCGACTCACCCTTCACAATGGATTCGTACGTTTTTGCCCTTCCGATGACATCATCAGATTTCACTGTCAAAATTTCCCTAAGGGTGCTAGACGCTCCATAGGCTTCCAGAGCCCAAACCTCCATCTCACCAAAACGCTGACCACCAAATTGAGCTTTACCACCCAATGGTTGCTGTGTAATTAATGAGTAAGGACCAATAGAACGTGCGTGCATTTTATCGTCTACCATGTGACCTAGTTTCAACATGTAAATCACCCCAACCGTTGCAGGCTGATCGAAACGTTGCCCGGTACCACCATCGTATAGATACGTATGTCCATATCGTGGGATTCCGGCTTCGTCGGTCAATTCGTTGATTTGATCTATGGTAGCTCCATCGAAAATAGGTGTCGCATATTTCTGACCTAATTTTTGACCGGCCCATCCAAGTACCGTTTCATAAATTTGACCAATGTTCATACGCGAAGGTACCCCAAGTGGATTCAATACGATATCCACCGGTGTTCCATCTTCCAAGAATGGCATATCCTCTTCACGAACGATACGGGCCACGATACCTTTGTTACCGTGACGTCCTGCCATCTTATCCCCTACTTTCAGTTTTCTTTTCTTAGCAATATATACTTTCGCAAGTTTTAAAATTCCTGCAGGAAGTTCATCCCCTACTGAAATCGTAAATTTCTCACGACGTAAGTTTCCTTGTAAGTCATTTTCCTTGATACGGTAATTGTGCATCAATTCTTTCACCAATTCGTTGGTTTCATCATCGGTTGTCCAAGTACCACTTACCAAATGCGTATAATCATCTACCGCAGAAAGCATTTTTAAAGTAAATTTCTTTCCTTTTGGAAACACTACTTCCCCTAAATCGTTGGCAACCCCTTGAGCGGTTTTTCCACCTACGATGGCAAATAGTTTTTCCACAAGGATATCTTTCAACTCCTGGAATTTACTTTCGTATTTCAATTCCAGTTCTGCGATGTCTTCTTTATCCTTCGCTCTCTTACGCTTATCCTTAATGGCACGTGAGAATAATTTCTTATCGATTACCACACCACTTAAGGAAGGAGAAGCTTTTAAGGAAGCATCCTTTACATCCCCGGCTTTATCCCCGAAGATGGCACGAAGTAGTTTTTCTTCTGGAGTGGGGTCGCTTTCCCCTTTCGGAGTAATTTTCCCAATTAGAATATCCCCAGGCTTTACTTCGGCACCTACACGAATCATTCCGTGTTCATCAAGGTCTTTGGTCGCCTCTTCAGAAACGTTTGGAATATCGTTGGTTAACTCTTCATTTCCTAACTTGGTATCACGAACATCTAAAGAATATTCGTCGATATGGATCGAGGTAAAGATATCTTCCCTTACTACTTTTTCAGAAATTACAATCGCATCCTCGAAGTTATACCCTTTCCAAGGCATGAAGGCCACTTTCATATTTCTACCAAGAGCCAATTCTCCTTTCTCGGTTGCGTATCCTTGACAAAGTACTTGACCTTTCTTCACTCGATCGCCTTTCTTCACGATAGGCTTCAAGTTAATGGAGGTACTTTGGTTGGTCTTTCTGAATTTTATTAAGTCGTAGGTTTTTGAATCCCCATCAAAGCTAACCATTCTATCTTCTTCGGTACGATCGTACTTAATAGTGATTTTTTCAGCATCCACATATTCTACCTCACCATCACCTTCAGAATTGATCAATACACGGGAATCGGAAGCTACTTGTCTTTCCAGTCCAGTTCCTACAATAGGTGCATCGGCACGTAATAAAGGTACTGCTTGGCGCATCATGTTACTTCCCATCAAGGCACGGTTTGCATCATCGTGCTCCAAGAATGGAATAAGGGATGCAGAAATAGAGGAAATCTGATTCGGCGCCACATCGGTATAATGAACCGTTTTCGGGTCTACCACAGGGAAATCCCCTTCCATACGGGCAATAACCCTATCGGTATCAATCGTACCGTCATCCTTTAGCGGGATGTTGGCCTGTGCGATCAATTTTTCTTCTTCTTCTTCTGCGGAAAGATAAATAGGCTCATTTTTAAGGTCTATTTTACCATTTTCCACCTTACGATACGGAGTTTCTATAAACCCGAGGTTGTTTACTTTGGCAAATACAGAAAGAGACGAGATAAGACCAATGTTGGGTCCTTCCGGGGTTTCAATAGGACAAAGTCTTCCGTAGTGAGTATAGTGAACGTCACGCACCTCGAATCCGGCTCTTTCCCTAGATAAACCTCCAGGCCCTAGTGCCGATAAACGACGCTTATGGGTAATCTCGGCCAAGGGATTCGTTTGATCCATGAACTGAGACAACTGGTTGGTTCCAAAGAAAGAGTTGATTACTGAAGACAACGTCTTTGCATTAATCAAATCGATTGGTGTAAACACTTCGTTGTCACGAACATTCATTCGCTCACGAATGGTACGCGCCATACGAGCCAATCCTACACCAAATTGAGACGATAATTGTTCCCCTACCGTACGTACACGACGGTTACTTAAGTGATCAATATCATCAATCTCTGCTTTGGAGTTGATTAACTCGATAAGATATTTAACAATGGTTATGATATCTTCTTTGGTAAGCACTTGCTTATCCATTTCGATATCAAGACCTAATTTTTTATTCATTCGGTAACGCCCAACTTCACCAAGGTTATAACGTTGATCACTAAAGAACAACTTATTGATGATACCACGAGCCGTTTCCTCATCGGGTGGTTCGGCGTTACGTAATTGTCTATAGATATGTTCTACCGCTTCTTTTTCAGAGTTGGTAGGGTCCTTTTGAAGCGTATTATGGATAATGGCATAGTCTGCCTGTAAGTTATCTTCTTTGTGAAGAAGAATGGTTTTGGTGCCAGAATCTACGATTTCGTCCAAGTGTTCTTTTTCAAGAACGGTATCTCTATCAAGGATAATTTCATTACGCTCAATAGAAACAACTTCTCCTGTATCTTCATCCACGAAATCCTCGTGCCATGTTTTCAATACACGAGCGGCCAATTTACGGCCTAAATATTTTTTAAGACCTGTTTTGGTTGCTTTTACTTCCTCTGCAAGGTCAAAGATTTCAAGGATATCCTTATCCCTTTCAAATCCGATGGCACGGAAAAGCGTTGTTACAGGTAATTTTTTCTTACGATCAATGTAAGCGTACATAACGCTATTGATATCGGTCGCGAATTCAATCCAAGACCCTTTAAAAGGAATGACACGCGCAGAATATAATTTTGTTCCGTTGGCGTGGAAAGATTGACCAAAGAAAACCCCTGGAGAACGGTGTAATTGTGAAACAACCACACGCTCTGCCCCATTGATACAGAAAGTACCACTAGGAGTCATGTAAGGAATCGTACCCAAATAAACATCTTGTACGATAGTTTCAAAATCTTCGTGCTCTTCGTCGGTACAATAAAGCTTCAATCTTGCTTTTAATGGAACACTATAAGTAAGTCCTCTTTCAATACATTCCTGGATGGAATATCTTGGTGGATCTACGAAATAATCTAAAAACTCAAGTACGAACTGGTTTCGTGTATCGGTTATTGGGAAGTTTTCCAAAAAGGTCTTATAGAGACCTTCGTTACCTCTTTCTTCTGATTTGGTTTCCAACTGGAAGAAATCCTGGAAGGATTTTATTTGGATGTCCAAGAAGTCGGGATAATCCGGCTTGTTTTGTACAGAGGAAAAATTCAATCTTTCAGTTTGCGTTGCTGACATCTATGGATGGAATTTTAATTAAAAAAACAATGGTTTGCGTACATCAAAAAATGTAAACCTTTATATACGCAAAATGGTTTAGGCCCAACTGCCGGAGCAGAAAAGCCTAAACCTTAAGGTTTGAGAGCGAGGCGCTTATTTAAGCTCAACCTCAGCTCCAGCTTCTTCTAACTGAGCTTTTAGGGCTTCAGCTTCGTCTTTTGCAACACCTTCCTTAATTGGAGAAGGAGCGTTATCAACTAAGTCCTTAGCGTCTTTAAGACCAGCACCTGTTAATTCTTTTACTAGCTTTACTACAGCTAATTTAGAAGCACCAGCGGCTTTAAGGATTACGTCGAATTCAGACTTTTCTTCTTCGGCATCACCACCAGCAGCAGCACCACCAGCAGCAACTGCAACTGCAGCAGCAGCAGGCTCAATACCGTATTCGTCTTTTAATATTGTAGCTAACTCGTTAACTTCTTTTACTGTTAGGTTAACCAATTGTTCTGCAAAATCTTTTAAATCTGCCATTTTCTATCGTTTTAAGTGTAATTTTTAATTTATATAATTTAATTAGTGCAATAATTTTAACCCTCTCTTTCAGAAAGTGTTTTAACAATTCCTGCCAATTTGCCGCCACTGCTCTTAAGGGCAGAAACCACATTTTTCGCAGGAGATTGAAGCAATCCAATGATATCTCCAACAAGTTCCTCTTTAGATTTAATATCTACAAGAGCATCTAATTGGTTATCACCTACATAAATTGCTTCTTCAATGAAGGCTCCTTTAAGGATTGGTTTTTCAGATTTTTTTCTGAATTCCTTGATTACTTTCGCTGGAGCGTTTCCAGTTTCAGAAACCATCAAGGACGTATTTCCTTTAAGAATATCGGCTAATTCGCCGAAGTCTTTTTCAGAGCTTTCCATCGCTTTAGCCAACAACGTATTTTTCACTACGTTCAACTTTACACCCGCCTTAAAACAAGCGCGACGTAAGTTTGAAGTTGAAGCTGCATCCAATCCTGATATATCTGCCAAATAAATATTGGCATTATCAGCAAGCTGTGCAGTCAACTGTTCAATTACTAATGATTTCTCTTCTCTAGTCATATTTTACAATTTTACTGCTCAGTAAATCTTTTGGAATCAATCTCAATACTTGGGCTCATGGTACTAGACATGAAAATACTTTTGATATATACTCCTTTTGCAGCCTGAGGCTTAAGTTTTACTAGGGTTGTTAATAATTCTCTTGCGTTTCCTGCAATTTTATCGGCATCGAAAGATGCTTTTCCAATTGCTGCGTGAATGATCCCGGTTTTATCAACTTTAAAGTCGATTTTACCAGATTTCACATCAGAAACTGCTTTAGCAACGTCCATTGTTACCGTACCTGTCTTAGGGTTTGGCATTAAGCCTCGAGGTCCTAGGATTCTTCCTAAGGGTCCTAATTTACCCATTACACTTGGCATGGTTACAATCACGTCAACATCGGTCCAACCTCCTTTAATTTTATCGAGGTATTCGTCTAAACCAACATAGTCTGCTCCTGCCTCATTAGCTTCAGCTTCCTTATCTGGAGTTACTAAAGCCAATACCTTTACGTCTTTTCCCGTACCGTGCGGTAAGGTTACCACACCACGCACCATTTGGTTTGCTTTACGTGGATCAACATTAAGACGTACAGCAAGGTCTACAGTTGCATCAAAATTTGCATTGGTGACTTCTTTTACTAAAGCGGAAGCTTCTGCTACAGTGTAAGCCTTATTGGGCTCAATCTTTGCGTTAGCTTCTTTTTGCTTTTTAGTTAATCTTGCCATTTTATAGATTCTTTTTCTTGATTAAAAAGGTGCAGCACCTTTAATTTTCACTCCCATTGATCGTGCAGTACCGGCTACCATTTTCATAGCAGACTCGACGGTAAATGCATTTAGGTCTGGCATCTTGTCTTCAGCGATAGCTTTAACTTGATCCCAAGAAATGGTTGCTACTTTTTTAACATGGGGTTCTCCAGAACCTTTTTTTACTTTTGCAGCTTCAAGGATTTGCACAGCAGCGGGTGGGGTTTTTACAGCAAAGTCAAAAGACTTGTCCTTATATACCGTAATTACTACTGGCAGTACTTTTCCCTGCTTGTCCTGTGTTCTAGCATTAAACTGCTTACAGAACTCCATGATATTAACACCTGCAGCACCTAAAGCGGGTCCAACTGGTGGAGACGGGTTTGCCGCTCCTCCACGAACTTGTAATTTTACAACTTTACCTACTTCTTTTGCCATTTTTAAAAATTTAATACCGGATTTTTCTCTTGTGGAAGCTTAAGAAAAAACCTATTTATATAGTGTAACACTTAAATTTTCTCAACTTGCATATAGCTTAATTCCAATGGTGTCTTTCTTCCGAAGATTTTTACCATTACCTCAAGCTTACGCTTTTCTTCATTAATCTTTTCAACCGTTCCATTGAAGCCATTAAAAGGCCCGTCAATTACTTTTACGGTCTCTCCAATTACGTAAGGGATATTGATATTATCATCTTGAACGGACAACTCATCTACCTTACCTAGCATTCTATTTACTTCCGATTGACGGAGCGGCACGGGGTCTCCCCCTTTGGTCTCTCCTAAAAACCCAATCACTCCATTAATAGAACGTATAATATGTGGTATCTCTCCTGCCAAGCTTGCCTGCACCATAATATATCCCGGAAAGTAAACTCTTTCTTTGTTTACCTTCTTACCATTACGGATCTGGATTACTTTTTCGGTGGGGACCAACACTTGCTCGATGTAATCTTCAAGATTAAGTCGGGTAATTTCAGACTCGATATAAGACTTGATCTTATTCTCTTGTCCACTCACCGAACGAACTACATACCACTTTTTTGTATTTTTTGTTTCAGTCATTCCTTACTTTACTTAGGATTTAATCCATTGAAAATATTGACCAACTGCTTTACTGAAAACAGTATCAACTCCCCAAATAGCCAATGCCAAAACAACTGAAAAAACAGCTACTACCACTGTTAACTTTTGTGCTTCGGACCAAGTGGGCCAAGTCACATGATTTTTTAGTTCGTTATAGGATTCTTTAATATAGTTAACCATCGTTTCAATATTTTAATCTTAGCCTTTGGAGCTTCGTTTACAAGAGCACGGGTTGAGAGGCTCGAACTCCCGACACCTGGTTTTGGAGACCAGTGCTCTACCAACTGAGCTAAACCCGTAAGAAAAGTCAAGGCATCCGCTGTTGGCGGACACCTTAAGACTTTTTATTTTAAAACTGTATTAGTCTAAAATTTCAGTTACCTGACCAGCACCTACGGTTCTACCACCTTCACGGATAGCAAAACGTAGTCCCACATTCATTGCGATAGGCTGGATCAAGTCTACAGTAATGGTCAAGTTATCTCCTGGCATTACCATCTCAACTCCATCAGGAAGGTTGATGTTTCCTGTTACGTCTGTTGTACGAACGTAGAACTGAGGACGGTAGTTATTATGGAATGGAGTGTGACGACCACCTTCTTCTTTCTTAAGGATATACACCTCAGCTTTGAATTTAGCGTGAGGAGTTACAGAACCTGGTTTTACAATAACCATCCCTCTTTTGATATCGGTTTTCTCGATACCTCTCAATAGGATACCTACGTTATCTCCAGCTTCACCTCTGTCAAGAATTTTACGGAACATCTCAACCCCAGTAATAGTAGAAGTCAATTTTTCAGCTCCCATACCAATAATATCAACAGGGTCTCCTGTATTAGCTACACCAGTTTCGATACGACCCGTTGCAACGGTTCCACGACCTGTAATAGAGAATACATCTTCGATTGGCATCAAGAAAGGCTTATCCACTTCACGAGTTGGCTCTTCAATCCAGTTATCAACAGCTTCCATCAATTCAAGAACTGTATCCACCCATTTTTGCTCACCATTTAAAGCACCAAGTGCAGAACCTGCAATTACAGGACCATTATCACCATCGTACTCATAGAAGCTCAATAGGTCACGGATTTCCATCTCAACTAGCTCTAACAATTCTGGGTCATCCACCATATCCACTTTGTTCATGAAAACAACGATACGAGGAATACCTACTTGACGACCTAATAGGATGTGCTCACGTGTTTGTGGCATAGGACCATCGGTTGCAGCAACCACAAGGATTGCACCGTCCATTTGCGCAGCACCTGTTACCATGTTCTTAACGTAATCCGCGTGACCTGGACAGTCAACGTGTGCGTAGTGACGATTTTGAGTTTGATATTCTACGTGTGAAGAGTTAATTGTAATACCTCTTTCTTTTTCTTCAGGAGCGTTATCGATTTGGTCGAAAGATCTTGCCTCTGAATAACCAGCGTCTGCCAATACTTTTGTAATAGCAGCTGTCAAAGTAGTTTTTCCGTGGTCAACGTGACCGATAGTACCCACGTTCAAGTGTGGTTTAGACCGGTCGAAAGTTTCTTTTGCCATTTTGTATTAATTTAATCTTAGTTATATATTAGTGTTCAAATTTTGTACAATATATTGAGCCAATGATGGGAATTGAACCCATGACCTCTTCCTTACCAAGGAAACGCTCTACCCCTGAGCTACACCGGCTTATCTGGTTGCAGTTTAGAGAGCTGTCACTTACCAGTAACACGAAAAACTCCAAGTAAGGAACCAGCACCTCATCTTGAAGATTTTTGTTGAGCGGGAGACCGGGTTCGAACCGGCGACATTCAGCTTGGAAGGCTGACGCTCTACCAACTGAGCTACTCCCGCTTATTTATTCTGATACTTTCAGAAATTGGTACACAAAATTTCAAAATTCCTTAGGCAAATCCCTAAAAAATGCGTGCAAAGTTAATTATATTTTCTTTGGTTTCAAAATATTCAAAAAATATTTTACAAAGAAATTTCTTTGCTTTAGTGGGGAGAGCAGGATTCGAACCTGCGAAGGTAAAAACCAACAGATTTACAGTCTGTCCTCGTTGGCCGCTTGAGTATCTCCCCAATGCAATTATTGCAATAATTTTAAGAACTTTTAAGAGCCGATGAAGGGACTCGAACCCCCGACCCCGAGATTACAAATCACGTGCTCTAGCCAGCTGAGCTACATCGGCCTTTTGGCCCTTTTCTACACCAACTATTCAGCATAAAAAAGTCCGCTATTTCTAACGGACTGCAAATGTATATAAATATTTGTTTCAAAAAAATCTTTTTGAAAAAAAATTCATCACATATAAGCTCTTTGTTTTTGCTTTCTTTTTTTAAGCTGTCGTTCTAAAGTCTGCACACAGTCGTCTGTACCCTCTTCAAAGGTCTTGGCTTCCTTCTTTACCATGAGATCATCCCCAGGAATACTCAACAACACTTCTACTATTTTATTTTCTTTGTCACTTGTTTTTTGCACTTTCAAAAAAACATCGGCATAAATAATTTTGTCATAAAACTGTTCCAGCTTCGAGAGTTTTTTTTCGATAAAGTCGATCAACTTTACATCGGCTGAAAAATTGGGTGTTTGGACGTTCACTTTCATACGCTCAAAATTTTAATTGTTAGTCTCTGTTTATCGTACGCGGATGTGTGTTTTGATACACTTGCTTTAATTGGGCCACACTATTGTGGGTGTACACTTGGGTAGATGCCAAGCTTGCATGGCCTAATAGCTCTTTAACCGCATTTAAATCGGCTCCTTCATTTAAAAGGTGCGTTGCAAAAGAATGTCGCAAGATATGTGGACTCTTTTTGACCTTTTCTGATGCAATACTAAAGTAAGAATTAATAATTCTGTAAACAAGCGTTTCATATATTTTAACGCCCTTTTTAGAGAGCAATAGATAGGTTGCATCCTGTATGATTTCCAATTGGTTTCGTACTTCCAAATATTGTTTGAGCGTTTGCAGGGTGGAAGGCAGCAAAGGAATGATACGCTCCTTATTCCTTTTCCCTAACACCTTTATGGTTTTATGACCGAAGGAGATATTGGTTAATTGAAGGTTTACCAATTCGGCACGGCGCATTCCCGTAGCATAAAAAAGCTCAACAATGAGTTTGTTTCTTAGCCCCTCAAACCCTTCCGCTTCAGAAAGCAATTCAATGACCTTATTCACTTCTTTTTCAGAAAAGGGCACCTGTATTTTTTTAGATACTTTTAACGACTTATGTTTTGCCAACGGATTTTCCGTAATCCGTTCAATTTTCAGCAAAAATTTATAGTAGGTTTTTAAGGAGGAGATTTTTCGGTTAATGCTTCGGTTGGAAATCCCCGCATCTACCAAACTTACAATCCAGCTTCGAATTACACTGTAGTGCACCTTCTCTAGGGAAGTGTATTCGTAATTTTCCGAAGCAAACTTCCAAAAACTTTCCAAATCTTTTTGATAAGCCGTTACGGTGTGTGGAGAATACTTTTTCTCTAAGTGCAGGTAATCTGTAAATTCTGAAAATGTTGCCATAGGTTTGGGATGCCTTATAAACTTACAACATATTTGGAAAACGGGAAGTGCCCAAAGCAAAAATCCGCTGAACCATTTGAGGGTTGCAGCGGATTTTCATTATTAACATGAAAGGAATCGTTTAAATTTCTTCCTGATCTCTAAGATGCTGAATGTATTGCGCTTTTTGAATTTGCTTTCTACGCTTCACAGAAGGCTTCGTAAATTGTTGCCTGTCTCTTAGCTGGCGCATGGTTCCGGTTTTGTCGAACTTTCGCTTAAAACGCTTTAGCGCTCTATCGATATTTTCTCCGTCTTTTACTGGTATTATTAACATAGTGTCATCACCTCCTTTCGTTTAGCGGCTGCAAATATAAATAGAATTTTAATTTTTTAAATACTTGACCCACTATTTTTTTACTCAAAGTACTTACTGCTTGTATAAAGTAGCCCGTTTACTTAGGTCCTGAATCAATTTTTCCTCTTCCTCGCTTTCCAAAAGCACGTTGTAATTTTCCCAGAATTCTTCATTGTAAGGTCTTGGGGAGAAAATATCCTGAGACCATTCCTGGTTTTTGGCTTCGGAAAGTGCTTCCCGATCGTGAATGATTTCCGTAAAGAGAATCTCTTGTATGGTATAATAAAACTGCTCGTCTTTGTTTCCTTTGTTTTTTTCGGCATCGGAAGAGCGGTCGCCAATATTCACCAATTTTGGGGATTCGTAATAAATATAGCTAGGGTACATTTTATCTTGGTACTCTTTGTAGTTTAACACCAATTTATGGTTTACCAATGTATCGAACAAACTCTTACTGCGTCTGCGCTGTGCTTCGGAAGCAGCGATCAATTCGTATTCCACACGCTTGATGGCAAAATTATCCCAATAAATATAAATCCACCCCTTGGCCTCAAATCCTTCGTTATAAATATTTTTCGTGTTTAGCCCCACATAATCCTTTCCTTTGGAGATATTGATCTTGTACAGTTTTCTTCCGTTGTCCACCAGCACCGTATCCAAATGGAAATGATGTTTGTCCAAAATGTTCTTTCCGAAGAGCGCTCCCGTTTCAGATACATTTCGCACCAAATTCAATTTTCCATTAAAAAGGTTGTCGAGTCCGTTCAACCTACTGTCATTCCATTTAATTGCCTTGATCAAGGAAGCCGTTTCTATGGTATCCCTTCGAAGATTGTTGGAACGAAGGTTTTCCCGATTGTCATGGTATTTTAAATAGGAAGCATATGCAAAAAGGCTATCCACATCCCTTAAGTCGTAACTCTTTCGGGTTTCATCCACATTGATCTTGAGGTTTTTCTTGGCTTCGGAAGCATAGGTAGAATCGTAGAGGGTAAGCGCACTTTCAATAAGCCACTTGTACTCCTTTTTATTACGCTCTTTATGGCGTAAAAATCCTTTCTGGATGTAAGAGCTATCCGGCATGTTTCGGGACAGCCTTTCAATAGCCCTTAGTACAATTTCGTTTCCTGTTTTGGGACGTGTTTCTGCCACGACCAAAACCTCATCCAAGGACGCTACATCTTCTTCCAAAAATACTTCCATGGAATTGTCGAACTCACTCACAGGGGTTTTGTAGCTTTTGTACCCTATGGAAGATATCACCAATGTATCATTTTCGTACTCCCGAGGTACCGTGAGTACAAATTTCCCATCGATATTCGTAACGGTTCCAATGGTCGTATTTTGCACGTACACACTGGCACTTTCAATCGGCATAAAAGTGAGAAAGTCGGATACTTTATTTTTCAATTCCGTTTGCGCAGTAACCTGAAGCCCTAAAAGCCCCAAGAAAGCACCCAAAAGTATTTTTCCAAAACTAGATTTCATTAGGTAGCAGGTTTGTATTCTTTTCCGTCGATAACCATTTTGGCAATGATCTCCCTTAAAATCTCTGAAGTACCACCGCCTATGGGCCCTAACCTACTGTCTCGCAACAATCGCGCCATGGGGTATTCTTCCATATATCCATACCCTCCCAACAACTGAAGGCATTCATACGCTACCTCATCGGCTATCTTGGTCGAAACCAATTTCGACATGGTAGCTTCCTTTACCGCATATTGGTCTTCCCCAAGCATAGCGGCCACTTGGTAATTGAAGGTTTTACATACTTCTGTCTCGGCACTTAACTGTGCCACTTTGTGTCGAAGGGCTTGAAACTTCGAAATTGGCTGCCCAAAAGCCATTCTTTCTTTCATGTATTGAATGGTATATTCCAAGGCCCATTCGGCTCGGGCATGGGCATTCACCCCCATAATGAGTCGTTCTAAGGCAAAATGCTGCATGATATAACCAAAGCCTTCATTTTCCTCACCCATCAAGTTTTCGGCAGGAATTTTTACATTATCAAAAGCAATTTCACCAGTATCACTGGCACGCCAGCCCAACTTATCCAATTTGGTCGCTGAAATTCCTTCGGCTTCCCTATCCATAACAAAAATGCTAATCCCTTTGTTGCCTAGCTCGGGAGCGGTTTTAGCAGCCACAATCAAATAATCACTATACACTCCATTGGTGATAAAGGTTTTGGAGCCATTGATAACGTAATGGTCGCCTTCCTTTACGGCTGTAGATCGCATACCTCCTACATCACTCCCTCCAAAAGGTTCGGTGATACAAAGGCACCCTATTTTTTCTCCAGTAATACTTGGCGTAAGGTACTTTTCTTTCTGGTCGTGATTGCCCTCTTTGTTAAGGTGCGTCATCGCCAAATAGGCATGGGCCCACATTGCTGCGGCAAAACCACCGCTATTAATGCGTTGCATTTCTTCCAAAAAGATGATCATGTAAAAAATATCCAAATCGAGCCCACCATACTTTTCGGGGTAGGAAATCCCAAAATAGCCCATCTCTCCCATCTTTTCCCAGATAAAGCGTTCGATGGTTCCGGTTTTTTCCCACTTTTCGATATGGGGTACTACTTCTTTCTGAAGAAAATCGCGAAAGGATTTTCTAAAAAAATCGTGTTCTTCTGTAAAATATTGATTCATTCAGCAATTTTTAAGACTTAAAGATAAGAATTTTGTAAAAGTCCAATTTTTATTCTGCGAACAAATATAACTGAATTAACTGTAATTTCTTAGCCGATAGATTTTCAATTTGTCTTAGTTCCTCAAAAGAGGAAATTCCTTCCCTAAGCATTACAAATTCCCATATTTCCTTTGCCAAAGGAAACGAAATACCTGGTAGGGTAGCAATATCTGAAGCAGATGCGGTATTGATATTCATTTTTGATAGCTCTTTTGGGGTTTTTACGGCAAATTGCTTTAAAATATTATTAATGGTTGAGGGGGACAATCCGTAAACAGCATACAATTGCACCTCATCGGTAAATCCACCCAGTTTTGTACGGTACTCCAAAATCCGGGAAGAAAGCACTGTTCCCACTCCGTATACTGTTTGAAGTTCTTCCTCCGTAGCTAGATTTAGGTCTTGCTTTTCTGAAAAAGTTTTCTCCTTATCAAAATTGGAAGTATTTCTTTTGGGTTTGGGACGGGTTACCCAGTCGGGAAATTTAAAATACGGACTAATGGAGTCCAGCCATTGATCGCTTACCTGAGTCACTTGCTGGAAATCCGTAACGGAATTAATCCATTGGTTTTTCTCCCTAAAGGCTTTCAGCCTATCAAACTCTTCCGGTTTCATTCCGAGTACATACGATTTGTAATCGGTAATAAAATTTGGGTTGAAAGGATACAGTTTTGGCTTTCGTTTTTCCAAGGCAACCTTTTCCAAAGAATCGATTTGCTGTTGCAGGGTCACGATTTCTTCCGAAGAACTATCAAAAGAAGACGCTTTTTGAAAGCTGTAAAATTTATTGAAAGTTGAAAAGGCTAAAATGAGGAACAACAGCACAATGATGCCTCGCTGTTCCGATTGGTTGAAACCAAATTTGCTTAAATAACGGTTCTTTTTAAACATAAAACTCCCCTTTAAATGAAGGGGAGTTTTAAAAAGTATATTTGTTTTTTTATTACATATGCTTGGTCAAATCTTCTGCACCTTCTTCCAGGGCTTCTCCTTTTTTACGGATCGCATTCATGTATTTCTTCAATTCTTTTCTAACGACCGGTGTTAGCAATAGCACTCCAATGATATTTGGAACTACCATGGCAAAAATCATGGCATCAGAGAAGTCGATGACTGCCCCTAAGCTAATGGATGCTCCTACCACAACAAAAATTAAGAATAGGATTTTATAGACCATGTCGGTCATTTTTCCTCTTCCGAATAAAAATTTCCATCCTTGCATCCCGTAATAAGACCAAGAAATCATGGTTGAGAATGCAAATAAGATTACGGCCACGGTTAATACAATAGAGAAGTGCGGGATGACACTATCAAAAGCCGTTGCGGTCATTTCTACCCCTTCGGTAATCTCGGTACCGTAAGTCATAAATCCACCTTCAAAATTAGTAATAATAATTACGAGAGCGGTCATGGTACAAATAACCACGGTATCTACAAAAGGTTCTAACAAGGCAACAATTCCTTCACTTGCGGGGTACTTGGTACGTACCGCCGAGTGGGCAATGGCAGCCGAACCTACCCCAGCTTCATTGGAGAAGGCCCCTCGTCGGATCCCCTGAATCATGACACCCACCAAACCACCGGCAATTCCAAGACCAGAGAAAGCTCCTTCAAAAATCAATCCGAAGGCATCCCCAATGTGATGGTAATTGGCTACGAGAATAATGATAGCTCCCAAGACATAAATACCTGCCATAAAAGGAACAATTTTTTCGGTCACGGAAGCGATACGCTTAATTCCTCCAATAATGACCACGGCCACCAATACAGCCATGACAATCCCGAAGTACATTCCGCCATTATCATTGGTAATTTCAAAAAGTTTTACAAACTGAGCAGCAGCCTGATTGGCCTGGAACATATTTCCACCACCAAAAGATCCGCCAATGACAAAGATGGCAAACAATACCGCGAGTACTTTTCCTAAGCCTTTTGCACCTTTCTCACCAAGACCTTTGGTAAGGTAGTACATAGGCCCCCCATAAACCGTTCCATCTTCCCCTACATCACGATACTTCACCCCAAGGGTACATTCCGCAAATTTGGAAGCCATTCCTAAAATTCCTGCAAGAATCATCCAGAAAGTAGCTCCGGGACCTCCAATAGAAAGTGCCACCGCTACCCCGGCAATGTTTCCAAGACCCACCGTTGCAGAAAGCGCTGCGGTTAAGGCTTGAAAGTGAGATACTTCACCATCTGCGCTTTCATCACGAATGGTTTCTGGAAGGTCAACACCCTCATTAGGGGTAGGATCACCGTAAAGTGTATCAACGCCGTGTTTTTCAATGTCCTCGTATTTTCCTCGAACCACTTTAATAGCCGTCCAAAATCCGGTGACATTAATAAGTTTAAAATATATAGTAAAATATAGCGCACCTCCTACCAAGACAATCAATACCCAAGGAATCTGAAATTCATCAGAAAAAGGAATTTCATAAAATATGGCATCGACAAACCACCCTGTATAATCGCGGAAGGTAGCATCAATTTTTTCTGAAGTACTTATGGTTTCTTCCTGAGCCATGGATATAAAAGTGACACATATGGCTATAAGGGATAGGAGATATTTCTTCATAGTTGGTTTTTAGTTAATTTTTCCTTTAAAAGCAGCAATATCCTAAAAAAAATAGCTTTTTCAAATTTTTGTTAATTAATTGTTGCCTTTATGCTATACGTGATAGGTCTCTTTTAATTGATCTATTTGATTGGGGCGCCCAATAACAATAAGTTTGGAATCTTTCTTGAGAAGCGTGTTTGGTTCAGGGTTTACGATGTATTCTCCTTCGGGTGTTTTATAACCAATAATGGAACAACCTGTTTTTTTTCTCAAGTCCAAATCGTAGATAGCCTGTTCCTTCCCACTAGGGCATATTTTTTCGAAAGGAATCTGCTCTACATTCATACTATCCTGCTCACCAGACACGGAAAGATTATCTAGGAATTCCACCAAATCGGGCACCACTACAAGGGAAGCCATGTGGTCTCCCCCTATTTTATCTGGCATGATCACATTATCGGCCCCTGCCAATTTCAACTTCTGGTAAGAAGTTTCTTCTGCCGCACGGCTTATGATTTTCAGGTTTTTATTGATTTGCCTTGCCGAAAGCACCACAAAAAGGTTATCGGCATCGCTAGGCAAGGCACAAATTAAGGTGGAGGCACGTTCAATTCCGGCTTTTATAAGGGTTTCATCTTCATTGGCATTCCCTTGCACAAAAAGATGGTCTTCATCGTAAAATCGCTCTACAATATCATCGTCCAATTCTACTACCACATAATCCTTATTATAGGCTTCCAATTTATGCACTGCCTGCTTTCCGTTTCTTCCGAAGCCACAAACAATAACATGTCCTTGCAGTTTATTGATTTTCTCTTGCACTTTTTTATGTCTTATGTTTCCAATATTACTTTTACTTAAAATATATTCTGTAATGGTTTTAATAGCATAGGCTACAATAAATATACTAGAAAGAATTAACAAGGAAGTAAAGATTTTCTCGGAACCCGACATGGGATGGAGCTCTCCGAATCCCACTGTAGTAATGGTAATCACTGTCATGTAAACCGCATCGATCCAACTGTAAGAATAAAGAAACCTAAATCCTAGAATACCTACCAAGAAAATAAACAATAGTAGGAGTACTGCCCCAAATATTTTGTTATTGATCAGCTTCGTCATAAATCGAACACCGAAGTTCTCTTGGTGTATATTAAATCTTTTATTTTGAGCCAAAAGGCTAAAAAGAGGTACAATGCGAAACCGGCTCCAAAGGTGGCAAAAGTGACATAAATAAAGGACAAACGCACTGTTCTGGCTCGCATCCCAAGTCTATCAGCCAATCGGGAACTGACATAAAAGCCATGCTTTTCGAAATAATGCCGAATATTATAAACCATTTGCATCATAGGTGCAAATTAGTGCTTTTTAAAATAATAATGAAGTTACTGTTTTAAAATGTAGTTGCCTATTTCACACTGAAGGCACTTAAAAGGAGTACAGTAATTCGATTTTAAATGAAGCAAGGCTTGACTATGCCATGCCGTATCGTCGAAATCCCTAAGCTCCTTGAACTTGGAAATAATGGTATTTTTTTCAGCCTTTATGGAAAGTGCCAATTGGGTTAACTCGTCTAGCACCACTTCACCCATATATTTCATGTAAGTGAATTTTAAGGGGATAACCGTATTAATGATCAATAGATCCATAAAGTTTTTGGTAAGGGATTTTTTTCTTTTGTTCGATTCGACCCCAAAGTTATAATGGATATCCCAATATTCTGAAGCAGCAACCTCAAAAATATCGTAATAATCCTCTTTCGTCTTGGCGTCCATCAATTTTGAAAAAAGAAACTTTTTATGGGTCCATAACACAGCAAACTGGGACAAGCGTAATGTGGGAAAGTTTGGAGGTCTTAACCGAAAGAATTTTGAAGGCAACACCCCTTCATTGCTTATACCGTACATAATTTTGGCGTATGCATAACTATCTTGGAGCAACTCGTAATACTGACTGGAAATATCCTGATCTAAAAAACCTGCTTGCCCATAAAGAATGGCTTCTAATTTCAGGGTATTATCACCGCATTTCCTAACAATGGAATAATCAAAAGATTTAGCAATGCTTAAAAAGGAAGGTCCATTTAGTTTCAACCCAAAGTTTTTACATAGCATCCTAAATAGTACGGCTTCCCAATTATTGCTTGTATGCTTCAATTCTTCAAATACCGAATCTGCTTTCAATTCCAGTCGTTCCAAGAACATTTGGTGTAACCAATTTTCAAAGATATCGTTGGGAATTTCAGCAAATTGGGCTTCACTGGGAATGAATTTTTTTTCAGAACTAATTAATTGGTAATACCTCTGAATGGTATCCAAACATATTTTATCCTTAAGTTCAATCGTAGGAATAAAAGAAGCATCCTTTCTGGGAACTTTGGCATCGTGCTCCCAAACCACGTGTAGTATAACATTGTCATAATTTGTATCTTTTTCATGACCATGAGCGAACCAATCGGATGAATTGATGTGTATCTCTACATTTCCCGCCCATTTTTGGTTATCAATTTCCACTTGAGCCATTTGAAAGTCTGGCCCCTCATTAAAATTGTGTACGCCAGTGTCTAATATGCGCAGGGGTTCTCCTTCTACTGTATGTAAATTACCTGTAGAAAATTTCTGGAATTTCCACAAATAATGCAGAAAATCTTCTTTCATGCTGATTTAAAAAATATTGGGGAGTCGAAAATTCTGATTAGAATATTTAAATGTAAGAAATTCTTTCAGGAATTAAAAAGTCTTTAAGGGGATTAAAATACTTTTAACAAAAAAATCCCTATTGAATGTAGCCTTTTTCACGCATCCATTCATTATTGAACATTTTCCCAACATAACGGCTTCCATGATCGTGAAAAAGGACCACCACCACATCGTCTTCCTTAAAATGTTCTTTTAACTGAAGCACTCCTTTAATGGCTGCCCCAGCAGAATTTCCCAAAAACATTCCTTCTTCTTTAGCAAGCCTCTGTGTATAAACAGCAGCGTCTTTATCGGTTACTTTGGTAAATCCATCGATAATTGAGAAATCTACGTTGGCGGGTAAAATGTCTTCCCCAATTCCTTCGGTTACATAGGGATAAATTTCATTTTCATCAAAAATTCCCGTTTCATGGTATTTTTTAAACACGCTACCATAGGTGTCTACCCCCCAAACCTTCACATTTGGGTTTTGCTCTTTTAAATATTTTCCAACGCCGCTAATGGTTCCCCCGGTGCCAACCCCTACGACAAAATGGGTGATTTTCCCTTCAGTTTGTTTCCAGATTTCGGGTCCGGTACTTTCGTAATGTGCTTTGGTGTTACTGGGGTTATCGTATTGATTGACATACCAGCTATTCGGAATTTCCGTAGACAATCTTTTTGAAACCGAATAATACGATTGCGGGTCTTCTGGAGCCACATTGGTTGGGCATACCACCACTTCGGCCCCTACGGCTTTTAAAATGTCTATTTTTTCTTTCGATTGCTTATCGGCCATTACAAAGATGCACTTATACCCCTTTACAATCGCAGCCAATGCCAATCCCATTCCGGTATTACCACTGGTTCCTTCAATGATCGTCCCTCCAGCTTTTAAGTGACCTTGGGCTTCGGCATCTTCAATCATTTTTAAAGCCATACGGTCTTTTACCGAATTCCCCGGATTAAATGTCTCATATTTGGCAAGCACTAAACAAGGTAACTCATCTGTTAGGGCATTCATTTTTACGAGCGGGGTATTCCCAATAGTTTCCAGGATGTTTTTTGCGTATTCCATAGTTGTCTTAAAAGCGGCGCAAAGGTATAAAACGATAGGGACTTAGCCTAGAGAAGACGAGGGATTTATTCGAAGCGGATGGCCTTCACTGGAGAAATTTTGGAAACCAAATAAGAAGGTACCAACAACATTACCAAACACAATAAAAGCGTCCCTATATTCAGCATTGCAATATGTCCAAGATTTAAGTATACGGGAGCTTCCGTCACATAATAGGTTTGGGGATCCAAAGTGATGAACTTCCCATACTTTTGGAGTAATAGCAACCCGATCCCTATTACATTTCCGAAGAATAACCCCACACAGATGATGTACCCCGCATTGTAAAGGAAGATTTTCCGAATGCTCCAATCGTTACTCCCCAACGCCTTAAGAATTCCTATCATCTGGGTACGTTCCAATATCAATACCAATAATGCCGTAATCATGTTGATGCCAGAAATTAAAATCATGATCCCAATGATAAGGTAGGTATTGAAATCGAATAAATCAATCCATTCGAACATGGCGTAATATTTATCCCTTATGGTTAATGCATCCAGCGAACTGGGTGTTACTTCATAAACCTCATTACCTATTTCTTGAATCTCATCAAAATCTTCCACAAACACTTCAAAAGCACCAACTTCATCTTCCCCCCATTTATTTAATCGCTGTATGTGTCGAATGTCGGCAAAGACAAATTGTTCATCAAATTCCTGAAAACCGCTATCGTAAACCCCTACAATTTGAAAACCCCGACTGCGAATGTTTCGCTCTCCTTCTTCTTGCAGGAAAAACACATTAATACGGTCTTTCATTTTCAATTGCAGGCGATTGAGCAAATAAGATGAAACAAGAATTTCATCATTTAGGTTTTCTGAAAAATCTGGGATTCTTCCTTCTACCAGGTAATCTTCAAAGTACTGCCAATTATAATCGTCCCCTACCCCTTTTACAACAACTCCTTCAAAGTCAGATTCAGTTCTAATAACACCCCCTTTTGAAGCCGTAACTTGAATGTGGGCAATTCCCGCTACCGAAGAAAACTCTGGATAGAAGGTTTGTTGGGTAGAAATAGGCGTTCCCGATTCGTCGGTGTTATTGGTATCGAACTTCGAAATAATGATATCGCCGTTAAAAGCAGACACCTTTTCACGAATTTTTTGTTGAAGTCCAAGAGTCACAGCTATAGAAACCAACATAATTACCACCCCCATAGCAATAGCCGTAATAGCAATTTTTATAATTGGTGCCGAAACACTACTTTTATGATCTTTCGAAGCAATGATGCGTCGGGCCGTAAAAAACTCGAAATTCACTTAATATGCCGTTTACTTTTTTCAAAAATACATTAATAAAATGTCTTCCTATAACGTTACTGTTTTGTTTTTCTTGCGGAAGTCAGAATAACGACCCAAAAGAAACACCCGAGACCGAAAATACAGCTCAGGAACTTGTCGCAAGGGTACTTCCTGGAATATATGATGTCGAAGCATACCTCCCACTACTGAAAGAAAAAAAGGTTGGAATTGTGGCAAACCCCACCAGTGTCTTTTCTGAAGACGTAAACAAACAGCATTTGGTGGATTTCCTGCTTTCTGAAGCGATTACGGTAACAAAGGTATTTTCCCCAGAGCATGGTTTCCGAGGTACAGCTGATGCTGGGGAGCATGTAAAGGATGGGGTGGATTCTAAAACGGGACTTCCCATTTTTTCACTTCACGGAAAGAATAGAAAACCTACCCCACAACAAATGGAAGGACTTGACGTGATGGTATTCGACATACAGGATGTAGGAGTTCGTTTTTATACCTATTTGTCAACTTTGCATTACGTGATGGAAGCTTGTGCCGAAGCAAATATTCCATTGTTGGTTTTGGATCGTCCCAACCCCAATGGGCGTTTTGTAGACGGCCCCATGATGGAACCAGAACACAAGAGCTTTTTAGGACTTCACCCCGTTCCGTTGGTCTATGGAATGACCATTGGCGAATATGCACAAATGATCAATGGTGAAAATTGGCTTTCCGAAGGGCTGAAATGCGAATTGATTGTGATTGCCTTAAAAGGGTATACACACCAAACCTTCTACCATCTTCCGGTGCGACCTTCCCCAAACCTTCCCAACGATATCGCAATTTACCTATATCCTAGCTTAGGACTTTTGGAAGGCACCAATCTCAATGCAGGTCGTGGTACCGAGATGCAATTTCAAATTATGGGATCGCCTTATCTTCCTAAAGAAAAATATTCGTTTCATTACACTCCTGAACCAAATTTTGGTTCCAAAAATCCGAAGTTCAACGGAAAGGAATGTTACGGGATCGATCTAAGAAATACTTCCCGGTTAACTAAAGTAGAGCTTACTTGGATGGTAGAGGCCTATCAAAATTACGAGAAGAAAAGTGCTTTTTTTAATACTGAAAATTTTACAAAGCATGCAGGGACGGCTACTCTTCAAAAACAAATTGAAGCTGGAAAAACAGCGGAAGAAATTAGGGAAAGTTGGAGTTCAGGCTTAGAAAAATTCAACACTATCCGCAGCAAGTATTTACTTTATGATTAGAAATTTAACCGACGCTTCATTTCTTCAACAATGTTGAATGCTGCGGGACAAATGGCCACATTTTTCATGGTAAGATTTGCTATTTGCTGAAACTTCTTTCGGTCGGTATGGGGAAATTCGCGACAAGCCTTGGGACGAACATCGTAGATACTACAATAATTATCGGCTCCCAAAAAAGTACAAGGAACGCTTTGCAAAACATAGTCGTTGTCCTCATCGATCCGTAAATAGGTTTTAATGAATTGTTGAGGCTTCATCCGAAAGTGTTTGGCGATACGCTCCACATCCTTATCGGTAAATAAAGGGCCCGTTGTTTTGCAACAATTCGCACAATCGAGGCAATCGGTTTTTTGAAACTCGGCCTCATGCAGCTCCACCATCAGCCTATCCAAGTGTTTTGGCGGTTTTTTCTTCAATTTGGCAAAGAATTTTTTGCTTTCTTTGTGTACCTCATTGGCGCGCTGCGGAAGCTGCTTCAATAGTTCGTCCATAGGCCAAAAATACACAAATGAAAGATATTCTTGGAAATGCCTTAAAGGATTATTTCTACGGAAACAATCCAGATACGCTATTTACCGAAACCTCTATTTCGGAAGAAGACGAACTTCCTTTGCCGTATCTTTTCAGAAGTTTTGAAGAAATGCCCCTTCTTGAACAAACCGCCCTAAAAAATTGTAGGGGAAAAATTTTAGATATTGGCTGTGGCGCTGGGAGTCATGCCTTGTGGCTTCAACAGGAAGGTAAGAAAGTTTGGGCCATCGATATTTCAGAAGGTGCTGTGGAAATCGCTCAACAACGGGGTGTCGCTAATGTTCGTCAACTTGATATAATGGCAATGGAAGGTGAAAAGTATGACACCCTGCTCTTGTTAATGAATGGCACGGGTATATTTGGCACGTTACAGCAACTTCCTTTTTATCTCAATCAATTAAAAAAACTATTGGCCGAAAAGGGACAGATCCTCATCGACTCCAGCGATCTACAATACATGTACGATACCACCGAGGAAGGGGGAATTTGGGTGCCCAGGAATCATTATTATGGAGAACTTGAGTTTACCATGACCTACAAAGGCGAAACTTCTCAAAAATTTCCATGGCTTTATTTAGATGCCCATTTATTTAAAGAAATTGCCGAAGAAAACGGATTTACTTTTGAGGTTTTAGAGGTAGGTGTGCATTTCGACTATTTGGCAAAATTGACCCTTAGTACACATACCCATCCTTAATGAGTTCACTCATTTTGGCACTGAAGAGTTCCTTGCTCCATTCTGTCGAAATCTGCTCAATGTCTTGAGTAAGATTTGGACCTACGGAAACTATTTTTTTTCCTACCTCGCTTTCAAAAAATTGAGAGATTATTTTATTTTCTTCTTCTGAAAGTGTTTTATGCGCTAGCATTTTTTGAGCTGCCTCTGAGGAATAAAAACTTTTCATTTGGTTGATTTCCTGCTGGGTAAAATGCTTCCGATAGGCAAAAGAAAGCATTCGAATCACTTCGTCAACTTGTGATTTTTTATCTTTTTTTAGTTTCTGCCATTCTTTCTCCGGAATGTCAAAATCCTTAAAGTTTTTTGCCAAAAGCGGGAATACAGCTTCGTAGGCTTGATTGTACTGAAGCCGAGTACCATTGCTATTTAAATATTCGATAATATCTTTCTGAAATTGGTCTACTTGCCCCATAGCCGAAAAACAAATCAGAAAAAAAACCGTTAAATATGCTGCTCTCATTTTTTAAAAATTATTATAAAGAGTTAAGTTTGTGAAAAATAGATTTCTTGCTATGAAAATAATGTTTCGAAATATAACCTTTTTTTTTCTTTTAGCTATCGCGCTTCAAGCATGTAAAAAAGACGACGATAACCAACCTGTAGAAGATCCTAGAGCTGAGAACAAGCAACCCTTGGGAGCTTCGGCAGAAGATATCCTTTCCAATAGTACCTACCAAAAATTGACCGTAGAACTTGTTTACAGTGAATTTTACAAGCCCACCCAACAAACCATTAATCACTTTAAGGATTTTATAAACGGCCTCGTAAACAAGTCGCAAGGAGTAGTATTTGTAGAAACCGTAGTGGAAGAACAACCCAATGACCCATTTACGATTGAAGAGATAAAAGAAATTGAAGACAGGGTTCGAACGCAATATACCGAGGGAAATAACATTGCCATTTATGTATTCTTTTCCAATGGGAGCTCTCAAAATGACACGCAAACCAGGGTCACTCTTGGAACCGCTTACCGAAACACCTCCATGGTAATTTATGAGCGTACCATAAAAGTAGTAACGAATGAGGATTCCGTGACCTTACCCCTATTGGAAACTACCACGGTAGAACATGAATTTGGGCATATTCTTGGCCTTACGAACATTCAGAATGATGATATTCATGAAAGTCATGAAGACCTCGAAAACTTAAAGCACTGTAAGGTTGAAGGATGCTTAATGTATTACGATGCTACCAATGTCACCAAATCCAGTGTGCGGAACTTTGTACAAGGCCGAAATTCGGTTCCAGTGTTTGACCCACTTTGCCTAGAAGATCTTGATGAAAAAAGAGGGCTTTAATCAAAAACATTAAAAACCGATTCCCCGTTAATATAGGTTGCAAGTACTTTAGCATTGGGAATATCCTCTTCAGGACAAGTCATAATGGGAGTGTCCAGCAAAACAAAATCGGCTTGTTTCCCTACCTCAAGGCTTCCTTTTTCGGTTTCTTCAAAATTGGAATAGGCGGCCCACAAAGTCATTCCTTTTAGGGTCTCTTCGCGGGTTAGGGATTCTTCCATTCGATATCCATTTTCTGGAAATTGCTGCAAATCCTTTCGCGCCACCGCTGCATAGAAAGTATACATAGGGTTAACCTTTTCCACAGGAAAATCGGTACCTAGGACAATGATTCCTGCTTCATCGAGTAAGGTTCTATAGGCATACGCACCTTTAATGCGTTGAGCACCTAATCGATCTTCTGCCCAGTACATATCGCTCGTAGCATGGGTAGGTTGCACCGAAGGAATGATATTTTTAGAAAACCGGTTAAAATCTTCTAAGCTTACAATTTGAGCATGCTCTATTTTCCATCGGGAATCCTTCCTATCGTTTAAAGCCTTTTCATAGGCCCTTAATACTGCAACATTTGCAGAATCACCAATCGCATGGGTATTCATTTGGTAACCAGCCTTAGCAATCCTACTGGCAAGTGCCTCCAAATCTTCCGCTGGGGTAATCATGGCTCCAAAATGTTCTGGTTTATCAGAATACGGTGCCCTTAAAGCAGCCCCCCGGGACCCTAAAGCCCCATCTGCATACACTTTTACCGAGCGCACATGCAAGCGATCTGTTTTAACAATCCCTTGGGTGAAATAATAATCGAGGTTTTCTTCCGAATTTCGCACCATCGCATACACTTTCAATTTCATTTCTCCAGACTGCTGAAGACTATCGATTAAATCGATAATAGTACGATCCAAGCCTGCATCATTAATGGTGGTGAGACCTAAGGCCAAACATTTCTTTTCGGCTTCCTTTAGGGCTTTTGCCGAAACTTCTACAGTAGGTTCGGGCATGATTTCCCATGCTAAGGCCATAGGGGCATCAATTAAAATTCCTGAAGGACTTCCGTTTTCAAGAACCACTTCCCCACCTGCCACTTTGGTCTCGGCAGTAATCCCCGCCAATTCCAAAACTTTACTATTTACCCACAAGGCATGACCATCTACCCTACTTAATGCTACCGGAGTATTTGGAAATAAAGAGTCTAGTTCCTTTTTGGAAGGAAACTCCTTGACAGACCAATCGTTTTGGTCCCAACCTCTTCCAAAAATAAAGGGCGTATTTTTTCCTTTTTCAAAATCTACCAGTTTTTGAAGTGCAGCTTCTTTACTTTTGGTTCCCACCAAGTCTACATACTGAAGCCCCATTCCTAAATTGTATAAGTGGGCATGGGCATCAATTAATCCCGGAAGTACAGTCCTTCCCTGTGCATCTAATTTTGATTCTGAAGTGAACTGGGATTGTATTTCTTGGGAGGTACCCACCCCTATAATTTTACCTTCTGCCACAGCAAAAGCTTCCACAATATCAAATTCTTCGTTTACGGTATATACCTTTGCATTAAACACAATAAGATCGACCGATTCCTGAGGGTTTCCGCAAGAAAAAAATAGCGTGAGTGAGATAATTAAAGTGCCTATTTTAAAGAAGGTTTTCATGATTAGGATTTTGGTAAAGATAAAAAAAAGCATCCCGACTATGGGATGCTTTGTAATTAAACCCTAAACTTAACTTTTCTTTTTCAACCAACTATAAGATGCACGGTTTTTTAAAAGGTTGCTTCTACCAATCAAATTTATAGGTAGCCCCCAGTAAGCCTTGGATTCCTTGAACCGGAAAATCCAACCAACGTTCATAATTATTCCCTAAAAGATTACTTCCCTTGGCAAAAATGGACAATCGTTCATTTACGTGATACCCCACATTTACATTGGCATCGAAAAAAGAATCTAAAGTCTCTATGCCATTAAATCCAATGTCTTTTCGTTCCCCTACAAAAAATAGGGAAACCCCTCCATAAATTTTTTCAGTGATAGTAAAATCTGAAAATACTGTTGCTTCCAGCATTGGTAAATTCCAGGCTTCTGGTTGTTGATCTAAGGAATAACTATAAAAGTTTGCTTGTGCCCCTAATTGAAAGGCTTCAGACACCTCAACCTTCAATTCCCCAAAAATATTCAGTGTATTGAGATCATCATACACGAGTGCGAAGGAATTACCATATTCATAACCTTCCCTAGTGACATTGGTAAGGTTGCCTACATTTTTCTGAAAAAATGCCCTGTTTTCTTCCTTTCCATAACTTCCGCGAACGTTGTATCCAATTTGATTGGTTAATTTTCCCTTTAACCCAACAAAACCGTTATACAACTGACTCGTTGGAGCTAAAAACAAGGTTGGGGAAACAAAGGGGTTTTCATTTTTCATTTCCCGATAGGTATTTTGGTCCAGTCCTCCTTCTACCCCTGCATAAGCAATTAAAATTTCATCTACCAAACGGTAAGAAGCATCTATGTTTGGATAAATATAAAAACCTGTTTCACTATTTTCAGTATCCAAGCTTACCACCGCTTGTGCCCCCAAAGAAAGGGTTAAATCTTCATTCTTATAAACAATGGAAGGTGCTACCCCCGCATTAAGAAAGCCATAGTTTATTCCTAAAGGACTTAGGTAAGAACGTTCAAAACTACCTGTTAAATAATCCAATTCTCCCTGTAAGATTAGGTCAAAATCGGTTAAAGGAAAACGAAAGGAAGGTTGTAAAATTGCATTCACTTCGGAAGAAGAAAAAGCATCGCTTAAGTAATAAACCTTTGCAGAAGCACCTTCAAAAACAGACTCTTCCACAGAAATGTTTCCGCCGATATTTACTCCCAAATAAGTTTGCTTTGGGTCGATAATGGCTAATAAATCTTGCGAATAGCTACCGTTTGGCAGCCCATACCAATTAAAAACCTGATGGTTTATTCCAGCATCCAATTTGTAGGAAAGGTCCCGCTGTCTGCTACTATAGCTTCCCGAGAGTTCCGTATCGTAATATTTAGTATCCAATAGCACATCCTCAATAGCACCTTGCGCAGAATTATGCCTAAAAAAGACACTCGCATTATCAGTCCTGGAAATTTCGAAGCTACTAAAGAGCTCCCCTAAAATAGTGGTATAGTTACCGAAGCCCAAAGTAGCATAATTGTCATAAACGGTTATGGGTTTTGCCTTTTCAACCGTGGTCGCTTTTCCTTTGGCAGGAGTAAAGGTAGAAGCCACCGGAACGGAGAAAATTTCGTATTGAACCTTTCTCTTCTGGGTAGTGGTGGAATCATTCAAAACTGGGGTTTCCTTCACTTTAAAAGCATCAGAAATAGTTGGGGTATAAGGTTTCACAATATTGACCACTTCGGTACCTAAATCGTCTTCCTCTTGAGCAAAAACGATTCCTGAAACGGATATCATGACAATTAAAATGAGGGATTTTTTTCTGAAAATCATATTCTCTTTATAAATAGATTTGGGTGGATTAATATTCTTAATTTCCGTCGGTTTCTACGGAAGAATTGGTTTTTGATTCTTCTGCCTTAATTACTGCCAATTCTGCTTTTGCTTCTTGCACCACTTCGGGATAATCGCTAAAGTTTTCAATGACACTTTCCAGGATGTAAGTTGCTTGATAGGCATCCCCTAAGGCATAAAAATTCTTAGCCATAAGTACCAGTCCTTTGGCACCGTATGATTTATAACCAGAATAATCTTTTGCCAATTTTTGCACAGAAGCGTTAGAGGCCTCATATTCTGCCTCTTGGTTCTTAAAATAGGCATCGTAATACAAAGCTTCTGCAGCCAGTTTTCCAGTAGCTATTTTAGCCACTTCGGCATAGGCTCTCTTTGCCTTTTCCTCGTCTCCTGTTTCTATAGCTGAACGAGCGATGATAATTTGTGCATCACTCTTGATGGCATTATCCACTTTCTCATTTTCAAGAACTTTCTCGGCATAAGTGACTGCCTGGCCATAGTGTTCCAGTTCGTAATGAGCCTTCATACTGTTGGTTTGGGCAAAAACGATATTTTGCGGAAAGTCGGCTTCATTTTCCAAACGTTGTAAATAGTCCAAGGCTTTTTGATATTCCTTTTGTGTGAGGTATAGTTCAGAAATACGGGCTAGCGCCTGTTCCGAAAACTCACTACGTTCTTTATCAACTACAAATTGATAATGTGGAATGGCCTTGCCCCCCTTATTGTCTGCAAAATACAATTGTGCTAAGTAAAAGTGTGCCTTAAGGGCGTGGCTCCCATTTGGAAACTCCTTTAAATAGGCCTCGAAACGGGAAATGGCCTGTGATGGTTTATTTTCCAGATAAGGTTGTTCGGCTGCTTGGTAAGAAGCATCATCCAACTCGGTGTTCCCCACTTCTACAAAATCCAAGGTGCTTACCCAAGAAGCATAGTCGTTCACCCTGCCTTGGTCTATATAAATAATCTTGGCCGAAGCCACTGCTTGTAATGCCTCTGGAGAAGAAGGGTAGGTATTCGCCACTTTTTTAAATTTGGCCAAAGCCTCATTACTTTTCCCCGTATTATCCAAAATCAATGCTTGCTTCAGTAAAGCTTTAGGCACATAACTGCTTCCAGGGATTTCAGTAACCAATTTTTCATAAGAAACCATGGCATCCCTATTGTTTTCTTGGGCCAAGTAAGCGTTTCCCAGTTCGTATAATGCATCATCTCGGTAAAAAGAATTTGGGTAATTGGCACTAAAACTCTCGAGGGCTTCCAATTTCTTTTCAGCTCTATCCACAAATCCGTAACTCATGGCTTTCTGAAAAGCGGCATAATCCTTATCGGGGGAACCTCCTTCCATCGCCTTATTGTAATTTTCCATAGCAGGCCAATAAGCACTGCTCATAAAGTGGCTATCCCCTAATCTTACATAGGTGTCATTTCTTCGGGCAGCATCATTGGAGGAAGTTTCCAAAAACAGTTCAAAATTGGAAATCGCTTCTGCATAGTTTTTCAGCTTAAAATAATTATAGGCCAAATGGTATCGGCTATGCAAAAACTCTGGTGTTTGCGCGGCATTGGGCAATTGTAAAAACTGTTTGTAACCAATGAGCGATTCGTTAAAGTTGGATGCTTGGTAATCACTTTCGGCTTTCCAATATGTCGCACGAGCGGTAAATAATGGATCGTACGGTTCTTTAAGGGATTTTTGAAAAAGTGAAACCGCCTCGGGATAACTGCCCTCGTTATAAAGTTCAAGTCCTCTAAAAAAGGTGACCTTTTGATAGGCTTTTTTATTTTCGAAAGACTTGTTGTTCTCCAATAGCTCTAAAGCGGCTTGGTAATTTTTGGACGTAATGCAGGAATCGATCAATAAATCTTTTAGGGCCTCATTATTGGGGTTTTTAGGATATTTTTCCAAAAAGGAAAGCAATACCTGCGGAACACTTTGGTAACTGTTCCCAATTTCATAGCTAAGCTTGGCGTAATTTAACCAAGCATCTTCTTGGATTTGCGGTGAGAAATCCATCTCTGAAGCATTTTTAAAAGCATTAAGAGCCTGTTGCTTTTGGTCAAGTTTTAAATAACTTTCTGCCAAATGATAATAGGCATTTTGTGCAACCGAATTGTTCCCGTCAATAATTTTATTGAATTCCCCAATGGCATTTTCATAATCTCCTTGCTTGTAATAGGCATACCCTAACTGATAGTAATCGGTATTGTTCCACTTGCCCCGTTGCCCTTTGTATTGTGTTAAGTACGGTATGGCAGCGTCATATTTTTCTAGATTGAAATAACTTTCCCCGATAATTTTGGACAACTCACTTTTTTCCTGCGGACTCGAGGTGTCGTATTGTTCCATCCCTAAATCGATGGCTTTCTGAAAATTCCCCAGTTTAAAATTCATGTCGGCTTTGTAGTAGCTTAAGCCTTCTGCATAACGGTCGTCATTTTCAATATTTTCAAATTGTTTGTTAGCTTCTTCATAATCATCCCCTTCATAGGCGATATATCCCAAATAGTATTTCGCCTGTGAACCATACTTTTGTGAATTGCTCACCCTATTAAAATATTTTTCCGCTTCAGAATAGCGCTTATTCACAAAAAAGGCATACCCATTATTAAAATAAAACTTTTCGCGTTCGTTACGACTTAAACTCGACTCGTCTACTTTATCATACCATTTTCGGGCATACGAATATTGCCCGTTTTCAAAATAATAATTGGCTACATTAATATAAGCGTCGTTGCGCTTGATGCTTGTGGGGTATTCTGTAACAAATGCTTCCATTAAGGCGTCGGCATCCTGCTGATTAAGCCTTACGGCACAGTTGGCAATATAATAGGCACAGTCGCCTTGAAGGGTTTCATCCTCTGTTTGTTGCTTAATTTTCGCAAATAAGGCTTGAGAGGCCAAAAACTGGTTGTTGTTATAGAGCTCAATGGCTTTGTTATAATTCACCAAATTATTTGTATACACAGCCGTTTGCTGGGCAAGGGAAATTCCGAAGGAAATGAAAAAAAGAAATACCGTAAGAAGTTTTTTCAACATTTTCATGAAAGATTTTGGGCGTTAAATATTGGGTTTTCTTATAATAGCATAACGGAAGAACCGTTAAATACGTATGTTTTTTTTCAATTAAATAATTGCTTCCGAAAATTACTGTATTTTTAAAGGAAGATTTTAAACAACCTAGAATTCTTATGAAGAAATTAACGTTGATAACCTTATTGCTTGTTTTCGGATCTTGTACCGCACAAAGAACCGCTTTTAAAAACCTTTCTGAAAAGAATGGTAAGATTGGAATTGGTACGACGCAGCCCGACGAACTTTTAACCGTGAAGGGAAAGATTCATACCCAAGAGGTTTTGGTAGACCTCGATGGAGCTGTAGCACCCGACTATGTATTTGAACACTATTTTGAAGGGGCTTCCACATTACATCGGGACTATCAATTACTCAGTCTTCAAGAAGTAGAAAAATTCATTAAGGAACACCATCATTTGCCCAAAATACCTTCTGCACAACAGCTCCAAGAAGAGGGGCTTTCACTAAAGGAAATGAATCTGCTCCTATTGGAAAAAGTAGAAGAACTTACCTTGTATACCCTTCAGCAACAAAAAGAAATTAGTGCTTTACAAAATCAGGTAGAAAAACTGATCAACTCCCAAGATTAGTAATTTCTCTTTTGTATTTTTGACACCCATACCCTAAAACTATTTTATGTCGCAACCAGTGCTCTCCATTAACAATGCTTCCATTTTTCAACGGGAAAGTTTAATTTTAAGTGATGTTTCCGTCACGATTGAAAAAGGGGAGTTTGTCTACTTAATTGGAAAAACAGGAAGTGGGAAAAGTAGTTTTATGAAAACCCTGTATGGGGATTTACCTTTACAGAAGGGAGAAGGAAGTATTGTGGGATTTGACCTAAAAACCCTTAAGGAAAAAGACATTCCGTTTTTAAGAAGAAAACTGGGTGTGGTTTTTCAGGATTTTAAATTATTGAACGACCGCACAGTGAAGGACAACCTACAATTTGTGCTGCATGCAACAGGATGGAAGGATAAAAGCAAAATGGACACGAAAATTGATGAAGTCTTGGATAAGGTAGGCATGAAAACCAAAAGCTTTAAGTATCCTTATCAACTGTCTGGAGGGGAACAGCAACGGGTTGCGATTGCACGTGCTTTATTGAATGACCCCGAATTAATCCTTGCCGATGAGCCTACTGGAAACCTAGACCCGCAAACCAGTGTAGAAGTAATGAATGTATTGCAGGAAATCAATAAAAATGGAAATACCATTTTAATGGCTACGCACGATTATGCCTTAATACTGAAATACCCTTCCAAGACCTTGAAATGTGATGAAAATCAAATCTTTGAAGTGGTTCAGAAAACCGTTTAACTTATTCCTCTAAAATACTGGGGTCCCGTAAGATCAAATCGCATTCTTTCACAAGAGAAGGGTCGATGGTTAAAGAGATTTTTCCCTCTGCGCCAGGCCTCAATACGGTATTGGGTTTAATGGAAATTTTATTTTTTGCCTTTAGCTGAAGACTGGCACTATCTGTAAACTTTTGATTCTGAATAATGATTTCCTTGGAGAGGGAAGTAATCTTAAAATCCCATCTTGAAAAATTCTGGTTGTCAATGTAGGCGGTCTCATTTTCATTGTAGAGTTGATACACCATTTCCACGGCATCACCCGTTTGAAGCATTCCTGCCCCATACATTCCTTCGTAAGGTTTATTGGGAACAATATGGTCTATATTCCAAGCGGTGATTTTTAAAATGGAAATTACCTCATCCGTAGGTAGGCATGGGTATAGAGAAAACATCAAACCAATCGTACCGGTAACGAGAGGAACGACCCCCGAAGTTTGGGATCCTTCACTTACCTCATCCTTGTTGTGTAAAACTTTTTCAGAATATCGATAAATCCCTACCGATGGCGCTACGATATCCACCCGTGAATTCAAATTTCTTACACTTTGTGGGTAAATAACGGGCACTTGAGTGGTATCGTTATCCTTGAAGCCCGCATTTCGGCCTACATAACCTTTAATGTTATTCGCATAATAAAATAGTTCCCCTAATTTATTTTTACCCTCCACAATGTTATCCTTATAATTTTCGTACCGGTGCATGGCCGAAGATACAGATATCACATTGTCATAAGATGCCGGGTAGTAATACTTTTCCCCTTGTGTTTTGGAATAAGAGTCATTGTGCCCTGCTGCCACTAAAATGGTTCCATTTTTAAACATTTTATTTACTGCTTTTTGACCCGCTTCATAAGAAATTGGCGAACCCCAACTGCAATTAATGACGCGTGCTCCTAACTCAGACAATTCCTGTAGTTGTTCTAATTGCGCTCCATTTCCATAAGTGGTATTATACACGCTACAATCGTAGCACACCCCTGGGATTCCATAACCATTATTTCCTTGGCCAGCAGCGGTTTCAGCAACCGAAAGCCCGTGTCCTTTTGCCAAATAGGTCTTCCGGATGATCTTCGATTTTCCTTTAAATTCTATGTCGGTGGTATCTATGGAGCCATCGGAAATCCCAACAATAATATCCCTTGAACCCGTAGTGTAATACCAAGCTTTGGGCAAACCCAGAAAATCCAAATAATCCAAATTTACCTGAGCTCCAAGGTTTTCCCCTATCGTACTTGTAATTCCGTAGTCGTTGGGTTCAAATACCTTGGACCATTCAAGTTTGGCCCCTACCCGCTTCTCTTGCGAAAAGAGCGTGGAACTTGCCAAGCAAGTTAAAAACATTAAAAGGCCCAAAAGTGATTTCATAAATTCTAGTGTTTTAAAAACGCATTAATTTAAATTCCCATAAATTTACAACTTATTTTAAACGCCTCCGGGTTTTTATGATTTCCATTTTAATCCCAACATATAATTATAAAATTGTCGCTTTGGTTTCTGAAGTTCATAAACAATTCTCAGAAATTAAAGCAGCTTTTGAAATTAGGGTTTATGAAGATGGATCCTCCCATTTTTTGGAGGAAAACACGAACATTCAGGAACTGAAAAATGTAGTTTATAAGCAATTTTCAGAAAACAAAGGAAGAACAGCAACCAGAAACCTCCTTGCGAATGACGCCTCATACGACTGGCTTCTTTTTTTGGATGCAGACGTTCTTCCCAAAAATTCCGATTTTATAGCTACGTATCTTAAAGCCGTGGAAATAAATGATGATCCCGTTATTTTCGGCGGAATAACCTATGTTTTGGAAGCTCCCGAAAAATCGAAACGACTACGATGGGTGTATGGGAAAGAACGCGAAGCTAAGTTTCCTTCAGAAAGAAGAAAGAACCCTTTTTATATTATTTCCCAAAATTTATTGATCCAGAAGGAAGTTTTCCTACAGTGCAATACCTTACACGGAAATCATTATGGCTTGGATTTGTTTTTTTCCTATCAATTGAAAAGATTGGGTTATTCTGTAGCACACATTGATAACCCCATAATTCATTTAGGACTCGAAAACAGTGAGGATTTTTTGAAAAAGTCGCTTCGGGCGATCGACACCTTAATCGATCTTGAGAACAAAGGTATGATGGAAAGGGATTTTACCTCCCTTCAAAAAGCCTATTTATCCTTTAAAAAGAAAAAAATTCTGAATGGAGCCTATCAATTAGGAGGCCGTTTCAAAAAGAAAATAGAAAGACAATTGTGTTCTTCGAACCCTAACCTTCGGTTATTCGATCTATACCGACTTCATTATTACTTTGAAAAAAAATCCCATGCCTAGATTTTCGGTAGTCATACCCCTCTACAATAAGGAAAACTTTATTGAAGCAACACTAAAGAGTGTTTCCGAACAGTCCTTTCAGGATTTTGAAATACTGGTGGTTAATGACTGCGCTACCGATACCAGTTTGGAAGTTGTGAAAAGCGTAACAGACCCACGTATTCGAGTCATTCAACATAAAAAAAACAAAGGACTTTCGGCTTCTAGGAATACGGGCATTCGAAATGCTTCGGCACCCTACATTGCTTTTTTGGATGCCGACGACTTATGGAAACCCAACTTTTTGGAAGCGATGAACCATCTTATTGAAAAGTTTGGGGACACGGCTTCGCTGTTTGCATCGACGTATGAAATTATACTTTCCAACGGAAAAAAAACCACTTTGCCTTTTCCAAAGTTAGAGGTCACACAAGAAGGCATCATCCCCCGTTTTTTTGAAACCAGTTTAGGCTACAATTATTATTGTATGTCCAGTATTTGCGCAAAGAAGTCCCTTTTTGAAGACGTAGGTTATTTCGATGAAAAAATAAATTATAGTGAAGACGTAGATTTTAACATTCGGGTAAACCTAAAACATCAAGTAGCGCTTCTCAATGAGCCATTGGTGACTTTAAATTTTGTGAGTGAAAATCAGATCACACAAAGTCATCTTAAAGGGAAGGTCATCCCCGATTATCAATTTTATGAAGTCCAAAACCCCAATCATAAAGCGCTTAAAAAGTATTTGGATTTTCACCGCTATGTCAAAGCCAAGCTTCTAAAGATGGAGCATGCCAAAGGGCCCTACCGTCAATTGAAAAGTGAAATTGATTTCAATAATTTGAATTGGAAACAACGACTCTTGTTAAGGCTTCCTAATGCTGTACTTAAGCTTATTTTTAAGGGAAAACGCTTCCTTTTAAAAAATGGAGTAAATGTTAGTTCGTATTCCTAGCAGGTAGCCCCAAGAAAGACAACCACTGTTCGACGATACGTGTGGGAGTGAATTGGTGTACACTTTCGGTAGCATTACTTCGGCAATATTCCCGTAGTTCGACATCCTGCAACAAGGTATTCATGGCTTGTACCATAGCAGAAATATCTTGATCTTCTACCAAAAGACCATTTTCCCTGTGCCTAATAATTTCGCTGGGGCCAGACACACAATTGTAGGCTACTACTGGAGTTCCAGTAGCCAAACTTTCCAGAAGAACGTTAGGGAAGCCTTCCGATTTACTGGTTAAAGCAGTAAATAATGCATTTCGGTAGTAAGGGAAAGGATTTTTAGAAAAAGATTGAAACAACACACTATCACTTAAACCCAATGTAGCTACCAGATCCTTTAAAACTTCTTTATAGGGGCCATCCCCTACCAATAAAAGTTTTACCCCAAGTGCCCGGGCATCGGACTGCTGAAAAGCTTTTATTAAATGGTCAAACTGTTTTACATTATCCTTCATTCTTCCTATCCCTAAGAGGTATTTCTCGGGTAAATCTATCGCTACCCTACTTTTCCGTTCAACTTCCTGGATAGCGACCGGATTATAAATGGTGGTCACGTTAGTATAACCATAACGGAAGACGATTAAGCTTTCAATAGCCTTCGAAACCGTTACAAAACCATAGCATTTTCGGTAAACTTTCCTCGCAAAAGCCTTGCTTTTAGGAAAGTATAGATCTAATTTACTACCTCTTATACTTACAACATAAGGAGCGTTATACACAAAATTTGCCAGTACATACTCTTGAAAAAAATTATGCTTTGCCCGAAAATCAATGATAAAATCAACTTTTTGTTCTTTTAGGTAGGCACGTAACGACCGAAGCATCAGCCATTTATTGACAAACCGATTACGGTGTGTTTTTTGTTTTCCTAAGTTTAAAACCGCTCCCGCATAGGAATAGGTAACTTCATCAATAAAAACGACATGGTGGATCTCTATGCCTGCCGCCTCAAAATATTGGGAAAGCCTGGCCTGAACGCGCTCTGCACCTCCCCGACTTAGCATTTCGCCCACTAGGGCAATTTTAATTTTGGGTTGCAACATAGATTTAAAGAATTAACTTTGACACAAATATACTCTATATGAATATTCTATTGGTAGGAGAATATAGCCGTTTGCACAACACCCTAAAGGAGGGATTGCAGCAAAAAGGGACTCATGTCACGCTAATAGGCGATGGAGATGGCTTTAAAAACTTTCCGGTAGATCTTTCTATAAGGCCGATTTTTTCTGAAAAGTTCTTAATTAAGAAATTAAAAGTGCTGCTTTTTAAATTATTTAACTGGGACCTTTCGGAATTTGAAAGAGGGATTCGTTTTTATCTGAAGCTTCCCAAACTAAGAAACTACGATGTGGTACAACTCATAAATGAAAAACCCATCAAAACACTTCCTTCCCTGGAACGGTTTTTACTGAAAAAACTTTTCCGAAACAATAAAAAAGTCTTTGTCTTAAGTTGTGGGGTCGATTATCATACAGTGGATTATTTACTGAAAAAGAAGTTCCGTTATTCCATCTTAAGCCCCTATTTTGAAGATCCGAGCTTGGAACCGCATTTTAAGTATATTCTAAGGTATCATTCCAAAAACAACCTTAAAACCCATCAATGGGTGATGGAACATTGTCACGGGATTATTGCTTCCGATTTGGATTATTACTTTCCCAACCAACACCACCCAAAATTTATTGGGCTCATACCCAACCCCATAAACATTTCCCTAAATACCCCAACTCAAAAAACTTCCGAAGGTAAAATCCTAATTTTTTTGGGGATTAACCGCGGAAATTATCATGCCAAAGGGATTCGTTATTTTGAAGAAGCCCTAGAGCGTATTGCCGAAAAGTACCCCGAAAAAGTAGCGGTGAAAATCACTACCAACGTACCGTTTGAAACCTATAGTAAAATTTACAACAGCGCCGATATTTTATTGGACCAGGTTTTCTCTTACGATCAAGGCTATAATGCCTTAGAAGCTATGGCAAAAGGAAAAGTAGTTTTTACAGGAGCAGAAAAGGAATTTTTGGACACCTATCAACTTCAGGAAGACGAAGTGTGTGTGAATGCCTTGCCCAATGTAGACTATCTTGTGGAAAAGTTAAGTGATTTTGTAGAAAATCCCGAGAAATTAGAAACTGTAGGAAGAAATGCCAGACAGTTTATTGAACGGGAACATCACTATATTACCATTGCCGAAAAATACCTTCATAGCTATCAAAACTATTAGTTATTGAGACTTGTAGGATAAAAATTCTTCATAATCCCGAATGTAGTCTTCTTCTTTATAAACATCACTTACCAAGGACAAACAACCCGCTCCTGCAGAGAAATTTTCCAATCCCCGCCAATATCCAGAAGGAATCAACAATCCCTTATTCGGTTTATTAAGGGTAAAGACTTCTTTTGTTTCCCCATTGGAAATGACTACATCGAAGCTTCCCCCTACGGCGATCAAAAACTGTTGTAATTCTTTATGAGCGTGGCCTCCCCTGGATGAATCGGAAGGCACATCATAAAGATAATACACCCTTTTTATCTGAAAAGGAATGATGTTTTTCTCTATCACAGATAGGTTACCACGACCATCTGGATCGCTAATCTTAGGAATTTCTATAAGGGTGGGTTTCTTCAAAGCAATACTATTTATCGGTTTTTCGGATAGAACGTTGTCTTTTAAAATATCTTAAAATTAGGATAAAAACTACAATAATATAAACAATATAGCGAGCCAAATTGGCAATTGGAACACCTTCCACCCCATATAAATCGATAAACCAGATGGAAAACCCATAAAACAATCCTATGGAAATAACTTCAGAAAAGATAAAGGCATACACTAGTTTCTTGGCAAAAAACTGAGAGGCCATGATTACGGAAGCCAATCGTACAAAATCTCCCACCAGTTGCCATTTAAACAAAGGTGCCATTCCGTAGTAAGCATCTCCCTTAAAGAGAAAGAAAATGATGTACTCCCTTAAAAAATAAATTAGCAGCATCCCTACCGCAAAAATAGGAAGCAGGGTTTTATAGATACTTCCCAATTCTTTGGTGAAACCATGCTGTGTGTGGATGTTTGCGAATTTGGGCAGGACATAGAGCGTTAAAATGGCATTGATAAAAACCATGTAATTTTTAGAGACCATCATTAAACCTGTCCATACCCCTGCTTCACTGGCACTTATTTTATTCTCAATCATATTACGAACCTCGATCTCTACCTGATTCAGTAAAATAGTGGAGAAAAAGGACATGGCCGTAAACGCCAAAAGGCTTTTGGCCAGCGGTACTCGAAATGTCAGTTTAGAAAACTGTACATATTCCTTAAAAACCTTAATCATGATAAATACCATCACGGCCACCTGGATCACAGGGGTAAGCGCAATAGCCAAAAGAGCCCCTTCAAACTCATGGATATACAACAGCCAAAGTAGCAAACCAGAAGAAAGCAAATAGGCCGAAAGTTCTATTTTTGAAAAAGCCTTGTATTCTGAAAGCCCATTGATAACCCCATTGAAAACCCGTTGAATACTTACAAAGGGCACCACTACAGCCGTAATTTTTATGATATACGCGTATTGAGGGGCTCCCAGATATTTTTCAGAAAAAAAGTCTGCCCCAAAGAAAAGGGCTACAAAAGCTAACACAGAACCGATTAGCGTAAAAACAGTTGCGGTGGAAAAGAGCCTTTGCAATTGGTCCTTATCCGCTTTGTGTTCGGAAACATACTTTACGATCCCATTAAAAATACCCAACGATGTAAGCGACATTAATTGGGCCATCAAATTTCTGAAATTCCCAATTTGCGCATATTGTCCAGTGGTCACAATACCCGATACTTCCCGGTTGATAAAAACCGAGATAATAAGTCGGATAATGATTACCCCCGCGTTTAGGGAAGTCATCTTAATTAAAGGACTGTTCTTGATAAAGTGTATAAACTTAGATCGTTTCAACTAATAGCGATTTATAACTTCAATTACCCTTTTCACTTGAGTGGAATCCATCACAGGACTCATTGGCAAACTTACTACTTGTTTGTGAATCTTTTCAGAAACAGGAAAACTAAGTTGGGAAAATTCGGGAAAGGCTTTCTGATGATGAGGAGGAATGGGGTAATGAATAAGGCAACCTATCTCATGATCTTTCAGGAATTTCATAAAACCTTCTCTATCCAACACCCGAACGACAAAAAGATGGAATACGTGGTTTTGAGTTCCATCCCAATTAGGCAAGGTTATTTTTGTATTCTTAATTTCTGAAAGATATTGTGCTGCAATGCTTTGGCGCGCTTTGTTATCTGTGTCAAGATATTTCAATTTTTCCAACAGAAAACTTGCCTGTACTTCATCCAGTCGGGAATTAAAACCTATTTCTTCGTTTACGTATTTCGAAGAAGTACCGTAATTTCTTAATTTTCGGATCATGGCTGCAAGCGCATCATCTTGAGTAGTAATCGCTCCTCCATCTCCTAAAGCCCCAAGGTTTTTGGTGGGATAAAACGAAAAGCCCGCAGCTACACCAATACTACCCGCTCTTTTTCCAGAAGCGCTCATTGCCCCATGGGCTTGCGCTGCATCTTCTATGACGTAGAGATTGTATGTATTAGCCAGTTCCAACAAGGCTTCCATAGGAGCTATCTGCCCATACAAATGCACCGGCATGATCACTTTTGTTTTTTGCGAAATCTTTTCTTTGAGGGCGCTGGTGTTAAAACTAAAATAGGTGGTTTCCGCTTCTACCAAAACGGGAGTAAGCCCCGCTTGCTTAATTGCCAGAATGGTCGCAACAAAAGTGTTGGACGCTACCAATACTTCATCACCCTCCTTTACCTTTCCTAAGGCTTTATATGCTTCCAAAATTAACCGCAATGCATCTAAACCATTCCCCACCCCTATACAGTGTTTGGTTCCACAAAATGCAGCGAAGGCATTTTCAAAAGCGTCCAATTGGGTTCCTAAGATATAGTGCCCAGAATCCATAAAGGACTGAAACGAATCCTGAAATTTGGCTTCAAAACGGGCATTGATTTTATGTAAATCTAAAAATGGGATCATATAAAGACCGAATCCAGTAGAGGATAGTTTTCTGTTGCAAATTGATAATGGGAATGTACCATGGAGCGTGCCCCAAAACATTCTTTCCAGTACAATAATCCCTCGTTCAGTTTTTTTTCTTGCTCCTCATTTGAAGTACCAAAGTCGAAAAACCTTTTATCGGCATAGCGTTGGGTGATCAACTCATGAAATAAAAAATCCAAAGCCCCCAACTGTTGCCGATCGTCGTTAGAAGAAATGTACTGTACATGAACTAGATGAGGCATTTCAAAAATCGTTGCCCCTGCCACCAACTTTTCGCCGTGATGAACGTTAAATTGTTTGATATGGTTAGGGAAATTATGATGTAGCTGGGTTATTTCTTCCACCGAGTGAACGGGAGCTGCCCCATGTCTTTTTTGAAGATTGGGCACCAGTATTTCATTCCAGAAGCTTTCAAAATGGGACGTCTCCCGAACCTCCAATCCAAGTTTAGCTCCTTTTTTCACCCCTTCCATTCTGTTTTTCTGAATTTTAAGTCCTCCAAACAAGACAATGGTACTTGCCACATCCACTCTAGGGATGAGCGCTTTAAAAACAAAGGAAGCGTACTGAATTTCCTCGGAAGGATTGCTGCAGTACATGCCCGGAATTTGTTTGATATGAAGGGTTTGGATGCCCTCTTCGGAAAGGTATTTTAAGATATGTTGATAACAAAATAGTACCTCTTTCAGTTTCGCCTCCTTCTTCAGCAGTAGCCCACCATAGGTAAGTCCGGCGTGCGAATAAACCTCCATCTCTTTTTTATTGAGGGGAAGCACTGCCAAAAGTTTATTTTTTTTGAAGACCATGAGGGAAAAATCCTCAAAACGATCTTTATGATAGTCCATAAAGTCCCTTTGAAACAAAAAAGTTCCATTTTTGGCACCTGCCACGAATTGGTTCCAGGTGTTTTTTTGATCTTCGGTATAGCGCGCTACTTTGTAGATGTTTTTTCTGCTTCTTTTAATTTTTGATAAGTAAAAGTTCCATCATCATTGATTAACTTAACCACTTCCTTGAAATAACCTTCATTATTCAAATTATAACTTTCATCCTTTTCCAAATTATTCAAATAGCTTTTGTTTTCGCTTAAGACTGAAAATAAGGTTCGGAAAACATTTACATTGGATGTTAAGCCTTCATCAAATTCATCATAAGGTAGACCGTTCCATTTAATGGCACAAATATTTGAAAATATGGAAGCAATATGGGCCTCCTTTTGCGTACTGAACATTTCTCCATAATCATTCATCCCTACCCATCCGCCATGGTCTGCCAATACAATTATTAGGGCATGAGGATCTTTTTCAGTAATCAAGTTGATGGTTTGCTTCAACCAAATATTGACTTCTTCAATTTTTTCCAAGTACTCCAAGCGTTCTTTCTTTATGCGATCTCCTTCAGCAAAAAAGTGGACATGGTGTGGCACGCATTTCTCAACAAAAAAGAATCTTGGTTTTTCTACGGAAAGACTTATTGCTGATTTTAAATCAGATAAAACATCTTGTTGCAGATTATCCCCCTTACTGAAATAGGGAATTTCGTCTACTGAGATATTGGTATAGTCATAAAGTTGATCACATTTGTTTTGCTGAAAATATTCATCTTCCACTACAAATGAAGTGTGGTATCCGTTATTCTTAAAAATTCGAATCACTGGGTTATCTCCTGAAATACATTCCCTAGCATAAGGCATTTCAAAATCTGGCATCAAGGTACTTCCAAAGTAATGATGTTGCATGGAAAACAAAGAGGCATTAGAGTTTAGACTAGCAGGATAATTACTTCGGAAGTCTTTATAAATTTTAAAATCTTCTTTGGAGAGCCAATCGTAGAAAGAGGTTTCATAATTATACAAAGCATCTTCCATGGTTTCTCGAGAAACATACCCATCGGGCTGAATCATATATATGTTAGGCTTTGTCTTAAAGACTACCTCTTCAATAGAATCGCTAGGTTGAATCCAAGTATTCTTTTGATAGTAGTCATAAACTTTGTACCCTAATTTAAAAAGAGGCACTAAAGTGATTATTGAGATTAATATCAATAATTTTTTGAATCGATCGAATAACTTAAATGAAAGAAGAATACTAATAACTAGCACTGCCAATAAAATTTTCTTTTTGATAAGAAGTGTGGCTGCAAATGAGAGAAAAAATGCTGTAATAAAAATGATAGATACAAAAAGTATTTGTTTTCTATATTTAGCTATTTTCTTAATAGATGAAAGTGCCAAAACCAAGAGGGTAAACAAAAGTACTGGGACCCCAACAAAAAATGCTAAAAAATAAGCAATATGCCCTACAGAGTTTACCGCATAAAAATTATTGGAAAGAAAGAATACAAAGGGGTAGAAACCCGTGACAAAGCCTAAACTTAAAGGTGTTAACCCCTCTATTTTTAAAAAATCTAACTTGTTTTTATTCTTTTGATCATTCATACTAAAACAACGCTAATTGAACTCATTATTTTCTTTTTAATAAGTACAATATCCTTTGAGTTCCTGGAATGGCTTGCTTTTTTTCAAAAGAAAAGTAATTCTTGTACCCTTTTTCAAAATTTTCCTCATTGTAAAAATCAAAGTGGTTAAGAAACTCTCCTTTTCGTGATAGTAAAGACGCTACCCAAGAATCTTCTCTTTTAGGAAATTCAATTATCAAATTACTTGAAAACTTAGAAAAGAATTCTGCTGATTTTTCAAAAGGGACATTTCCAGAAAGTGTAATATGGTGGATTAGGGCAAGTGCTAAGGTAACATCAGGGTTATAGTTGTTCAAACGGTTAAGCAAAGACTCCCTCTCTGTATTATTGAACCCAATGCCAGGAGCAGGTTGTAGAACATCACATAGCATTGGAAGCATACGGGTTTCTTTGTTTTTTTTTACTTGGCGATAATTTTGATTTACAGCATTACTATCAATATCGGTTACAATGAGATGCTCAATTTCTTCTAAAAGGGTACGCCCAAAGGTACCATCATTTCCGCCCATATCAATGACCCTTTTTGGGAATAGACTTAAGGTCCATTCCCTAACTAATTTTTTCTTTTCCGTAAAAGAACTGGCATCATAATTAGTCTTATTGTAATAATTACCCCATTCGCTAGTTTCTTTTACTTCTAAGTCTTTTAAGTAGCCAAAAAGACTTTCTAAAATATTACTCTGTGCTTTTTTTGAAAGTTTAGCTGTTTTGGTCTCACCATTATAATCTTCACTATGCTTGGATTCCATCTTCGCCAACAAGTGAATATTAGTGTATAAAGTTGAGCTAAGTTTTGTCTTTCTTGGCAACAATGAGGATATCAATTTCACAGGAATTCCATCGATATGCGTTAGCATCATTTTAAAGATTTCCGTCCCATGATACTTTGCTAATACTAAGGGCCCAAAAAAATGAGTGATAAATTGCTTATATGCCCTCCATGGAGTCCCTTCTTCATAAAAATCGAAAGACAAGGTGTCCATGAATATGGGCTTTCCTTTATGAAAAGTGACATTGTAAGCACTGGCATCTTTTAAAATAAACCCTTTTGACAAGGCAAATTTCTGTAATTGGAGGGTTAAGAGCGCCGCATGTTTATATTGTTCAAAACTCCATTCGTACGGATTCGTTATAAAAGGAATCTCTTCTGGGGTAATGATAATTTTATCATGCTCCACAGAAGTTTCTTCGTGAGCAATCAATAATCCCTTTTTAATAAGACTTTGGAAAAACCCAGAGGTTTTTAGTTCTTGGTACTGAGGAAAGTAAATAGGATGAATGACTCTACGTAAAATACTACCGTCTCGAAATACGTATCCAGAGGGATCCCGAAATGAAGATTGATGTGGGTTATTTTTTGGGCTCATCTTCATGACTTTCATCGTCTTCAATATCTATGGAATCGTAACCATCTTCTTCCTTTTTTGTTAATCCGAAAAAGGATTTCACCTTATACATTACATTTTTGGAGAATAACAAAATCCCTGCAGCCGCAGCAACTAAAGCCTGAATAATCATGGCTCCTAATCCGGGATCAAAATATAAAGCAATGTTCAATAAATAATGCATCATGGAAAACAACATTCAAAATCATTACAAAATAACTAAAAATCACCGAGATTGTTGCGCATCTACAAAACTTTGTTTTCTGCAGTTGTTCCATGCTGCCTTACACTTTATTTTCCTAAATTTAAAAAGTTGAATTTTTCAGAAAAAACACTATAGTAATTTTACAAGTTTAAAATTCAATATATTGATACGGTTATTTTCTTTATCACTGAAGCGAACTTTATATGCGGCTACCCTTTTCTTTTGATAATCCTAGAGTTTATTATGGGATTCTTATTGTTATTAGTCTTTGTTCCATCCTATTAATCATCTCAAACCCTATTTTAGTTTCTAATGATTCTGAAGGCTACATTAAAATGTACATCATTAGATCACCGGGGTATCCATTATTTTTAAAGGGAATTTTTACAATTTTTCAAGATAATTATGCTTTTGGCACTAAACTTATTCAAGGTATTTTAGGAATATCTGCGATCCACTTTTTGGTGCATACCATTCGAAGACATAATCTCTTGGCACCAATATGGCTCATAGGCTTTTTTTTAATTCTTGCTATTCCGTACCTGTACAATCATCAAGTTGCAAACAATCTTCTTTCTATGGCACTTAGCTATCCTCTCTATTTGATTATTGTGGCTTTCTTCTTTAATTATCTAATATTCAAAAAAGCAAAACATCTTCTATATGCTTCACCTATCATCATTTTATTATTATTAACCCGAAGTCAATTCTTATTCTTAATTCCGGTTGGAGTATTTTTAACACTATGGATTTTCAGGAAAAATCTAAAAAAAGCAATCATACCCTTATCAGTACTCATACTAATCCCAATTCTAGTAAACACAAGTGATTCCTTATATCATAAAGTAGTTCATGGAAACTATGCCACCACCCCATTTACAGGAATTCATTTATTGTCTCCACTAGTTTTTATCACAAATGAACAAAGTGAAAACCTATTTCAAGATCCTGTGGAAAGAAGGTATTTTAATGTCATCATGGAAGAATTAAAAAGAAAGCAACTTAATAGATACTATCTTCCTAACAATTTGGAGCCAATGACCGTTTTCACAAATAATTATTCAGCAATTGCAAATCATACGATATACAGTGAAGGATATACGATTTTTTCAGAAAAAACTCATTTGAGTGAGTTTGAGATTATTCAACAAATTGATAAAACAACAAAAAGAATGTGTATCCCCATTCTAAAAAAAGAATTTACAAGATGGGTGAAGTTTTATCTTAGCAACATTAGCCATGGCTTATTCTCTGCCAATTATTTTTTGTTTTATGTCATGCTACTTCTGTTTTGTATCTATTACATTAAAAATCCATCTTTTCATTTTGAAATTTCTACTCTAGTTATTCTTCTTCTTTTTGGAAATATCTTGATCGTTGCTTTAGGAGTCCATACAATAAAAAGATATTTGTTTTATAATAATTGGGTCCTGTTTTTTATTATATTTTTGAGTTTTAATTTCATTCAAAAAAAATTAGCTCATGGAAATTGAACTCTCAGTAGTAATGCCTTGCCTGAATGAAGCAGAAACTCTTGAGGTTTGCATAAAAAAGGCACAAGCATTTCTATCAAGCCATGGGGTAGCTGGAGAAGTTATCATCGCCGATAACGGTAGTACCGATGGTTCCATTAAAATTGCTGAAAGTAATGGGGCTAGGGTAATTCATGTTGAGAAGAAAGGATATGGCAACGCCTTAAAAGGAGGGATTGATGCTGCAAAAGGTAAATTTATTATAATGGGAGATGCTGATGACAGCTACGATTTTAGCAACTTAATGCCTTTTATTACAAAGTTGAGGGAAGGATACGACTTGGTCATGGGAAATAGATTTAAGGGAGGAATTGAGAAAGGAGCCATGCCATTTCTGCACAAATATTTGGGGAATCCTGTTCTATCATTTATCGGAAAATTATTTTTTAAAGTCAATATTAATGATTTTCATTGTGGGTTAAGAGGTTTTTCTAAAATGGCCTATGAAAAAATGGCACTTAAAACCACGGGGATGGAATTTGCCAGTGAGATGGTTGTAAAGGCTAGTTTGAACAAGCTTCGCATCATGGAAGTACCTACAACTCTTTCAAAAGACGGTAGATCTAGACCTCCTCACCTAAATACTTGGAGAGATGGGTGGAGACACTTAAGATTTTTATTGCTCTATAGCCCTAAGTGGTTATTTATGATTCCTGGGATGACATTAATGATTATTGGACTCATTTTTTCAGCAATTCTTATGGTTTCACCTATTAAGTTAGAACACACAACACTAGATTATCATACCCTCTTATTCACCTCTGGCGCTTTAGTAATAGGCTTTCAATTTATTTTGTTTTACGGACTTACTAAAGTATATGCAGTAGAACAGGGCTTATTGCCTAAATCTAATAAGTACGAGAAAATGTTTCAGCAAATAAATTTAGAAAAAGGACTAATTTTTGGAGGCGTTCTAATTATTATTGGCCTAATTTTAAGTTGCTGGGCTTTTTATTCTTGGTTCGAAATAAATCTGGGAGATATAAATAACAACCAAACCATTAGAATATCCATTGCAGGAATAACTACAATTCTCTTGGGAGTACAAACCATATTATTTAGTTTGTACTTTAGTATTTTAGGATTAAATAAATAGTTTTTTAAATAGTTTTTCCTCTTTTTCGATCTACCTCCTTTAAAAGGATTTTTCTCAATCTCAAATGATTGGGAGTTACTTCTACATATTCATCTTTCTGAATATATTCCAAAGCTTCTTCCAGGGAAAATTTGATCGCAGGAACAATTTTAGCCTTATCATCGGCGCCAGCAGAACGTACGTTGGTCAATTTCTTGGTTTTGGTCACGTTCACGACCATATCGTCCTGACGTGAATTTTCCCCAATCACCTGTCCTTCATAAATATCTTCTCCCGGATCGATAAAGAATCGCCCTCGTTCCTGAAGTTTATCGATAGAATAAGGAATCGCCGTACCGTTTTCCATAGAAACCAAACTTCCGTTTAATCGTTCTGGAATTCCTCCCTTTAAAGGTTGGTATTCCAAAAATCGGTGGGTCATAATGGCTTCCCCAGCGGTAGCAGTCAACAATTGGTTTCGCAATCCAATAATTCCGCGGGATGGAATGATGAACTTGCAAATCATACGTTCTCCTTTTCCTTCCATACTCTGCATCTCCCCTTTTCGGATGGTAACCATGTCAATAGCACGGCCGCTTACTTCTTCTGGAAGGTCAATAGTCAATTCTTCCACTGGTTCACATTTTACTCCATCAATCTCTTTGATAATGACCTGCGGCTGACCAATTTGTAATTCGTACCCCTCACGGCGCATGGTTTCAATTAATACGGAAAGGTGTAATACGCCCCTTCCAAAAACCATAAACTTATCGGCACTATCGGTTTCCTGAACCCGTAAGGCCAAGTTTTTTTCCAATTCCTTTTCCAAACGCTCCTTGATGTGTCTTGAAGTCACAAATTTTCCGTCTTTTCCGAAGAACGGAGAATCGTTGATAGTGAACAACATACTCATGGTAGGCTCATCGATGGCAATGGTTTGCAAAGCCTCTGGATTTTCAGCATCGGCGATGGTATCCCCAATTTCAAAATTCTCCAATCCAACAATCGCACAAATATCCCCTGCTTGCACTTCGGCTACTTTCTTTCTTCCCAAACCTTCAAAAACATGAAGTTCTTTGATTCGGGATTTGATGATTTTTCCGTCGCGCTTCACCAAGGAGATTTGCATATTTTCCTTTAGGCTACCTCTTTGCAAACGACCAATAGCGATACGCCCTGTAAAAGAAGAGTAATCTAGAGAAGTAATCAACATTTGCGTGGTACCCTCTTCCACTTTTGGGGAAGGAATATGCTCCAATACCATGTCCAACAAAGGCTCAATGGTGGTAGTAGGTTTTTTCCAATCTTCGCTCATCCAATTTTGTTTGGCCGAGCCATATACGGTTGGGAAATCCAACTGCCATTCTTCCGCACCCAATTCGAACATCAAATCGAATACCGCTTCATGAACCTCATCGGGTGTACAGTTGTCCTTATCTACTTTATTGACCACCACACAAGGCTTTTTACCCAAAGAGATGGCTTTTTGTAGCACAAAACGGGTTTGTGGCATAGGTCCTTCAAAAGCATCCACTAACAACAATACACCATCGGCCATGTTCAATACCCGTTCCACTTCCCCACCAAAATCGGCGTGACCAGGGGTATCGATAATATTAATTTTAGTGTCTTTATACGTCACCGATACGTTCTTTGACGTAATGGTAATGCCCCGTTCACGCTCCAAATCATTATTATCCAGGATCAATTCCCCAGTTTTTTCATTTTCACGGAATAAGCTACAGTGGTGAAGAATCTTATCTACCAACGTGGTTTTTCCGTGGTCTACGTGCGCAATAATGGCGATGTTTTTAATGTTCATAGTTCCTTTCTTTTAAGGCGGCGCAAAAGTATAGCTATTTCCTTGAATTTTTAGGGTTTAGAGCATTATTATTTTCATAAATTTTTATCCCCTTCAAATAAATGAGTCCGCATGATAAAATACGTATCTTTGCTGAACAAAACAGAAATCAATGAAACTTGAGCAAATTCCGAAGCTAAAACATACACATTCCGATAACTTTTTCCTACTTGCGGGCCCTTGCGCCGTAGAAGGTGAAGAAATGGCACTGCGTATTGCTGAAAAAATTGTGGAAATTACCCATAAGCTTGAAATCCCTTATGTTTTCAAGGGAAGTTTTAAAAAAGCCAATCGAAGCCGAATTGATAGTTTTACTGGAATTGGCGATGAAAAAGCCTTAAAAATTCTTCGGAAGGTTTCTGAAACTTTTGATGTCCCCACGGTGACCGACATCCATGAAGTGTCTGATGCTGCTATGGCTGCAGAGTACGTAGATATCCTTCAAATTCCTGCTTTTTTGGTACGCCAAACCGATTTGGTGGTAGCAGCTGCCGAAACCGGTAAGACCGTAAACCTTAAAAAAGGACAGTTTATGAGTCCGGAGAGCATGAAACATGCCGTGACCAAAGTAACCGATTGCCAAAATGAACAGGTCATGATTACCGATCGTGGCACCATGTTTGGCTACCAAGACATGATTGTCGATTTCCGTGGGATCCCAACCATGAAACAATTTGCTCCTACCGTTTTGGATGTCACCCATAGCCTACAACAGCCCAACCAAAGTGTGGGAGTTACCGGAGGACGTCCCGAAATGATTGGGACCATTGCCCGTGCGGGAATTGCCGTAGGAGTCGACGGAATTTTTATCGAAACACATTTTGACCCAGCCAATGCCAAAAGTGATGGAGCTAATATGTTACACTTGGATAATCTGGAAAGTTTGCTTAAAAAATTAGTTGCCATTAGAAAAGTGACTTCACAATTTCAATAATTCCTATTCTTCTAGTATTTCTTTAAAAAAAGTATCGGAACTGGTAAGGATATAAGCCATAACATGTGCATCCTCAAATGAGTGCCCTTCATTTTGAATAATTTCCAGCACTACCTCGTGACCATTCTTTTTAAGCTTAGATTCCATTTCAACAGCATGCTCTAGAGGAATAATCCTATCGTACTCACCATGGAACATTAGTAATGGTTTATTGAGCATATCTGTATAACTAAGGGGAGAAATCTTTTTGAGGTATTTGGTTTTTTTTGATCCCAACGCCATTTCCCATAAATCATATGCAAATGTATTTTCGGTTTTTTCTATATATTTCATCCATTCTTTAATATCAGAAGGAGCCGAAATCGCTACTCCACCAGCAAAATCCTCTGGATATTTGATAAGCCCCATATAGGTTGCATAACCTCCATAACTATGCCCATAAAGAAAAACCGTATCTATCGCGTAGGATGTTTTTGTGCTCCTTACTGCATCTACAATATCATCTATCATGATTTCATCTATATTATTAATACCTGCCAACAGGTGTTCTTTCCCAAATCCTGTAGACCCCCTAAAGTTCACTCGAAGGGTTGCATACCCACGTGATGTGAAAAACTGTGAAGAAGGGTCGGCACGCCAATAATCTCTCACCCAAGGCCCTCCATGAGGAATCACTACCATAGGAATAGACGTTTCTCCATTATAGTTATTGGGTAAGTTTATGTAGCAAGGAATTTTGTGGCCATCCCTAGCTTCAATGACAAATGACCGTGTTTTTGAAAGTTTATATTTATTCAATTCTTCATTAAATTGAAACATGACAGCATATGAATTATTAGTTGCATCATATATTCCAATATTGCCTTCATTTAGGTCACTCCACTGGTAAATTACAAATCGGTCGCCCGAGGTATCCGAATCTACAAAGTCATGAATAAAACCTGGGAAGGTCTCATTTAGTTTTTTATGTATATCTGCAATTCTTTGACCAAACCACTTAAACTGCGGAACAATTCCCTCATATCGGAGTCCAGCCACAATTCTATCTTTATAATCGTATATAAAACCTAAAGAATCATCATGTGGTTCTTTAATGTCACAGTTGATATCTTCTGCCAACACCTCTATCACTTCCTGTTTTTTGATATCGTAAGAAATGAGTTTCCTTTTGTCTGAGTTAATCGTAGAAGTCAAATAAATTACATTAGGATCCAAACTAAATCCTTCAAATGTTAGAACTTGCTTTAAAAAGGATTCTCCTTTTACATTTACTTTGTACTCTACCCCTTCTATGTTTACTTTAAATGGGCGTAATTTTTCTTTTTCGGCATCATATTCAAAATATTCATAGCCGTCATCCCCATACCGTACACCTAATCTAATAACAAGGTCATGGTCAAGGATCCACTTTTGAATATCATACTTTTCTCCATGAATTACCGTATATTTTTTTCCGGTAAAAATATTTACTTCTTTAATGGAAGAATTAAGCTCCAAATCATAGGTCTCAATTAAAATTAGATGCTCTTTACTAGGTAATGTACTTAAGAGGTTATTGTAACGCATTCCCCTGAAATAAGCGTATCGCCCTTTTTGTTTTACATCAGATCTTCTATCTACAATTTTTTTTTTATTGGTTCCATCTACATCTATTGCATAGATTGCACCCCTTGATTCATAAAGAAGTCTACTATTTGTAATCCAATGAACAGCTTCAATATCCCGTTCTTCCATGGGGATTTGATTTAAAAGCTTATACCCATCTATATCAACTACTACGATATCATTTTGGACATTATTCGTGATAATTTCAGAAAAAAACTTGCCATTTGGAGAAATGGAAAACCCATATCTTTTAACATCCTTGAATAAAATTTCTGCTGGAATTTCCTGTTCAACTTCTTCTTGACTCGAAACTGAAGGGGCCAATAAAAAAATAAAAATGTATAAGTAAAAAGAGATTTTTGGCATAACAATGTATTGGGATTGTAAAAGTATCTTTTTTATTGAAAGGTAAAAAGCCACATCCCGAAAAGTAATCTAAATTAAGATTTATAATATTTTTCGCCCCTAAATTCATACGCTTCCAAAAGGACCTCTATTAAAATTTGATCGTTGATATCTTCCAAGTGATTATACCGAAGGGACTTCATATGCTTCCTACCATCAGAAACCAAATGTTCTGTATGCCTAGTGAGGTGTGCCCCATGCCAAAAAACGAGATCCACGTACTTTTTTGAAAAGTTCATATAGCAAAACGCTTGTTTCCCATTTAGATAATAAAAGGGCAATCGCCATTTATACAATAACTCTGCTTCAGGTATGGCTTTTTCAATAATGGCCTGAAGATGCAGCAAGATACTTCTGTAGGGTTCTGGCTGATTTAAGATATAACTTTCCGCAGGATTCATAAAGTTTGCTTCGATGTTAAAAAGATATTAAATATCAACGGGTTAAGATGTCTAAAAAAATATTTTTTTTATTATTTTGCAGTAAACAAACTTAGCCCCAATATTGAAAAAAACTACTCTTAGACTTCTTTTTCTACTATTTCCCCTATTCCTTTTTCCACAAACAGGAGCTAATAAAGCTGTGTCTAATAAAGACAGTGACACCCTTTCCGTTAAAGAAAGAAAACAACAAAAAGTAGATTCCCTCCGCAAATACCTTCGGAATGAATTTTATAAAAACAACTACGACAAAACCATTGAAATTGGAAAAAACGTACTCCAGTTGGCTCGGGAAATAGACGACTATAAAACGGTGTTTTCTATTTCAAGCTTAATAGGGAACTCCTTCATGAAGATTGAAGATACTTTACAAGCACGAAGCATCTTCGAAGAAACCATTGAAGAGGCAAAAAAAATTCAGCAATATGCTGCTATCGATAGCCTTTCGGAAGATAACTATAATGTTACGAGAAGTCTTATTACCGCTCAAATTGATTTAGGAAACTTTTATGCCTTACAGGACAAAGCGGCACCGGCCATAAAAATTTTCAAGGAAGCCATTCCTATCGCAGAACAAATTAAGGATACCTCGCATCTTTTTATCATCAATTTTAATATTGCCGAACTAAACCTCAACCAAAAAAACATTCCAGAAGCAGAATATTATGTTCAGCAAACCAATAAGTTGGTAAGCGACGATATGGTAGAAGCATATCGGGCCGTGGCCAAAATTAACCATGGAAAACTGGAATACTTAAAGAACAATCCTTCTAAAGCCATAAAATTACTAAAAGAAGGTATTGAAATGGCTCAAAATTCTGGTTATACAGACCCTTTAATTGAGGGGTATGATTACTATGCCAAAGCCTCGGCATTAAATGGTAATTATTCTCAAGCGTATCGGTGGACACAAAAAGCCGATAGCCTTCGAAGTGAAAAATACCAAGTAGACAAAATTGCTGCGATACAAGCGGCTACTGCAAAATACAAGCTGAACGAGTATGAACAGGAGCTTAAATCCAAAGAGCTTCAGAATGAAATAAACCAGCAAAACGCAAAACGGGAAACCACCATTTTTTGGGTAAAAATTGCCAGTGGAATTTTACTGCTTTCCACCATATTCCTATTAATTTCTTATGTAAAGCGTAGAAGACTTCTGAAAAACCTCATCGAAAAAAACAAACAATATTTAATTGCCAAAGAAGAGAGCGAAGAGTCTGCAAAAGCCAAGACCAAATTATTCTCAAATATTACGCATGAGCTTCGTACGCCCATGTATGGAATTATTGGCACCTCTTCCTTAATGATGAAGGATAAAAATTTGAAAGGTCATGACGAGAACCTGAAGTCCTTAAAGTTTTCGGCAAATTACCTTTTGTCGTTAATCAATAACGTACTTCAATTAACCAAGATTGATACCACCAAAAAGGACGAGCTACACCAAATTAAATTCAATATTAGGGAATTGGTTCACAATGCCATAGAATCGTCCAAATACATCAACACCCAAAACCCCAGTACCTACGAGGTGGAAGTGGATCCTACCATCCCCGAATATGTTATTGGGGACGATTTGAAGATTTCACAGATCCTAATCAATCTTATCGGGAATGCGACCAAGTTTACCAATAATGGAATTATTAGCCTAAAATTAACTTCAGGGGAAATTGTCGATCACCAAATCCCTGTTCATTTTTCCATTGTGGATACAGGAGTAGGAATTTCCGAAGAACGACAAAAAGAAATCTTCAACGAGTTTTCCCAGTTTAATATTTCGCAAATTTCACAAGGTGCGGGATTAGGGCTTCCTATTGTTAAAAAGCTGTTGGAGCTCCATGAGTCGGACATTTCCTTACAGAGTGAAGTTGGAAAAGGAACCCAGGTCGATTTCACCATCCGTTTTGAAGTAGAAGAAAACGCCAACCTTAATCCCATTCCTGAAACCATCGATGAAAACGCCCTTGCAGGCTTTAGCATCTTGGTAGTAGACGATAACAAAATCAACCAAATTGTCACCAAAAAGACTTTAAAAAACTACGGGGCTTCCATCACTGTGGCAGGAAGCGGTGCAGAGGCTATTGAGCTTGTAAAAAACGAATCGTTCGATCTAATCTTAATGGACATCAATATGCCCGAGATGAACGGTTTTGAAGCTACGGAAATCATTCGTGGCTTTAATAGCGAGATTCCTATACTCGCCTTAACGGCTGTCGAGCTTGAGAAAGTGGTGGGCGACAATTCTTATCACCTTATGAATGGCTTTGTCTTAAAGCCTTATAAGATTAATGTGTTTATTGATACCATACTGAAAAGTATTCCGAAGAAAACCATCTTATAGGCTTCGGTGAAATTACGTATCGGTTAATAATTCATCTTTTCTTTTTCTTCCTGAAGAAGCTATCCCGAAAGTAAACCGGAAGCATTTTAAGCTCCCTAGACCTCCCTTAACGTCTTTACCCTACAACCTCCAAATAACTTACGAATCCCGCAGGGAAGCCCTTTATCCATTTATGGGCACTTTCCTTATCCAGGGTACTTCCTTATCAAATGGAACGGCTTATTTTAAGGTAGCAAACCCTCTTAGCCCTTTATACAAAAAGGAACTCCTAAAGATTTTGGGAGTAGATATTACTTCAGTAAGAAAATACAGGGATAAAAAAAGCCCCGAACCTAAGTCTGGGGCTTTTGCAAATTAAAAATAATTGCGGGGGAATTACTCTTTATTCATTACGACCCATTTCTGAATCTCTGCATCGTACATTAAGCGGATCATTTCGTATTGTTTTACGTTAATCACACCACTCGTAAGCTGAAGTCGATTAGCAAACAAGGAAAGTATACTGTTGTTTACCAATTGCATATCGCCATCTACCGGGTAAAGGTAAATTTGCTGTCCATCTTGACCTGCTTGGAGTCCCGTGATAATAGAGTTTCCAAGAAGACTTCGTATTTTGATGACCGACTTGTCCTCGTTAGGCTCGCCGGGTAAAATAATTAAACTTAAGTTGTTTATGGTAGAAAGTCCAAGAGTAGGAATATCCCCAATCTTAGCTACATTATCCACTGCTCGTAATTTATTATCTTCCAATACCACATTATCCCCCATTTCTACAGGAACGAAGTTTCCATTTTCATCTATTCCTACAATACGCTCTGCCACATATTCCAATTCGCCATTTTCAGGTTCTTCGGAAAGGCTTCGAATTCGGATCGTTCCATTAACATCTAAAGTGGAGGAAGGCTCTGTAGTATTGATACCTACTTGAGCTGTAGAAAAGTAGCATGAAAACAATGCAACGAGAATAGGGGCTAGTTTTCTCATGGTTGGTGGTAATTTGGGGTTATATACTTATGTATTATAGTTTGTAAATGTAGCCTATTTCTGACTGATTATAAGTAATTTACCAATACATTTGATGAAATGCATAAATAAACGACGAAGCGAATTATTTCTGTGAATATTTTCATAAAAAAAGCCATCAATAAATGACGGCTCTTTTAAAATGATCGATCTAATCCTTAACTCCCCAGTTAATTTCTCACCCGATCATGTATGAAATCTTGATGGTTATGATATCATTATAACTAAAACAAATATCCAACAAATTACATAGCATCCCACACAGGAAAAACCCTTTTTCTATAGGGGAAAAACCCTTTTTTGTAGGATATTTTTCCTATTTGCTAAATTATTGCCAAAAAATTCCATTTTATTGGATAAAATCATTTACTTTGTTTTTCAAAGTACTTTAATTATGAGTGAGCAGGATTATTTAAAAGATATCAGTGAGATTAAGAATCTTATGAACCGTTCCTCCCGCTTTATTTCCTTGAGCGGACTCTCGGGAATTTTTGCAGGAACCTACGCCTTGTTGGGTGCTGCGATCGCCTATTTCTATTTTTTTTCGGAAGGGGACTACATTACGCTGCACAGTTGGAACTTTAAAATGTTATTGGTCACGTTAATAGCTGTAGCGCTACTTAGTGTGGTAACTGCCTATTTGCTTACCAGTAATAAAGCCAAAAAGGATCGTGCCAAAATTTGGGATCATACCACCCAACGGCTATTGCTCAACTTTTTGATACCTTTGGTAACGGGTGGCATCTATATTTTAATAAAATTAAACAGTCAGCATTATGGCCTAACAGCGGCCTTGATGCTTATTTTTTATGGATTGGCACTGGTAAATGCTTCCAAATATACGGTGGGAAACATCAAATATTTAGGGTATGTAGAAATTATGGCCGGGCTCATCTGCGCAGCCTTGCCTGGATACGGGTTTTACTTTTGGGTATTCGGATTTGGGGTCATGCACATCGTCTATGGAAGTATTATGTATATGAAAGAAAACAAATAGGGCCGTTGGGAATTATTGAAAACATAAATAAACTTTTCGATCATAGAATCCGGTTGGGAATCATGTCGATTTTAATGGTCAATGAAGATGCCGATTTTAACCGCTTGAAGGAGTTGTTGGAAGTAACCGATGGAAATTTGGCGAGCCATTTAAAAGCACTTGAAAAAGCCGAATATATTTTAGTGGTAAAACAATTTATTGGCCGAAAACCCAATACCCGATACAGCGCCACCAAAGAAGGGAAACAAGCCTTTACCAAACACATTGATGCCTTGGAGAAATTAATACGGAAATAATTTTTTTACGCATTCACTTTGAAATACAAAGTACTTTATGACACTGAACAGAAAAAAATTCATTGCTTGGTTGTTTGAAATATCACAACGGTTCTACACCCAACATTTTAAAAAGAAAAAAGAGGCCTGGAATGTTACGAAGGAATTACTGCTCTCTTATCCCGAAGAAAGTTTTGGCTATCATCTAGGGCTGTTTCTTCAAAAAAATGGTTTTGAACTCATTCCTAAAGTGGAGCGGCATGACGCTTATCATGTACTTACGGGCTATGGCACGCAAGCTGAAGATGAAGTTGCGCTTCAATACGTATGCTTCGGAAATGGAAAAAGAACCCCTTACTCCCTAGCCGTCATCCTAGTAGGCAGTATCATTCTTCCAGAGTACCTGCCGTATTATATCCGCTCCTTCAAACGGGGGAAAAAAGCGAATCATTTTCACGATTACGATTATTCAAAATTATTAACCATACCCCTTGAGGAGATGAGGGCGATGGTATTTTCAGAAAAAAAATTCTCCAAAATCTTATAAAATCAATGATATGGAAACAAAAAAAGGAAAATTCGCCAATTGGTTACGAAATTCCATTACAGCTAGAATGCTGGTCGTAGGGATTTTATTGTTTGTGTTACTCATCCCTTTGGAATTTGTAAAAAGCCTCATTTCTGAAAGGGCCTATCGACAAGAAGAAGTGGTTCGTGAAATCAACAGCAAATGGGGAAATGAAGTGATCATTTCGGGACCCATTCTGAAAATACCGTACAAAACCTTCAAAAAGGAAAAAGTATACCTGGAAAATAGCAAGTCCTATGAAACCAAAACGGAGGAAATCATTCAATATGCCTACCTTTTTCCAGACGACCTTCAAATCCAATCTGAAGTAAACACCAAAGAAGAACCTTTAAAACGCAGTATTTATGAATCGGTGGTATTCACTGCAGACCTCTCCATAGAAGGGTATTTCCCTAAAATTGATCTTTTGGAAAACGACATTCTTCCCGAAGATATAGTGTGGGAAAAGATTTCGGTTTTCATAAAAAGCACCAATTTGAAGGGTATTCGAAATAACTTGGAAATTCAACTTGCCAATCAAACACTTGCGCTAAATCCGCAATATTCGGAAGAATATTTAAATACCATTGCCTCCAAACCTTTCGACTACCTTTCTGCAGCACAAGAAAAAATTCCTTTTCATTTAGCGTTAAAAGTGAATGGAAGTGAAGCTTTAAAATTCATTCCCATTGGAAAACAAACCGTAGCTCAAATGAAATCGAATTGGCACTCCCCTAGTTTTGATGGACGGTACCTGCCAGAAGATGGATCCCGGGATATTACCCAAAACGGATTTGAAGCTTCCTGGAAGGTCCTTCAGATCAATCGGCAATTTCAACAGAAATTCTTTAACAACCTACCCGACCTTTCTGGTTTTGCTTTTGGGGCCAATCTTATCATCCCCGTAGACGAATATCAAAAAAGTGAACGGGCGGCCAAATATGGATTTATGGTCATTGGCTTAACCTTATTGGTTTTCCTATTAATACAATTGGCCAGTAAAATTTACATTCATCCCTTTCAATACTTAATGATTGGGCTAGCGTTGGTGATGTTCTACACCTTGCTTATTTCCATTTCGGAACACAGCTCGTTTTTTAAAGCTTATGTGATGGCAGCTACTTCCGTTTTGGGATTAATCACATTATACTCTAGGGTTATCTTAAGAGGATTCCGTTTTCCTATGTTAGTGGGAGCCTCTCTTGCATCGCTCTACGGATTCATTTATGTTATCATTCAATTGGAGAAATATGCCCTCCTAGTGGGTAGCATTGGCTTATTTGTCATCCTGGCGATTGTCATGTTTGCTTCCCGAAAAATTGATTGGAGCAATGAATAAGGACTCTATGAGCGCAAGAATTCTTGCGCTCCTTTTTAGTAAAATAGGCACTTTAATCGCATGGTTTATAATGTATTATGCAGTGAAACCTTTCTGGCTATTTTATGTTACTCTTGAACAGAATAGACGTGATAAAAGACTTCGAATCCTTTTCTATAGAGGTTTTCTATTATTAGTTGGTAGCTTGATCGTTTTGCTTTTCTTTTCAAATTATGAAGTAATCCATACCGCTCAAGGAAAAACATTTAATGAGGTAAGCGATTTGGAACCCAAAACGGTTGGTTTACTGTTGGGTACAAGTAAGTACATGAAAAACGGCAGAATCAATCCGTATTATAAAACACGACTCGAAGCTGCTTCAATCTTATATTTTGAAGGAAAAATTTGTGCTCTTTTGATAAGCGGGGATCATAGTCGCCATGACTATAATGAACCTTTGGATTTTAAAACCGACCTAATACAACTTGGCATTCCTGAAGACTGTATTTATTTGGACTATGCTGGGTTTAGAACTTTGGATTCTATGATTCGTGCAAAGGAAATTTTTGGACAAAAGTCCCTAATCGTTATTTCCCAAGAGTTTCATAACCAACGAGCCATTTATTTAGCTGAAAAACACCAACTATCGGCCATAGGATTTAATGCGAAGGAAATTAAAGGTTCTTTTGCCCTTAAAACAAATCTCAGGGAGTATCTAGCAAGGGGCAAGGCTTTTTTGGATGTTGTTTTAAAGAAAGGCCCAAAATTCTTAGGTCCAACCATAAGGATCGAAGCCCAATGATTCGTGAAAAATTAAGCACTGTTTGTTGGTTTATTTGATATTTATAAAACGAAATAAACTATAATTAGTATTTTGCCCTCGCTCACAAAAAAAATCAATCGATGAGAATCTATCTATTTTTATTTCTTTTATGTATTAGTTCGCAAATGGGCTTTTCCCAGCAACGTATGGAAGCAGAATTTGGAAAAATTTCCGAACAGGAAATCTCCATGACTTCCTATGAAAAAGATCCCGATGCCAATGCGGTAGTGCTTTTTGAAAAGGCCAAGAACTATGTGAAGTTAGTCAACAACAGCATAAAATTTGTTCGTGAAGTACATAAAAGGATTAAAGTATTTGACCCAGAGAAGTTTGACGGAAAGACGTTGAAAATATATTATAGAACCCCTAGAAATAACAAGGAAGAAATCTATAAAATTAAAGCGGTAACACATAATGGAAATCTTCAAAATTTTGTGGCCGAAAATAGTTTTTACCGAAACAAGGAAAATGAAAACTATTCCTCTTTAAGTTTTACATTCCCTAATGTGAAAGAAGGAAGTATTATTGAATTTCAGTACACACTATATTCAAATAATGCCTACAGTTTTAATGGCTGGGAATTTCAGGATGAAATTCCCAAGGTATATACTGAATATCATTCGGAAATACCCGGGAATTACCGATACAATAAGGTTTTGGTGGGTAATTTACCCTTATACATTAACGAGGTATCCTTGTTGGAAGGCTGCTTTTTTATTGAAGGCTATGCTCAAAATGCCGATTGTGAAGTTGCTATTCATGCCATGAAGAATGTTCCTGCGTTTAAGGAAGAAGACTATATGTTAACTTCCAAAAACTTTAAATCGAGTATCAAATTAGAGCTGCGCGAATATACCTCATTTGACGGCCATCCCTATAAGGTTTCTGAAGACTGGAGTGACGTTGACAATGAAGTGAGAACCGATAAAAACTTAGGGAGGGAGCTTAAAAATAACTCCTTTTTTAGAGACAAGGTGCCCATGGAAGGAGACCAACCTACCCTGCAAAATGCTAAGCGTATTTTCTACTTTATACAAAATCATTTTACCTGGAATGGATGGTATGGCCTATTTGGTGATAAAGACTGTAAAAAGGCTTTTGAAGAAAAAAGTGGTTCGATTGCCGAAATTAATTTTGCGCTAATTAATGCCTTACAAGCTCACGATTTTGAAGCCAATTTGGTTTTATCTTCTTCTAGAGACCATGGTTTACCCACTGTTAAATACCCCGTACTATCTGAATTTAATTATGCGTTATGCCACCTAAACATTAATGGGAAACAATATTTATTGGATGCCAGTAATAAATTTACAGAGTTTGGCATGCTCCCTTTCCATTCCTTAAATAAGATTGCAAGGGTAATGGATTATAAAAATGAAAGTTTCTGGGTTTCCGTGACCCCTAACCCCAAGAACATCTCCTACTTGAGAACCAAGCTTTCCATTACCGACGAAAACCTTTTTACGGGAACTGCCCAAGAAACCAATATTGGTTACTATGCTTTGAACGCTAGGGAAAGAATTCACGAAGACGGACAAGAAAAATACTTGGAGAAAAAGAAGGGGCGCATGAAAAACGTGACCCTCGCTAAGTATCAAGTAGAAGACCTAACTTCTTTGGAAAAACCCGTTAAAGAGACCTATGAGGTTACTCTCACCCCAGAAAGCATCAATAACGATATTTACTTTTCGCCTTTCGATTTACAACGATTTTTCAAAAAAAATCCTTTTACACTTAACCAAAGAACGTACCCAGTAGAATTTGGGTATCCTTTTGTGATCAATTATGCCTTTGCATTAGATTTGGGAACACAATATGAAGTGGTAAACCTTCCTAGTAATGTACATGCTGAACTACCCGATGGATTAGGGGATTTTCAAGTAAAGTACATGAAAAATGCTACTGAATTAATCGTAACCTTTACCATTAAGGTTCAAAAAGACAGTATCGACCCCAACTATTACGAAGCCTTAAAAAACTTTTTCAAAGACATTGCCCTAGCGCAAAGCAAGGAACTCATTCAACTGAAAAAAGTATAAGGTTATTGGCACTTAAAAAGCGTCCTTTTCCTTTTTGGAAAAGGACGCTTTTTATTTTTAATACTGTTGTAAAAGGTATTGAATTAAGTCGGTAGTGGTTACAATCCCCACTAATACCCCTTCATCTACCACCGGGATGGCATGAAATTCCTTTTTGGATAGAATTTCGGCCGTTTCTTTTATAGTGGTATCTGAAGAAACACTTAACAAGTTTTTGGCCATCACTTGTTCAATACTAAAAAGGTTGTATACCGAAGTATCCACATAATCTTCTTCGGCCGTTACGGAATCGGCAAAACTAATCCGAAGGATATCGGTATAGCTCAACATCCCAATTATTGCCGAACCGCTCACGACAGGAATGTGTCTAATTTTTTTGGTTTTAAACAAATGTTCTGCTTTATCTAAGCTATCGGTGCTATTCAGGGTAATGACCTCTTTGGTCATTATGGTGGAAACAGGAGTTCGTTGTTTCATAATTACTACTTTTTAAGGTTTCTTAAATTTCGTAAAAAGCCCCTGCCAAAAATATGACAAACATCATTGTTCCTGAATAGGAAGCTACTCCTTCCCTTCTACGTAATCCTGCAGATACTGAAACCGTTTTGTGAGCGTTCCCTCTTCGGTCGTCATTCGGGCACGTTCCAAAATACCTTTCGTATCTTCGTTGAAGAAGGCCGGAATTACATGATCCAAAAACATCTCCCCAAAACCTTCACTGGCATCTTTGGGCAACTCACAAGGTAAATTATCCACGGCCATTACCGCAATGGAACCTGGGGTTCCCACGGGCACCTCAACTTCATTTTGTGGATCGTAGGCATAAAAAGGATCGGCAATCGTGGAAGGGCGAATGGTACTCGCTACCGGACCATCGATGTCACAGGAAATATCGGCAACTAAGTCAATGTTGAATTCGGGTTTTTTAGCATCCTCCCTTGTGAATAAGTAAGGCGCGCCATTGCCATAGAAATGTCCTGCAATAAAAAAGTTGCTTACCTGTGCGTATTTCATAAAATCACTTTCATACCCCGACGGATCCTTGTAAAACTCGTATTTATCGCCAGGCTGTCCATCGATACGCTTATTGTATTCCATCACATCGATCAAACAATACACCGGTTCATTAAAATCCTGTGTTAGATAAGCTTCATCTTGCACTTCCCGGACGTTAAGATGGTCCAAAATTTCTTTGGCGCCTCCAGTGACTTTTCCTGTTCCTGAGAGTATGATTTTTAAGGACTTCGGAAGGGTGATTTTATCCAATTCGGCTTTCATGGCATTTAGGTCGGGCAGGGTTTCAGCTTTTGGGAGCTCAAAAATCCCATCCCTTTTCCCTAATAACCGGAATCCGTTGTAAGCACCTACCAACCCAGCGTAGCGACCAAAACCAATCAGTCGGGCATTGTTTTTCTTTACAATGGTTTCGTGATCGAACAACTGAATCTTATGCTTTAAAATTGCCTGAAGCAACTTCCTGTTATAAGGTTGCTTTTTAATGGTATGGCTAAAGAAAAAATATTTTTTGTTCGGAATCAATGCTTCCACCGGTACTTCCTTAACGCCCAGCATAACATCGGCTTCGGAAACATCCGCTTTTACCTCACAGCCTACCGCTTTATAGGCGCTATCGGGAAAAATACGTATATCTGAAGCTTCCACAATGATACGGGCATCGGGAAACTGTTGCATGACTTCTTGGCACTTTTCGGGTGAAAAAACGACTCTTCTATCGGGTGGATTCTTTCGTTCCTTGATAATAGCGAAGGTAATGGGCATTTGGAATACTTTTTGATTTATTGAATAGGTCTGCAAAGATAGGGTTTTTCTTGTATCTTTGCAGCCCGCGTTAGGGATTGAGGCAGCTACCGTGTAGCACCGAAAGCCCGGCACCGAAGTATTTCGGGGCAACGCCCAAAGAAAGATCTTTGAAAATAATGGGGCCGACTGGTTTTGACAGCGGGTCTAATGGTAATGTAAGCAGGTCGAGCGCTGGGATACAGCTCGTAAATCTCATATTTCACACTTTTTTAAACGGCGAGAATAACTACGCCCTAGCTGCATAACCCGAATTATAGTACGGTATGCCTCGTCCCGATAAGATCGGGAAAGCAGGAAGTCACTCGAAGGCCTTGGTTTGCGGCGTTCGGTTTAGTGGCTTCGTGAAAGTAAACCTAGCAGGTATAGGGCTTTGATGTATCTGTGAAATCTAATTGAAGATAAGCCGTGCGTGGGTGGTTTTTGACCAACAATCGGACGAAAATCTGAACAAAAACTAAGCCTGTAGAAAGCCTTAACATTGCGCGTTTGGACGAGGGTTCGAATCCCTCCGGCTCCACGACACTCACAACTGCCTTGTGGATTAACACATAAAAACCCAACAAGTTTACTTGATTGGGTTTTGTTGTTTTAAGACACCTATCTTGAAAAGATAGGCAGCTGTATTTGCAACATAGGAACCACTAGGGAACACCGCAGGTAGTCCCTCCCCCTCACTGGCGAAGTCATGCTTGTCTGTGCCTTTTTACATTCACTTAGTTATTTTTTAGCAAGCACATGGACGTCCGAACTAGCAGATGTAGGTTACTTATTTTGTAATTCATCAAGTCTCATTCTGATTAAATCCAAATTAGAATACTCTTGACTGTCCATACTATATGTTGCGCTGCCATATGGCTCCTCCAATTTTCTACCACAAATTTCATCGCTTATATGTTCTTTTTTACTCAGTAAAAATTCAAGTATCTCCTTATCTTTTATCGAAACTATTATTTTTTGCCTTAATGATTCTGGGTTATGGATAGAATTAGAATAAGCCCTAAAATGATAATCAAAACATTCATCCATCAAAAATTTTGGGATAATTCTATCCCTAGTAATGTTCAGTATGGAATCTAAATGAACCTGAATGAAATTCTCTTTAGAACTTTCAATGTAGACTGTATAAGTAGGGGAATTATTTATTGTTCCATCCTGATTTTGGGAGATACAGTTGATACTGATAAATAATAATAGGCAAATATATACGAACTCTTTTTTCATTGTCATAAACTTTCTAAAGATACTATAATTCCTCCAGCTGGCGCAACCATCCATACCGGTGCCTTTTTCAATTCTAATAACCGACGTAAGCGTCCCGGCTGGCAGTGCCTTCGAAGGCCCAGAAGCTAATCGTTGATTTTTTTTAAATCAAAAAAGCCTGCTAAAAGCAGGCTGGAGTTTGTAAATGGTTTTATTTATGCGCTCAGAGGCGGGGTTTTTAGGGGATCATTTACATGGTTATAGTGAAACAATAATGTTTTATAAAATCGGCTGGCGTTGATGCTACTTTCCAAGCACTCTTTAAGAGTTTCTTCCAAATTAGTGTATTCCATTAATTGGGATTCGGGATGTTGAAGTGCGAACAAGCCATTTTCTTTTTCGGAAGAGGAAGTAGGCTTCGAAATTGATATGAAATTTTTCACGTAGTCTACAGTCACATCGGTAGCATGGAAGTAAAACTTCAATAAACTTTTATGAAATCCTGTGTACTGGGAAGTAGTTAATGGAGCTTGGCAGCTTTTGGCAATTAGTGCCAACATGGCGTCCCTGATTTGTTTGTTTTGTGTTTTCATAGCGAATGTATCTATATAAATATACCTATGAAAATGGGGAATGAAAAATTTAGCCAGGTCTTTGGCTTTAATTTAACCCATTACAAATCAATGTGTTAATTTTTTAAGAAACGAAATAGAAGTTGGTCAGTAAAGTTTGGAAACGCATTAAACGGTTTCACCTTCCCAATCCAAGATACCCCCTATGAGGTTGTAGGTATTTTCAATTCCTATGGAATTCATGATCATACAAGCTTGGGCGCTTCTCGCTCCAGAACGGCAATACACATAATAGTTTTTGGAAGCATCCAACTGCTTTATTTTATCCATAAACACCGTAGTTTTTTGAATATCCATTTGTTGGGCGTTGGGAATCATTCCTTGGGCTACTTCCATATCGGTTCTAACATCGAGAATAACCGCATTGGCATCATTTTCGGATTGCTCTTTCCATTGGGATTGTGAAAGTTCTTGCATAATGCTACTGTTTAAATAAGTGCTGCAATTTAGACAAACTATAAGAAGTTTTTTAAAATTGGATTGAGATTTTTAGAAGAATTTAGCAACATGATTTTTTTCGATGCTTACCCATTAAATACGAATAGACAAATGCATAGCAAAAAATAATCACAAACGGCACATAAGTACCATATACCGTATCCTTCAAAATATAGGCGAGGCTAATCATAAGTGTAGCGCAAACAATAGAGACCCAAAGAAGTTGTTTTTTCATCGTGTAAAAGGTTTCTTTATCAGTACTAATTAAAATCAAAAAGTTACAGAAAGGGCTTGAATTTCCAACTTTTTACACTTTCACTGAACACCCAATGGCTTTGGTTTCCTTAACAGAAACTTCCTTGCCTTGCAATAACTCATTCACTGCATTGGCCAAAAAGCGTTCCTTTACAGCATTGGCATTCCTTACGTTATCATCAATGGCACCAATATATTTTACCCTATATTTTCCCTGTTCTTTCTGAAGTAAATACACATGAGGGGTTTTCGCTGCTCCATAGGTTTTATAAAGGGAATGGGATTCATCGTACAAATACGGAAAGGTAAATTTTTTCTCCTTGGCCTTCTCCTGCATTTTCTGAAAGGTATCTGCCGGTTGTACTTCGGGATTATTCGGGTTAATTGCAATAACCGGAAACCCTTTTTCTTTAAACTCTTGATCCAATGCAATAATTCGGTCTTCGCTTGCCACCGCGTACGGACAGGTATTGCAGGTAAATATGACAATAAATCCTTTGGCTTCTTTATAATTGGATAGGGATACCATTGTCCCATCCACGTTTTTCAGTTTGAAATCGGTAGCTTCGTCCCCGATGGAATAACCATATAGGTTCTCATTTTCCTGAAAGCTACTCAATAGTAATCCTCCAGAGATAATGAGAAGTAAAAATAGAACTGACTTTTTCATAATACGTGTTTTTATAATATTTTTTTTAATTCCTCTTCTAATGCTTCAAAAGTGAAAGATTGCTCATAAAAGTGTTTTTTATCACCTTTAATGAAAACAGTAGCGGGTATTGCGCCGCTCCATGACTCACTTACCTTTGGAATCCAATCGTTGGCATTGGGGTCGTCCAGTAGTACCACTTTACTTTCCAAATTGTTTTTCTCAATAAAGGGCAACACTTGGCGCTCCAGTTTCTCAGGGAAGTCCAAGCTCACCAACACTACCTCTACTCCGCTGTCTGCATATTTACGATGAAGTTCTTCAAAAGCCGGAAGTTCTTTTACGCAAGGCTTGCACCAAGTTGCCCAAAAGTTCAAGACCACTACTTTTCCAGTATCTGGTGAAAAATAGGCAGATTCCAATTGGGGAAAGTCGTAAGAAGGGACTTGAGCAATCGGTTCTTTCGATACTTCAGCAGTAACCGATTCCCTTTTTTTCCCTTGATTACAACTCCATAAGAGACTCATCGCCAGCAGTAAGGTGCATAAAATTTTCATCACCTTAAAAATAAGAAACACCACCCATCCCATTTATTAATTGTTTGTTAAAGCGTTAAAATTCAAATTATTTTTTATACATTTGTATATACAAATATTGTTGATACAATTATGAATATAGAACAAGCACTTAAAAATAACACACCACTAAGTCAAGGAAGTCGTACCGTCATCAATTTAATGTATACCTGCAGACAGGTAGAAGAATTCGGAACTTCATTATTTAAAGAGCATGATCTTACCCATCAACAATACAATGTGCTCCGTATTTTAAGAGGACAAAAAGGCAAACCCGCTAATTTATCGACGATTACTGAACGAATGATAGATAAAAGCAGCAACACTACGAGATTAATCGATAAACTGATTCAAAAGGGATTGGTAAATCGGCAGGTTTGTGAAAAAAACAGAAGAAAAATTGAAGTTTTTATCACCGAAGAAGGCCTTTCCTTGTTAAAAACCCTAGATCCTCTGGTAGAACATACCAACAATGATATTGTGGAAAACCTTTCCACCCCTGAATTAGAAAAATTAAATGAACTATTAGACAAATTGAGAAAAAAATGAGCGATTACATTGAAAACCTGAAATGGCGATATGCCACAAAACAGTTTGATGCTTCTAAGGATATTTCTGAAGAAGACCTAAACTACTTAAAGGAAGCACTACAGCTTTCGGCTTCCTCTTATGGACTTCAGCCTTATGAAATCCTAATCATTAAAGATCAAGCTATTCGAGAGAAATTGAAACCCGCCGCTTGGAATCAGTCGCAAATAACCGATGCCTCCTACCTTATCGTTTTTGCTAATAAAACCGATTTTGGGGATGAGTTGGTGGACGATTACATAGACAATGTGGCTACTACCAGAAACCTGAGCAAAGAGGATTTAAAAGGATATGCCGATTTTATGAAAAGTAAGTTGGTGGCGCTTCCGCAGGAAGAAAAATCACAGTGGACCGCCAAGCAAACCTATATCGCTTTAGGAAATTTATTATCGGCCGCAGCGCATAAAAAATTAGATGTATGTCCCATGGAAGGCTTTTCTGCAGAAGAGGTCAATAGCATTTTAGATTTAAATGATAAAAACCTAAATGCTTCCGTTATTGCCACGGTTGGCTACCGAAGCGAGGAAGATGCCACACAGCATTATGCGAAAGTTCGTAAGCCACAAAATATATTATTCAAACATGTATAAATACAAACACTTAAAATTAAACTTTATGAAAAAAATGATTAAAAACTCCGTAGCACTATCCTTAATTGTAGTGTCAAGCTCCTTTACAAATCCTGTAAAAGAAAAGAAAACTGTTCAGGAAAGCACCATCAATTGGGTGGGTAAAAAGGTAACCGGCAAACACATGGGAACTATCGACCTGAAAGAAGGGTACCTTGAAATGGAAGGTGACAACATTGTTGGTGGTACTTTTGTGATCGACATGACTTCCATTACCGTAACCGATTTGTCGGGAGAATACAAAGAGAAATTGGAAGGGCACTTAAACTCTGATGATTTCTTCGGGGTTAATAACCATCCCACAGCTACTTTGGTTGTAAATTCTGCTGAAAAAAACGGGGATACTTACACCATTAATGGGAATATTACCATAAAAGGAGTAACCGAACCCATTACTTTCGATTTAAACAAAAATGGCAACACCGCTACTAGCTCCTTCAAAATTGATCGCACCAAATTCGGAATCCGTTACGGATCGGGTAGTTTCTTTGATAACTTGGGAGACAAAACCATTTATGACGATTTCGAACTGGACATTACTCTGAAATTTTAAGAGATAATTTCTTAGGATATTAAAAAATCATTTCTATATTTGAAGCAATGAAAATGAACAAACAACATACTTGGTGGTGGAATAATTTACGAGCAATAGTCGTGAGCTAGACCATCTTGTATGTTTATAATATACCAAAGCCTGTCTTTCACGACAGGCTTTTTTTATTTTAAAAATGAAAAAATACACCTTAAAAACCTATTCAAAAAAATTGTTGGCCGATACGCTAACCCCTGTTTCGGTTTACTTGCGCTTACGGGATTCATTTCCCAATAGCCTTCTTTTGGAAAGTAGTGATTATCATGCCAACGATAACAGCTTCAGCTATATTTGCTGCAACCCCATTGCCTCTATCGAAGTTAAAAATGAAACCCTTACACAAAGTTTTCCGGATGGAACAGAAAGCAAGTCTGCGATTGCAAAACCCCAAGATGTCATTCAAACACTTCAGGAGTTTAGCCAATCGTTTACCCTTATGGAGCCTCAAAAGCTACCCTTTGTGCATCATGGGCTCTTCGGGTTTATGAGTTATGATATGGTGCGGTATTTTGAAAGCATTGACTTAGAGAAAAAACAAAAAAACCTTCAAATTCCCGATGCGTTTTACGCCGTTTACCAAAATATTATTGCCATCAATCACTTTCATAATGAAGCGTATATTTTTGCGCATTGTTATCATTCTGAAAGCAATATCCCTGAAATAGAACAACTCATTTCCACGAAAAATTTTGCAGAATATCCTTTCCGAAGAAAAGGGGAAACGCAATCCAATATGGATGACCCGTTTTTTAAGGAGTTAGTAAAAAAATGCAAACAGCATTGTGCCCGTGGCGATGTCTTTCAAATAGTGCCCAGCAAACGCTTTGCACAAAATTTTACAGGGGATGATTTTAACGTGTATCGTGCTTTAAGGAGCATCAACCCTTCCCCCTATCTATTTTATTTTGATTATGGAACTTTTAAAATCTTCGGAAGTTCTCCAGAAGCACAACTAGTTATCAAAGATCAAAAAGCGGAAATCCATCCTATTGCAGGAACCTTCAAACGAACAGGCAACGACACAGAAGATGCCCAATTGGCGCAACAGCTCGCTCAAGATACTAAAGAAAATAGCGAACATGTAATGTTGGTCGATCTAGCCCGAAACGATTTAAGCCGTCATGGCAATCAAGTGAAAGTAGAGACCTATAAAGAGATACAATATTTTTCCCACGTCATCCATTTAGTAAGTAAGGTAACCGCACAAATTCCAGCTAAAAAAACTTTACAAATTGTAGCCGACACCTTTCCGGCGGGAACTTTAAGCGGTGCTCCAAAACACAAAGCCATGCAGCTTTTGGAACAATACGAAAATAGAAGTCGGGAATTTTATGGAGGAGCCATTGGTTTTATGGATTTTGAAGGAAATTTTAATCACGCCATTATCATTCGTTCCTTTGTTAGTAAAAATCACTGCCTCCATTATCAGGCAGGGGCTGGTGTCGTTTCTGAAAGCAATGAAGAAAACGAATTACAGGAAGTTTATCACAAATTAGGAGCCTTAACGAAAGCCTTAGAACTAGCTGAAACTATATAATATGAAAGTATTGGTAATTGACAATTATGACAGTTTTGTGTACAACCTTGTGCACTATTTGGACGAGCTCGATTGTGAGGTCACGGTCGTTCGAAATGATCAATTTCACCTGGATGACGTAGAAGCCTTCGATAAAATACTGCTCTCCCCAGGACCAGGAATTCCCGAAGAAGCAGGACTTTTGAAACCTTTAATCAAAGCCTACGCAGGGAAAAAACCCATATTCGGGGTGTGCCTAGGCCAACAAGCCATTGGCGAAGTATTTGGTGGGAAAATCATCAACCTGAACAAAGTGTTTCATGGAGTTGCTACCAAAGCAACCATTTTGAATCCTGAGGAACCTTTATTCAAAGACCTCGATAAGGAAATTGAAATTGGCCGTTACCATTCCTGGGTCGTTTCTCGCGAAGGTTTTCCTGAAAATCTCATCATCACTTCGGTAGATGAAAACAACCAAATCATGTCGCTACGCCATAAGGAATACAACATTTGTGGGGTACAATTTCATCCCGAAAGCGTATTGACACCCATGGGTAAAAAGATTATTAAAAACTGGATAGAAAGCTAAAATGAAAGAGATACTCAACCAATTGATACATCACGAAAAACTTTCAAAAGAACAAGCAAAAGACGTTTTGGTGAAAATTTCCAAAGGAGATTTTAATCAGAGTCAGGTAGCGGCTTTCATCACTGTATACATGATGCGAAGCATCACTCTCGAGGAACTGGAAGGATTTCGGGATGCCCTCTTGGAATTATGTGTTCGGGTAGACATAAAAGGCTATCAAACCATTGACCTCTGCGGAACGGGTGGCGACGGAAAAAACACCTTTAACATCTCTACCCTAGCATCGTTTGTGACCGCAGGTGCTGGAGTAATGGTTTCAAAACACGGAAACTACGGGGTTTCTTCCATAAGTGGCAGCAGCAATGTACTGGAAGCCTTGGGAATTAAATTCTCTAACGATGAAGAATATTTAAAAAATTGCCTCGAAAATGCTGGGATTTGTATGCTTCATGCCCCGTTATTTCATCCAGCCATGAAAAACGTAGGCCCCATACGACGCGAATTGGGTGTAAAAACCTTTTTCAATATGTTAGGTCCCATGGTAAATCCAGCCGATCCCAAAAGTCAATTGGTCGGGGTTTTTAGTTTGGAATTGGCCAGATTGTATGGGTATTTATACCAAAACACGGATAAAAACTTTAGCATTGTTCATGCATTGGAAGGTTATGATGAAATTTCCCTAACAGGAACTACCAAGGTCATTTCCAGAAATTCCGAAGAATATATACATCCTTCCAACTTTGGTCTTTCCCAAATTTCCCCTTCCGAAATCTTTGGAGGCGACACTGTCGAGGCTTCGGCAAAAATTTTCATGAACATTCTGGAAGGAAAAGGTTCGGATGCACAAAACCACGTGGTCTGTGCTAATGCTGCTTTGGCTATTGCTACGGCAAAAAATGGTTCTATTGAAGAGGGTTTTACGGAAGCTAAAGAATCCCTAGTATCGGGAAAAGCCCTAAAATCTTTGAAACAATTACAAAAACTCTCTGAAGCTCTATGACGATTTTAGAAAAAATAACCCTCCATAAAAAACAGGAAGTAACGCTAAGAAAGCAAGTAGTTCCTATGACGCAATTGGTGAAATCTGTTCATTTTTCAAGAAGCACCCATTCCTTATCCAACTCTTTGAAGCAAAATTCCTTCGGGATTATTGCCGAACACAAAAGAAAATCACCTAGTAAATCGGTAATCAACGACACGTTAGACCTCACAACCATTGTCTCTGGCTATGAAAAAGCAGGAGCCAAAGCACTTTCAGTACTCACCGATACCCGTTTTTTTGGGGGTTCCTTGGACGATTTACTTTTGGCTAGGGAAACCGTATCCTTACCTATCCTAAGAAAAGACTTTATCGTAGCCCCTTATCAAGTGTATGAAGCAAAAGCTTATGGAGCCGATGCCGTTTTATTGATTGCCGCGTCTCTTTCAAAAAAAGAGATTTCAGAATTTTCCAATTTGGCCAAATCATTGCAATTGGAAGTTCTAGTAGAAATCCATTCCGAAGAAGAACTGGAAAAAGCGCTGCACCCTTCGGTAGATCTTATAGGAATCAATAATCGCAATTTGAAAACTTTTGAAGTAGATCTCGCCCATAGCAAGCAACTTTCCAAAAAAATCCCTTCAGAATTTACAGCTATTTCCGAAAGTGGCATTCACCATCCCGAAACCATTAAAGAACTGCTTCCGTATGGCTTCAAAGGCTTTTTGATAGGGGAATATTTTATGAAAAATGAGGATCCTGGAGCTTCACTAGCAAATTTTTTAAAAGCCCTTTCATGAATCTTAAAATCAAAATATGCGGTATGAACCATAATGTACAGGAGGTATCTTTGCTGCATCCAGCATACTTGGGATTTATATTTTATAAAGGGAGTCCGCGTAATTTTGACAAAACGATTCCACCACTCCCCAATACGATTAAAAAAGTAGGGGTTTTTGTAAATGAAACCATTGAAACAATTCTCGAAAAAGTAAAAGAGCATGAGTTTCAGGTCCTTCAGCTTCATGGAGATGAATCTGCAGACTACCTTGCCTCCCTGAGGGACCAGATAGAAACTTCAGAAAAAAAAATAGAATTATGGAAGGTTTTCAGCATTGGTGATACCTTGGATTTTTCAGAAATAACTCCTTTTGAAAAACATGCCGACAAATACCTGTTCGATACCCAAGGTAAAAAAAGAGGAGGAAATGGCAGGTCCTTCAATTGGGAGGTATTAACCGATTATCCCTTTCAAACCCCTTTTATACTAAGTGGAGGAATTGGACCCGAAAGCATTTCAGCCATTCGAGCCCTTCTCAAAAAACCAATTCCTTTACACGGAATAGACCTTAACAGCAGGTTTGAAACAGAACCTGGACTAAAAAATATTACGCAATTAAAAAAATTCATCCATGCCCTTTCAAGTTAACAAACAAGGTTATTATGGCGAATTTGGAGGAGCCTACATCCCCGAAATGCTATACCCAAATATAGAAGAACTTCGAAGGAAATACCTTTCCATCATGGAGGAGGCTTCTTTCCAAAAAGAGTTCCATCAATTATTGAGAGACTATGTGGGACGCCCTACCCCATTGTATTTTGCCAAACGTCTTTCTGAAAAATACCAAGCTAAAATTTATTTAAAAAGGGAAGACCTATGCCATACAGGGGCGCATAAGGTCAATAATACCATTGGACAAATATTGCTCGCTCAGCGATTAGGAAAAAAAAGAATCATTGCCGAAACAGGGGCCGGGCAACATGGTGTCGCCACGGCAACGGTATGCGCACTCATGGGATTGGAATGCAAGATCTATATGGGCGAAGTCGATATTGAAAGACAAGCGCCTAACGTGGCACGTATGAAAATGCTAGGAGCAGAAGTGATTCCCGCTACTAGCGGCAGTAAAACCCTTAAAGATGCTACCAATGAAGCGCTTCGGGACTGGATCAACCATCCAGAAAACACCTATTACATTATTGGAAGTGTTGTAGGCCCCCATCCTTACCCCGATATGGTCGCACGCTTTCAGAGTGTCATCTCTCAGGAAATTCAAAAACAGCTTAGGGAAAAAGAAGGCACTTCAAACCCCCACTATATTATCGCTTGTGTAGGAGGAGGCAGTAATGCGGCTGGTGCTTTTTATCATTACTTGGACCACTCCAAAGTAGTATTAATCGCTTCCGAAGCAGGTGGAAAAGGAATTCATTCCGGAAAAAGCGCCGCCACCACGATTTTGGGAAAAGAAGGAATCATCCACGGGAGCAAAACACTATTAATGCAAACCGATGACGGACAAATTACCGAGCCTTACTCCATTTCCGCAGGGTTGGACTATCCCGGTGTGGGTCCATTGCATGCGCATTTGCATACCAGTGGTCGCGGAAAATTCCATGCCATTACCGACGATGAGGCCATGCAAGCCGGACTGGAACTTTGTCAATTGGAAGGAATCATTCCAGCTATAGAGAGTAGCCATGCCCTGGCTGTTTTGGACAAGATAAAATTTCAAAAAGAAGATATTGTTGTACTCAACCTAAGTGGCCGTGGCGACAAAGATTTAAACACCTATATTAATTATTTTAATTTATAAGAGGGCGTTACCCTTCGCAAAGGCCCGCGCAAAAAGCTGGCACCTCGTGTAACCTATCCGCGGGATAGGCCACTCGGTCCGGGTCGGGCTTTCGCTTTTACAAGGTAAGCCGCTCAATCCCTAACGCAAACCCTATGAAAAGGATACAAGAGAAATTAAAGGAAAACAAAAAACTCCTCTCTATTTACATGACCGCTGGATACCCCGAATTAGATGACACGGTTCCAATTATTAAAGAGTTGGAAAAAAATGGAGTGGACATGATTGAAATTGGCATTCCTTTTAGCGACCCCCTAGCCGATGGACCAACCATTCAGGAAAGTTCTACCCAAGCTTTAAAAAATGGAATGACCCTAAAGTTATTATTGGAACAGCTTCAGGATATTCGAAAGGAAGTGTCCATCCCCTTAGTTTTAATGGGCTATTTTAACCCCATTCTTCAGTATGGAGTAGAAAAATTTTGCGATAGATGTCAAGAAATAGGGATCGACGGTATCATTATTCCAGACTTACCTTTAGAAATATATTCAAAAACTTACCAACCGCTCTTTGAAAAATACAACTTATCCAACATTTTATTAATCACGCCACAAACTTCTGAAAAGCGTATACGGGAAATAGATAATCTTACCAATACATTTATTTACATGGTAAGTTCGGCCAGCACGACGGGTTCTCAATCAGGTTTTGGGACCTCTCAAACAGCGTACTTTCAAAAAATTCATCAAATGCACCTTAAAAATCCACAAATAGTAGGTTTTGGCATTTATAACCAACAAACCTATAACTCCGCAACACAATATGCAAAAGGAGCAATTATAGGAAGCGCCTTTATAAAGTTTTTGTCTCATAATCCACTGCATCAAATAAACCAATTCATAAAGGAATTTTAAATTACTTGCTTATGTAGAAGCATTTTTTATCTTTAAGAAGAATGAATCAAAAAAAGATAGTTTATGGGAAAAGGTGACAAAAAAACAAAAAGAGGAAAAATTATACGTGGAACTTATGGAAAGCTTAGGCTTAGAAAAAAGAAAAAAAGAGAAAACATAAAATCCCCTCAAAAGAAAAAATAACTATTTAAAAAATAAAACCCCCTCCAAATTGGAGGGGGTTTTTTGTTAAGGTATGTCCGTTAGGGCTATTTCTTGATGAGCCTTTTCACGGTACTTCCGT
>PALG01000013.1 GCA_002707025.1 Flavobacteriaceae bacterium | reverse complement strand
TGTTTCAGAGCTACGCTCGCAACCTTCGCATAAATCAGTGATTCATGCTCGCTTGTCATCAATGGAAATGCGAAGCATTCATGAACTCCTATTTATAAATTATTGAAGTCGTGAATAAAAAAGAAGAAAGTGAACAAAAACTCAAAAAAGCTAAGTTCATGGTACAGCGCTAGACCTTTTTGTTTCTTTTTGCGGCAATGGGAAAAAGAAGAATAATAAAGAAAAACCGAGCGGAAGGGCTCGGTTTTTTTGGGATTAGGTGCTAATTACCGCACCTCTTCCGTACGGGAAATCGTTAGGGCATTGCCTTCTTTTTCAATAGTGACCCTACTTTTAAATTCCTTGGAGCCATACACATACATTATCTTTTGAAGCTCGTTCTCCTTACGGGTCACTTCCAATTGGCTCACCCAAATCCCTTTCTTGGGCTTACTGTCAAAAATCGTTTCCGAATCTTTTCCTTTAGGATTGGGAAAAACAAACTCCTTGGGGAAGTCGAATAGGTTTTGTGCCGTGTAAAAGGCTTCATGCCATTGTGCATTGGGAAGGACCAAGGTTTCGGTATTGATAGGCTTACTGGTAGTGCCGGTTACCTTTGAAGTATACTGCACCTTTGGGAACTCCTCCTGCAATTGCGAGGCATAGGCTGTTACGGTAATATCCTTCTCGGGCGGAAAATACTCCGACAAATACCCGTTGAAGGCATAACCGGTCTTATGGTTAAATTCCACTTGATCCATCGCGCCTTCAATACCCGTAACGGTCATGGTGTTTTTCCCTTCGGAAGCCATCACCTTTACTTTGGTGCCATAAGGCATACGGGCCAACTTATTGCTTTGTAAATTGTTGTACTCCCGAAGACTCAATCCGCTGGGAGCGGTGACGTATACATATTTTGAGGTGCTTTCGGAAGCAAGCTCGGTAGGATTGGCCAAGGCCAATTCGGTAGGCGCAGGGGTTTCCGTATTTTCTGAAACTTCAGAAGGGGCACTTTGGGAGGCATCTTTGCAAGAGGCAAAGGAAGGGGATAGGGCCGCTAGGGCAGACATAAAAACTACTTTTTTCATAACGTTGTGATTTAAGAGTGAATAATCGTTTTAAAAAAAGTAGAGGTGTTTCAAAGGCTAAAAATCCAATTTTAATTGTACGTCGATGCTTTTTTCCGGTGGAGGGTTGGCCTCCTTTTTGGGCTGTTCGTTGTTGAGGTTCGATAAGCTAATTCCCAACAAGCGTACCGAATTTTTAAGCTTCTCCTGAAATAACAAATCTTTAACGTTTTCCAACAACAGCTCCTTGCTGGAAATATACAACGGCAAGGTCTTGCTACGGGTTTGTAACTTAAAATCGCTGTATTTTATTTTAAGGGTGATGGTTTTACCGGCTACTTTGCTCTTTTTCAAACGGCGTGCCACCTCTTCGGCAATGTCTTCCAAACGCTCCATCATAAAGACTTCCGAAGAAATATTCTCCGAAAAGGTACGCTCGGCCGCTAAGGATTTTCGGGTACGGGTAGGTTTTACGGTGCTGTGATGAATGCCCCGAACAATGTGGTAATAATATCCGCCGCTTTTGCCAAAATTGGCTTCCAGATATTCTAACGACTTTTCCTTTAAATCTTTCCCCGTGAAAATACCATGGCGGTACATTTTCTCCTTCATCACTTTTCCTACTCCATAAAACTTTTTGATCTCCAAGGTTTCCAGGAAGTCAATTACTTCTTCCGGTGGCACGGTTTTTTGTCCGTTGGGCTTATTGATATCACTGGCGACCTTCGCAATAAATTTATTAATGGAAATCCCAGCAGAAGCATTCAAGCCGGTCTTCTCCTTGATTTTTTGTCTAATTTCGGTCGCGATAAGGGTCGCACTGGGGTTTCCTTTTTTGTTTTCGGTAACATCTAGATAGGCTTCATCTAGGGAGAGCGGTTCTACCAAGTCGGTGTACTCCAAAAAAATGCTTCTTATTTTTTTTGAGATTTCGGCATAGCGTTCAAATCGGGGTTTCACAAAAATAAGATCGGCACACAATTTACGGGCCACCATCCCGCTCATGGCACTGCGTACCCCGTACTTTCGAGCTTCATAACTGGCCGCGCTCACGACCCCGCGTTTCGAACTTCCCCCCACGGCAATGGGTTTCCCTACCAAACTGGGATCGTCCAGCTGTTCCACGGAAGCATAAAACGCGTCCATGTCTACATGAATGATTTTCTTGATGGGAAAAGGAAACTCCATTCCGTAAATTTAATACCTTTATGCTTTGTTCCGAAATGATAGAAATAGAACGTAAATTTTTAACGGTTTCTGAAGCCTATCAACAAGCGGCTTCCTCCAAAACCTATATTGTTCAGGGGTTTTTAAATTCCCACCCCGAACGAACGGTACGGGTTCGGCTGAAAGACGACAAGGGTTTTCTTACCGTAAAGGGAAAGTCTTCGGAAGATGGGACCAGCCGATTGGAATGGGAAACCGAACTACCGGAAGCAGAGGCCAAATCTTTATTAGCCCTATGTGAAGCAGGTACTATTGAAAAATACCGTTACGAAGTGCCCTATGGTAACCATCTTTTTGAAGTGGACGTGTTTCTGGGAGACAATCTAGGGCTCGTCGTCGCAGAAGTGGAACTAAGCCACCCTTCCGAAGTCTTTCAAAAACCCACTTGGCTGGGGGAGGAAGTCACTGGGCAACCACAATACTACAATTCACAACTCACCAAAAAACCCTATCGCTTATGGAGTTCCTAAAAACCCTTTTTACAATCGTTAGCCTCACCCTTGGAATGGTATTGGTTTCCTGTAAACCCGAAATACAACGGGAGTATATGATGGAGCCGTGCCCAGAAAAAGACACCACTTCCGTAGCTTCAAAGTTGCAAATGCTAAAAGAAGCTGGCTTTGAAACTTTTGTCTATGAAGATGAAGCCACCGGAGACAGTGTGGTGATGCAACAGTATTTTATCGCTTTTCTGAAGAAGGGACCCAATCGTTCCCAAAGCAAAGCCGAAGCCGATAGTTTGCAAGCCCTTCATATGGGGCATCTGGGGAAAATGTACGAACTGGGCTATGCCGATATTTCCGGGCCTTTTGGGGATGATGGAGACATTCGTGGCATTACCATTTACAATGTACCTACCCTGCAAATAGCCGATAGTTTGGCCCACATGGATCCTATGGTACAAGCGGGTCGGTTACAGATTGAAATTCATCCTTGGTGGGCCGCCAAAGGCTTTCCATTACGCTAGTTTTTGGAGGAGTTCCCTAATTTTTTCTTCGGAAGAATGACTCACCACACCTTCTTCCCAAACCGATTGCATGGGGATTTTCGGCGGACTTTCCAGCGTTTGTCTTTTTTCGGAAGCGGAAGCGTGCACCTCCAAGAAACCAGCATCTTTAAATTCACGTACATTCGCTGCGGAAATTCCCCCTCCAGGCACAATGATTAGGTTGTTTGAAAGTGCCTGTAATTCCTTTAACAGCCGAAACCCTTCTAGGGCGGTAGCCTGTTGTCCTGAAGTAAGGATTCTCTTTATCCCCAGATTTTCCAAGGTTTTTAAGGAGGCCATGGGGTCACGGGACCAGTCAAATGCACGATGAAAGGTGAATTCCATTCCTCTTGAAGCTTCGACCAATGCTTGGGTAATGATTTCGTCAATGTGATGGTCTTCCGTTAGTGCCCCGCATACAATTCCTTGCACCCCCATTTCTTTACAAAGGGCAATGTCTTTTAGCATGATCGTCACTTCCGCAGGGGAATAGGCGAAATTTCCGCTCCTTGGACGGATCAATACAAATACGGGAATCGTTAATTCCGACATTACTTTTTCCAACAATCCGTACGAAGGGGTGATCCCTCCCAGCGAGAGTTCGTTACAGAGCTCAATGCGGTGAGCTCCCGCTTTTTGAGCCGCTAGGGCACTTTCAAAACTATGGGCACAGACTTCTAGGGTCATGGGGCTTCTTTTACATCTTTCCCTAAATGCGGGGCATACTTAATTTGAAGCGCGTCCATGCGCTCGGTAAAAAGCTGTAACCGTTCCCTAAAATAGTCGTAATCAGTTTCAAAATTGTTTGTAGGCCCCGTCCAATCTACTTCACTCAATGCTAAAATTCGTGGAAATACCATGTATTCCACATGGTCCTCGGAAGTAATGTACTCGGTCCACACATTGGCCTGCGCCCCAAGAATGTACTGTGACGCTGCTTCCGAAAGTTCACTTGGGATGGGATTAAAGGCATATACTTTTTCCAAAGGGGTAAAACCACCAATAGCCACAGGTTCATTAGGATCTTTGCTTTGGTAATGATCAAAATAGCAATGCGTGCCAGGGGTCATGATCACCTCATGTTGTTGCTTTGCAGCGGCAATACCGCCTTCGGTACCGCGCCAAGACATCACCGTGGCATTAGGAGCCAATCCGCCTTCCAAAATCTCATCCCAACCAATAATTTGTTTGCCTTTACTATTTAAGAATGCTTCCATTCGGGTAATAAAATAACTTTGTAATTCGTGCGCATCTTTCAGACCTTCTTTTTCAATAAGCTGTTGGCAATGGGGACAACTTTCCCAATGGGCTTTGGGGGCTTCGTCCCCGCCAATGTGAATGTATTCCCCAGGAAATAATGCTACTACTTCGGTAAGAACGTCTTCCAAAAAGGCAAAGGTTTTTTCGTTAGGGCAAAAAATATCCTCAAACACACCCCATTTGGTAGCTACAGGGATTGGCTCGCCCGTACAGCCCAATTCAGGATACGCACTAATCGCGGCTTGCGCATGACCCGGCATTTCAATTTCGGGGATAATGGTGACATTCATTTTCGCTGCATAGGCCACCACTTCCTTGATGTCCTCTTGCGTATAGTACCCACCGTACCGTTGACCATCAAACTGATGCGGGGTGTCGCTATAATGACCTATTAAGGTTTCTTCCCGATAGGCCGCATGAGTGGTGAGTTCGGGATATTTCTTGATTTCAATACGCCAGCCTTGATCGTCGGTAAGGTGCCAGTGAAAACGATTCATTTTCAGTAGGGAAAGGTAAGAGATGTATTTTTTTACAAATTCCTTATCATAAAAATGACGGACCACATCCAAGTGCATCCCCCGATAGGAAAACTTCGGAAAATCCTTAATTTCCACTAAAGGGAGTGTCGTGGTGGGATGGGGAAACGAATTCATTTTTTCCAAAGAAGCGGGCAATAATTGTCGCAGGGTTTGCATACCGTAAAAAGCGCCAGCCGCATCGTTGGCTTTAAGGACTATAAACGCTTCGGAAATGGAAAGCGTATAACCTTCTTCCGGTAAAAGGGAGTCTTTTTTAACGATAAATTGCGCATCGTCCTCCCGATTCTCTTGAAGGGTAAATCCGCTATTTTGAAGGTATTCCGATAGGAAATGGGACGCCAATTCAAATCCTTCATCCGCATAAAAAGGAATGGTTTTGTTTAGGGAGTGCTCCCCTTTATACACCGTCACCTCTTGGGGTTTTGGAACCAGCGGGAGTGTTTTGGAAATCACCTCTTTTTCTTGACCACCGCAAGCAACCAAGAACCCTAAAAAAATAAGCCAATAATACTTCATGAATAGAATATTTAAATCTAAAATACAGAATTAAAGTGAAGCAAGCGTTATGGAAATGTGTTGGGAAAGCTCATTTCCCTCTTCATCTACTACGGTAAGCGTATATTGGCCTGGCTTGGGCTGAAGGGCCAGTTCATGGAAGGTATGGGTGGTTCCCATAAATTCTTGGTCCAAATACCAGTAAACGGTACTCTCTGAAGAACGATGGGCCAAGGTAAATACCACTTCATTAAGGGTTTCCTCAAAATTCTTTGGGAGTACAATGGTTTCATTTTTCTTCGGAAAGATAAATTCCATGGTCTTTTCACCGTCTTGTAAGCAATCCCACTGAAAGGGCGGAAGTGGACGGTACTCGGGATGCTGCTGGGCATAATAGTATTCCATCGTGGGTGGGAGGGAGAACCAGGGTTGTTGTTTCATTTCTGAAAGCGCATAACAGGACGAATTTACTTGATACTGCTCGGAAGCGTCCAAAAATACCCTCTTATGATAGGTGCAGGCTTGTGTTTTGGTTCCCTGCAACGGAATCCAATCTTTGTGGGTTTCGTTACAATTGGGACCCGCCAAATGACCGCTTTCTTGGCAAATAGTTTTTTCGGTAAGGGCATCATAAGGTGTTGCAAACCATCCACTGCGGGGAAGTAGGTTCAAAACGTCGAAGAGCAGGGGCGCTGCGGCTTGGATTCCGGTGAGTCCCGGCCGGCCTTCCCCATCGGCATTTCCCACCCAAACCCCAATGGCATACTTTGGGGTGACCCCCACGGCCCAAGCATCCTTAAATCCGAAACTCGTTCCGGTTTTCCAGGCCAAGGGCTGTGCTTCATTAAAAAACGACCAGTTTTCTTCACCTTGGGGGCGGTTCACTTCCTGAAGGGCTTCCAAGGTTTTATAAATGGACCCTGCGTCAAAAACTTCCGGTTGGGGTTGTTCTTTTCCGAAGGGATGCGTAGCGCCTTTTAGATACACTGGTGTCCCAAACTCCTGATTTCGATACACACTGGAGGATTCCGTAAAGAAATTCAGTGTAGAAGCCAAACCTGCATACGCATTGGTGATTTCCCAAAGCGAACTTTCGGCACCTCCTAAAATTAGGCTTAACCCATAGTAGTTAGGCGAACGATCAATATTTTTAAAATTCATTTCCTGTAAACGGGAATAAAAACGATCCAAACCATATTCGCGGAGCAAGCGTACCGCAGGGACATTAAGCGATCTGGAGAGGGCCCGACTCGCAGGAACAGCACCTTGGTATTGGCGATCAAAATTCTCCGGACTATAGCCATTGATTACTGTGGGGACATCGGCCACCAGCATGTTGGGCAGTAAATCGCCACCATCCAAAGCAGCAGCGTATAGAAACGGCTTTAGGATGCTTCCGGTACTTCTGGGTTTGTCAATAATATCCACAAACGCATTGTTGTTTCCATTGCTCGGAGCATTGCCTACATAACCCAATACTTCCCGGGTATTCACATCCAATACTACGATAGCAACATTGTGTATTTCATTTTGCTGAAGAATATAATGGTGTTCTTTTGCAAGGCGATTCAGGCGTTTCTGAAGCGATAGGTCCAAGGTGGAGGAAATTCGCTTTCCAGGATGTTCCCTTTTTATTTTTTCGGTAAAATGTGGGGCTACATCGGGTAGCGGGAAGGGTTTCCCTGGAAGAGGTTCTGCCAAGGCCAATTCGTACGTGATTTCATCAAGAATATCGTTGTCCCTTAGTTTGGCTAACAACCGATCCCTTTTCGACTTAAAAATAGCTTCGTTCTTTCCGGGAAAAATCAAGGAAGGCGCATTGGGCAACACGGCCAGTGCTGCACTTTGTCCCCAGCTAAGGTCTTGTGCGGGAATCCCGAAGTACCGCCAGGAAGCCGTTTCCAAGCCTACTACATTTCCGCCGAAAGGGGCGTAGGTCGCATAGTAATTCAAGATCTCTTTTTTGGAATACGAAGCTTCCAATCGGGTCGCCATAAATACCTCCACTAATTTCTCCCCATAGGTACGCTCTTGGTTTTTTCGCGCCAACCGAATGACCTGTTGAGTGAGGGTACTGCCCCCTCGACGGGAATCGGTCGTAAGGTTTTGCCATAGGGCTTTACTCATGGATACGGGATTCACCCCAGGATGCCGATAAAAATATTCGTCTTCAAAATAAAGGATGCAGTGTTCAAAACGCTTGGGAATGGAATCCATTTTGGGAAACCGCCATTGTCCATCTTCGGCAATCCGAGCCCCCAATAAGACCCCTTCCTTACTTTCAACTACCGTTGAGGTAGGATTTTGAAAAAGGGGTTTCGGCAAGCAAAAAAACCACAATACCAAAAGGGTCCAGAAGACACTTAGTTTCCACTTGTGCTCCTGGGCCTTTTGAAATAGTTTTTTTCCGAAGGATCTCAAACGCATTGCTTTATTGTTGAACCGTTACCCATTGTCCTTTGTTTCGGGCATAATATTGATGGTCGTACATCGCTTCCACTTGTGTGCCGGGCAAATAATACGTGCCCAAGTAAGAGGCATTCAGCTTTACGGTAAAGGTTTTCGATTTTTTCGCACCTAAATCGAAATAGAAATTAACCCGGTCGTCCCGAAGATCTTTGTACTGCACATCTCCAGATGCCCCTCCCCCCAATTCGGTAAAACTGGTATTTACGATTTCCCAGCCACTAGGGAAGATTTGGGAAAGTGCGATATGGTCTATATAGTCATTGGAGGTGTTCATCACATTCACTTTCGCTGTGATTTCCGTGCCTTGCCGTAACGTGGAAATATCCAATGTTTTCCCATTACCGTCCAGAAACTGGGTTTTAAGGCTTAAATTCTTTTGTTCTGAAAGCTCTTCCCCTAAAGGCAGTTTGCCTTTCTGAATTAAAGTGACATAGACCAAATTCCCAGCTTTGTTGGATAGTTGCACTGCATTGGCACCCATAGAAAAGCTGAGGTCCCTACTCGCCAAGGCCCTATCGGTTTTTACGGAAGTATTCTTTCCTCCATTACTGAAGGAAACCTCCATCGCTTTCCCTCCATTTTTCTCGATCATTTTGGCCATGGCCAGCAAGGCATACGAAGTTTCCTGGGTACTGAACCATCTTTGGGAAGAAAGCTCCTTTGCTACCGAAATGGCTAGATCCCTTTGTTGCGCATCCCCAACCAGTACCATGGTCTCCAATGCCATGGCTTTGTTTCTGAAAGGCGACCCATAGGTGTAGTAATTATACCGCTCTGGCTGAAAGTTAATGTTGGCAGTTTTCGCAATTTGCTGTGCGACTTCTTTCTTCCCTGCCAAGGCATAGGCTGCTGCCAAGCGCCATTTTCCATCGTTGCTAAGGTTCCCCGATTCGCGCAAGCGATTCATGGCGGCCAACTCTGGCTGTCCTGCAAGGGCTAGGGTATATAAACGATAGGCTTGCGAAAGACTGGCGTTGTAACGATACTCACTTTCACGCCATTGTCTGGCGGCTCCTTTTTGATACCGTAGCCAATTGTCCAAGAAACTTACGGGCAAAGCATAACCTTTTCTTTTGGCTTCCAACATAAAGTGTCCGGCATAGGAAGTTCCCCAATCATTCACATCATTAGTTCCTGGCCAATAGCTTAGTGAACCACTGCTCAACTGGAAACGTCCTAATTTTTGAATGGCGGCTTCTATGTTTTTCTGAATGTCCTTTTTCTTGTCGAAAGTGACATCAAAAATATCGTCCAAAAACAACTGAGGAAATACCGAAGAGGTGGTTTGTTCCACACAACCATGAGGGTAACGGATAAGGTATTCCAACCTACGGTTAAAGTCCATAGGAGGTAAGGTCGAGAATTCCAAAGTAGCTCCATTGGTTCCCGCTACGCCAAATGTTTCAAAAGAAATGTTTTGGGAGGCGTTGGCTTCCAGTGTATATAAAGTAGTCTTTTGAGTAATAGGATTGGGGTTTTCCACATCTATTTCAACTTTGTAACTGGCTTTTTCACCATTTCCGGAGGCATTCACCTCGATGGTTTGAAAGCTCGCTGCGGGAAGCACTTCAAATTCAAAATTAACGATTTGTTCCCCTGGTTCCGAAAAGGAAATGGTTTTGATAGTTCCTTGAAGTGGTTTCAAGGAACCTCCAGTTTTCACCGAAATGGTCGCCGAAGTCACTTTCTTTTCCATCGCAAAAACCGTTACGGGAAGGGTCACTTTTTCCCCTGGCGAAAGTTTCCTGGGAAGTGACGCCAAGACCATTAAGGGGGTACGAACGGGAGTCGTGTTGTCCACTTTTCCGTAGGCACTTTTCTCTTTGTTTCCTGCAATCACCATGGTTCGAACCGAACCTACATAATTGGGCATTTGTAGGGTGTGTGATTTTGTTTCCCCTGCTTTTAGATGAAACGGGCCTAGGTAGCTTACGACAGGTTTAAAGCGATCGGCTTTTCGGTTTTTAGCTCCTGCCGCGGCATCGCCCCCACCAATGGCAAAAATATTTTCCACACTTCCCGAATACGCCCCAATCACCTCATCGAATACATCGAAGGTTTTTACCCCTAAAGCTTCCCGTGTATAAAAGGCATCGTGAATGGCAGGGGTTTGAAAACGGGTAAGGTCCAAAAGGCCTTCATCCACCACCGCCAAGGTGTAGGTCATGGCTTGGTTGTTTTTTTCTGAAACTTTTACGGTATAGGAAGTTTCAGGCTTGATTACCTTAGGCATGTCCAAAGTAGGTTCCAAAATAGTAGTAGGATCTTCCACCAAAATAGGCACGACCCCATACAACCGAATAGGAAGATCGTTGAGGGTTTGTTCGTGTGGTTGCAATAAGGCGATGTTTACATACACATTGGGGGCCATTTCCTTACTCAAAGGAATGTCGACTGTAGTTTCCCCTTTTTGGGTTTCTACCCATTGGGTAGTAAGCACTTCGGTGCCGTTCTCCACACTTACCAAAGCCCTGCCACCGCTTCCGGAAGGGAAGGTGATTTTTGCTTTATCTCCTACTTGGTATTTTTCCTTATCGGCTGAAAACAGCAACATTTTAGCACTCTCAGAATCATTATCTACGGGGCGTTTCCACCAATTGCGATAAAAGTAGGCCACGCGTCCTGTGGCATGCCCCGATTTTTTATCGATCACTCTAATGAGGTACCTTCCGCCTTCTTCTTCGGGGATATTTACGGTAAAACTGGTCTTACCGTTCGCTTGGGTCGTTACCTCAAATTGTTTTATAGGTCGGTGAACGGTCGCGTTTTCATAACGGGAAAGATTGTCATACCCACGGTTCCACCACCACCGCCATTCAATTTTAAATACTTTTACTTCCAATTCCCTATTTCCGGAGGCTTCCCCTTGGGCATCTACCGTTGCCAAGTGGAACACCGTATTTTCGTCTGTGTAGTAAGATCCGTACCGATGGGGTTCGGGAGACTTCATTCCTACAAAGTGTGCATAAGGCGCTACATTCTTTGAGAATACATCGATGGAAAAATCCCCGCCTCCTTCAAAAACCTTGGTAAGGAATGTAGCCTTTAACATGCCTGGGGCTTTGCCATTAATGTTGAGGCTCTGATTGAAATTTATCTCACCTTCGTTGGAAAGGTTCGTTTTCAAAATAGGGATTTCAATTTCATCGAAGGAGCGTACCGGATCATTAAACTGGTAGTTTGGGAATTTTTCAAAAGCAGTAGCAGTACTTCGAAGTGTGGCGTCCATCTCAATCTTTAAGTTTCGGGCGGGAGCTCCATGCAGCCAGGTGGCTTTGGCCGTTCCGGAAACAGGTTTGCTGGCATCCAGTACGTCGTCTTTAAAATCCAATTGCAGCTTTAAGCGATTCGGCTTAATGGTGGCTACTTTTAAGGTTTGGGAAAATTTCGCTCCACCCACCGAAAGGGTGGCATTCCAGTTGCCCGTAGGAGCTGCTGCATCAGTTGGAATTGGGAAGTAATAAAAGCCCTTTACCCCTTCATTTGCGATACTTCGTTGTACCAATTTTCCCCGGGCATCGGTCACTTCCAGTTTTACGGGATGGTTTGCTGGCAGCGGATTGGTATGGTCATTCAGTACAAAAGTGAGGTGAATGCTATCCCCAGGACGGTGCACCCCTCTTTCAGTGTAGATAAATCCTTTAAGACCTTTTTGTAGTTTTTTACCAGAGACATCGAAATTGCTTAGTGATAGTGCATTCCCATCTTGTAAGCGTGCATAGGCATAGTTGTTTCCTTTTTGCGCCACTGCAAAAGCAATGGTTTTTTCAGAATCGAAAATCGCAAACCCTTGTCCGTTGGTCGTGGAAGTTCCTATTAATTGCTGCTGAAAATTGTAAAGATTGACCTTAACGCCCGTTTCTGGAGTTGCCGAAATTAGATTCGTTGTTACAAAGCGATAGGATTTGTTATCCCCTTTTTTCACAATGAGCCCCAAGTCGCTACCCAAAACATTGGTGCTCACCATCCGGTCTTGGTTGTAGTAAGCGCTATGGCACGGGTTGTCACGTTCCCGCCAATTATAGTTGTAGTTACGGTAATTGTAAATTTCATTGTCCCAATACTGCTCTTCCCGTTCTTCGTCATCCTCATCAAAATCATCGGAAACGGCTTCCTCATAATAGTCTTCGTAGTATTCTTCTTCTTCAGAAACGGCTGTGGTTTCCGTTCCGTCACAATTGTAGAGCGTGTAGTCTTTTTTAAAGCTAAGTTCTACCTGGTAAATGGCACCGGGATCTTCCTGAATGTATTCTGAAAGATTGATTCCGTAGGACTTCCAAGACCCATTGTCGCCAATTTCCACATTTTTAAGTAGCACCGTTTCCTTGGCGATCCGTCTTCCTACCCTTCTAATTTCGTACGAGTTATTATCCCTTAGATTGTTGGATTGTAGGTATTGAAGCACATTGTCTTCAAATATTTTAATGATGCGTACGTCTACGGCCGAAAGGTTTACGGCCTCAAAATAGAGTGGGGTATTTTTAGCACTGGGAAGGATGACCCCTTGCGAAAGTAAACGAATGGAAGGCTTTAACTGTTCGAAGGAAATGTATTCTGAAAACTCCTTTTTCAATTTAAATCCTTCGGTATTTTGAATGCCATTGAAAACCGTCACTTTTACGTTTCCTGTGATGCGCGTATCGGGATATACATGCAGCATATTTCCGTTCACTTCAAACCGAAGGTTTTCGGTGTTTTCAATCGTCACCAATCCGGCGAAGTTCTGATTTTCCTTTAGGGGATCGGAGAAGTTGAGGTGTAAGGATGCATTGGGGGCTACCGAAGCTTTGGCATCAACCACGGTAAAATTGTTTTGCCCCGGAATAGGGAAGGTATTGGCACCTTCAAAATCGGAACCGATGGGTTTTCCGTTCCAAGCGATTTCAATTTCAGAATCGTCTACAAATCGCTGAATACTATCAATAGTGAACTCAAAGAATTTCGCGAAGCCTGCTTCCGTAGGCCAATCGAGCTTTAGGTTTTTTCCTTTTTGGGAAGCCTTCACAAGTGCTTGGGCATCTTCCGAAGAAATCAAGTCGGCCGATTGCACATGTCCCGTAACATATTGCCATTCTTTGCTGTACGATTGTAGGTTGCCCAAATTCACTTTAAAGTTGGGGGCAATGGTTTTAAAACTGAAGGTGTACTCCTTGAATTCCTTGGGGGTTCCAGGATATAATTTTCCTAGGTTAAGGCTAAGGGTATATTCGGTGTTGGGTTGTAGGTATTCGGAAGGCTTAAAAATAAGTTTCCGCTGGTTCTCTACCAACAAGGTTCCTTCCGTTTTAGGATGTATTTTTAGATACCCGTTTTCTATTTCCTGAGTGAGTTCAAATTGCTCCAAAGGCTTTGCGAGAAGTATCTCTATGGGTTCCGCAATACTTTTGGTGCCATAGGTTGTATAGCTAATGTACTCTTTAAACCGAAAGAGATTATCGGTTTCGGAAGGGTCGGGTTTTTTGTCACAGGAGAAAAGGGAGAGAAGGGTAAAAAGAGCAAGAATACGGGTAAGCTGTTTCATAACTGATGGTTTTACGGTACTCGAAAAGCAAGGATTGGTTGCCTTAAAGAGTGAATTACTAAATTACTACAAAGGATGGTTGTTCCGAAAAGTTCGGACGCATAATTTCAAACAATAGGATTTCCGTATTGTAGGAAACGAATGTAAAAATTGAATTTTGGGAGGGTAGGTTTCTTTGCTAACGGAAGCTTTTAAGTGTTTAGTATTCTGTAAATTAGTATTTGGGAGATTTTTAACAAACTACCCTCCAAAAGAGTAGGCCCGTTCTACTTTACAAATGCGTACCTCATAACTTTTATACCATTTCTCTTTACCCAAATGTTGGGCTTGTTGGTGCTTCAGGTTTTCTTTCCAACGGGTGATCGCTTCCAAGGACTCCCAATAACTAATGGTAATACCTAGTTGGTCCCTGGCGTGTTCCATCCCCAAATATCCTGGCTGTTGTTGGGCAAGAGCTTCCATGGCGTCGGCCATTTGATCGTAGCCTTCCAGGTTTTCTTTTTGTTTACTGGTGAAAATAACGGCGTAGTAAGGTGTTTTCATTCTTTATAAATACCAATATATAATTCCCCTTCTGTATTTATATAAGCTCGGTACATACCTGCAGTGTTAAATTCCATGGCAATATTTCCTTCCTTATCTAAAGCAACAATGCCTCCATCCCCTCCCAAGGCAGGGATTTTTTTCTGAATCACTTCTTCGGAAGCTTCTTGAAGGGAAACACCTTTATATTCCATCATGGCCGAAATATCATGGGCTACCATACCCCGAATAAAGTATTCTCCCCAACCCGTGGAAGAAACCCCGCAAGTTTTATTGTTGGCATAGGTACCTGCCCCAATAAGCGGCGAGTCCCCAATGCGATTCCAACGTTTGTTAGTCATTCCCCCGGTGGAAGTACCCGCGGCAATGTTCCCATTTTGATCTAAGGCCACACAACCCACCGTTCCGAATTTGGAATCTTTTATAGAGGGATCGACAAAAGCCGTTTGATTTGACTCCTTTTTCTTTACTTTCTGAAGGGATTGAAACCTGTTTTCAGTATAAAAGTAGGAAGGAGGCACCAATTGGAAATTTCGGGCTTGTGCAAATCTTTCGGCTCCTCTTCCGGAAAGTAGCACATGCGGACTGTTTTCCATGACTTCAAATGCGAGGCGAATAGGGTTTTTAATATGCATAACCCCCGCGACTGCTCCTGCATTCAGATTGCTTCCGTCCATGATAGAAGCGTCCATTTCGTTGGTTTCATCATGGGTAAACACCGCTCCTTTCCCTGCATTAAAGAGCGGGGAGTCTTCTAGGATGGTGAGGGTTTCAACGACCGCTTCGGTAGCACTACCTCCACTTTTCAGAATTTCGTGTCCTTTGGTGACGGCTTCTTCTAATTTGGTTTTGTAAGCTTTTTCTAAGGAATCGGTCATATTTTCCTTCAGAATGGTGCCCGCACCCCCATGGATTACAATAGCGGTTATTGGGGTGCTAACCGTTTCAGAGTGTTTTTTGTCGGTAATATTTTGCTTTTCATCGGTATTTTTGCAAGAAAAAACCAGAATTGTTACAAAAAAAAGTGTTAAAATTCTATTCATGACGTAATTTTTTTTCGGGTATCTAAAGATATTATTAAATCCCCATAAAACAAGGCCTCCAAAGCAGTTTTAGAAGGTCGGAAGGTTTAAAAATATTGTTAAAAAAATCGATGAAATGCAATTTTAATAGGATTAAGTGTTGCAAGTTGTAGGAAAATTTCTATCTTTGATGCACATCAAGACCCCAAAATTTGATGTCCCCGACATGAAAAAACTACTTATGACAAGCCTGCTTGCTATGGTTTTATGTACTACCATATCTTGCTCCAAAGACGAAGGTGTAACCACCGAACCAGAAACCAACTATTCCATAGACTTGAATTTGGCCAATGAAACCGATTGGCAAATGGCCAATGAAATCCTCTTCTATGTAAACGAGTATAGAAACTCGAAAGGACTTTCTGAACTTAAAAAAGACCAGCAATACGCTTCTGCCTATGCAGTGGATCATACCAAACACATGATTCAGCAAGCAGAAATTAGCCACGATAATTTTGGAACCCGGGTGAAAGCCTTAAAAGAAAGAGGAGCTGTTTCGGTAGGTGAAAACGTAGGGTTTGGATACACCAAAGCCGAAGACCTTGTAAATGCATGGATCAATAGTTCTTCCCACAGAACCATCCTAGAAGGTGATTATACGCACTCTGGATTTGGAGTGATGCAAAGCAACTCTGGAAAATATTACTTTACACAACTTTTCTATAGAAAGTAAACTACTTTATCATTTTTAGATGTAAAGCTTTTGCCGTATTTTTATACACATCCTTAAAAATACGGCTATGGCTATTCCAAAACCTTTCAACCTTACAAAATGGATCGAAGAAAACAGAGATCTGTTAAAACCTCCCGTAGGGAATAAAAACCTTTATGTTTCTTCAGATGATTATATTGTAATGATCGTGGCGGGTCCCAACGCTCGGAAAGACTATCATTATAATGAGACTGAAGAACTGTTCTATCAATTGGAAGGAAACATTTGTGTTGTCATCCAAGAAGAAGGGCAACGAAAGGAAATGTACCTTGGGCCTGGCGACATGTATCTCCACCCCGCCAAAGTGCCGCACTCGCCTGGGAGAAGCGAAGGGTCTATTGGATTGGTAATTGAACGAAAACGTGCTGGAAAAGGGTATAGCGACGGACTGCTTTGGTTTTGTGATAACTGTAATCATAAGTTACACGAAGTTTATTTTGAGCTGCACGACATAGAAAAGGATTTCCTTCCGCATTTTAAAGAATTTTATAATTCCGAATCCCTTCGCACCTGCGATCAATGTGGCACCGTTATGGAAACCGATCCTAGATTTACTTCAGATTCCTAAGTTCCATTTTTTGAATGCTGTAAATACTTCCTATTCTGTATAGGAATAACTACCTTTGTGTTTTAAAGAAAAAACACAAAAAATATGAGTACTGTTGCTACTTCCTTTGGTATTGAAGAAGCCCTTCAACAACTAGGAATCCAAGAAACGAATTATGGAACCTCTACGGGATCTCAATGGCTCCCAGGAGAAGAAATTATTTCTTCCTATACTCCGGTAGATGGAAGCCTAATAGGAAAAGTTACCACGACTACGAAAGCTGAATATGAAAAAGTAATGGAAACGGCTACAGAAGCTTTTAAGCAGTGGCGACTCACTCCTGCACCTCAACGTGGGGAGGTAGTGCGTCAGTTTGGAGAAGAACTTCGTAGGTTAAAAGAACCCTTAGGAAAATTGGTTTCCTATGAGATGGGAAAAAGCTACCAAGAAGGATTAGGGGAAGTTCAGGAAATGATCGATATCTGTGACTTTGCTGTGGGACTATCCCGCCAATTGCACGGATTGACAATGCACAGTGAACGTCCTGGGCACCGTATGTACGAACAATACCACCCACTAGGTGTGGTAGGAATTATATCTGCATTTAATTTCCCCGTAGCGGTATGGAGCTGGAATACGGCATTGGCTTGGATCTGTGGCGATGTTTGTGTTTGGAAACCTTCTGAAAAAGCACCGCTTTGTGGTATCGCTTGTCAAAAAATTGCCGCCAAAGTATTTAGCGATAATAACCTACCGGAAGGAATCTCCTGTTTAATCAATGGGGATTACCGAGTTGGGGAATACATGACCCAAGATAAAAGAGTTCCTTTGGTCTCGGCTACAGGATCCATTAGAATGGGAAAAATTGTCGCGCAAGAAGTGGCGGGACGTTTAGGAAAAAGCTTGTTAGAGTTGGGAGGCAATAATGCCATTATCGTGACTCCTGATGCCGATATTAAAATGACTGTGATTGGGGCCGTATTTGGCGCCGTAGGAACTTGCGGACAGCGTTGTACCTCTACCCGAAGATTGATCATCCACGAAAGTGTGTACGATCAGGTTAAAAACGCTGTTGTGGATGCCTACAAACAATTGCGAATTGGAAACCCATTGGATGAAAACAATCACGTAGGGCCGCTAATTGATAAAGATGCCGTAGCTATGTACCAGAAGGCTTTGGAAAAAGTGGTTGCTGAAGGTGGAAACCTCGTGGTTGAAGGAGGGGTTTTGGAAGGTGAAGGTTATGAAAGTGGCTGTTATGTAAAACCTGCCATCGCGGAAGCTGAAAACCATTATGAAATTGTACAGCATGAAACCTTTGCCCCCGTATTGTATTTACTGAAATACAGTGGCGATGTGGAGAATGCTCTTGAAATCCAAAATGGAGTGGTACAGGGGCTATCTAGTGCTATTATGACCAACAACCTTCGGGAGGCCGAGCGTTTCTTAAGTCATGCAGGAAGCGATTGTGGTATTGCCAATGTAAATATTGGAACTTCTGGAGCCGAAATTGGCGGCGCTTTTGGTGGTGAGAAAGAAACCGGTGGCGGACGCGAGTCGGGCTCCGATGCTTGGAAAGTGTATATGCGTAGACAAACCAATACGATTAATTATACTACCGAATTGCCCTTGGCACAAGGGATTAAATTCGATTTGTAATCGTAAATAACAATCCTAAAAAGCCGCCTAATAATGGGCGGCTTTTTTTGTATCTTTAAGACTAAATCTAGGTGAACAATGATAAAAAAATTAGTCTTCTTCAGCTTTGCTTTCATTTTCTTAGCGTGTAACTCAAATAATGATGATGATGGTACCAATTGTACCGATCAGTTTGTATATGGTCTTTCCATTACGGTACGGGATGCGGTTACTGAACAAATTATTTCTGAAAATATAACCCTTACCGCAACCGATGGAAATTATTCTGAAGCATTGATGACTTTTTCCGGGTCCACAAATTTTATTGGGGCAGGGGAGCGCGAAGGTACATATACCATCCAGGTTCTTGCCGATGGCTATGAAAGCTTTACTTCTGATGAAATTGTAGTGAATGCAGACGAATGTCATGTAATTACTGAAGAAAGAACGTTTCAGTTGCAGCCTTTATAAGAAAACTAATTCCTACCCTTTTCGGAAGGATATAACCTATAGACAGGATCACTTTGCCACACTTCCTTCGTATCCACATCCACCACACTTAAAGGGCCTTTAAAGGCGGCCCCGGTATCGATGTTCCACACATTGGCATAATGTAATGGAACAGTTTCCCCCAATCGGGTTACAGGCGTATGGCCAATATAGATTTCCTTAAAAAGCTTCAGCCGGGCAGGATAGCGGGCATCCTTTTTGGAAAGCCCTTGGTCCAAGGCACAGGCCATTTCCCAGAGGGTTCGGTCCCAATATACTAAGTTGGGGTAATATTCATTTTGCGGCCCGTGGAGGTTAGTAAACCCGGCATGTACGTACAAACGGTTATTAGAATCCACATGATAGTTGACCAATTTTTGAAAAAACCGCAGGTGGGCTTCTTTTGCTTCGGAAGAAATCCCTGCATAACTTTTTTGGGTCGATTTACCTCCGTGATTCAGCCATAATGAGTTGTCATCGCCGTGTTTCAGAAATTGATACGCCAACTCATCGTGATTCCCCCGAATAAATATACAGGAGTATTCCTTAGAAAATTCAATTAAAAACGCAATGGTTTCCGCATTGTCACTCCAGCCATCTACATAATCCCCTAAAAAGATAAAGGTATCGTCTTCTTTGGGCGCTACTTTTTGCAACACTTGTTGTAAAGCTTTTAATCCGCCGTGTATATCTCCAATGACTAAGGTTCTCATTAATTGGCAATAACTACAATCACAGCGATAATGGCTATAATAAGAAGGATAAAGAGGAAAATTTTCCAGAAGGAATAGGGACGCTGCCCAGAAATGGTTCCCGTTTGTCCGTTTACAAAGAAATTATACCGTTTGCCATTGTATTGATAGGCACTAATATATACGGGCAATAAAATATGCTTAAAGGTTTCCTCACTTAGGGTCATGTCCAAAGAGGACACCCGTTGCGTGTCTCCCCCAATATCCCTTCGGGCCCATCGGTCGGCTATTTTTTTGGCTTCTTCGGTGGATTCCAGATGCCCTTCCTTTAGGGGAATGGTGTATTTTTCAGTTACAAACCCTGCCAAGAAACCACTATCGAAGGGTTGTAATTCCTTTAAGTTCCATTGGGCAATTTTCTTCGGAATCCTACCTGACTTCTGCTGGGAGGCTTTTACCAAAGTATCGTCCACAAACCCAGAGACCGTCCCGGCGGCAGGCGTCCATCGGGTACGTCGTTCCCTTCGCATACGGGTTACGGTTTTTCCGTTTACCGTGGTGGTATACGGAACCGACACATAATAATAATCTCCCCTTTGTCCCGTGTAATTTGCTGAAAGCTGGGCGTCGAACGTCCAATAGGGTGCATACAGCCCTTTGGTATTTTGAGGGTCCAAACTGGCTTTCTTCAATTTATTGGGCGCCCACCAGAGTCCGCTCACCCATTTCTGAAAGATTTGGTGGGCTTTATTTTGGTTAAGCTGAAACGGCAATACCGCGCCGGGTAAAATCCATTCTTCCTTTTTGGCATCGTCAATCACCAAAGGCGTGCTGCAATACACACAATGCAGGGATTTGTAGTTTTCTTCGATATGCTGATTCGCCCCACAGTTTTTACACTGAAGCATGGTAATGGCTTCGGTATGGGAGTGCGTACCCAAAGCCTCTAAATAAGGTTTGAGCTCTAGCTCTTCAAAAGTATTTTCGGAAGGATTGATTTCCTGTGTGTAGTGACAATATTCACATTGTAATTCGGTAGTGCCGGGGGCATAGACCAGTTCGGCACCACAGTTGACACAGGATTTTTTTAGTTCCGATTTTTGTTGTGGTTCGGTTTGCATTTCAAACAATAGAAATTACGCTCCAGGAATCGGTGGAGGGGTACTACCGCCTAAGAAGGCTTTTAACTCCTCTACCTCTTGCAAGGCGGCCCATCCAGACATACCCTGCTTCCAAACCAAGGTATCCCTATTCACGGTACGGTTGGCAAACAACGAACGCAATTGTTCAAAATTGACAGGGCCCATTTGTTGCCCATTGGAAGCATAGAAATATTGAACCGCAGCCGGCATGGGGGGTGGCACCGCTGCTTGTTGTTGCATGGGTGCTTGTTGGGCACCGCCTCCTTGTGGGGCCATCATACCGCCCATTTGCTGGGCCAGTACAAATCCCATACCCATGCCCATACCTGCTCCTGCCGTACCGCCTTCTTGTTTGGCAGCAGCTTCAATAGCTTTGGCAGTTTTGAACTTGGTCAATTTGTCCAGGTCCAGTTTGTCGATACGGCTGTACTCGAAGATTTCCTTTTTAAGGTCTTCGGGCATGGATACGTTCTCGATAAAGAACTTTTCCAAGGAAATCCCGACGCTTAAAAACTCGGGTTCCATAACTTCCTTACAGGTATCGCTTAATTCGGTGGTATTAGCAGCATATAATTCTATAGGCAGATTGGCTTCCCCAACCGTATCGGTAAAACGGGTGGCGATCAAACTCTTTAGGTGCTCATTGATTTCAAAATTGGTGAAGTTGTTATCGGTTCCTACGATATCCTTAATGAACTTTCCGGGATCGCTTACTTTAAACGCGTAGGTTCCGAAGGCACGTATTTCCACCAAACCGAATCGGTCGTCGTTTAAGGTAATCGGGTTTTTAGTGCCCCATTTTTCATCGGTAAACAAGTGGGTATTTACAAAATACACTTCTGCTTTAAACGGACTATTAAATCCGTATTTCCAACCTTTCAGGGTGGCTAAAATGGGAAGGTTTTCGGTGTTAAGGGTATAGGTGCCAGGCGTAAAGACATCGGCTAACTGCCCCTCGTTAATGAAAACCGCTGCTTGTCCTTCGCGCACAATAAGCTTGGCATTGTTTTTAATTTCGTTTTGGTAACGTTCAAAGCGGTGGCAAATGGTATCATCGGTATAATCCAGCCACTCGATGATGTCGATGAATTCGTTACTCAGTTTCTCTTTAATCTTGTCAAAAATCCCCATGATGGTTGTCGTTAAGTATTTGTGTTTTTAAAGATAGTAATTCTTGTGTAATGGAAGGTTATGGTTTGGTTACATTTATGGGTCGGGGAAATGGGGGGATTGTTACAATGTAGGGTTCTATTGAAATTGGTATTGTTGGTTATTCTTTTTGTCGTTCATTTTCTTTGCTTGTCCAAAGAAAACGAAACAAAAGAAAAGACCCCTTCGCTGAGGAATTTTTTGCCGTTGGCAAAAACCGCTCGAAAACTCCGCGTCGCTACGCTCCTGTATTCGGAGCTTTTCAGCGCATATTCTGCACCTCAGGTTTTCGTGCTGCGCACGGAATTAAGTACAAAAGTATTGTAAACCTCGGAGTGCGGGGTCCCGGAGTCGAAGCTAAGGCGCTGGGTACTTCATAATAAACTTCATTCCTTCGGGTTTGGTTTCGAGCGGGCTTTGGGAGATTTTGCTATGAAGGTGCTTTTGCTTACATCCCACCCCTAGCCCTTCCCGAAGCGAGTTCGGGACAGGCACTTCGAACGGAGGGTGGTATTTTAGTTTATTGATGTGTCTTGTGTCTTGTTTCTTGTTTCCTGACCCCTGTTTCCAAAAAAATACCCTTCGACAGGCTCAGGACAGGCTTGGCTCACCCTTCGACAGGCTCAGGGTGACAATGGGATTCTTCGGCTGCGCCTCTAAAGGACAACCCCCCCCGTCAGCCCTTCGGGCTGCCACCCCTCCCTGTCTAGGGCGGGGAGCACTTGCTACAGAACCATTTTCATATCCTGTGTCTTGACTCCTGTCTCCTGTTTCTTGGTTCAGTTATAAGCACCCTTCCACAGGCTCAGGGTGACTATGAGATTCTTCGCTTCGCTCTGAATGACAAAGACCTTCGACAGGATCAGAGAGACCGTCTCGTTCGTACCATTGCTACTCCCATTAAAACTGTACGGTTACTTTTCCACGAATAAAGAAAGGCGTTCCTGGAGTAAAGTGAATTTCCTCTACCGGAGCGGGTTCGTTGAATAACCTACTTTCGGTTGCAAACTGGGTTTCGTTCCATTGGGTGTCGAAAAGATTTTCCACAATTAATCCGAAAGTCCAATTCCCTAAGGTATAATTCACGGTAGCATCGGTTACAAAATACCCTTCGGCCACAATACTGTTATCCTCATTAGCAGGTCTATCGTCTATAAATCGGTAGTTGATCCCTCCCGAAAACCGGTCCAAGCCATTTACCGAAAACCCTCCCGTAGAAGTAAAACTGGGTGCCAAGGGAATAAAGTCCTCCCCGTCTGGAGCTTCCGTGCTTCTAGCATGGGTAAAGTTTACATCGGTAAAAAAGTACAGCCAGTCCAAGGGTTCGTAACGAAGCCCAAGGTCTACCCCTTGCCGAAAGGTTTTCCCGCTGGGTTCTACAATGCCGGCATCCCCTACATACACAAATTCCTGCTCTAGGGCCAAGACCCATACGGCAGCATTGAAAAACAGATTTGGGGTCACTTTATAGGAAGCACCCAAGTCTGCTCCATAAGCCGCAGGGAGGGTTTGTTTCCCATTATTGGCTACCACGACCCGGGTATCGTTGGAGTGAAATCCAATACCCGATTTCAGGAATAGCTGAAGGTTTTGGGTAGGGTTGTAGAAGAAATTCAGTTTCGGACTCACAAAGGCTTTGGTTTCACTTTGGTTGTCATAGGCTTCCGATAGCAAATTCTCATAATCGAATTTGAAATAATCCAATCGAACGGCAGGGTTCACTTTAACATCGCCTAGTTGCCATTCCGTATTTACAAACCCGTAGGCATTGATCTGGTCAATATTTCCGAAGGCATACCGCTCCAAAATCTCCTTTCGGTTTTTGGTATGGAACAATCCCACCTCATTTACATCGTCGTATCGAAATCCGCCCCCAGCTTCGAGTTGTAAATCGTTGTCCTCTAGCCAAGAAAATTGATGGGTTATGCTCGTTTCGAAGCCCAAAATGTTTCGGTCTTCCTGTTGTTTGATCTGATCGCCATTGATGGGATCTTCCAAAAAGAAGGTAAAATTGGAATACAACTCGAAATCGTAACGGCTAAAAAAAGCATGGGTTTTTAAGGATTTTGTTTCTGAAAGCCTAGAGAAGTGATTCATCAGCACGTTGGTTCTGCTTGTGTTTCCTCCTTCGGTATCGTCAATGGCCCCAAAACGGGAAATGAGACCCGCATCTACCGCTCTTTGGGGGATTTGTCCAGAAGCATCCCACTTGCTTTGAAAATGGGAAGCGGTAAGGGAAAGTTGATCGCCATTGCCATAACGGTGGTTGAATTTTCCCATTAGGTTAAAACGGTTAAAGTTCTGTGGACTCTCGAACGGACCGTTAAAGGTGTTCAAGGAAGTAGCTACATACGCATCACTACTTTCAGAATCTAACAAACGAAAAAGTCCGACGGTTCGAAACGAATCAAAATCGCCATATTCCACCGAAACGGAACTGTTTTCCAATGTTTTTTTGGTATGAAAGGCCACATATCCAGCCGTGGTAAAATCCCCTTTTTGGGCATAATACGGCCCTTTTCCGAAGTCTATTTTCTCGATCGTTTCAGGAATGAGAAAGTGCAGGTCGCTATAGCCTTGTCCGTGGGCATGGGAGACCATATTCACGGGAAGTCCGTCGACACTAAGATTGATATCGGTACCGTGGTCAATATCGAAACCCCGCAGAAAAATCTGTTCGGCCTTGCCCCCACCCGCGTGTTGGCCAATGATTAACCCAGGTACTTTCCGAAGGATTTCCTGTGACGACTTTACGGGGTTGGTTTCCAAGTCGACCGAAACAATTTCGGTTAAAGCATCCACTTTAGGGGTAATGACAATTTGCTGTAGGGAAATGGAAGACTCCTCTAACGTAATGGTTAAGGTTTTGGAGAAGTCTTCAGAAGTAAGGGTACGTTCAAGGGTTTTGTATCCTAGGCGTGAAAAGGTAATGACATCCTTTTCGGCAACCGTTTCCAAGGGAAAGCTCCCGTTACTTTCGGTGTGGGTATGTTCGCCTTGTGTTTTGTTAAAAATGACTACGTCTTCTAGAGGCGTATTTTCGGAAGAGAACACCCTCCCATTGATATTTTGGGCCATAGAAAGCCAGGAGCATAGCAATATCGCTCCATATAGTATTGATTTCATTGTATATAGGTTAAGATGAATAGTTTCCGAAGTAAGCCTTCGGAATGAAATAATCAAGAATGAAATCGGTATCTAGGAGGCGGGAGAGGGACTTTGGGTTGAATTTGTAGGTATTTTTTTCTTGGGGAAAAAAAGGTAACGGGTAATAGGGTTGTTGGGTAGGTTACATAAGTGCCATTGGGCGAAAAGTGCTTATCGAAGCTAAAGGGAAGGGGTTTGGGTTCTTCCGGGGAAGAAGTATTAGGGGTTTCCAAGACTTCGGAAAGTTTGGAAAGGGTATTATGGTCATGGGAGTGTTCGGCACCTGTGGCATGATCGTGATGATGGTGGTGCGAAGATGCTGCTTCTGAAAGGCTATGGGAAAGCCCGTGAAGCCCTTCCAGAAATACAGAAGGAATTGCCCCAATTACATAGCATAAGGCGAGTGCCATAAGGGCGCCCTTCATAGAATTTGATATGTTTTGGTTGGCAATCAAAGCTTCTTTAATTAAACATACGAAAAGAGTAGGTTTTGAGTTTGCGAAAAGTCTCTTTTTTTAAGATTCCTATTCCTGAAATTCCTTCGTAAACTTGCTTTTGGAATTTGTGTTGAGTATTTTTATGAGTTAATGGATACTAGTGAATGGTTAGTAGTGGAAGACCTACAACAACTTTTACATTTTGCATTGGGTGTTTTACATTTTACATTAACGATAGGTCCTGTCTCCTGACTCCTGTCTCGTTATTAGTGAATAGTGAATGGTGAAAAGTAAATAGAGTAAGACCCACAACCACTTTTATATTTTCATTCTCTTTTTCCATTCTTTTTTCCATTGATGAAAAAAGAAACAAAAAAATCTAGAAGGAATTAAGGGAATTGCTTCGCGCACCGCTTGCCCCTGTCGCTACATGCTCTCTTTTTTTGCAAGCAAAAAACGCACTTTCGCTCGGTGCTTCGCTATTCCTGAAATTCCTTCGTTTACTTGCTTTTGGAACTTGTGTCTTGTCTCGTGACTCGTGTGTCTTATCTCTTGTCTCCAAAAAAATCCCCTTCGATCCTTCGGCAAACTCAGGACAGGCTAAGCTCAGGGTGACAATGAGATTTTACGGCTTCACCTTTGAATGACAATAGCTTTGTGATTCTTGTCTCTTATTTCTTGTCTCCAGTATATAGGGGTTCTCCATGGCATAGTTTGGCTTTGTGCTTTTAAAGCATGGGACTTCCGCGCTAGTGGGGAGTAGGGAATGTATTATTGTTTATTGTTGTTTTTTATTGGATATTACCAACGAATCAGGGGACAGAAGACAGGATATTTTATCTGCGATGGAGAGATACAGAATTGTAAATCCCTTTTAAAGGAATAGTTCATGAAGTTTTTTAATCTTTTATTGATTTTCATTTTGGCATATGAGGTTTCAAATGCCCAAATTGTGAATATCCCCGACCCAAACTTTAAGACGGCCCTCATCGATGAGGGGGTGGACACCAATAATGATGGGGAAATACAGGTAAGTGAAGCTGAGGCAGTACTAAGTTTAAATGTAAGCAATAGAGCTATTTCATCTTTAGAAGGAATCCAAAGCTTTATTAACTTGGAAGATTTGTTTTGTTCTAATAATGAATTAAGTGATTTAGATATGTCACAAAATGGAAACCTTGAGTGGTTAGATTGTGGACTTAATATGTTAATCAGCCTTCATATAAGTCAAAATACGGATCTTAAAATATTAAGTTGTAATAATAATTTATTGTCAAGTTTGGATATAAGTCAAAATTCAGAATTAGAATCTTTGGTATGTAATAATAATCAATTAACGAGCTTGTTTATCGATAATGGTAATAACGATAATATGGGAACCATGATTTGTCTGGAAAACCTTGACCTCACTTGTATTCAAGTTGATAATGAAGCTGCTAGCTATCCAGTTTGCGGTGGATTTCCATTGGAGGGATGGTGCAAAGATGAGTGGACTTCCTATTCTGAAGATTGTGATTTAGGGATCCCTTTTATAAACGATAGCACTGCTATATTTCTTTACCCCAACCCCGTTTCCGGTACCCTGCATGTCCAGGGCCGGGAACCCCTGAAGCAGGTCACCTTTTATGGCGTGTTGGGGCAGGTCCTGATGACGGTCCGTACGGGCTTTGGGAACATCG
>PALG01000012.1 GCA_002707025.1 Flavobacteriaceae bacterium | reverse complement strand
TCCCTGTCCACCCTTATCAACCGGGAACGCCTGCAGTTCCTCTCGAAGGATTTCAAGACCAAGGGCTCCATCACCATTGAGGACCGAAAAAAATATGGGAACCAAGGTACGATGGTTACCATGATCATCCCTTATCAAAACACTACCATTACATGAAAGCACTTATAGTTGAGGATAAAGCCTATATTCGGAAAAGTTTACTGAACTTGTTACGCCAAAACCACAATGACATTGAGGTCATTGGGGAATGTGCATCTGTTAAAGAGGCCGTGACCGTTACAAAGGCCTGTAAACCAGAACTGATTTTTCTGGATATTAACCTAGAGGATGGTACAGGATTTGAATTTCTAGAGCAAACACAACAGCTTTCCTTTAAAACCATTTTTATCACTGCTTATGAAGAGTTTGCCTTAAAGGCTTTAAAAGCAGGTGCGGTCGATTATATTTTAAAACCCATTGATGTAGCAGAATTAAAAACAGCTATTGAAAAACTCGCTTCCCTTTCGGTTGCGGTTCAAAAACAACAAATCCAAACCGCAAAACAAGTTTGGAATAACGATCCAACCAAAATCATTATCTCCCTCCAAGATAGTTATCAGGTTATTGATTTGTCTGAATTAATGTATTTCCAATCAGACAAGGGCTATACAACATTTTATTGCGTAAACAACAAAAAATACCTCGCTTCCAAAACCTTAAAAGAATTCGAGGAGGTTTTAAATCTTTCCAATTTCACCAGACCCCACCAATCTTATATCGTCAATTTGAAATACATTGACCGTTATGACAAATCGGGTACTATATTTCTAAAAAATGGTGCCAAAATACCTGTTTCTTCCCGTAAAAAGGAGCAATTTTTGAAACACCTCTTCTCTTGGGATCAACAAAAATAAAGTCCCAATTTACACTTATTGACCTCAACCCTACATAAATAGCCTCCCAAGCTACGGATATTGATTTGTTGTTTTTTCTTACACAATCCATTGATAGTTTTAACAAAACAAACCATCAGAATTATGGAAGATATTTCAACAAAACTAGGAAAAGCAGGCCTTTTGGTGGCCGCACTCGGACTCATTTCTACGGTACTCTACCTTTTTAATTACAATGTAAGAATCTTGGCTTGGATTGATATGTGGGGAACCACGATGGGCTGGGTATTAAGGGGCTTGTTCATCTTTGGAGGGGGCGCCCTATTTTATTTCTTCGGAAGGGAAGAAGAAGACGAATCATAAAAACAGTAAACCATACAAACATGAAAAAACTATCATTACTAGCAGTAACATTATTTATAAGCACCTTGATCTCCTGTGGGGGAGGTGCAGGAAAGCAACCAGCAAATGCTAAGGGTTTTTCAGAAATTGAAAAAGAACTTAAAAGCAAATTTGGAGACAACGCCTACTTCACAGATATAAGCATCATACACAATAAAACCATTGGGAATATGATAAGTACTACCGTAACCGATGCTCCCGAATCTTTAGCGATGGGACAGTGGACGATGAGTCAAGGCGTATGGAATCAAACCTCGGACATCACCCTTGAAATCCCTGAGGGAACCAAAGCGGCAGATTTTATGTTTCAGCTAGACGATAAAATCAATCTTTCAAAGCTAGGCGGTTTGATTGAAAAATCGAAGGAACAATTAACTGCAGAAAAGAATATTGAAAATCCTTCTTTAACTATGGCTCATATCTATTTTCCAAAAAATGGAGACGTTTCAAAAGCGGAATACTATGTAAAGCTTGAACCAGAAAACGGCGGAACAACCTTTACTTTTTCTTACACTCTTGACGGTGAACTGATAAAAATGGATTATTAAAAAAATTTAAAATGGAAATCATGAAAAACACACTATTTACATTAATTACCCTATGTGTTATTACGATAAGTAATTCGCAAACGTTTACCGACAACTTTATAACCTATGAAGTGATTCCTAGCACAACTACTGTTAGAACCACGGATTACAACACTGCTGGAGGCCCTTCCGTTACTATTCCCAATACAGTATCCAATGGAGGAACAACTTACACCGTTTCTGAAATAGGTGCAGGATCCTTTGCAGGAAACCTGTTAACGAGTGTTAGTATTCCAAATACCGTGACTGTTATTAGAAATTCAGCTTTTTTAACCAATCAACTAACAGGCATAACCATACCCTCTAGTGTAACTGTGATAGAAAACGATGTTTTTGGAAATAATCTCTTAACAAGTGTAATCATACCAAATAGTGTCATTTCACTTGGAAATGCTGTTTTCATGAATAATCAACTTAGCAGTGTGACCATTTCTACTGGTATTTCAGGTATAGGCACTTCTGTTTTTGCTCTAAACCAACTTACTACTGTTACCATACCTAACAATATATTTACGATTGGTGCTGGTGCATTTGGTTCTAATTTATTAACTTCGGTAACACTACCCAGCACTATTATTGCAATTGGCAATGGTGCTTTTTCAGACAATGACCTAACGAGTATTACACTTCCAGATGATTTAATAACTATAGGAAGCCAAGCTTTTCTAAATAACGAAATTACCAGCCTTATTATTCCAGATAACGTAACAAGTATTGGTGAAAACGCATTTAACACCAATCAAATTTCCACTTTAACTATTGGGAATAGTGTACAAAGTATTGGAGATAACGCTTTCATACAAAACCAAATTACTTCACTCACTATCCCTAACAGTGTAACCACAATTGGCGCTGGCGCCTTTTTTATTAACCAGTTAACTACAATTACTATTCCTGAGAATGTAACAAGTATTGGTCAGCAGGCATTTAACGGTAATCCATTAACCAGTGTGACTTCAGAAGCAATAATTCCTCCAACAATTACAACGTCTGGAGATGCTTTTGATACGTTTGCTGCAGACAGAAGTACTATCGATTTATTTATCCCCGCAGGCACCACAGGTTCTTATGTGACAAATGCAGGAGCGCTTTGGACGGGATTTAATACCGTAACCGAACAATTGGTTGTGGGTAGCTCTTATACTTCTAATTTTATTACGTATGAAGTGACTTCCTTAGCTCCAAATACGGTTGAAACCATAGATTATGATATGGCAGGAGGTACTTCTGTTACTGTGCCGGACACCATGGTCAACGGACTCTACAGTTACGAGGTGATAGGTATTGGAACCTCTTCATTTGCCAGTAAAGCACTTACCGATGTTACACTTCCCACCAGTGTAACCACTATTGGGCAACAAGCCTTTTTGAATAATAATCTAACAAGTGTTACCATTCCCAACACTATTACCGAAATTGGCCAAGCGGCTTTTGCTGGAAACACCCTAACCAGTATTGTTGTGCCAGATAGCGTGATTAACCTTGGGGACAGTGCTTTTGAAAGCAATGCACTTACAAGTGCCACCCTTCCGGAGGCTTTAACCACCATTGGGAATAATTTATTCACCAACAACAACTTATCTTCTTTTACTTTTTCAGAAAATGTAACCACCATAGGTATTGGAGCCTTTCAAGGGAATGAACTCACTACGGTTACCTTTGGAGAGAATCTATCAACGATAGAAGCTGGGGCTTTTGCAGATAATGATTTAACCGTGGTAAACATTCCAGATTCGGTTACTTTAATTGGTAATGTGGCCTTCAATAACAATCCATTAACCGATGTGTATAGCTTTGCTATTACACCGCCGGTAATTACCACCGGTGCCGGAGATACTTTCGCTACCGATCGAAGCAACATTCATTTGCATATCCCTACAGGCACTATGGGCCCATACGTTACCGACGCAGGAGCACTATGGACGGGCTTTAATCCTGTTACGGAAGATATTTTAAATACTTTGGATTTTACTTTGGAACCACAAGTGAAAATCATTTCTACCCCAGAAAATATCCATATAATGGTATCTGGTAATGATAATTTTAAAGGATATACCTTGTATGGTATTTCGGGAAAAAAAGTGGTTTCAGGTATCAGTAACCAAATTAACACCCATCACTATGCAAAAGGAATTTATGTATTAAAACTTGATTTTGATCAAGCCAGTGTTACCAAAAAAGTGATTCTTTATTAAAAAAGTAAGGTCTAAATTAGGTAGGTAACCCTTTTTATGGGTAATCTTTCAGTATTAGCAAATAAAAAAGGGATTCATGAAATTTAAAATCCTAAAAGGAATATTTACCTACCTAATTTGGACCCTTACAGCCTTGCTCCTAGGAGTTGGTTACCTATGGATTTTCCTAAAACCCTACGAAACTTCATCAGATGGAATAGGATACCCACTATATCTATTTTACCATTGGGGGGTAGTAGTGGTAGGATTAACCATCGGTTTCATCGTGGCATTTCTATTTATTATTTTAGATCTATATTATTTGAGGAATCACTTAAAAAACAACCCGACTTCAACCCTCATTCGTTTTGGAATACTTATTTGTATCCTGCTTCTAATTGCTTTTATATATTATGTATTGGAAAAAGTCTTGGACATTATTTAAATGGAAATTGCACTAATTCTCATAGGAATCACCTTCATAGGACTTTCCGTTTATTTAGTATTCAAATTAATAAAGTGGATTGCTGAAAAAAGGAAACGAAAAGCGGTAGCACTGGTAATAGTTTCCGTAGGGATTATTATCCTTACTGTAAATCATTTCTTTTTTAAAAAAATGCACTTTATCCAATCGAAAGTCTACAACAATCTCTACTTAATAAAATACCCCGAAAAGGATCAAAACATACTACAACAAGCCATTCGGGAAAAGATCAAAGAGCATTTAAACACGTCCCATAAAACAGGAAAAAAGCTTGCCTACACTGAGGACAATGGCATCTTTTTTTACGAATACTATAAACACTTCCCCTTTGCCTTATTCCAAGATGCAGGCACCTATTATTTTATAGAACATGAAGAAGATTTGGGCGGCTTTGTTTCCGAAGAGTTGGGGATGTACACCGAGTACCGATTGGCCGAATTTTATTTTGAACCTTGCAAAGCAGATGCCACTTTATATTGTGGTGAGCTTGACTATTTTGTGGAAGGCGAATTCGTAAAAGCCGATACCCTTAAAAATCTGGATTTCAAAAAATTTGATTTACAATGAAACTTTTTTACATCGTAGTGACCCTGCTATTTTTTTCCTGTAATCAATACAACAAAGAAAAAAATGCCGAACCCCTTCCGGTAGAAGAGGTGACAGAAATTACCACAGATGCCGAAATAGAAAAAGCGGCTAATGAGGTATCGAATTACCTCATACCCAATGAAAAATTTCTGGAAGCGTTTGAAAAACTACCCCTTAAAAGGCTTCCCGTGATCGAAAATACAAATTTTGATAGCTTTATAGACGAAGACGATATTAAAACTATCGACAGCGAAGCATTGGGGCTCCCCACCATTTATGAAAATTGGCACCTGGAAGAATATCATTATCAAGCTGTTTCAGGATATCGTTTAGTGCTTTCAGAAGACTTTTACACGGCCGTTTTAACGATTATTGTCAATAAAGAAACCTTACAAAGCATGCTTGTAAATTATACTAAGGAAGGAACTCCTATCGATTCGGAAATGGTTGGTTACGACGAGAAAGAACAGGAATGGACCCAATACAATACCATCATTAAAAAGCATAAAATTGAATATACATATCATGTGGCAAACGAAGAAAACCTCCCTTTTAAAAACACAAACATTGTAAAAATAAAATCCAATGGGGAAATGGAGGAAATGAACCTAGATGAAATTTATTTTGATTTGGTTTCAGAAACCTATAATATTTCCCCGGAGAACAGAATCGACAAGCTTAATGCTTTTAAAGTTTTACCGCATAGTCCCAATGAAGCAGTGGTGATCGTACCCGAAATTGCGGAAGGCCATCCTGAAGAAATGTTTGAGCTCAACACCCATTTGGCTGTGGTAAATCTTGCCACAAATTCCCTCTCCTACCACTATTTTGAAAGTCACAAAACCAATGGGTGGGTTTCTGACGCTATGATACTTGATGCAATTCAAATTGACACAGCTCCCTATATAGTTACGGAAAACACCCGTGCTTTTGGGGTAAAGTTACTTTTTACGGGAAGCTCGAGGGCAAACCCTTACTACGGTGAAAGGCTCTCATTATTTGTTCAAAAAGAAAATGATTTACAAAAAATACTACCCCATTTTACTGTGGAAGATAATAGGGCTGAACTGGACGGTCCATGTATAGGCACCACACTTTCAGAAAAGAAAACCCTCATCATGGAAACCGAAAAAACCCATGGGTATTTTAACATTACCGTAAAAACCACCTTGGGTGAAACCATCGATTTTGAGGATGAAAATGGCGAGTGTCAAAGCAAGGAAAGTACCAGCTATGAAACTTCCCTTTTAAAGTTTGACGGCACTACCTACAAGGAACATAAATAAATGAACTAAGATGGACCAATCCAATACCTTACAGCTAGCACGACCCTTGGCCATAGCGCTTCTTTTATTGCTTGGATTGAATTCCTGCGGACAAATACAAAAAGAAAAGAAAACTTCAGAAAGGGAAGTCAACGCATCCATAGAGGTAGAAGCGGAAGCAACACCTACAGGGAATCGATTAAAATTCGACAGCTTGGTAAACCATTTATCCGTAAAGCCATTTCCTGTCATTGACACGACCAATTATGACCATACCACCGATAAAAATCTTTACACCAAAGAAGCGGTGGCAACACTAAAACTGGAACACATTTATCCCGATTTTCACAAAACCACACATCAATTTAAAGCAAAACCAGGGTATAAAATAGAGCACTCCAAGGATTTTCATTCGGTAGTAGTGACGGTTTTTAAAGGAGAAAACGAACTGGAATCCCTATTGATTACTTACGATTTACAAGGAAATATCATTGATTATATTGTAATTGCCTACGATGAAATTGCCGAAGGATGGTCAAAAAAAGTAGCTGCAATCACCAAAAATTATTTGAGAATAGACTCCATTTTTTGGGGTGAAATAGAAGCGGTCACCCAAACCACCTACACCCTTAGTAATAGGGGCAAAATTGAAGAAGTAGCTTCTACAAATCTTCCAGAATCCATTGAAAATTATACCTTAATCAATAGTATTCTTAGGGATTTACAACTGCAATGGGCACAGATTGAAACAGGGTATTTATTTTTTGGAGAACTTTCCCAGGTAACTAAAGAAACCCTAGTCATTATTCCTGAAATTGCAGAAGAAGATCAAGATTTACTTCGTTTCAATACCCATATGGTTCTGGTAAATGCCCGAACCGGAACCATTACCCATCAACTGTTTGAAACCTATAGGGAAAATGGTTGGCAATCGGATGCGATAGCGATAGAATCCATCGAAATCGACCCCTTGGTGTATCGGGTAAACGAAACTGAAAAAGCTTTTGCCATGGTTATAAAATACAGAAACCATTCGCAGCCTAATCCTTATGTAGAGGAAATATTTTCCCTTTATACAAAAGAACAAAACACGTTAAAAAAAATACTAGATCCTTATACTATCTATGAAAGTACTGGGATTGTCAATGTTAATAGCTGTTACGCCGAATATACGAAAACCCGAAACACACTTTCTTTGGATAGCGTTAAAACAAACGGTTACTTCAATATACGTGTAGAAAACACTTCCACCAAAGTACTTTTTCAAGAAGATGAACAGGGCGATTGCAGTCCTACAGAAACCGTTGTTTCCAACCAAAATAAAGTACTTACATACAATGGAAAACTTTATGAAGAAGCTAGCGAAACAGGCAAAACAAGGCAATTTTTGGAGTTCTATCCAAAAAAAAATAGAAAATTTACAGTTACCGAAATTTAGGGTAGCACAAGCGTATCAAATTCATGACACAAAAATTGTAAGCGGTTATTACGAACCCACTAAAGAACAACACCAAGCTCCAGATACCGAAAATGATTGGGGGGACCGACTTTTACAATTGGATCAGGAACATAAAATTTTATATCGATCCAAAGGAGTAGGCGATGTGTATTTATATGAACCGCATTTTTATAAAAATGATACTTCAGGTAAAGTAATCATTATCGCTCAAAAATGGTTTGAGTATCCTTTTGGTGGGGAAGTGTTTATCCTTGAAAACAACACTATAAAATATATTGGCACGCTTGATATTGAAGGGTACAACCCAGAACAGGATGATGATCAGGTTTTGACCAAAATCGTAGAAATAAAGGAAAAAGGCAATCGTTTGGAGTTTAGCTTCAAATCGGATCAACTAATCTTAAACCCTGGTACCGATGATCGTATTATAGACAACCATCATTTAAAATACATTTATAAAAACAATACTTTATACTTTGAAAACTAATATAGAATATAGCTGTGTAATAATTTAAAGTATTCGAAATTGATTGCGAAGGTATTGCCCTTATCGAAACAGAATAGCTTACTTTTTGGGGACACACTACACCCCTAAAACCAAAAATTGAAGCTCCAAAGGATCCAATTCCCGTTTCAGTTGTTCCAGCAATCCGTTACCATATTCCAAATAAAACTCCGAGAAATTGGTGTTTCTTTCCTGTAAACTTCCGCCTGGAAATAATGTAGTTTGAATTGCGCTAAGTCGCTCCAGCTGGTCGGCCAAATTGCGTTTTTGGGCTTTCAGTAGTCGCTTTTCCAAATGGTCCAACCCATTCAATTGTTTCTTTTCCTGTGCCGCAACCGCCCCTACAAAAGAAGCATCGGTTTTTTTGGCTAGGGCGTACAAATCTTTAAATTGCTGCTGAAGGTGTTCCCGCTGCGGACTGAAATCGATCGCTATCTTTGAAATTTGATGGGTATACCAGGTTTTTAATTCGTGAGGCTTGCGGAAGAGTTTTTCGATAGGAACGTCCAAATTTTTCAGCTTTTGGGAAAGTTTTTCAGGAACTAGCAATGCCGAATTTCGCAGTAACAATACGGGAAAAGGTACCGAAACCGATTCAAAATAAGCCTTCAGCTGAAACCAATAGGCCAATTCGCCGCCCCCACCTACATAACACAGGTTGGGCAAAACCACCTCTTGATACAAAGGTCGTAACAACGCATTGGGGGAAAACCGTTCGGGATGCGCCCGTAATTCTGCTTTTATTTCAGCTTCCGAAAAAATTAATTGGGTTTCATTAATATAAAACCGACCATCTTTCTTGATGATGCGTTCCCGAAGCCCATCTTTAATGTAAAACAAATTGATTTCCCTAGGATAAACCTGTTCGGGGTACCCCTCGGCTTCCAGTTTTTTTGTTGTTTCTGAAACTTTTTCATAAGACCATTGTTGGTCCAATTCCTTTTCCACATACGGAATAAAAGCCTTTTTCAATTCGGCATCATTTCCATCCAAAATCACCAATCCGTAGGCCTTAAAAAGCTCATTGGCGAGGTACCGCGTCGCATCGGTTAAAGTATCCTTCTGTAGATAGGCGGCTTCAAAAAGACCTTGTAATTTTTTTCCATGATCGCTTTGCCCCCACTCTCTTTTCAATATATCAAGCACTTGTTGTAAGCCTTCCGTAGAAAGTTCCCCTACAGGTCCGGAAGCCTGCCGATCCCATGTAATTTTCTTACCGTGCAGTTTAAAGTAATTGATTTCGGCAAAATCATGATCTTCCGTAGCCATCCAATACACGGGTACAAAATGTGCTTCGGGGTATTTTTTATTTAATGTTTCTGAAAGGTTTATCACAGAAAAAATCTTGTACAGAAAATACAAAGGCCCCGTAAATAGATTCAGTTGGTGGCCTGTGGTAATGGTAAAGGTATTTGTATTTTTTAATGCCTCAATATTTTGCAGTGTGGCTTCGGAAGGACTACAACACGCATACTGCTGTTTCAGTTGAGCCACCAAGATATTTCTATGTGCTTCTGAAAAAGAAGCTTTTTTCTCTTCAGCTTGGGCTTTAAAGTTCTCCAACTTCGGAAAACGATGGTAAAACGATTTTGTTCCCGCTTCTTGTGAAAGATAATCACAAATTAACGCTGAAAAATAATCCGTTTCTGGGTAAGGAAGTAATTTTTTGGGCATAGAAATTATTCAGAAATCATCACAAAAATAAGGAGTTTACCACTTTTGAAACCTAAAGATACGTTAATGTTGATTAATGAAAAGTGCTTTTGTTATCTTTAGCCCTTTGAAATACATCTCTCATGAAGAAAATTTTTACGCTTTTTTTCTTACTTGCCATTACTACAGCTTGGGCTCAATTACAATCACCTTCCGATTTTTTAGGTTATGAACTTGGCAGTGAATTCTCCCGCCATGCCGATGTGGTTCGGTACTTTGAACATGTGGCCCTAAACAGCAATAGGGTGACCTACCAAAACTACGGAAAAACCAATGAGCGCAGACCGCTTACCTATGCCGTAGTTTCTTCTGAAAAAAACATGGCAAACCTAGAATCCATTCGCACCAATAATTTAAAACAAACAGGGTTACTTTCGGGAAACTCAAGTCCCGATATTGCCATTGTATGGCTTAGCTTTAATGTTCATGGCAATGAGGCTTCCAGTACCGAAGCGGCCATGACCACACTCTACCAACTCATTACCGAAAAACAAACTTGGCTGGAAAACACCGTGGTCATTATAGACCCATGCGTAAACCCCGACGGACGCGACCGTTATGCCAATTGGTACAACCAAGTTAAAGCAACTCCATATAACAAAAGCCAAATTGCAGCCGAGCATCATGAACCATGGCCCGGTGGGAGACCCAACCATTACTTGTTCGACCTGAACCGGGATTGGGCCTGGGCTTCACAAGTAGAAACCCAGCAACGGTTAAAAATTTACAATCAGTGGATGCCCCATGTACATGTCGATTTCCATGAACAAGGCATAAACTCCCCTTATTATTTTGCTCCTGCAGCAGAACCCTATCACGAAATTATTACCCCTTGGCAGCGCGACTTCCAAGTGGAAATCGGAAAAAATCATGCAAAATATTTTGATAAAGAGGGATGGTTGTTTTTTACAAGACAGTATTTCGATTTGTTGTATCCAAGCTACGGGGACACCTACCCCCTTTACATGGGTGCTATCGGGATGACTTATGAGCAGGCAGGTCATGGTCGTGCCGGATTAGGTATCGACACCGATGAAGGCTACGAGCTCACACTCAAGGATCGTGTAGCGCATCATACCACCACCGCACTTTCCACTGTGGAGATTACCTCTAAAAATACCCAGAAACTCAATACCGAATTTCGAAAGTTTTTTGACAATAGCGACCTAAATTACAAAAGCTATGTACTAAAAGGCCATCCTGACAAAATCAAGGCACTTACCGAGTTACTAGACAAACACGAGATTCAATACGGTTTTGCCTCTGGGGGTTCGGTTAGCGGTACCGATTACCAATCCAATAAAAGAGGAAGTATGAATACCGAAGGGGCTTTGGTAGTAAGTACCCAACAACCTAAAGGCAAAATGGTGAAGGTCCTTTTTGAACAAAATGCGCAACTTTCAGAACCGCTTACCTACGACATTACCGCTTGGAGCATTCCGTATGCCTACGGATTGGATTGTATTGCCAGTACCAGTTTGGTTACGGCCAACGGCACAAATCCCTACCTCAAAACCGTAAACCAAGTGGCCCCAGCTTCCGCTTTGGCAGGGTATATTGTGCCATGGGAAAGCATGCAAGATGCCAGCTTTTTAGCCGATTTATTGCAAAAGGACATTCGAGTACGTTTTTCAGAAAAAGAATTGCAAATTCAAGGAAAAACCTTTCCTAAAGGAAGCTTGGTAATCACCAAAAGTGACAATAGAAATAACGAGCGGTTTACTGAAATTGTGACCAAAAGTGCCAACGAATTTGGACAAACGCTTTTTGTTGCGAATACGAGTTTTAGTGACAATGGAACCGATTTTGGTTCTTCCGATGTGAAAATCATAAATAAAAACCGAATTGCCGTACTGAAAGGACAAGGGGTTTCTTCTTTGAGCTTCGGAAGTATTTGGCACTTTATGGAACAGCAGCTACACTATCCTATCACTGTAATCGATACGGAATATTTTAATGTAGATCTACTGAATCAAATAGATGTATTGGTGTTGCCCAGCGGTTGGTACAACAGGGTATTGAATGACGGTGCCCTTAGTGATTTGAAAAATTGGATTCAAAAAGGCGGAAAGGTGATTGCGTTCGATAATGCCTTGCGAACCTTTGAAGGGAAAGACGGTTTTGATCTAAAAAAGAACGAAAGTTCCACTGAAGAAGCAGAAAATGAATCTCAAGGAAACTTGATTCCTTACGATCAAAGAGAACGTGCGAGTGTGCCTCATTTAATTACGGGAAGTATCTACAAAGTAGCCTTAGACCCTTCACATCCCTTAGCATTTGGCTATGGGTTAGATTACTATACTTTGAAGCTAGGGGGCAATTCCTATCAATTTTTGGAAAATGGCTATAACGTAGGCTACATTCAGGGCACTCCCGAAAGTGTTTCCGGATTCTCTGGGGAAACAGCGAAGGCCGGATTGGAAAACTCGTTGGTTTTTGGAGAAGCAAGAGTTGGGCAAGGAAGCGTGGTTTATTTTGTAGATGATGTGTTGTTCCGTTCTTTTTGGGAAAATGGAAAACTGTTCTTTGTAAACAGTTTGTTTTTGGTAAACAGTAATGTATTTGTGCTAGGTAAATAATCTATTTTGAAGTACTATTATTTTCTATTTCTAATCGCAGGGTTTTTGGCAAGTTGTAAGAACACAACTTCTGATGAAAGCCAAAATTCATGGTCCAAATCTTATCAAGCAGTCGCCGTAACGGGCGATACGCTCTATTCGGCAGCTCCTTCCGAAGCTCTTGTAAAAGCTTGGGAAGCCAAAAAGGAAGCTTATGAGAAAGATCCCAACAATCTGGAAAACCTTATTTGGTACGGACGTTTTACAGCGTACAAAGGAGACTACCGAAAAGCCATTGCCATTTACACCCAAGGGTTGGAGCAATTTCCCAATGAATCCAGATTATTAAGGCATCGCGGGCATCGCTACATAACCGTTCGGGAATTTGACAAAGCCATTGAAGACCTTTCCAAAGCCGCCGAACTCATCAAAGGGACCGAAAATAAAATGGAGGAGGACGGTATGCCCAATGCACAAAACATCCCTGTGAGTACGCAGCACGGCAATATTTATTACCACCTTGGGCTCGCGTATTACCTTAACCGCAACCTTCCGCAGTCCTTGGAAGCCTTCAAAAAATGTTTATCTACTTCCAATGCCCCAGACAATGTGGTTTCCTGTACCCATTGGATTTATATGATTCATAACCGTTTGGGAAGAAAGGCGGCAGGCGACAATTACCTACGGAATATTGATGAAAATATGAATGTAATAGAAAATACGGCTTATTATAAAGCCTGTTTGTTCTATAAAGGACTACTTTCTGAAGAAGCCATACATCAATTTGAAGCAGAAGCCACAGCCTCCAATTCGGCTTTACAATACGCCTTGGGCAACTGGCAGTGGTACAACGGATATCCTCAAAAAGCAAAAGAGATTTTTACTGACATACTTTCTGGGGACGATTGGGCTTCTTTTGGGTATATTGCTGCAGAGGTGGATATAGCCAAGCCTTATGTTTCCAGATAAAAAACCTAAATTTAAATGATGAAAATACTCGTATCCTTTCTATTCGTTTTTTTAAGTCTTACTGTGCAGGCTAATGACATTTTCAAGTATACCTTGGAAAAACATCAAAAGTTTGAAAAAACCTTGTCATTCGATGTAGATGACAATCAAACCCTGCATGTACTTGTAGTAAAAAACAAGGACACCAAAATGTACGATTTCATTCCCTTCCGAATGAACGCCCAGCAAGAAGTAAAAGAATGGACGACTATTTCTTTTGAAGAAATACCGGAAATCATTTCTTATCATACCAATGGAGACACCTTTACACTCTTAAGTTTAGAGGACGAACATTTGGATATCATTGATTATTCTATTTCCGAAGGAACTTTCAGTAAAGACCGCTGGGAAGATTTCACAAAACCCAATAACATCTTCAAACAAAAGGGAAGTACGGTTTTTTTGGAAGAAAAAGAGAATGGTGCACAAATTAAGATCACAACCATCGAGAATGCAAGTACTGTTGAGAAGAAGGAAATTTCTGTTACGGAAGACTTGCAACGAACCCTAAAAAAACTTTTAAGGTCCGACTCGGAGATTGTCGATCAAGAAGAGTATATAGAGCATGGTTCTATTTTTGAAGTACAAGCGTATTTGGAAAAGGGAGTGTTTTATTTTGTTGAAAACGATAATGATAAGGAAGAGGAAATTACGTTGACACAAATCAACCCGCTATCAAACACCATAACAAACACTGTAATCACGGCTCCCGAAGTAGACAAACTTAGGGATAACAACACTCAAATTAAAGATGGAAAATTATTTGCCATCTTTCAAGGCAAAGAAGATTTTTCATTTAATGTTTATGATGCCTATACTGCAGAAAACCTAAAAAGTTTTACCCTTAGCGAACAACTATCACAACTCACGGGTATTCGTAGCAAAAAGAGCAACTATTTAAAAGAAGTTGAAAAATTGAAAAATAGACCTACTGTAGCAATCAATACCTCAAAGAGTGGAAATTATATTGTTTCGGTAAATTACGTAGATCAAAATACCTATAATTATAACAATTTTTGGTTCATGCATTTTATGATGCAACAACAAATGATGATGATGCAGCCTGGGGGATTTGGCCCACATGTGGAAAACTTCTATCCTTTTTATATAGCCCTTCCCATGGAAGGTTCGAAGCCTCTAACTTTTGTACTCAGTAAAGAACTGGAGTTGCTCGATAATGCTTCCGAAGAGGCTGAAAAGGAATTTGTAGATAAGAAGAAATATTCGGAACAACTTCAAGAAAATAAAAACATATACCATCCGAGTCTTGGGTTTTTAAAAGAAGAATACCATTATATGTACTCCGATAAAAAAGAAGATGTGATATATATTAAATCAAAACCGATTGTTAAAAGGGCCTCTTCTAAAAGGCCTTAAAGGGAATCTTCTTTCATATTTTTTAATTCAATCCACTTACTCATGTACTTGGTGGCTTGCAAGGTTTGCTCATGGAAAATCTGCCCTAAAAAATGCTGATTCCTATGGCTGGGTAGTTTTTTGCGAAGCTCTTGTACCTTTTCCACAAAAGTGGGAACATGACTTTGCTTCATAAAGTGTTTTTCAAGAGCACTCCTCCCCTCCTTTTGCTGTTGCATCCATAGGTTTTCTTGGGTATACAATGAAATCGCTTTTTCGGCAAAGGCTTCAGGGGAATCCTCAACCAAATTCATGGTAAATAATCCTTCGTTTCCTATGGTCGTAGTCACGGAAGGCGTTCCGAAGCAAGCAGCATCCAACAATTTCCCTTTTAATCCGGCTCCATATTGCAAAGGAGCCAAGCAAACCCTTGCATGCGTCATCACTTCTTTTACGGAAGGCGCCCACCCTTTTATTAAAAAACCTTCTTGTTCGTTATGTAAATCGGCTATCGACTTCGGCGCATAGGCGCCATAGATGTGTAATTTGGCTTCCGGAAGTTGTTTTCTGATGAGCGGCCAAATTGTTTTTTTTAAATAAATAACGGAAGAGGTATTAGGCGCATGCTGAAAATTTCCAAGGGTGATAAAGTCTTTTCGTGTTTCAAAAGATGGAAAATCCGTTTCAAGTTTATCGACCCAAATAGGAAGGTAATGCAAGATCCCTAAAGGCACATGAAACGTCTCGTCCAACAGTTTCATCTCCGCGGAAGAAACGATCAACGACACATCACTTCTCAAAATACTGGCCAATTCCCGCTTTGCTCTATCGGTATACAGTTCCAATGGATGGTTCTTTTTATGAGCCACTTCCCTTGCCTTCCGAAGAAAATGCAAGTCTTCGGTGTCTAAAATCCGAAGGGCCTGCGGACACTGTTCTGCCACACGCCAACCAAATTGCTCTTCGGTAATATAACGATCGAATAGAACAACATTCGGACTTAACTGCTTTACAAACTCATCAAAATTGGAATTATTCAATTCTATGCTATGTGAATGGATCCCGAATTGCCCAAGTCCTTCCGATTTTTCCCCGGCACTAGCAGTCGTGGCAAAGTCTATTTGATACTCTAAATCCAAAAACACCTGAATTAACTGCATCATTCGAGTACCTGCCGCTGTAGTGGAAGGTTCTGGGAAATGATGGCCAATGATGAGTAGTTTGGGTTTCAGAAATACAATTTTATAGGTCGGTTAAAGGTACGGCAGCCATTTCTATTTTGGAAATCGATTTAGTGCTTATGGTCCATGCGACATACAGCGTATCGGCCACTCGCTCTAATTGTGGAAATCCGCTAGCCCGTTCCGAACTGGTTTTGGCAATGGTGATGGGGGTTCCCTTTTCTCCTAGTTGGTTGATTTTCATAAGTTGAATGACCTCTTCATCGCCTTTGGGTTCCATCCATAGTACTGTGGCTTCGGTTTCAGAGAACATAACTATATCGACCCTTCCGGTGGCATTCCCCGAATCGATACGAAAGGGATTTTGGTAATTTGGACTAAAAGCCACATTCACTTTCCCTTCCTCATTAGCTCCAGTAAACCAAGCAAGAGCAATGGAATTTTCATACACATCGATAGCCGGTCCATTTACGGGACACCCTTCTATTTTCCATTGATCATTACCAATAGTTTTGGAACCAATGCGATTATGCATTCCTAAAGTCTTCAAGGAAATGTCGCGGATTTCCTCTTCCGAACGATCTCTATACGCGACCGAAATCATACCGGTACCATAAGTTACCACAGCTGTATTACAACAATCGCACACGCGGTCATCCAACTCCATTTCGTTAAATATTTCTCCGTTGAATCCTACCATGGCTCCTCTTAACGTCATCGCTCCTCCTCCTGTTTTATGAGTTTGATGGCCTGAATCCACACTTTTGGTGTTTCTACCATCCAGCCACGAAACGAAAAAGGCATTCCCTATGGGTTTTATAGAAACAAACCCATGCTCACTCTGAGTACCATCAGAATGCAATAAAAAATTCTTTTTCCAGGTTTTCGTGGAGTCGTTGTATAAATTTAGTTTGACATCGTAGGTATAGGTACCGCTAGCCGACTTCTGAAGAAAACTGGTAAGGATATTTCCTTTGTTCTCTGCAATTTGAGGGAAATCGGCCCAGTTCACAAACCAATCGGTTCCAGAAATAATGGCCTCCGGTTGAGACCAAGTAGTTTGATTAAACTTGGAATAATACAAGGTTGACAAGGAATCTTCCGAAGTGACCCAAGAAAGAAATAGCTCCTTACCGTTACTGTATAACCTGGGAAGGGCGCTGTTTTCTGAAGTAGGGTTTTCTATCGGAAATACCATGTGTTTTTCCTCTAAACCTTTGCCTTTAGTTTCATCTGAAGCTTCCTTACAGCTCCAAACAATGAGAACCAGCCCTACTGAAATACCTATTCCTAATCTTTTCTTCAAGCTAAGGTTTTTTTTAAGAAATAACTTTTCCGTATAAATCGAAATCTTCGGCCTCCATAATCTCCACTTGATAAAAGTCGCCGGTACGCAAGTAACCATTTTCTGCATTGATCAATACTTCATTATCCACATCGGGACTATCAAATTCGGTTCGGCCCACATAATAATTACCTTCCTTACGATCGATCAACACCTTAAATTGTTGTCCGATTTTCTCCTGGTTGAGTTCCCAAGAAATTTGGGATTGCAATTCCATGATTTCGTTGGCACGCTCCATTTTCACTTCTTCAGGGACATCGTCTTCTAATTGGTAGGCATGGGTATTTTCCTCGTGCGAATAGGTAAAACAGCCCAAACGTTCAAAACGCATCTCCTTCACCCAGTTTTTCAAGAGCTGAAAATCTTCTTCTGTCTCTCCAGGATAACCTACAATCAAGGTAGTACGAATGGCCATTTCAGGGACTGCCTTACGGAAGTCCTTCAACAGCTGTGTGGTTTTTTCGTAAGTAGTTCCACGGCGCATGGACTTCAAAATATGATCGGAGATATGTTGCAAAGGGATGTCGATGTAATGACACACTTTGGGTTCTTCTTTCATTACTTCCAATACATCCATAGGGAAACCCGTTGGGAAAGCATAATGCAAACGGATCCATTCAATTCCTTTTACTTGCACCAAAGCTTTTAACAATCGGGCCAACTCCCGTTTTTTGTAAAGATCGAGTCCGTAATAAGTAAGATCCTGAGCAATTAAAATTAGCTCTTTCACTCCGTTAGCGGCCAATTTTTCCGCTTCCGTAACCAAATCCTCTATAGGCGTGCTTTTATGTTTTCCACGCATTAGGGGAATGGCACAAAACGAACAGGGTCGATCACAACCTTCGGCTATTTTAAGGTAAGCGTAATTTTTTGGAGTGGTCGTTAACCGTTCCCCAATCAATTCATGTTTATAATCGGCACCTAATGCTTTCAACAATCCAGGCAACTCGGTGGTACCAAAGTACTGATCCACATCGGGGATTTCCTTTTGCAAATCGGGTTTGTAGCGTTCGGAAAGACAACCGGTGACAAACACTTTATCGACCAGTCCCTCTTCTTTTTTCTGAACAAATTCCAGGATGGTGTTCACACTTTCTTCTTTCGCATTGGCAATAAATCCGCAGGTATTGATCACCACTATATTTCCTTCCTCTTCATGCACCACTTCTTTGTTATTCGCCCGAAGCTGTCCCATTAGTACTTCACTATCGTACACATTTTTGGAGCATCCCAGTGTCACGACATTGATTTTGTTCTTCTTTAGGGTTTTCGTACGCATGCGCTAATTTCTTTGAAGCTGCAAAGATACTTGAAACTTATGGAACTAAAAGTTAAGAAGGGTTATAATACAATTCCAATATCGAGGCCAAAGGCTTCTTTCCATCCAATACCTTCTGAATCTCCTTCTGGGTTTTAGCCGATAGCAAAGGTGCTAGAGGTTGTGGCACGTTTGGGATTTTCGGGAAATGATCGGCCAGCTTTTTATCCCAAGCCTTGTAATGGTTTTTTAAGTCGTCTGGATACACGGTCTTACGGCGGGTTCCTTCATTGGCCGCTTTAAACGGGGTGCTAATGTTTAGATATCCGTAATCGTCGGTAAGTTGCTCTCCTGGCTGAATGTCACGAATGGCAATCTCAAAATCGTAAGCAGTGGAAAGGCAGTTCGATTTAAAACTGTGGTTCACAAAGCGCCCATGGTCCCAACAGAGGACAAAGTTCCCCTGACTGTTACGAAAACTATAGGTATCCAAAATGTGTTGATAGAGTTCGTTCATTTTCTGAAACTGCTCTGGGGTAAACTCCCGGTCCAATTTGTCCAATACCCAAGTAATGGTTCCAGCCGGAATAAATTGAGTGGCGACGACACCGTGGCCCACCTCCTCACTAATGAATTGCAATTCGGTATGCGGATGAATCATATAGCATGATAAAATTGGCAGCGAATGTAATTAAAAAACAAATCCGCTCACCGCAAAGGCCGAAAATATTTTAGTTAAAAAACTACTAGCCTGTTATTTAAAAAAGGAATCTACAAACTCCAATTTATTAAACACTTGAAGATCTTCTATACCCTCTCCCACTCCTATGTATTTCACCGGAATCTGAAACTGATCGCTAATTCCAATCACAACGCCCCCTTTGGCGGTTCCATCCAATTTGGTTACAGCAAGGGAAGTCACTTCGGTGGCGGCGGTAAACTGTTTGGCCTGTTCAAAAGCGTTTTGCCCGGTGGAACCATCCAAGACCAACAAAACATCGTGAGGAGCATCGGGAACCACTTTCTGCATGACTCGTTTTACTTTGGAAAGTTCGTTCATAAGGTTCACTTTGTTATGCAACCTTCCCGCGGTATCGATGAGTACCACGTCGGCTTCTTGGGTCATGGCACTTTGCAGGGTATCGAAGGCGACACTGGCAGGGTCACTGCCCATGCTTTGCTTCACAATAGGCACCTCGGTTCTATCGGCCCAAATCTGCAACTGGTCGATGGCCGCAGCACGAAACGTATCGGCGGCTCCTAAGATCACCTTTTTTCCTGCTTTCTTGAATTGATAGGCTAATTTTCCAATGGTAGTGGTTTTCCCAACCCCATTGACCCCTACCACCATAATAACATAGGGTTTTTTATTTTCAGGAACGGTAAATTCGGTGGCCTCGCCTGTATGGGTTTCACTTAACAAGCCTGCGATTTCCTCACGAAGGATTTGGTTGAGCTCTTCGGTGCCTAAGTATTTATCTTTGGCCACACGGGCTTCGATTCGATCGATCACTTTTAACGTGGTATTTACCCCAACGTCACTACTCACCAACACCTCTTCCAGGTTATCGAGAACATCATCGTCTACTTTACTTTTTCCCGCAACGGCTTTGGAAAGTTTATCGAAAAAGGAAGTTTTGGATTTTTCAAGCCCTTTATCTAAAGTTTCCTTTTTCTCTTTTGAAAAAATTTTTTTGAATAAGCTCATGCTTAAATGCTGTTAAGTTGTTTACTGCGTTAGGGATTGAACCAAACTACCGTGTAGTGGTGAAAGCCCGACCCCGAATGTCATCGGGGGAACGCCAAAAATACAAAAAGCCACCTTTGTAAAAAAGTGGCTTTTTAGTTATATCGTTTGTGGTTGTTATTTTTTGTTCAACCAGTCGTTTACTTGATCGGGGGCCATGATTGCCTCTTCAAATACGTAAGCTCCCGTTTTAGGGGACTTTACCATTCTGATCGCCTTGGTTAACCTTTTAGATCCAGTTTGTAAGGATGCTACTGATTTCTTTGCCATGTCGTGGTGTTTTTAGGACAGTAAACTGTCTTATTTAATTTCTTTGTGTACGGTCATTCTCTTCAAGATCGGGTTGAATTTCTTCAACTCCATTCTATCTGGAGTATTTTTCTTGTTCTTGGTGGTAATGTAACGGGAAGTCCCTGGCTTACCACTTTCTTTATGCTCTGTACATTCTAAGATTACCTGTACTCTGTTTCCTTTTTTAGCCATTGTATTCGACTTTAGTGGTTATGCAATTATTTGGTTAAAAACCCATTGGCACGGGCTTCTTTGATAACTGCGGAAATTCCTTTTTTGTTAATCGTTTTTAACGCTGAAGTAGATATTTTAAGGGTAATCCACTTATCTTCCTCTGGGATGTAGAAACGCTTCTTCACTAAGTTCGCATCGAACTTACGCTTGGTTTTGTTCATCGCGTGGGACACGTTGTTCCCAACCATTGCTTTCTTTCCCGTTAACTCACAAACTCTTGACATAACCTAAATATTAGATAGTTATTTTTAAACAGGGTGCAAATTTAAAAAAATAAATTGTCTCCCACAACAAAAGAATTTCAGTTTTTTGAAATTTCTTTCAGGAGCATCTCGAAGGCCTTGTTTACAGCTTTTCGAATGACCCGCTCCCGTACGGCTCCAAATTGGAATTTTTCGGAGTGAATTCCGTTGGGCCCAGCAATGGCAATGCAAACCGTGCCTACCTCATCGTCCCCATCGCCTTTGGTGGGACCGGCTATTCCTGTAGTGGCAATGGCGTAATCACTTTTGAATAATTTGGTAGCCTGTCGTGCCATCGCTTCGGCTACTGGAATACTTACCACGTTATGTTCTTCAATGAGTTGCGCTGCTACTCCCAGGATTTCGGTTTTCAATTCGGTGGCGTAAGGAATGATGCTTCCACGGTAAAAGGAAGATACGCCTGCATGTTGTGTGATTTCCTCCGCAATGGCCCCTCCTGTACAACTTTCAGCCAAACTAAGCGTCTTCCCCTCATTAGCAAGTAGGTTGCCAATACGCTCTACGACTGAAGTTTCATCTTCATAGCCCACAGCAATGTCTTCAAGCATTTTCCACAGTTCTTCCATCAAGGCATTCACCTCGTTTTGCAGAAGGGTTTCATTACTTCCTTTAGAAGAAAGACGCAACCGCACCCTTCCCAAGGAGGGCAAATAGGCCAATTTGATATGTTTCGGCAGATTTTCTTCCCAGTTTTCAATGCGCTCGGCAATGGAACTCTCCCCTAACCCGTAAGTAATCAAGGTTTTGTGGTATATGAAAGGCCGTTTGAAACGGTCCCTAACCTTGGGCAGTACTTTTTCGGTAAGCAAGTACTTCATTTCGTAAGGCACTCCAGGCATGGAGACAAAAACCACATCATCTTTTTCCATCCACATACCAGGAGCCGTACCATGTTCATTGAGCAGGACGGTGGCTTTGGAAGGAACCAAGGCCTGTTTGAAGTTCATTTCCGTAGGGAGTTTTCCTATGTACTTATCGAATAACCGCTTAACGTTTTCTAAGGTTGGAGTATGCTCTATAAGGGTATCATCGGTAAATTCACAAAAACATTGCTTGGTAATATCGTCTTTTGTAGGACCTAGTCCGCCAGTCACCAAAACCAAGTTGGCCCTCTGGGAAGCTTCCTCCAAGGCATCAAGAATGTGCTCCCGATCGTCTTGAATAGACGTAATTTGATAAACCTGCACCCCAATTTTGTTGAGCTGCTGACTGATAAAAGCCGAGTTGGTATCGACTATTTGGCCAATGAGGATTTCATCGCCTATGGTGATGATTTCGGCTAGCATCTATAAATCGAAGTCGGTTCGCAATTCTTCAAATACGGCCTTAAGGGTATTTTCAATCCTAGTAACAGTAGGCTCAATAGAAGACTTACTTTTTGAGGTTTTGGTCCAAGATTCAACAGCGGTGACATCTTTTAATAAATCGATGCCAAACATTTCAATATTCGGTTTCATCTTATGGGCAAATTGATACGTCAATTCCTTATTGTCATTATCCACCGCTGAAACCATAGCTTCCAGGTCGGGAGGAATTTCATCCAAAAAGGTTTGGGCAACTACTGCCATGAAGTCTTCGTCGTCCCCGGCGATTTCCTTTAAATTAGCAACTGAATATAAGGTACTCATAATTATTTGACATTAATGGAGAAAAGCTCTTCGCTTTCCAAAAATCCTTTTAGTGTATCGTTGGGTTGCACCTTCCCTACGCCAGCAGGCGTTCCCGTAAAGATAACATCCCCAATCTTTAAAGTAAAATATTTTGAAATATATTCGATTAACGCATCTATTTTCCACAACATTAGGGAAGTATTCCCATTTTGTCTTACTTCTCCATTCTGTTCTAGGGAAAATGACAGGTTATTTAAGTCTTTAAACTGCGTTTTCGGCAAAAAATTGCCTATGAGCGCCGCACCGTCGAAGGCCTTGGCCTTTTCCCAAGGCAAGCCTTTCTCTTTCAATTGGTTTTGAACATCACGTGCGGTAAAGTCGATCCCCAGTCCAATTTCATCATAATATTTATGGGCGAATTTTTGATCGATGTGTTTTCCAATTTTATTGATTTTCACTAGCACCTCCACTTCATAATGGATTTCATTGGAAAATTCGGGAATGATAAATGGATTGTTTTTAAGAATCACCGAGCTATCCGGTTTCAGAAACAATACTGGATCTATGGGGCGCTCATTTTCAAGTTCTTCAATATGAGCGGCATAATTGCGACCTACACAAATGATCTTCATAATAATTTATTTTGGGTTTTGCCCCTACCTCCTACACAGGAAATTTATAGTTTGGTATTCAGTTTTCGCAATTTAATACGAGTCAATACTCTCTTGGTATACAGCGGAAAATCGGCATTCAGTAGCCAGCCAAAATAACCTGGTTCCTTTTCTAGAATTTCCTCGACCAAAGTACCTTTATGCTTTCCGAAGGTAAACATTTCGGCGCCATTTTCATCGTACCCTATAAATCCGGCGAAATCGGCAAAATCGCGATGCGAACTGAAATCGGATAAAAAATGAATATCATTCTCAAGTTCAGGATATTTATCCAATTGCGCCTTTAGCACCTCGTAGGTTGCTAAGGTATCGGCTTCAGCACTATGGGCATTATCCAGGGTTTTGTCGCAATAAAATTTATACGCTGCTTCCAAAGTACGTTTTTCCATTTTATGGAAAATGGTTTGCACGTCTACGGAAAGTGCTTTTTTCATATCAAAATCGATATCGGCCCTCAGCATCTCTTCCGCCAGTAAAGGGATATCGAATCGATTGCTATTGAAGCCCCCTAAATCGCTATCTTTAATAAGTTGATACACTTTTGGCGCCAACTCATTAAAGGTAGGCTCTTGTGCAACCATTTCGTTGGTAATGCCATGTACGGCACTTGCTTGTTCTGGGATGGGCATTTCTGGGTTGACCCGCCAAGTATGGCTTTCCCGGTTTCCATTGGGAAACACTTTTAGGATGGAAATTTCGACAATGCGGTCATTGGCCACATTAATGCCCGTCGTTTCCAAATCGAAGAAGCAGATGGGTTTGTTAAGCTGTAATTCCATGGTGTTGTTTGTAGGACAAAAATAGGATTATTATCTTCGTTTTCCAGATGAACGGCACACTATTTACCCTCTTTTTGTTAACAGCCACGGTGCTAGGATTTTCACAAAGTGAAAAAGTAAGCTTGCTGGAAGAAAACCAAGGAAAGCGAACCCACCTATTTGTTCAAAACCATACGGCCGATACCTTAAATGTTTTTTTACGGGTAGCAGCTGAAGGTTTTCGCCGTAGTGCCGATAAGCCCATTTTAAAAGATTTGTTGCCTCACTCCAAAACCAAAATGACCACGCTCATTGCTTTAGAGGGAATACCATCTACTTATACCTATGATCTTATTGTGAATGAATTCCGTGATAATGCGATTTCGGTGGCCCATGATTCAGAAGTAATAGATATTAGCGAAACCCTGAACGGAAAGCTAGTACTTTTCACGAAAGGGGAATGTGGGAAGTGCCAATTATTGGAAGCCCTACTAACTTCAGAACGCATCCCGCATCAAAATTTCAATATTGAAGAAGACATGGCACTTTATGAGCAATTACTACAATTTTTGGAAAAGCAAAATAACCTACCGGAGACCCTAAACTTTCCTATTATTTGGGATAGAGAGAAAGTATTATTTGGTTATGAAGACTTACAGGAGGTTTTAAATCGATTGCGCAAATAGCTGCCTTATCCTAATAAGTGTATATAACATCTACTGTCCTTTCTAAAATTCTGAACCTTCAGAATTAAAACCGAACTAGCAGTCCGCCACCCCAACCATAATTATTATTATAGTTTCCCTGAACGGAAAAATTACGCGATACTATATAAGAGATCCCTACAAGCCATTCTGTTTCCCCTTCATAGTTTACACCAGGTTCCATATTATTCACCCATCCAAAATCGGCTCGGTACTCGTATTCGCCTTCCAGAAATATTCTTGGAAACAAAAGCAATTCTCTGTCCAAGCGTATTCTTGGTCGCAATTGGTGGTCTACGCTTAAATCGACATTGAACATATAAGGCGTAAAATACTTTACCCCTGCCAAGGCAACCGTATTGAAATGAATAAAAGTATCCGGGTTTTCATTTTCAGTATTTACCCCAACATAAAATCGCACCCAATCGTTTAGATATCGGTTGTAATTGATTTCCACCTCAAGATTTTCTTGATAGTCTAGCTCTGCCCTTACCCCATATTCATTCCGTAAATTGCTTGCTGTCACCATGAGTTCATTAAAATTAGAGCCCAAACGAGCCGTGCTCCAATAAAAAGTCTGGTCGGTTTCCCGTACTAATTTTTTAACAGGGTACTTCTCCATTCTATTATCCCTGGGGGTGTCGTAACTAAAAATACGTGCCATTCCGCCCATCATATGATACAACACATGACAATGAAAAAACCAATCGCCATATTCTTCATTATAAAATTCTATGGTTACTTTTTGCATGGCAGGGACATTCACAGTATGCTTCAATGGGGAACGCTCACCGTTTTTATTGATGACCCTAAAGTAATGACCGTGTAAATGCATGGGGTGGTGCATCATGGTAAGGTTATTCAATGTAATACGTGTCACCGCTCCTCCTTTAATCTTTATTTTATCGGTTTCTGAAAGTGGCAGGCCATTAATGCTCCAAACGTATCGGTTCATATTACCCGTGAGATTCAATAAAAGTTCATTTACCGGAGCATCCTTTGGAAAAGTTGTGGATTCTTTCGCCTTCAGAAAATCATAATTAAAATAGGTTTTCCTCATCGCATAATCAAAAGAGGTAGAATCCTGTAAACTATTATGATGTTTATGGTTCATTTTCCCTTCCATAGCTTTCATATCCATAGAACTGGAATCCATAGAATCCTTTTTCATGCTATCTTTTTCCATCATCTTCCCCATTTTATTCATCCCGTCTCCATTCATCATTTCCATTTTCATTCCATAGTTACTTTTCAAAAATTCTGGAGAATTCTTTTCCTTGTCCCCAAGTAATGAGGGAGCCCCCATCTTCATATCCATGTTTCCCATTTGCTGCATCATCTTTATTTTATCGGGGCGTTCCATAACCTTGGCAGGTATCAAAGTACCTTTTCCTAATTGAATCGAGGTATGCCCCGACCCATCTTGTGCCGTTGCTGTGATTTCCAAGGTACCTTTAGGAAGGGTAATTATTATATCATATGTTTCGGCGATAGCAAATAGAAAACGCTTCTTGGCTACTGGTTGCACATCCACTCCATCGCTGGAAACAATTTGTGGATCTCCCCCTCCAAAGTCTACCCAAAAATAGGTTGAAGCAGAAGCATTGATAAACCGCAAGCGTACTTTCTCACCCGCATTAAAGTTGGGATAATTGGCGACATCGGCTCCATTACTTAAAAATGCCGGATAATATATATCGGCTATATCGGCTCCTTCCATACGGTCGCGCCACATTTTAAGTTGAGCCCCAAAAGCCCCTCTTTGTATCACTCGGCTAAGCGGTACGGAAGTTCCTTTTTTAACTTGATACCATTCATTGCCACGCTTTAGGTTTCGCAGCACATTTTCAGATTTTTCATTTGTCCAATCTGATAGTACCACCACGAGCTCTTTATCATAGTCCAGTTCTTTTTCCTTAGGCTGAATTACAATGGCTCCATACACCCCTTTTTGTTCTTGTAGCATAGTATGGGAGTGGTACCAATAGGTCCCAGACTGATTGATTGGAATTCGATATTGAAAAGTGCTATGGGGCTTAATGGGAGGTGTGGTTAAATAGGGAACGCCATCATAAAAATTTGGAAGTAGGATCCCATGCCAATGTACCGAGGTTTCTACATCCATAGTATTGGTGACATTAATCACTGCCAAATCCCCTTCCGTAAATTCCAATGTTGGCCCAGGCACACTTCCGTTTACCGTCATCCCATTAGCAGTAACCCCTGCGAGGGTTAGTTTATTCTTTTCAATAGTGAGTTGATATTCCTTAATCGGACGGCCTTCTTCATTTCTATCTTGTCCATTGGTTCCTACTTGACTCCACAAGGGTTTCGCCAACATAGAGAGTACTATAAAAACCAATACACTTACTACACTCTTACTGTTCATTTTCTAGCCTTTCAATCATTTTTTTCATCTCAGCGATCTCTTTTTCTTGTGCTTCAATGATTTCCTTGGCCAATTGTTTTACTTCGGGATCTTTCAAATTGGCTCTATTACTCGTGAGGATTGCTATAGAATGATGCGGAATCATTGCTTTCATCCATTTTATATCATCAATGGGTATTTGCTTCCGAACTAAAAATGTGGAAAATACCATGACAGCAACGCTCCCTATGATAATTGCGGTATTCTTCCCTTTATGCGTATACATCTTTCGCATAAACAAAAACATAATTATGGCCATTCCGCCTACGCCTATCAGTGTCATATACATTCGTGTCCAGCTAAAGTAGACATGACTAAATTCGTAGGTATTAAAATACATAGTGATGTACATGGAAATGGCAGAACAAATAAGCATTAAGATAAATTTGGTGTAGTTGGCTTGTTTCATCGTATGAATTTTTTAAATAAAATACAGATAACTGTAAGGTACAGTTTCTATAAGCTGCTAAAAAAATTTTATCGAAACCTTAATAAATTTTAGGAATTGTTTAACCTCCATCTTTTATAATAAAAAGGGTTGTTCGGGGAATTTAAAATTGGTATAATATGAAAAATGCCATTTTAAGCTGAACAAAAATGGAGGTAGTGACCGTTAGAGAAAAGTATTAGTTATTTGGAACCCCTTTTACTTTTAAATCTACATACACTTCTTGGGTTCCGTGGATTTCTTTCCCAAACTGGATATCCAAATTATAAGTAATTCGATACTTCTGAAGGACTTCGTCTACTTTTTCCTTTTTACTTTTAGCAACCTCCAGCTCCCTTCGGTGTTTGTTTAAAGCCCCAAAAGCCATCCCCAATGGAGCAATACCTACTGCCATGATAATTAAGGGCCCTACCGAAATCACCCCTTTCCCCAAAATATACTTTCCGAAAAGATAGCCTCCCACGATTACTGTTAAACCGATGGCCAAGAACACCACAAAGTAACTGTAAGTGAGTGCTTTTTTACGTTTGATGTTTTCATAGGCAACATTTACACTTTTTAATTTCTCTTCAAACTTTTCCCGCAAGGTGATTTTTGAACAAGTGCCATGAAAATCTGGTTTTCTTCCAGTAAGCCCACAAGTAATTCCTTGTTTCAACGAGATTTTTTGATGGTCGCACAGTTCGCAATGCCTAGTTAAGTCCATAAGCCCTATTTACTAAAAGGCCAAAACATTGCCCCATTTCAATAGGAATAAGGCGATAAAAGTAAATCCCATGCTATACATAATGGCCGCTTGCCAATACGAAAGCCTATTGGGCCAATGCTTCCATTGCTTTGTACCATATTTCTTTTTCGCATAGCCACGGGTGAGCATCCAAAAAAGAAAAATAAAAAGTACAAATAGTAAAATACCGACGTATATCGCTGTAGTTTGTTCCATAGGTATCGTTTAAAAAATCAATCCTGAAGGTTTACTACTTCAGGGGTTTTCTCAAATATAATGAATAAAATTTTGCTCCCCTTTAAAGCACCTCACTATTTCTCCAGGATCATTTCTATGGCCTTTTCCAATAATTCGTCTTTGCCATTTCGGATACCTTGTAGGGTGGGCTTTACCTCGACATCGGGAACAATTCCCACACGTTGGGTTTCCTCACCATTGGGGTAGTTAACACCTATTCCGGAAATCATGGTTCTAAGTCCGCCAGGCAACAAAATTTCAGAAACGTTTCCATCGGCTCCAGCAGTAGTACTTCCCAAAACAGTGGTATTATCTCCCGCCCGAAACGCCATGGAGGTATACTCTGCCTGGCTCTGGGATAATTCATTTACCAACACCACCAATTTTCCCTGATACGCATTTCCATTACTTGGAATTTCCAAAGGATTGGTAAAGGTAAATTCTCCTGGGTTTGCAATGTTTCCATTTGTAAATTTTACAAAAGGGGTATTTTCTGAAACAAAATAAGACCCCAAGCTAAATGGAACGAAGGTTGATGGATAATTTCGAATATCGATAATGATCCCTTTCGTTTGGGCAAACTCCTTTTTAATATTGGGAATATCCTCTTCTTTGATATTTTGAAGGGTGACATACCCAATATGATGATCCAGCATTTTGTAGGATCTTTCTTCCCTTGGAGGGTACCAACGATAGATCTTGAGACTATCCCTTGGATACAAAGAAAGTTCCCTAGTGTTCAATTTGTTGTTTTCTGAAAGCACTTCAATATTTATTTGCGATGCATTGGAGCGCAGTAGATCTCCAGACAGATCGCGCAGTTTTGTAGGCATATTTGAGGCTGGATAGTATTTGGCTTTTGCTTCCACAAGTTGGGCTACGGGAGTTCCGTTAATTTTAGTGATCACGTCTCCTACTTTAAGCCCTACCGCTTCTTTCATTTCTTTATCATAATAATCGGTTACTACCAATTGATCCTCAATAAAACGCACGTGGACGGGAGGAAAATTTTCCCCTTTCCATTCATTTATTTTATCGCCACCGCCCCAAAGATTGGCATGGGTATCTTGAACCTTCCCAATTATTTCAAGCACCGCCAACTCATAATCCAATTCATTTTCCGCCTCAAGAAATCTAGGTATATAAGCTATGAGCTGTTGCTCCCAGTCTTCGTCCATTAAATGTGTATACGGGAAAAAATAATAAATCATGTTCCAGTATCGATATAGGGATAAAAGCCGGAATCCTTGGTCTGGAAAGGGCATGTTACCATAGGGATTTTCATTCTGAAACTTTGGGTTTCCTACATTGGGATACATCGAGATATAGTAGTTTTTATCTTGCCAACGGTTGTTATAAACATCCCATAATTTTTCCTTTAAAGGAACATTCTGTTGCTCAATCCATGCTAAATTGGGCTTCTGAAAAGCATCTTCGGGCGTGGACTTACACTTTTTACAAGGTTTCACTTCCCCAAGTTCTTCAATCCAATTTATTAGATAGCGGTCTCTTTCCTGTGCAGTATTTACCTTCAAATATTTAGGCAAAAAACGGAAGAGTTCGTAATCCCAATTCCGGTTTCCCTGTGCGATGTCTGGGTGATGGTATTTTAGAAAACCCCAAACCCTTCCTAACAACGCCAAGTTTTCAATCTGGTTATGCTCTAGATTATTTATTTCGACCAGTGACCCTTCATCAAACTCTTTATCCTGTTGCACTTTAGATAAAGGTTTTTCAGTTTCTTTCAGCGTTTGCAAATCCTTACCATCGATGGTCACTTTAAATTCATCAAACCAAGCCTTTCCGGTACCCACTAGGATTCCTGCCACATAAATGCTTTCAGCTTCTTGAGGGTACTCCAAGGTTATGGAATATTTCTGCCAATCTTTGGTTCCAGAGATATTTTGCCCTTGCATATTGTTAAATGCCAACGTACTCCCATTCCCATCCACTCGCATTAACAAACCTGCAAATCCGTTTTCCACATTTTCAATTTTCATATAACCTTCCAATTGGATAACATCCCCTACGTATTTAGCCGGTATTTTATACGTAATACACCCAAAATCACCTTCAGAATCACCAGAAAAGATTTTGCCACTTTTATTTCCAGAAAATGCTTCCGACGAGATTTCTAAAGGATACGTTCCCCATTGAAACCAGCCCTCTGAGAGAGATTCACCTTCCGACTTTGTTTCGAAGCCTAGGTTAAATTTTTCAGGGGTTTGAGAATAGCCGTGGAATACCACGATGGTCATGAGTACAAAAAATACTTTTTTCATCGAATCCATTTTGAAGGTTCTATTGAAAGGGTAAAAGATCTTTACCTAACAACAGAAGAAGGTTCTTTCAAATATACCAAAAATACTTTGGCTCTACTTCTTTTAGAAATCAAAGAGGGTTAGCAGTTGGAACGTAATGTTTTCAGAATAAGCTGTGAGCATTCATTGTATTTACTGAAAGTACACTAAGAAATTAAAAGATATTTCTGAAAAATAACTAAACGTATAGATTAGATTTCCCTTTTTGGATCCCAGGCCTCCAGGTAATCGGCCACCTGCTTTACGAACTGACCGCCCAATGCACCATTCACCACACGGTGGTCGTAACTGTGCGACAGGAACATTTTATAACGGATGCCAATAAAGTCGCCATCAGGGGTTTCAATTACGGCTGGCACCTTACGAATGGCCCCTAAGGCCAAGATTCCTACTTGCGGCTGATTGATAATGGGTGTTCCCATCACGCTTCCAAAGGTTCCCACATTGGTTACGGTATAAGTACCGCCTTGAATTTCATCGGGCTTTAACTGATTGTTGCGCGCACGATTGGCCAAGTCGTTTACAGCTTTGCTCATTCCGACTAAGTTTAACTGATCGGCTTTTTTAATGACTGGAACTATTAAGTTACCATCAGGCAACGCGGCTGCCATTCCAAGATTGATATCTTTTTTCTTGATAATTCGGTCACCGTCTACTTGAATATTCATCATTGGGAAATCGCGAAGTGCCTTGGCTACGGCTTCCATAAAAATAGGAGTAAAAGTGAGTTTCTCGCCTTCTCGTTTTTCAAAGGCATTTTTTACCCTGTTACGCCAATTCCAAATATTTGTAACGTCACATTCCACAAAGCTTTGTACGTGTGCCGAAGTAGTAACACTGTCGATCATGTGGTGGGCTATAAGCTTGCCCATACGGGTCATTTCTATAATTTCGTCGCCTCCATTCACACTTACAGGAACTTGCTTTTTTGAAGGAGCCGCCTTTTCCACAGGAGCGGAAGGACTTACTGCAGCGGTTGAAGCAGGGGTATTGGTCACCGACTGCTTGCCTCTGTTTTCGATATAAGCCAGCATGTCGTTTTTAGTGACACGTCCCTCTTTTCCGGTTCCCTGAATAGCATCCAGTTCTCCTTGGGAAATTCCTTCGGCTGCCGCCATATTTTTTACTAAGGGAGAATAAAAGCGCTCACCGTTACTTTCAATAGGGGTTTGCACCGCCTCTTTAGCTTTCACGACTGCTTCTTCCACTTGGGAAACCACTTTATCACTCACTTCTGGAGCCACTTCGGTAGTTTTTTCTTCGGAAGAGTCCGCTGCAACTTCCCCTTCGGTTTCTATAATAGCAAGGGTTTGCCCTACCTGCACCACATCTTCTTCATTAAATAATTTCTCCACTAAAACCCCTTCCACTTCACTGGGCACTTCACTATCCACTTTATCGGTAGCGATTTCCAATACCGCTTCATCCATCTCGATGGTATCTCCCACTTCCTTCAGCCAGTTGGTAATAGTTGCCTCGGCAACACTTTCCCCCATTTTTGGTAATTTCAGTTCAAATTTTCCCATAGTTTTTTTGCAATAATTCTATATGTGAACGGATGCAAAATTAATGAAATTTGAGCGTTTTTGTTTTAAATTTTCTAAAAGGTTTTCGAAAATTGCAGGAATCGTTGCCGAATCCATAATTAAAAATGCAGTACCTCGCCCTTTTGGTCACTTTGGTCACTCCCAATTATAAAGGAGCTATGGGGCGGCCTTATTCGGAAAGAGTTACCGCCCTTTCGTTGTTTCTGCATTAACTGAAAGATATTTTTATAGGATAAGTATTGCGTATCAAAAACAAGCATTTTACCCTCCAGCAAGTCTTCCTGTACCGCTCTAAGTGCCACCGACTTTACTGGAATATCCAAGGTTTCAGATAGATTTCGTAAAAAATTTAAATCTTCCGTAAGCACCCAAGCTTCATCCACCGTATTACGAACTTGTTTTCTTCGAGATACTTTTCTTCCTCGGAAAAATTTTGTAATCGATACTCCAGTAAAAATCAAAGAAGTTAAGACGGTATTTTTCTTAAAATGTTTGTTATAAAAAATACGCATGGCTCCATAAAACCGATCTAGATACGCTGCATCCAAAGTGGTACTTTCTCCTTTATAGTGGAGCACACACAAACCACCGTGATAATAATTTTTATAACCCGCTTGAAGGATTTTATAACTCAAATCGATATCTTCCCCATACATAAAATAGTCTTCATCAAAACCCCCAAGAGACTCGTATAATTCTCGTTTTATCATCATAAAAGCACCCGCCAAGACTTCTACTCTACCAGCGTCGTGTGGTGCCAGGTTATTAGCGTAATAGCCTTTTTTTCCTTTGGTAAAGCCCAGTACTTTAAAAATAGCCCTTTGGGGCGTGGGAATATTTCGCTTACATTCTGGAAGAAAATGACCGGTACCATCCTGATAACGGATTCCCAAAGCTCCCATTTGAGGTGTGCTTTCCGCAAACCGAAGTGCCTCCACAAAAGTATGTTCAGAAACCGCCGTATCGGGATTTAAAATACAGAGATAAGTTCCTTTTGCGACCTTAACGGCCTGATTGTTGGCTTTACTAAAACCCACATTTTCTGGATTTCGAATAAGGGTGACTTCTGGAAATTGTTTTGCTACCATAGCACAACTATCATCGCTCGAAGCATTGTCGATCACGATGATTTCACCCTCCAAGTCTTTCAAGGCACGCTGCACCGAAAGCAAACATTGTTCGAGAAAATACCGAACATTGTAGTTTAAAATGACTACCGATAGCTTCAATACTTAGGGGCTTTTAAGAGATGCTTCAAAAGGAATTCTATGTAAAATACTTCGGCCCAAGGTCACCTCATCGGCATACTCCAATTCATCCCCTACCGAGATGCCACGGGCAATTGTGGTCGTGATTACTTCAGTATCTTCAATTTGTTTGAAAATATAAAAATTAGTTGTGTCCCCTTCCATAGTAGAGCTCAATGCAAATATCAATTCCCTCACCGTACCATTCTTCACTTTTTCTACTAAGGAAGGAATGTTCAAATCACTGGGGCCAATGCCATCCATGGGAGATATTTTTCCGCCTAATACGTGATAGTGGCCTTTAAACTGGCTCGTATTTTCAATAGCCATGACATCCCGGATATCCTCAACCACACAAACGATGCTTTCCTCCCTATTGGGGTTGGCACAAATTTCACAAAGTTGTGTATCGGAGATATTGTGGCAATTTCTACAGAAGTTGATTTCCTCCCGCATTTGCTGAAGGCTATGTGCCAGTTTCTGGGTTTGTTCTGTAGGCTGTTTCAACAAATGAAGTACCAATCGTAAAGCTGTCCGCTTTCCTATTCCGGGTAATTGCGACACTTCATCAACGGCATTCTCCAATAATTTTGATGAAAATTCCATAGAATAATTATTGGTGGAAAGATATAAAAAAAGCCCCACAAAGTAAGTACTTTACGAGGCTTTTGTGAAAAGGGTTTGTGGAATTATTCCTTGATAAACTTTTTAGTATAGGTTCCCTTAGAAGTGCTCATTCGAACAAAATAGGTTCCTGGTTTTAAGTGGGAAACAGCCACCGTATACTTTTGGTTCATGAAAACTTCTGGTTGATAGATAACCAACTTTCCGGAAACATCAAATATTCGAAGAGCCACTGCTTCAGATTCCTTCCAGTATACCTGCAACTGTTCCTCTACCGGATTGGGAGCAATGGAAAATTCATTGACCAGAACAAAGTCAGTATTACCCAAAACCTCCGGTTCAAATTTTGGAGAAGCCCAAAGCCCTCTTCCGTAGGTGCCTGCATAAATATTGCCATCTTCCGTATTTATTTCCAATTCGTTCACAATAACATTGGGGAGATTTGTGAAATAAGGTTGCCATTCCTCAAACGTATTATCGATATAATAGATTCCATAATTCATCCCCACATAAAGTCCATCTTCCCCATTGTCATCCCAAACCACTGCCAAAGCACTAAAATTGGGAAGGTTGAACCGATAGTTTTCCCATGTTTCCCCACCATCTTCAGTAACAAACACCTTATTAGCACTAGTGGTTGCCACCGCTACCTTATTGGGGTTGGTAGGATGTATCGCAATACTATTAATAATACCGCTTGGTGAGGACTGTTCCCAGCTGGTAGTCCCACCATCGTCGGTTCTATAAAGCAACCCGCCTCGGGCAGCATACATAATTTGATTATTGGATGGTGCTATTTTTAATTCATTTAAATTATCCCCGAAATTTTGGGAAATACTGGTCCAATTGTTTCCTTTATCGGTAGACTTGTACACAAAGTTATACCCTAAGTAAATGGTATTGGTAACGATTGGGTCTTGTTCAAAGGGAGTCACCCAATTTCCTGAACCTTGTCCCGGCTCTGGAAGCCCTGTAATACTTCCCGCACCGTTGTCGGTTCGGTATAATTGTCCGTTCTGACTTGTTCCGTACATGACATCGGTATTATCCTTATCCACAAAAGATTCCATACCATCGGCCCCTAGCCAATCGATCCAACCGTTGGATTGTGTATAAAAGGACGTTCCATTATCCTGAGCACCTCCAGAAACTACCACTTCTGGAGTTTGGGAAATACCAATTTTGTAAAATTGACGAATACCGATTCCCGTGGTGATATCTTCATAATAATCTGCATTCAGGTTTGTGGTGTTGGTTGCTTTGAATATACCCCCATCGGTCCCCGCATATAGTGTTGTATTTACAAACTCGAGTAAATCCACGTCGGCGTGGCAGTATCCAATATTGGCATTGGCAGCAGCATCAGGAATCCAATCGGAGGTACAAGTAAAGTTAACGCCTCCATCCAGCGAACGCCATGTAAGGATTCCAGCTATATGGACTTCATTTACATTATTAGGATTAACCGCCACATCCATATCACGGGGTGCTTGTCCCCCTGGATTGAATCCAGCCGTATCATATCCAAAATAATTTCGGTTGGCATGGTTGAGTTCTGTATAGCTTTGCCCGCTATCGGTAGATTTATAAAAACCTCCAAAACTTCCTCCATCGGCTTCCACCACATAAACCACAGTAGCATCGTCTGGAGAAACCCCCATCATCTTAGGGCCTCCATCAAATCCAGAAACTGAAGTAAAATTAGCTCCTCCATTAGTGGATACGTGTACCCCAAAACCAGAAGCATATACCGTGGTGGGATCATTTGGCTTGAATTCGATATCATACCCTCTATTTTCGGAAGGAATGACATTGGTCCAACTACTTCCCCCATTGGTAGAGCGATAAATTCCGCTAGCCTCCGAACTCGCAAAAAGGATATTGGAATTAGAGGGATGGATTAAAATTTTATTGACTGTTGAATTACCCGCATTTCCTATCGCATTCCAAGTAGCTCCAGCATCCGTGGATTGGTAAATGATTCCGCCGTAGGAACCAAAGTAATACGTATTTGGATTGCTTGGGTCTATCGCTACAGAATACACATACAAATTGGAAAAGTAATCGCCAAGTGGCGTCCAATTGGCGCCTGCATCGGTTGTTTTCCAGACTCCACCTGTATTGGCTCCTACGATAATATGATCGTTATTGTTGGGGTCTACCGAAATTCCGGTAATTCTTCCTACCCCAGGATTCCAGGAAGTGGTAGCATTCCAACTGGTTGGCCCCATTTCCACCCAATTGTCATTCATGGGTTGTCTATTGGAAGCTGTTTGATTTAAATAAGCATTGTAATTTTCCAATCGGGATAACTGTTCTTCAAAAGGCACCAAATACCCACTTTCGTTCATTAGCCTTTTGGCCATGTACTCCCAACGCTTAAATTGCTTGTAGCCCGAACCCCGACCTTTATCCTTATTGGCAAAATACGCTTCAGCGCTCGTTACAATTTCTTCAACAGTATATCCTCCATCTTCAATCATTTGAAGGTATTCTTGGGAAAAGCCTTGCCCCCACACAAATAAAGTGAGCAGCATGGTTAAAAATATCTTTTTCATGGAAAGCAAATTTTCTAAGTATTTCAAAAATAATTAAAAAATCTCCTTTAGGAAGTTAAACTTTGTATTTTTACCGCTTTAGCTGCAAGCAACACATGGAACCACTTCATATAATTTTACTCATTGCCGGATATTTTGGGGTCCTTTTACTGATTTCCTATTTTACGGGAAAAGATGATAGTAACGAAGTTTTCTTTAAGGCTTCAAAACAATCTCCTTGGTACTTAGTAGCTTTTGGAATGATTGGCGCCTCTTTGAGTGGAGTCACTTTTATTTCGGTTCCAGGGTGGGTAGAAGCTTCCCAGTTTAGTTACTTTCAGGTAGTACTGGGATATTTTGTAGGTTATTTTATCGTGGCTTTTATCCTGTTGCCCATATATTATCGTCATAATGTAACCTCCATCTATCAATATTTAGAGGAACGCTTCGGAACAGTAAGTTACAAAACAGGGGCTTTTTTCTTTTTTGTGTCCCGAGTATTAGGAGCTTCTTTTCGTCTTTTTCTTGTAGCAATTGTATTACAGCAGTTTGTTTTCAATTCGTATGGAATTCCTTTTGAAATAACCGTAGTCTTCTCCATCCTTCTTATTTGGATCTATACCAACCGGGGCGGAATTAAAACGATTGTCTGGACCGATACCTTACAAACCTTGTTCATGGTTTCAGCGGTATGCCTTTCTATCTATTTCATTACCAAAGAATTGAATTGGAGTTTTTCTGAATTCCTTACTTCGGAAGAACTGAAAAATTACAATAAGACTTTTTTTACCGATAATTTCTTTAAAAAAAACCATTTCCTGAAATCCTTTCTTGGTGGAATGTTCATTACCATTTGCATGACGGGGCTGGATCAGGACATGATGCAAAAAAACCTTACCTGTAAAAATTTAAAAGAAGCGCAAAAAAACATGGTATCGTTTAGCATTGTACTAACGGCAGTTACCTTTTTGTTCCTGCTGTTAGGAGCACTATTATTTATCTATGCTGAAAAATCGGGCATTTCTGTTCCCCTATTAGATGGTACTCCAAAAACCGACTTGTTATTCCCTGAAATTGCTTTAAATAGTGGTCTGGGAACGGTTTTAGCGGTTACTTTCTTACTTGGGCTCATAGCAGCTGCCTACAGCAGTGCCGATAGCGCTCTTACCTCATTGACCACAAGTTTTTGTGTCGATTTTCTAGGGATTGATAAAAAGGAAGCCCATCGTCAAAAAAGGCTTCGGAAAAGTGTTCATATTGGCATGAGCTTGTTATTGGTATTGGTGATTATTGCTTTTAAATACATTCTCACCAGCAATGTTATTGATAGTCTTTTGGTGGTTGCAGGATATACCTACGGCCCCTTGTTAGGGCTTTTTGCCTTTGGTATCTTCACTAAATTTAAAGTGAAAGACCGTTATGTATGGGTTGTGGCATTAGCTTCCGTAGTGGTTATTTCCCTATTGGGAAGTATCCCTTCAGAAACTCTTGGAGGCTATCAAATAGGATACGAGCTTTTACCTATTAACGGCTTTCTTACCTTCTTGGGATTAATACTGATTCGTAGAAAGTAATACTAAAGTACAAGCAACCTCATAAGCGACCTCATTTTCCTTCAGAAGAGAGAAAAATTCAGGATTTTCGGTGCCTGGGTTGAAAATTACACGTTTAGGTTGTAAACCGATGATGTACTGATAATATTCCGGCTGATTTTTAGGCCCAACATAAAGGGTGACGGTGTGCACATTTTCAATGGGCTTCTTTTCCGTAAAAATTTCAATACCATTAACGGTACCTTCTTTTAGACCTAATGCCTCAATGGGATGTCCAAATTGAGAAAGTCGATGAATGGCAATATTGGAATATCGGGCGGGGTTGGTACTGGCCCCAATAACTAAAGTCTTTTTCATAACAAACAAAAATATTGAATTTAACATAAAAAGCCCTCAAATGCTTAAAACTTAGTTAAATCTTATTGCGTATGTAACATAAAGCAAAAAGTCTCGTCTATATTAGTGAAATATTTCAAGTCTTTACTGCGAATTTTTTTACGTTGATGGTTAGTGTTAATAATAGCAGTAAAGGTAGCCCGGAGTTCTAGACTTCGGGCTTTTTTTATTCGCAATAAATGAAAATGAAAATTTATTGTAACAGATTTCCCCCTTCTTCGTCCTATGAGTATTACTGAAAAGTAATCATCAATCAAACAATCAAACCAACGAACTATGAAACAGTTATTTTTTTTCATGGCCCTATGGGCATGCTTTACCTCTTTTGCAAATCCTGAACCTGAAACAGACAAACCCGGCACAATTACCGGAACGGTGATCGACAAAAACCTACAACAGCCTATTCCTTATGTAACCGTGGTTGTAAAAGACCTCAACGAAGGGATCATTACAGGAGGGGTTACCGATGATAACGGCCATTTTACTATTGAAGACATTCCGGAAGGAAAAGTCAAGGTCTCTATTCAGTATATAGGGTACAAGACCTACAATACCCAAGTGGAAATTAATCGGGATTCCCGAAACATAGACATGGGAAATATTCTATTGGAGGAGAATACCGAAGCGTTGGATGAAGTGGTCGTAACCGCCGAACGATCCACCATTCAACAGAAAATGGACCGGAAAGTCATTACGGTAGGAAAAGATTTAACGACCAGTGGGCCTACCGCTTCCGATATTATGAACAACCTTCCTTCGGTAAGTGTAGATCAACAAACGGGAGACATCGCACTTCGCGGCAATCAAAATGTGCGGGTGATGATAGACGGGAAACTTTCTAACGTTCCCGTGGCACAATTGCTGAAACAAATTCCGTCGACCTCGATCAAACAAATCGAATTGATCACCAATCCTTCGGCCAAATACAACCCTGAAGGAATGAGTGGTATCATCAACATCATCCTTCATAAAAACCTCAACGTGGGCTTTAATGGAAACGCCAGCGTTTCACTAGCTTATGAAAAACAACCCAAGTTTAATTCCAACATTGATTTCAATTACCGAAATGGAAAGTTGAATTTCTACGGAAACTGGGGACATAATACCTCTGTGAACGAAAATTATGGAGACATTTTTAGAGTAGAAGAAAACTCCCAACAATTTTTCAACTTTCTGGACGATAGTCAATCCAATTTATTTAAAGTAGGGGTAGATTTTTATTTAAACGATAAGAATACCCTTTCGTTTTTTACCAATCAGAATTTATATGATGGAGGAACCTCTGGAACAACCGATATTCAGTATTACAACAATACCGAACTAAATCAGTTTCAGGATTTTTTCAATGAAAGAGAGAATCTTTCTTCTCAGTACAATTTTGATTATAAATTGAGTTTTGACAAGGAAGGCCACAACATTGAATTGGAAGCCGATTATAACGAATTTGAAAACAATGAAGACGCGACCTTCCTATTTTCGGGAGCCGCCTTCAGTAATAACTACATGGATTTTGTAGACACCAATAGGGACCAACTTACCGTAAATCTGGATTATGTGAATCCACTTTCAGAAACCACTAAGCTGGAATTAGGAGCCGAAGCAAGGCTTTTCAATTCAACTATTACGAGGTCGTCCCAGCAATTCGTAGTTAACCCTTTTGATCTGGAAGGCGATTTAATAGTTTCCCCCAGTACCGATTTTGACTATACCCGGGATATTTATTCGGCCTATGCCACCTTCGGAAAAAGTTGGGAGAAATTTAGTGTACAACTTGGGGTTAGGGCGGAAACCGTAGAAGTAACCGCCAATACTACGGAACGCTACGGCCCGGGGATAGTTTCCGGAAACACCTCCAATATTACTGCCGATGAAGGTGTTGAAGTAAGTATTGAAGGTGACAATGTACTGAAGCAATTTAGCAACGATTATGTACAGGTGTATCCTTCAGCATTTTTCACCTATACCCCTTCCGAAGCCAACCAATACCAAATAAGTTATAGCCGCAGGGTAGATCGCCCCGGAGTAAGCCAAGTAAACCCAATTCGGGAATGGAGCACCCCGCTTATTTCTTCCTTAGGGAACACCAGTTTAATTCCGCAGTTTACCAATTCGTTGGAAGCCAATTACACCCGAAGCTTGAAAAAAGGAACCATTACGGGAGGTGTTTTTTACCGAGCCATTGAAGATGAAATCAATCGAGCGGTTTTTGTGGACCCAACCGATTTAAACCGGCTTATTTTAACCTATGATAATTTCAACAATACTTCTGCGTATGGGGTTGAGCTTTCCAGTAATTACCGTCCCGCTAAATGGTGGAATTTCAATTTCAGTTTCGATTTTTACAATCAGACACAAACCGGTATTACCGAAAGTTTGAACAATACGGGCAATAACCCTACACAAGCAGATATTGTTAGGGAAGAAATTCAGGTAGACAACACTGCTTGGAATGTGAGAATGTTCAATAATTTTAAAGTAACTAAAGACCTAACGTTTTCAGCTTTTGGATTTTACAGAGGGATGAATCAAAACATACAATTTGAAGTACAACCCATGTATTTCGTCAATGTGGGAGCCCGTTATAACTTATGGGAAGGAAGAGGCACCTTTAGCTTAAACTTCAACGATATTTTTGATACCATGCAATTCGCTTTTGAAGGAACTAGACCTTATGCGCAAATAGGGGAGTTTAATTGGGAAAGCAGGACGGTCATGGCCAGTTTATCCTACCGATTTGGCGGTGGAAAATACAGAGCTAAATCCAGGAAAAATAGAGATGATCGCGAAAAAGATGGAAGCAGTGGAATGTTCTAAAAGCTACGGAATGTTATCATTACGTTAAAATGGCAACACGAATGAAACATTAGCCATTTTTCATAGTCTATTGAGTAAAGACCTTTGTTACATTTTATAATTTATTTGAATTAGCCTTCAAGAATTAAAAAATGCAAGGCACTAAAAAACCCTCCTGTTTGGAGGGTTTTTTATTTACCATCGAATGATGACACTCCCCCAGGTAAAACCGCTTCCAAAGGCAGCGAGTACTACGAGGTCGCCTTCTTTAATCTTTCCAGCTTCCCAGGCTTCGGTTAAAGCAATTGGGATAGAGGCTGCAGTGGTGTTCCCGTACTTTTGAATATTATTGAAAACCTGATCGTCCCCTAATTCAAATTTTTTCTGAATAAACTGGGAAATCCGCAAATTTGCTTGATGCGGAATTAATATATCGATATCCCCTACAGCAAGTTGGTTGGTTTGCAATCCTTCCATGATCACTTCCGAAAAACGAACCAACGCATTTTTAAACACAAATTGGCCGTTCATATAAGGGAAATAACTTTCATCATTGGGATCGTCTTCTTCCAAAATATCGGTGACCCATCGGGTTCCCATACCAGGAGCTTTTACTATGAGTTCTTCAGCAAACTCACCTTCAGAATGTAAGTGGGTAGATAAAATTCCCTTTGAAGTAGCTTCTGCCCTACTCAATACTGCAGCTCCTGCCCCATCTCCAAATATTACGGAAACACCACGGCCTCTGGTCGTTTTGTCCAAGCCGTGAGAGTGCAATTCGCTCCCAATCACTAGAATATTTTTATACATGCCTGTTTTAATATAATTATCGGCTACTGACAAGGCATATACAAAACCAGAACATTGGTTACGGACATCCAAGGCACCTACCGTTTTAAGTCCCAAGGCTTTTTGTACCATCACCCCAGGACCTGGAAAATAATAATCGGGACTCAAGGTGGCAAAAACGATAAAATCGATGTCCTCTTTATCAATACTTGCTCTTTCTATGGCAATTTTAGCAGCCTTCACTCCCATCGAAGCAGTTGTATCATCGCTCCCTTCCTGAACCCATCTTCGTTCTTTGATACCTGTCCGTTCCTGAATCCAAGCATCATTGGTGTCCATCATTTTGGAAAGATCATCGTTGGTAACAATATTATCGGGAACGTAGCGTCCTAAACCGGAGATTTTTGAAGAATACATAATTTTGAATTAAATAATTGAAGCAAGATAAATATTACTATCCATTTTTTAAGAAAATGATAAAAAAAACTAGGGTACGAAATGCGTACCCTAGCTCAAACAACCTAACCAATAAATAATTGATAAGAAATCAATTCTTTTTCATAGCAATTATTTGGTGTCATAAAGATACAATTTGTTTAATAAAAAACCAATTTTGTTAAACAAAGTTTTGTTAAAAAACCTTAAAGTGACACCTTGTCACTCCTTTTAGAATGGTATTTTATTTGAATACCCTATACAGGAAACAAAAAAATTATAAATATATGAGCCAAGGAACCATTAATGTATCAGTAGAAAATATTTTTCCACTGATTAAAAAATTCTTGTACAGCGATCACGAGATTTTTCTTCGTGAATTAATCAGTAATGCTACCGATGCTACTTTAAAATTAAAACATCTTACGAGCATTGGAGAGGCCCAGGTAGCATATGGAAAGCCCATCATTGAAGTGAAAATCGATAAAGAAAAAAAACAACTTCACATTATCGATCAAGGAATTGGAATGACTGCCGAGGAAGTAAAAAAATACATTAACGAAATTGCTTTTTCAGGAGCCGAGGAATTCTTAGAAAAATACAAAGACAAGCAAGGTGAAGATACCGGGATCATCGGACACTTTGGGCTCGGGTTTTATTCGGCTTTTATGGTAGCCCATAAAGTAGAAATACTAACCAAAAGCTATAAAGAGGAACCTGCCGCTCATTGGGTATGTGACGGTTCCCCCAATTACACCCTAGAAGAGCATGATAAATCGGAAAGAGGTACCGAAATTATTCTTCACATTAATGAAGAGGACGAGGAATTTTTAGAGGAAGGAAAAATTAGGGAATTATTGGTGAAGTACAATAAATTTATGCCTATCCCAATTAAATTTGGAACCCGCACGGAGACCCTGCCCAAACCAGAAGATGCCAAAGAAGAAGATCCAGCGCCTACGAAAGAGGTAGACAATATCATTAACAATCCCAATCCCGCTTGGACCAAAACACCAACCGATTTAAAAGAAGATGATTACAAAAGCTTCTATCGCGAATTGTATCCCATGCAATTTGAAGAGCCTTTGTTTCATATCCATTTAAATGTGGACTATCCCTTCAACCTTACGGGAATTCTATATTTCCCAAAAATGGCTTCTGATATGAACATCCAAAAGGATCGTATTCAGCTTTATCAGAATCAAGTGTTTGTAACCGATAATGTTGAAGGAATTGTTCCCGAGTTTTTAACCATGCTCCGCGGGGTAATCGACAGTCCCGATATTCCGTTGAATGTGTCCCGTAGTTACCTTCAGGCCGATGGTGCCGTGAAAAAGATTTCGAGCTATATCACCAGAAAAGTAGCCGATAAGCTAAAGACCCTTTTCAACGAAAGCAGAGAGGATTTCGAAAAGAAATGGAACGACATCAAAATTGTCATCGAATATGGAATGCTTACCGAAGACAAATTCTTCGAAAAAGCCCAGCAATTTGCGCTTTATCCTACGGTAGATAAAAAGTATTTTACCTTTGAGGAACTTCAGGAAAAAATTAAAGACCATCAAACCGATAAAGATGATAAATTGGTAGTTCTCTATGCTTCCAACCTAGATGCCCAACACAGTTATATTGAGGCAGCTAAAGAAAAAGGATATGAAGTATTATTATTGGATTCTCCTATAGTATCCCATTTACTTCAGAAAATGGAAAGTGAAAAAGAGCATGTATCTTTTGTAAGAGTGGATAGCGATGCGGTGGAAAATTTGATTAAAAAAGAGGAAGAGACACTTTCCAAGCTTTCCGATGAAGAAAAAGAAAGTTTGAAAACCACTTTGGAGGAAGTAATCCCTTCTGAAAAGTTCACGGTACAATTAGAGGCCATGGATAGCAATTCGAGTCCGTTTATTATCACCGAACCCGAATTTATGCGCCGCATGAAGGAAATGCAACAAACTGGAGGAGGAGGCATGTTTGGTATGGGCAACTTTCCTGAAATGTACAACTTGGTGGTGAATACCAATCATGAATTGGTTTCAGAAATCCTGAATACCAAAACACAGAAGAAGAAAGAACGCTTAATTAACCAGGCACTAGACTTGGCTCGTTTGAGTAAAAACCTGTTAAAAGGGGAAGAACTCACGAATTTCATTAAACGTAGCTATGGCATGATTAAATAGCCTTTTTCGTAAAAGAGCTGCAAAGTCGCCCAAAAATAATTTTTGGGCGACTTCTTTTTTTGGTTACTTTGCTATTAAATCTAAAAAGGCTCACTTCCCATGCATGATTTAGCATACATCAAGAAGCGAACTTTACCTTTAAAAAAAGACCTATGTTACCTTGGCACCAATACCTACTAGGAGTCGTTTTTGTTTTGGCAGGTTTTATGCACTTTCAGAAACCTAAACTATACGAGCGAATTATGCCTCCCTATATCCCCGCTCATAAAACCATGGTCATTTTGAGTGGAATTGTGGAGATGATTTTAGGTTTTATGCTTTTGAAAGAAGACACACAAAACTATGCGGCCTGGGGAATTATTGGACTTTTAGTACTTTTCATTCCGGTGCATGTGTACATGCTTCAGGAAGAAAAAGCTTCTTTAAAACTCCCAAAATGGGTCCTTATACTTCGCTTGCCGCTTCAGTTTTTGCTAATGTATTGGGCGTATCAATATGCTTGATTTAGATACCATCCTTCCTGAAAATACTTCGGAAGAAATCATCCTTCCATTAGAAAATTCTAAAATTAGCTACCATCGCTATTTCCTTTCAGAAAAAAAAGCAGATTTCTATTTTCAGAAATTAATGAAGGACACCTCATGGCAACAAGACGATATCACCGTTTTTGGGAAAACCTATGCGCAACCTCGATTGACCGCGCTTTACGGAGAGGCTGGAAAGCCTTACACCTATTCGGGAATCACCCTAAATCCGAGTCCATTTGAGGATCTTCATCTAGAAATACTGGAGCAACTACAGAGCGTTACAGAAACAGGATTCACATCAGTATTACTGAATCTATACCGAGACGGGAACGACAGCAATGGTTGGCATGCAGACGATGAAAAGGAATTAGGGAAAAACCCGGTGATTGCTTCCGTAAGTTTGGGAGCCAAAAGATATTTTCAACTTAAAAGCAAAGAGAATCCGAAGCAAACTTATAAAATCTCCCTCCACCATGGTAGTTTACTCCTTATGGAAGGACTCACGCAACATTATTGGTTGCACCAATTGCCAAAATCCAAAAAAATTACGACCCCTCGAATCAATCTTACTTTTAGAAAAATTGAGGGATAGAAAATTTATCCAAAAATATCATTAAGCAGCACCGCCAAACGAATGCCTCCTTTTTGTAATTGCTCCCTAACCGTATTGGCATAGCGATACATATAGCCGTACCAAAGCTTTTCCCCTACTTCGGTATGTCCATAGACATCCCGACAAAGGGTCCGACTTTCATACATCCAGTCCGTCACGTTTCCATCTTGAATAGCAGCTAGTGCTTCTTTGGACAGTTTTTGTTGATTGGCCGCCAGTTCAGAATAGGACATCCCGTATTGATCTATTATTTTTTCATCCCAAACCGCATGAAGATTGGTTCCTTCCTTAAACCATTGTACCTGAAAATCGTTTCCCCCTTTGTCCTTAGCCAGACCCACATGAAGAGGTTGGTGCAAATCTCCCATAAAATGGACCAAAAGCTTTAAATAAAATGCTTTATCTTATTGGGAAGTGGTAGCATCTTTTAAAACGGAAATACATTTTTGAATGGCCACTACAATGTCCCCATTCTCGCTTTTGGGGTGTGCTTCATAAGAACTATCGAAAGGAAAATTCACGTAATGCCATGGATTGATTTCCCGATACCTAGGATCACTTTTAATCTCATCGGCAAAAGTGGAAACCAATGCCAAGGATTGTCCATTTAACAGGGAAGCAATTTTTTTCTTGGCTTTTTTGGTGAGGTAGCTTTCAGCAATTTCACCTGTTGCCCGGTGCCCTGTAGGTCCCCAGTCTTCTGAAGCCCATGAAAAAGTCATTACGAAAAAGAATATCCAACAAAGTGGTTTCATAAAAATCATGTTTCAGCAAAGATAAGAAGGGCTAGGTTAATTAAAAGTTACCATACCTTAAAAACCACATACCAGAAAACAAAACCATTCGTTTTTATATCTTTAGGAAAAGTTATCGTATGAAAAATTTAGGGCTCTTAATTTGGTTACTTACTGCCACAATGGGTTTGTCGCAAACTTCGGAAAGAAATTCAAGGGACATTAGCGTCTCTCCATTTATTGATGGTACTATCATGGTGCCCAATCCTAATGAACCCTCTCCTTTAGCGATTATTATTGCAGGTTCGGGCCCTACCGATCGAAATGGCAATCAAAGTATGGCGAAAAACAATTCCCTTAAATTTTTAGCTGAAGGACTTTATGACAAAGGAATTGCCACTTTTCGGTATGACAAACGTATTCTCAAACAACTTAAAGAGAAAACCCTTGATGAAGCAAGCATTTCATTTAATGATTTTATAAAAGATGCTGAAGACGTCATTTCCTATTTTAACCGTTCCAATGCTTTTTCAAAAATTTATATTATCGGTCATAGCCAAGGTTCCTTGGTGGGCATGGTTGCTGCCCAAAGTAAGGTAGACGGGTTCATTTCCTTAGCAGGTGCGGGTCAAGAAATCGATGATGTGATCGTGGATCAAATTGAAAGGAATTCGCCCGGTTTAAAGGAAAGTGCAAGAAAAGGCTTTGACGATCTTCGCGCCAATGGAATTGCCCTAGACTACAGTCCTTATTTGGCTTCTATATTTAGGCAGGAAATTCAACCATTTCTGATTTCCTGGATGAAATATGATCCCAAAGAAGAAATAGCAAAGCTTCGCATTCCTGTACTTATCATTAATGGAGATAAGGATTTTCAAGTGTCGGTTTCTGAAGCAGAGCTACTGAAAGAAGCCCAGCCTAATGCCCAGTACACGATTATTCCTAATATGAACCATATCTTAAAGGAAGTGGGCGATGATTATATTGAAAACAGCAAAACCTATAACAATCCCAGCCTTCCCAATATGAAGGAAGTCACCGAAGTGATTTCGGCTTTTATTCTAAAATAAAATTTGTGTATTTTGCGTGAAAACTACACCATGCAAGAACCTATTTCAGAAGCGATAAAAGATACGACCCCATTCCTCACAAGCGATACCGTGGTTTTTGGACTTCTAATGCTCTCTTTAGGGTTTATTTTTTACACTTCTCATAAAAAGTCTGGTTTTTGGAGTAAGTTTTATAAAATAGTTCCCGCCTTATTTATGGCGTATTTTATTCCCGCGATTTTCACTTCTACTGGGCTCATTGCCCCAGAATGGACCACCATAGAGCCCAATGGAGACATTACCAAAGGAAGCTCTAATCTTTACTTTGTGGCGAGTCGTTACTTACTCCCTGCGGCTTTAGTACTCATGACGCTAAGTTTAGATTTAAAAGCCGTTTTCAATTTAGGTCCAAAAGCACTAATCATGTTTATAACGGGTACCGTTGGGATTATTATCGGCGGACCGCTTGCTGTGCTTATAATAGGGACCATTTCTCCAGAAACTGTTGGTGGTAGTGGCGCCGATGCGGTTTGGCGAGGACTCTCCACCCTAGCAGGAAGTTGGATTGGTGGTGGTGCCAATCAAGCCGCTATGTTAGAAATTTATGGGTATAACCAAAAGCTTTATGGCCAAATGGTCTTTGTGGACATAGTTGTAGCCAATATTTGGATGGCGCTAATTTTAATTGGAATTGGCAAAGCCAATACATTTGACCGTTGGTTGAAAGCAGATACAAGCGCTATTGAAAGCTTAAAGGAAAAAGTAAGTTCTTTCAGTAAAAAAGTAGATAGGAATCCGTCGTTAACCGACTTAATGATATTGGGGGCCATTGCTTTTGCTACGGTAAGTTTTGCCCATTTTGGAGCTGATTTTTTAAGTGGTGCTTTTGAAGGCTACGTAAATGGACTCCCAAAAGGATTGATGCGAAACTCCCTCACATTCCTAAATTCCTCTTTTTTCTGGATGATCTTTATCGCTACTCTTATTGGGGTGCTACTCTCCTATTCCCGTTTAAAAAGCTATGAGGGTGCAGGCGCCAGTAAATTTGGAAGTGTTTTTATCTATATCCTGGTGGCTACTATTGGAATGAAGATGGACTTGTCTATGATTTTTAATAACATCGGACTCATCTTTATTGGGTTAATTTGGATTGCCATTCATGCGGGTTTATTGATTTTGATGGCAAAACTGATTAAAGCCCCCTATTTTTTCCTTGCAGTAGGAAGTCAGGCCAATGTGGGAGGAGCTGCTTCAGCTCCAGTTGTGGCGTCAGCATTTCATCCCTCGTTAGCCACGGTAGGAGTGCTTTTGGCGGTATTTGGCTACGCTATTGGAACGATTGGCGCCGTGGCCTGTACTTTTTTAATGCAATTAGCTGCCGCCAGTTGATTTGTATCGAAGAATTTTAGCATCTTTGCCGCTTATTAAATCTATTTTCATGAAATATTTTTTGGCTGCTGTTATAAGTAGCGTTTTGCTTTTGGGATGTTCGAAGTCAAATTCTACCATGGAGCTTTCGGGCGAAGTTTTTGGACTAAAAAAAGGAACCCTTTTTTTGCAGAAAATCAAAGATTCCAGTTTTGTAACTATCGATTCCATGAAAGTAGATGGAGATGCCAACTTCCACTTTTCAGCAAACATGGAAAGTCCGGAGGTATTCTATTTGACCATGCAATTTCAAGACAGCCTTAAAACCCAAAAGCGGGTTCCTTTTTTTGCAGAAGCCGGTGAGATAACACTTACTTCCAAACTTAAAAATTTCGAAATAGAGAGTAAGGTTAGTGGTTCAGAAAACCATCAAAAGTGGGAAGAATATCAAGCCCTCATGAAGCGTTATAATAACAAGAAGCTAGAAGTAATTGAGGCCTATTACAATGCCCTAAAAGATGGCAATGATTCGTTGGCGCAAAGTATTGCCAAACAGCAAGAAAAATTGATTAGTTCCAGTTATTTAGCCACCATCAATTTTGCCAAGAATCATAACGATTTAGAAATAGCCCCTTATTTAATGATTACCGAAGTGGCCGATGCCAATCCAAAATTTCAGGATACTATTTACAACCTACTCGCCCAAAAAGTAAAAGACTCCAAATACGGAAAGCAAATGGAGTCTTTTATTAAAAATCGTAAGGAAAACTAATTCTTAAAGAGCGTTGATTTGGTCTATCAATTTTCGGCCACGCACTTCCAGTTCTTGGTTTATGGCTTTAAAGTGTGCTTTTTTATTCTCAACGCTACGATCGTTTACTTTTTGAATTAAATCATCAAAAGTGTCGATTGCATCATCAATAATTTTTTCAGATTTTTCAGTTCCTTTATCAGGATTGGTGATTTCCCAAATGTAAACAGCTTCAATAATATCGCCAATTACATAATTAATATCTTTTTTTAGATCGCGTTTGCTAGCCATATTTCATAAATTTTCAGCAAAAATACTACAATTATAAATTATTAGGCACAAAAACCTCTAAAATAGTAGCATTTTCAGAAGTAAGCACCACCTCCTTTATAGCCGCAGGCAATAAAACCGTCTCTCCCTTTTGAAGACTAACATCTGCATCTTTAGTAGTGATTTTCATACTTCCATCGACACACATATACACCACAAAAGAATCTAAATTTTTATAGTCCTTCACCATGGGTTTTGTAAGCCTTATTTCTGAAGTCACAAAATAGGGGGATTCACAAATCAAATTATTTTGGTTGGTAAAACTTTTATAATCAAGTTTTGCCGTTGAAGGTGCAAAATCAATTACATCTAGCGCTTCCTGAGTATGTAATTCACGGAATTCACCATTGATGTCGGGACGGTCCCAATCGTAAATACGATAGGTAATATTTGAAGTTTGCTGTATTTCAGCCAAAAGAATACCTCCCCCTATTGCATGTACCGTTCCCGGGGCTAGATAAAAGGCATCTCCTCTTGTTACCGGTTCTTCATGAAGCATATCCAGTAGTTTTCCTTCAGATAAATGTTCAAGGTAAGTTTCCTTGTTTACTTTATTTTCGAAGCCTAAGATAAGCCGGGAATCCCTATCAGCTTGCAGGATATACCACATTTCCGTTTTCCCGAAACTTTGATGCCGTCTTTTTGCGACTTCATCGTTAGGATGCACTTGTACCGAAAGATCTTCTTTTGCATCAATAAATTTGAAAAGCAAGGGAAATTGGGCCCCATATTGTTCAAATACCGAACTTCCTAAAATTTCCTTAGGAAAATCATGTATTAGGGCATCTAAATAGCTGTCCTTCCATGCTCCATTGGCAACAACAGAAACATGACCCGTTACTGCTGAAATTTCCCAACTCTCACCAATAGATTTAGAGGTTCCTTTGTTTAGTGATGATGCTAACTTACTTCCACCCCAAACCTTTTCCTTAAGTTGTGGAATAAATTTTAATGGGTATGGAGCAATTGGTTCTTTCAATTAAGAAATATGCTTTAAGGCTTCCTTTACGTGCGAATCTCCAGAGATGGAACGAAATTTAAAGGTAAGTTTTCCTTCTTTATCAAACAAAAAAGTTTCCCTTCCCGGTAAGATTCCCAATAAAGTAGATTTTACATGAAATAACTTTCGCACTTTACCGTCGGGATCTGAAAGTAAGGTAAAAGATAATTGGTGCTTTTGGGCAAACTTTTGATGTGACGTGTTACTATCTGAACTAATCCCAACCACTTTAATTCCTTTGTCTGAAAAGTCTTCGTAGTGATCCCGAAAACCGCAGGCTTCCCGGGTACATCCTGGGGTAAAATCTTTTGGGTAAAAATAGATAAGTACTGGAGAGTTTCCTACCCAAGAAACGCTTGAAACTTCTTCTCCTTCTTGGTTGGTTAAGGTGAATTTTGGAAGGGTATCGTTCAATTTCATTCTCCGGTATAGATTACAAAGTTTCTAGGAGTTTCGTAAAGTTTAATGGTAAGATCGTAAGACGTATCCAATTTGGCTCGTAATTTGTTCCAGATGACAACCGCAATATTCTCCACTGTGGGATTTAAGGTTCTGAACTCTGGAACCTCCAAATTCAGGTTTTTATGATCAAATTGATCTTCAACTTCTTCCTTTATGATTTTTTTTAATTCATCTAGATTAATTAAAAATCCCGTTTCTGGATGTATCGTTCCTGTAACTCCTACCTCCAACTCGTAGTTATGGCCATGATAGTTTGGGTTACTGCATTTTCCAAAGACCGCTTGATTTCTGGAATCGTCCCAATCTTTATTGTAAAGTCGATGTGCTGCGTTAAAATGTGCTTTTCTATAAACTGTTAAACTCATACGCTAAGGTCTTCATAAAATTTATCGAATATAATTTTAAACCAAGCGGTATATATTTCAGGGGTTTCCTTCATCTCCTTTTTAATTGCCTCTAAGGACATCCATTTCCAGGAAGCCACTTCTTCTGGGTTTATAGTAGGTTCTTCATTAAAGGTTCCTATTAAAATATGGTCTAGCTCGTGTTCGGTAAGACCATTGTCAAAAGGAGCCTTATAAATAAATGAAGTCGATTCCTTTAAATCACAAACAAAACCCATTTCTTCTTGGAGCCTTCGTTTTCCAGCCTCAATAGAATGCTCCCCATCTCTTTGATGACTGCAACAGGTATTGGTCCATAAACCAGGGGAATGGTATTTGGACAAAGCTCTTTGCTGAAGCATTAATTCTTCCTTCCCGTTAAAAACAAAAACAGAAAAAGCACGGTGCAATACTCCTTTTTCATGAGCTTCCAGCTTTGGCATCAAGCCGATGGGCTCATCATGTTCATTTACCAAGACGACCAATTCTTCTGACATATCAAGCAATTTTTACCAAAAATACAAAATGAGATGTTAAGAAAATAAAAAAGCGTCCAACTATCGATAGTGGACGCTTTAAATCATCGTTTGTATTTTTTTAGTTCTGAATAATAAACATAGACCTTCTGTTAAGCTGATGTTCTTCTTCAGTACATTCTACACCATTAGAACATTCGTTCTGCAACTGGCTTTCGCCGTATCCTTTCGCGCTTAAACGATTACGGTCAATTCCTTTGTTAACTAGCCAATCCAGTGTAGACTGTGCTCGCTTTTCAGAAAGTGCCATATTATAACTATCGTTTCCTCGAGAATCGGTATGCGATTCGATATGGATAATTAATTCAGGGTATTCCCGCATGGCTGCCAAAATCTTGGCAAGTTCCACCTCTGCATCTGGACGAATATTGTATCGATCGAAATCGAAATAAATAGGCTGTAAGCTCAAGCGACACCCTAAATCGTTGGCAGGACAAGGATCGCACTCCAAAGCCATAGGCACATTAATCGTTCCTGTCTTGTTTGGAGTTTCCACCACTTCTTCATGGTACTCGCAACCCTCACTTTTGGCTCTTACCAAATAGGTAGTTTCACAGGCTGCCATTCCTTCGAAGTTATATTTTCCATTTTCGTCGGCAGTTACTGAAGCTATCTGTTCGTTATTCTCATCCAATAGCATGACAGTTGCCCCAGGCAATAGTTCTCCGGTATCTTTATTGGTAACCAGACCTTCAATGGTAATTTCACATTTTTCCTGAACGCGATAGATATCATCAGAAACACTACCCTGACTCCCATCCCGGTTCGATGAAAGGTATCCTATACGTTTGCTTTCTTCGATGATGAAAGCAAAGTCATCTTTTTTACTATTGGCAGGCTCTCCAAGGTTTGTTACCTTACCGGCTTTTCCGTCTTCTTTTAAAGGAGCGGTAAGAATGTCCAGACCTCCCAACCCAGAATGTCCATCACTAGAAAAATACAAATTGTTCATTTCACTAATAAACGGAAAACCTTCCCTTGCTTCCGTATTGATACTAGGCCCCAAGTTAACGGGGTCTCCATAGGTGTCATCTTCTAGAATATCTACATACCAAATATCACTCATCCCAAAAGTTCCCGGTCTATCGGAAGCAAAATACAAACGTTTGTTATCGGTACTTAATGCAGGGTGTGCGGTTGAATAATCGTTACTGTTAAAAGGAAGTTCCTTTACGTCGGTCCAAAAATTATCCCCACTCTTTGTGGCTTTATAAAGTTTCAGCCGAATGGTTTTATTTTTATCCCTCCCTTTTTTTCCATCGGTAAAGCTATTTCGAGTGAAATACATGGTTTTCCCGTCTTTGGTAAAGGTCGCAGAAGACTCGTGGTATTCTGTATTCACATCCCCATCCAGAGGAGTAACGTTGGAGAGGTAACCCTCTGCGTTTCTATCTGCTACAAAAAGGTCTAAGAAAGGCTCTTCATTCCAAACATGTACCTTAGAACCTTCCGTATTTTTTGAGGCTGAGGCAAATACGAGTTTATCAGCTCCGTAATAAGACGGTCCAAAATCTGAATGTTCTGTATTTACACTTACCTTTTGAACTTCATACCCTTTGGCCTGGAAGGCAATACTTTTAAGGTAATCTGGGTCTTCTTTATAGTTATTCAATATAATACCCGATCCTCCTACTTTCGCATAATCCTCCATCATTTGATCTGCCTCATCATACCTACCCAAACTCTTCAAACATTGCGCAGTACGATAGTAATAAATAGGCTCTGCTTCATTAGGATATTGATTGATCAATTTTTTATACCACTTTTCGGCTTCTGGGTAATCACTATTATAGTAATAAGTATCTCCTAGCTTCTGGAAAACCTGGGCCGATTCATACCCATCCTCGACTATCTTTAAATAGATTTCTCGAGCATCGATATAAGAGTACTTGTCAAATTCTTTGTTTGCTTTTTCAATTTGGGATTTTTGGGCAATAGATATACTAGCTGTTAAAACAACTAGTATTGACATAAGTATTTTTTTGAATACTAAATTGGTCTTCATATTTGTTTGGTTTAGAAGAATCTTGGTGTTAACACACGTTCTGGCTTATTGAATAGATCGAAACGGAAAAATACCTCGTAAGAACCATCACTATAGGTTTCGATATCTGTGGTTTGGTAATCGTAAGCAACCCCAATAAACATTCCATCTGAAATTTGGAAGCCTGCCATGGCTCCTAATGCAGCACTCCAACGATAAGAGGCTCCAAGGGTCACCTTTTCATTCAATAAGAAATTTGCCGAAACATCCCACTGTAAAGGAGAGCCACTTACCGCCTTTACTAAAGTTGCGGGTTTAAACTTCAAATTTTCACTTAAATCGAAAACATAACCGGCAATTAAAAAGTAATGCAAACGCTCGGCTGCGGTAGTTTCACCTACAGCAGTAGGGTCGTTTAATATCTCTGTAAGTCCAGATTCATCGAAGTGTTTCGTGGTCAAGAAATTAGGAACGGACAATCCCGCATAGAACTTATCGGTATAATAGTACACCCCCGCTCCAATTTGCGGTTGCACTTTATTATCTACATTATTATTATCGAAAACGTCTCCACGATCGGCAATATTCAATTTAGAAAAATCTACATCCAAAAGGTCTAGACCAGCTTTTAAACCAAAAGACACCGTTCCATTTTGTGAAGTTTGAATTTGATAAGCATAATCAATATTAATATTAGACTCTGTTGCAGGACCTATTTCATCATACACAATAGAAAGTCCAAGACCCATATTGTTTAAGGCTCCCACAGGACCATTTACAGTGAAGGTTCCTGTTCTTGGAGCTCCTTCAAAATTAACCCATTGTGTTCTTCCTAAAAGCCCAAAACTTAAAACCTCTCTTGTACCTGCATACGCTGGATTTACCACCTGCGTATTATACATATACTGAGTGTATTGTGGGTCTTGTTGGGCCTTACTTGAAAAAGTTCCAAGTAGAAGTAAAACCAAGATTGTTATGTAACTGTTTCTCATCTTACTATGTTTAGTATTCCGAGAGGGCATGCTACCCCCTCGGTTTTAGTTTTTATCTATTAATGTATAGGTATCCTGTGTAACTAGACTTTCCTGGATTGGTATCCCCAGTGAAGTTCAATATGTAGAAGTACGTTCCTGTAGGAAGTTCTTCACCTGCATTGATCGTGGCTCGTCCATTAGACTCCCCACTAAATACATTCTCTTCACCATCTGTTCCTCCATAATTATCGGTTTCCCAAACCAATACTCCCCATCTGTTGAAAATCTTCACATTATTTCCTGGGAAATTTTGGATTCCTCTTATTTCAAAGAAATCGTTTAATCCGTCTCCATTAGGAGTAATACCATTAAAGATTTCAAAAGAGATAGCACCTTCCACGTTTGGAATATCTGTAATTGTTGGATCGTCTGGATCACCATCTCCATCTGGGTCTACGTTGGTAGGATCGTTAGGATCATCAGATAGATCGGTCACTTCATTTCCAGAGGCGTCAACTGCAGTGGCTGTAGCTTGGTTTATTACTTCGCCAGCATCTATATCGGCTTGAGTTAAGTAATAAATAGCTGTAAAGGTTTCACTATCTGTTTCACCAGGTTCAAGCTGTGCAATTGGACCACCCATAATTTCGATTCCAGGTAATGGATCGGTAATCATGATATCGTACAAGGTCACATTTCCAGTATTGGTTACACTGAAAGCATAAGTAATGGTTTCTCCTACTTGAGGAATAAAGTCACCATTAATATCATTCCAAACTCCTGTTTTTTCTACTGAAATAGAAGCATCTTGACACAATACGCTTACTGTGGGATCATCTTCAAAATTACTGTTATCATCACTCAAGTCGGTTACCACATTTCCGTTAGGATCAGTACCTTCTGCAGTAGCTTGATTGGTAATAAAACCGTTATCAACATCTTCTTGAGTCACTGTATATACAGCAAAGAAGGTTTCCGTATCCGATTCGCCTGCAGCAATTGTTACAGGTCCTCCCTGAACATCAACCATAGGGTCAGCAACCGTTACATTGGTTAACTCCACATTACCTAGGTTGGTTACTACGAAGTCGTAAACAATTGTTTCACCTAAGTCGATACAACCATTGCCATTCTCATCGGTAGGGGTACCTACCTTAATTAATGCGATAGTAGCATTCTGACAAAGTTCAGTGATTGTTGGATCATCTTCCAACGGACTATTATCATCTGAAAGATCTGAAACTGTGTTTCCTTGTGGATCCAATCCAGTAACTTCCGCTTGATTCTCAACAAAACCATCATTAATATTGGCTTGCGTTATTGAATAAACCGCAGTAAAGGTACTCACATCAGTAGCTCCAGGAGCTAAGGTGATTGGTCCACCCTGAACGTTTACTAAAGCATCAGAAATATCGATATTGTTGATAGTTACGTTACCGTTATTGATTACAGTGAAATTGTAAGTAATTGTCTCTTTTACATCGGCACATCCATTGCCATTAGTATCATTTACAGTTCCTTCTTTTATCAATGCTATAGAAGCGTTTTGACAAAGCGCTGTTACTGTCGGATCATCCTCTGTTAATACATCATCATCAGAAAGATCTGAAACTTCATTTCCTTGAGGATCGTTTCCTGTTACTTCAGCCTGATTTTGAACAAATCCATCATCAATATTGGACTGAGTAATAGAATAAGTAGCTGTAAAGGTTGTAGCATCTGTTTCCCCGGGCGCTAAAGTAATAGGTCCCCCTATCACATTCACTAAAGCATCGTTAATAACGATATTCGTAAGGGTCACATTTCCAGTATTTACTACAGTAAAGGCATAACTAATAGTTTCCTCTACATCGGTACAACCGTTTCCATTTTCGTCGTTCAAAGTACCTACTTTAATCAATGCTATAGAAGCATTCTGACAAAGCTCTGTTACTGTTGGATCATCCTCTGTTAATACATCATCATCAGAAAGGTCACTTACCACAGTTCCATCGGGAGCTGTTCCCTCTGCAGTCGCTTGATTTGTTTTCTGACCTGCATCAATATCAGCTTGGGTTATGGTATACGTTGCCGTAAATGTTGTTGCATCAGAAGCTCCCACAGCAAGGTCGATTGGACCACCTGCTACTGGAATCACATCTGTAACTATAACATTGGTAAGACTTACGTTACCTGTATTTACCACTGTGAAAGTATATTCTATGGTTTCACCAACATCAGCACATTCATCACCATCACCGTCTATAAATGTTCCTTCTTTGATAAGTGCAATAGAAGGGCTTTGGCAAAGTGTAGTTACTGTTGGCTCGTCAACGCCAACACCGCTTCCGGACTCGTCCGTTACGACGGTACCGTTAGGTGCGGTGCCCGCCGCGGTGGCGGTGTTCACCACCTCGCC
>PALG01000011.1 GCA_002707025.1 Flavobacteriaceae bacterium | reverse complement strand
TTACCATTCCGAACAGGGAAGTTAAGCCCGGCAGCGCCGATGATACTGCGTTCCCGTGGGAAAGTAGGTCGCCGCCTTCTTTGGAAGCCCCTCCAACAATGGAGGGGCTTTTTTTATACTATTTTTATAGATTCTTAGTTATTAGTATATGTATACCAAGGAAGAAGAATTATGGAATATCATAACCCATGGTGCAGGAGTATTGCTTTCTTTGCTAGGGGTAATTCTATTATTGCTATTTAATGAAAGGGCTAATGATTTCAGTATCTTATCAATTATACTTTACTCTGGGTCGCTTCTTTTTTTATATTCTGCGTCTACACTATATCACTTAGTTACAAAGCCTAGATTGAAACATTTCTTCAGGAAATTGGATCATATAGGTATTTATTTTTTAATTGCTGGAACGTATACACCTGTAGCACTAATTTCCCTTGTTGACACCAGTGGTTGGACTATTTTCTGGACTGTATGGATTATTGCAATTATAGGAACATTACTTAAAATATTTTTTACTGGGAAATTTGAAAAATTATCCTTGCTTCTTTATTTAGCTATGGGTTGGCTAATTGTTTTCGATTTACAAAATGTATGGAACTTACATTCTGCTTTAGGAATAACTTTGTTGGGGTTGGGAGGGGTGTTTTATACTTTAGGAACTATATTTTATGCGAACGATAAGATTCCTTATAATCATGCCATTTGGCATTGCTTCGTCTTAGCGGGAAGTATTTCACACTTTTGTTTTATTTTCTTTGATATCCTTTAGGCCTTAATATAATCTTCAAATTGATGCCAAATTTCTTCAAAACTTATCATGGTATCTTTTAAGAACAGCATAGTTTCTTGCCATGTAGATTTATTGTGAATAGAAACATCTTTCTTTTCAATATAAATTGAAGAAACTTCTTTTTCATTTTCCAACAAAAATTCTTCTTTAAAAATTACTCCAGGAAGTTTTTCAGAAATAATAGCTTTCAAAGAACTAAATTTATTGAAATACATTTTTCTTGTCTCTTCATTAGATGATTCTATATCAACGGAAACCCTGGCTTTTTTGGTGTCAAAATAAAATTTGAAAGAAATGTCTTTTAATCCTGTATTATATAGAATCCATTTTCTTGGAAATGACTTTCCAAAGGAAATCCAAAATTTGTGACGTAATCTTTTTGATTCCTCTTTGCTGAACATTATATAAAATAAGCAATAAGGGTTCCTAAAATAATAGTAATCAATTTTGTAAGATTGAAAGTATGATTTTTACTACTTTCAAAAAGAATCGTGGTGGCTACGTGAAGGAATACCCCGATAGCAATGGCATTTATGTAAGGAAGTACCTCATTAAGAACTTCTGTGTTTAATGTAATGATACTCCCCAAGGGTGTCATAAATGAAAAAAGCAATAGGAAAATCAGCATTTGTAGTTGACTTACTCCGGCTTTGATAAAGTATAAAGTTAGCATAGCCGCGATAGGAATTTTATGTACAAATACCCCCCATAGCATATTGTGGTTTTCTGTAATGGGGACCCCTTCAATTAGGGCATGAAGGGATAAGCTTAAAAAAAGCAGTAACGGAAAACGATTCTTGTTATTATGAATATGTACATGGCCATGTTCAGCTCCTTTTGAAAAATACTCCATAATAATTTGAAGCAAAATCCCTAGCATGATAAAAACACCGTAGGTTCGTTTTGGTTTCTCAAAAAGTTCGGGGACCATTTCAAAAAGGGTTACCGAAAGTAAAAATGCCCCACTAAAGCTTAATAGATAAGCAATTAAATTTTCAGATTTTATAATAAACTTTACTAAAACATAGCCAATTAGAATGGCTAGGACTGGTAGTATGTAAACCATGTGGCAAATTCCCTTTTGTCTTGCTAAAATAGGTTATTTTTGTGACTGGACATAACGATTATGTATGGGAAAAAACTTTAGAATGATTGCTAAAACCCTTTATGGGTTTGAAGATTTGCTCGCTCACGAATTACGTTCCTTGGGGGCTTCTGAAATTGAAAAGGGAGTTCGTAATGTTTCTTTTGAAGGAGATACCGGGTTTATGTATAAGGCTAATTTATGTTGTCGAACCGCTATTAAGATTTTGAAACCTATTTCAAATTTCAATGTTTTTACGGAAGAAGATCTCTATCAAAAAGTGTATGATATTCCTTGGGAAAACTACATGGACTCTAATGGTTCTCTTGCCATTGATGCTACGGTATTTTCCAAAAAATTTACCCATTCACAATTTATTGCTCTTAAAACGAAGGATGCCATTGTAGACCGATTTCGGGATAAATTTGGAGAACGTCCCGATGTAGATTTAGACCATCCAACCCTTCGGATTAATGTTCATATAGATCGCAGTATCTGTACCCTTTCCTTAGATAGTTCTGGACAGTCTTTGCATAAACGCGGCTATAAAATATCTAGTGGTCTGGCTCCCATTAACGAAGTTTTGGCTGCAGGAATCCTCATGCTCTCCGGTTGGAAGGGCCAATCAGATTTTTTAGATCCTATGTGCGGAAGTGGTACTTTTTTAACCGAAGCAGCCATGATCGCTTGTAACATACCTCCAAATCTGAATAGGGAGGAGTTTGGTTTTGAAACCTGGCCCGATTTTGATGTAGATTTATATGAATTGATCGAGAATGCAGCATTGAAACGTGTTCAGGATTTCCATTTTAAAATAAAAGGGTATGATACCGATGGTTTCACTCTAAAAAAAGCGCAAGAGAATATTAAAAATGCCAACTTACAGGATTTTATAGAAGTGGCACAACGAGATTTTTTTACAACAGAGAAGGAGTCCGATAAATATCTTTATTTAGTATTCAATCCGCCTTACGACGAACGCCTTTCCGTAGAGAATATCACCGATTTTTACACGCAAATTGGAAACACCCTAAAGCATGGATACCCAGGTTCCCAAGCATGGATGATCACTTCCAATATGGAAGCCCTTAAGCATGTAGGGTTGCGACCTTCAGAAAAACACAAACTTTATAATGGAAAATTAGAGAGTAAGTTGGTTAAATATGAAATGTATGAGGGAAGCCGTAAAAAAAATAGGTAGTCTTTATTGTTTCAGAATGGGGATTAAATAGGAAATGGTGTATCCATAGCCAACTCCAAACTCACTAAAATCATACGTACGATTGAAGCCAGGTATTATCAAATTATCAAAGTTATTTGGTTTTTTCTCGCTAATCATTCTTTTCAACTGAAGGTTGATAGATAGGAATAGATTATTAAAAACTTCGGTTTTTACACCTAAAATAAATTCGGCCCAACTTGCATTTAAATTGTTATATTCTATGGGGTCTGTTCTTGTTTCGACAGGAAACGTTGGGTTAGTAGTATAAATAGTATATTGGGTCAATTCTTCAGAGAAAGAAGAAAAACCATACCGCAATCCCGCAAAAATAGCATTGTTCATCCCCAGCCAGTTTTGGTACGCATTGAAATCGGCTCCAATTTTAACATAACTTCCTGTAATTGTAGCTTTTATATTGTCTTTATTCCAATCCCGTTCTTCTGTGCCAATTTCAGCAGCAGCATAAAACCTTTTTGAAAATCTTAAATCCCCATTTACTTCAAAACCAGTATAGCCTTCTTCAAATAGTGTACGAGCAAGCTTACTAAGATCCCCTCCAATTCGTAAACCGTATTTTTGTTGGTTCATTTTAAGGGAATCCACGACTACCTTAGTGCTATCCTGTGCCCTTACTGAAAATGACACACAAAAGACACTAATGATAAATAGTAATATGTGCTTCATTTTCATTCTCAACTATGGGGTTTAAAATTTCAGTATCCAATATCCAGTTTCCATTATTTGCTTCTTCTTCTACATCCATCACTAAGTTATTATAAATAACCTTAAAAGAACAAGCCCTATTAATGTAAGATTCCTCCGTATCATAATTAAAAGAAACATTGTCGGCATTGCTATTATCTTCACTAGTACTATTCTGAATAAATATAAAGTTTGAATTATTGGCTTCGGTATTCAGCGGTATTTGGATGATGGTGTCGCTTACCGAGGAAATTACTACCGTACTGTCCAAGTTATCAAGTACCACCCTTAAATTAGTGACTGATTTTAAGGTTGTACGGTCGTTAATATCCCGAAAGTCTATCACCAATAGGGAAGTAGTATTGGTCTCTTCACTACAAATATCATCTTTGGTGCATCCAAGAATGAATATAAAAATAGCAAGAAGTATGCTTAGGTTTCTTAGCATTGTCGCTTAACGTTTTTCCAAAAGTACAACATTTTCTACATGGTGGGTTTGCGGGAACATATCCACAGGTTGCACTTTTATAATTTTATAATATTCATCCAGTAACTGAAGATCTCTAGCCTGTGTAGCGCTATTACAACTAACATAAACTATTCTTTCGGCTTTCAGGTTTATTAATTGAGCCACCACATCTTTGTGCATGCCGTCCCTTGGCGGATCGGTAATTACGATATCGGGCACGCCATTGTCGGCAATAAAGTCTTTATTAAAAACATTTTTCATATCCCCTACATAGAAAGCAACATTGTTAATGCCGTTAAGGGAGGCATTTTCCTTTGCAGCAGCTATGGCCTCGGGAACTGCTTCAATACCAATTACTTTTTTCGCTTTTTTAGCGATAAATTGAGCGATAGTACCGGTACCTGTATAAAGGTCATAGACCAATTCTTTTCCGGTAAGGTCTGTAAAATCACGGGTGACTTTATATAGTTCATAAGCTTGTTTGCTATTGGTTTGGTAAAAAGATTTTGCATTGATCTTAAACTTTAAGCCTTCCATTTCTTCAAAAATATGATCTCTTCCATGATAGCAATGAACTTCTTGATCATAAATAGTATCATTTCCTTTAGAATTAATAACGTATAAAACCGAAGTAAGATTTGGAAACTTTTTCAGTAATGCATTTAATAACTTTTCGCGGTTTTCGGTGTGGTCATAAAAAAACTGAATAAGAACCATGACTTCACCAATGGAGGTATTCCGAATCATGAGAGTTCGTAAGAACCCTTCTTGGTTTCTGGTATTAAAGAATGATAATCCCAATCTTTCAGCTTCGTCTTTTATATAATTTCGTATGCCATTACTAGGGTCTTCTTGCAAATGGCACTTATGGATATCTAAAATTTTATCCCACATCCCGGGAATATGAAACCCTAAGGCATTTCTGTTCTCAATAACCTCATTGCGCTCTATTTGCTCTTTGGTAAGCCATTTACTATCGCTAAAGGAAAATTCCATTTTATTTCTATAGAAATAGGTATCCTTGGACCCTAGTATGGGAGCTATATCGGGAAGTTTAACTCCGCCAAGCCTCTTCAAATTATTTTCAACTTCTTTTTGTTTGTAAAACAATTGATGCTCATACCCCATATGTTGCCATTTACAGCCGCCGCACACACCAAAATGCTCACATACTGGAGTGGTTCTTTTTTGGGAATAGTTTGAAAAAGAAATAGCAGTACCTTCATAATAAGCGCGTTTTTTCTTGGTAGTCTGTACCGTCACGATATCACCTGGTACCGCATTGTTAATAAATACTACCTTTCCATCGGGAGCCTTGGCAATAGCTTTTCCTTTTGCTCCTGCGTCAATGACTTCCAAGTCTTCAAAAATCTTACGGTTATTTCTTCTTCCCATAGGCGCAAAAGTAAGATGTTTCCTTTAAAAAAATGCCCTAATTTTAGTAATTTGCAACACCTGGATGATTTCTCTCCCTCCTTACTTCCGGAAAAGAAGGAATCGTAAAGTTTTATGTAAATCTGATAAAAAAATGTCTGTTACCAAAAAAGATTTAACCCAAGAGGCGATAAGCCTGGAAGACAAGTATGGAGCCCATAACTACCACCCACTTCCTGTAGTTTTAACTAAAGGGGATGGGGTTTACGTTTGGGATGTTGAGGGAAAAAAATACTATGATTTTCTTTCGGCTTATTCTGCTGTAAATCAAGGGCACTGCCATCCAAAAATTGTAAATGCACTGGTAGCGCAATCTCAAAAGTTGGCACTTACTTCCCGTGCTTTTCACAATGATATGCTTGGTAAGTATGAAAAGTTTGCCTCTGAATATTTTGGATTCGATAAATTATTACCCATGAATACTGGGGCAGAAGCGGTTGAAACTGCTTTAAAAATTTGTCGGCGTTGGGCTTATGAAGTGAAAGGTATTCCTGAAAATGAAGCACAGATTATTGTTTGTACTAATAATTTTCACGGAAGAACCACTACCATTATTTCATTTTCCAATGACCCAGTAGCTCGCGAGCATTTTGGGCCCTACACACAGGGTTTTATTAAAATAGAGTATGATAGCCTAAAAGCACTGGAAGAAACCCTTAAAAAGAATAATAACATCGCTGGATTCTTGGTAGAACCCATTCAAGGTGAGGCAGGCGTGTATGTGCCCTCTGATGATTATTTAAAAGAAGCTAAAGCTTTGTGTGAAGCACACAATGTTCTTTTTATCGCAGATGAAGTACAAACCGGAATTGCCCGAACCGGAAGATTATTAGCTACTTGTGGAAATTGTAATTGCGCCAATAAAGACTGTAGCGGTACTCCTGAAGTAAAACCAGATATTTTGATCTTAGGAAAGGCTATGAGTGGTGGTGCCTATCCAGTTTCGGCTGTATTAGCAAACGATGCTGTAATGAAGGTTATTACCCCAGGTTCTCATGGATCTACTTTTGGCGGAAACCCTGTAGCAGCTGCAGTGGCTATGGCAGCTTTAGAAGTGGTAAAGGATGAGCATTTAGCAGATAATGCTTATACGTTGGGTGAAGTTTTCAGAAATGAATTGAACAACTATATTGAAGAGAGCAACATTGTGAAGTTGGTGCGGGGGAAAGGTCTATTAAATGCCATTGTAATCAATGATGCTGAAGATAGCGATACGGCATGGAAGATTTGCTTACGGTTAAGGGACCATGGCCTTTTAGCGAAACCTACCCATGGGAACATAATTCGCTTTGCACCTCCTTTAGTGATGACTGAAGCACAATTACGGGACTGCATCGCAATTATAATAAAGACCCTTAGGGAATTTGAATAATAATTGATTCCTTTAAAAAGAAAAGCGACCTATCTGGTCGCTTTTTTTATTTATAGATTTAAGGAAATTGAAATTTACATTCCATATTTTTCAAGCATTTCTTGTTGCATATTCATAATGCCTTCAGAACCAAGAGTTGCAAATAGCCAGATAGTATAAATGAGATAAATCACATTTAACGCTATACCAATATAAGCAAGGATTTTCCCTGTTTTTACATTTTGATAGCCCGAATACTGTTCTGGACTTGCTAGATATGTAGCTGTAGCTTTTTTGGCCATTACAATTGCAATGACGCCAAAAATTAAACCAAGCACGCCATAACAACAACAAGTTACGATTGAAATGATACCAAAGACTAGAATAAGGGTTGAGTTGGGCAGTTTTTGCTGTTCCATAATTAAGATTTAGTTGGTTATTAGTCTCTAAATTTAATCAAAAAAATCTTAGTTGCAAGGTATTGAATATAAATACTATGGATGCACGCTATTCATTTTTATAAAGTAGCTTACAATTACTATTAAAATATTGAGAATTATGAGTGCTATTTTAATAACATTTTTATATTTCAACTTTACGAAGAAGGTTAGGATTAGGAACAACCCTAGAAGCATTAATGTATAAATTGCAGGATACATTTTGAACGCAGCCAGAAATTCTCCCTTAAAAAAAAGAGCTGTGGCACGTTGTATGCCACAGCCCAAACATTCGACTCCGAATAGTTGCTTATTAAGACAAGGGAGCATGTATTCTTCCATGCCTTATAATTTTGTTTTTTATTTATTGAATACCGTGATTTTATAATCGGCGGTAATATCATCAACTGTTGTAAGTTTAACCAAATACACCCCTTCACTTAAGTTATGAGTAGGGAAGGAGAAACGGTTATTGGTTCCAAGATTCGCTTCATTAATAACCAGCTTACCGGTCATATCAAAAATATTAACGGTTTTGATATCGTAACCTTCAGGGTTTAAAACTTCCAATTGTTTTTGTGTGTTATTTTGGAAGAAATTTACATTCTGAAGAATCATTTCTTTAGTGACAGTATCCTCACTATCTCTTGTAGGGGCATATCCGTCTGGCACATCATTAGCGGCAAGCTCGTCATCTCCAACAGGGTTGTCGCCTCTAAAGGCAATAAAGAACCTATCCTCGTAAACTCCCGCTGGTAATGTTTGAAATGCTTGATTTCCATCTCCAATTTCCTCGTAAGTTTGGTTTAGGCTATCATAAAGATATACCTTACCATAAGGGACATTAATTTCTTCTACACCTTTAACAGCAAAGGTCGTTTGCTGATTTAGCTTGAAAGAAATGGGGACCATTTTGTCATGGCCTGTGTAGGGTACTGTTTGAATCACTAAATTTTGCTTTTCCTCTACAGAATTTCCTTGGATAGTAAAATAAGCTTCAGCTACAGCAGCATCCATTGGGTGTCTTGCATCTTTTAAACGATCATATCCATCGGTAGATTCATCGTTAAATAATAATACCATATCCCTAAAATGAGAGTTTTCACCAAAATAGGTATGTATTCTAATTTGTGGTTTGGTATCCGCAGGAATACCAGAGGGATCTCCCGTGCTAACACCACCAGATGAAGGGCCTGCTGTTTCTGCATTTCTAAATTGAGAGTAGTTAGCCGCTCCTTCTTTTACATATTTCCTATGACTATTTTTAATTGTAATACTTCCAGCAGCATTTGCCACAATCATAAATCCTTGTCCTACTGGCGCATTTAATCTTTCATACGATAGACCACTAAAGCCAGAGGAACCTGTGGGGTTTCCACTATTGTCATAATTTAGATAAGTTGCAACAGTATAGGTTCCAGGATCATTTTCATTAGGTCCAGGAATCCAAGTTGCATAACCTCCTATGTTGTGAATATAATTGTGAGAATTGATGGTAATATCTTCATCCCAATATCTAAATGAGTCTATTTCAGTGTTATCAGGGTCTGTAGCTACTCGGTATAAGTTGATAGCAGAAGGATATGGGTTTCCTGCAAGAGTAAAATTGTAAGTGAGCCCGTCGGTAAAAGGAACTCCTACTTGTGTAGTCAATGTAAGATCTCCATTATTAGCTCTACCTCTAAAATCATAGCGTTGGGTGTGATTTGTAGTCCCTACACCTTTCATAATAAAACCTTCGCCAGGGGCAACGTTGTTTCCGGCACCAATCCCTACCCATCTTTGGGTCGTTGGATTCCATCTATAGAACCAACGTCTAGAAATCGTTAAAGGAGTTTCTACTCCATTTAAGCTTGCAGTTAAAATCGCTTGATTTGCAGCAGTATAATTTCTTGAGTCTCCAGCTCCATAACCACCAATTGAGTCATTGAGCCTTACATAGCCAAAACTTCGATTACCCGTTCCATTGATGTTTCCAACAGGGGAACACCAAAAATTGTAATCCCAAGAGTCGCCATACGATTCTTGATAAATGGAAATAGAGCCATTTCCAGAGTTTGCCGCTCCGGAAGCTCCCTGGATTAATTGAGCTCCATCTCTTAAATAAATGCTAGCTTCTTCGTCACCCGTGGGATTTGCTTGAAGATTAATATCATCCTCAACATAGATGATTTGATCTTTCACAAATACATAAGAACTGTTACTGCCGTTAGGCTGTACATAAAGATCGCTTTGAGCAAAAATAGCGGGGGAGGCTAATGCGATAGCTGTGAATAGTAGTAGGTTTTTCATACTTTTTATGTTTATTATAGTATCAAAGTGGGGCTTAAACACTATTATTTAGGGTGTAAAAATAAAATAATTTTTTAAAATTAAAACATTTTCGTAAGTAAATTCCTCTTTTTATGGATATTTGTGGAAGAATTAACTGTTTGATAACCCTTTATTTATGAACAAATTTTCTATAGGAGATCGTGTTTCTCATATCGATGAAGCCATTTCTGGCACAGTTATTAAAATTGATGGTTCACAAATTGTTCTTGTTACAGGAGATGGTTTTGAAATGCAGTTTTTTGAAAAGGACTTGGTCTTTCAGCCAGATAGTTTTGCAAAGGAAGTATCTTTTACCATCAATAATGACGCTATTCGGGAAAAAGAACTTCCAAAAAAAGGAAAATCTCAAAAATTAAAACCGAAAGACCGAAATAAACCTTCTTTTGAGGTAGATCTCCATATCCATCAATTAGTTACCAATGAAAAAGGAATGACTGCTCATGATAAATTGACCTTGCAATTAGATACCGCTAAAGGTCAATTAGACTTCGCTATTCGTAAAAAAATCCAAAAAATCGTTTTCATTCATGGAGTAGGTGAAGGGGTGCTTCGGGCAGAATTGGAATATTTGCTTCGGCGATACGACAACTTAAAGTTTTATGACGCCGATTTTGCTAAATACGGACAAGGGGCACTGGAAGTGTATATTTTTCAGAATCCATAAAAACTAGTCGACAAAAACCGGAACTACAGTTTGTACTCCTGTTTCAATGGCATCAATAGTTCCCATGGGGAACCGCTCACGATTAATTTCTTCTTCACCATTAATAAGAATAAAGTTTTCCAAGATAAGGATGATGTCACTTGTATAATTAAACTCATGTTCTCGGTATTCATCAATGGGATTGCTATTTGCAACAGCGGGGTTTAGATAATCGGCCCCTACTGATGGGTCGGTAATATCGTTGGTAGAGTCTAAATCCCCATCGGCGTCTTCGTATCGGGTTAGAATGCCATCTCCATCATCATCCTCATCCAAATAATCGGGAATCCCATCATTGTCGGTATCTTTCGGATTTGTCAAAGGATTATTATCACCGTCGGCATTTTCAGTATCCAGTTCTAGTATCGTAGGGACATTGTCGCCATCATCATCAAAATCATAGTAATTTAAGAGTCCGTCGTTATCTGTATCGGTCGTTAACCCTTCTTCGTTTTCATCTAAGTTGTCATTATCAAACAACGTAGTATTGATGTACAACACCGCTGTTCCAGAACTTGCAATATATTCGGTCACCACTTGCGGGGTAGTGGGGGGTACTTCCGAACAAAAATAGGTGCCATCCACTACATCATTATAAATTCGATAGTTTACAATATTTGAAGTTCCATTTAAAGTTGTGGCTAAGGTATCGGAAGATTGAAACAATTCGTTGGCATTGCCCAGCAAGAGTGAAATACTTTCTGTACCCGCATCATTGGTCTTATAAAAAAGGTACCCACCTGGGCCACCACAAAATTGCAGGTTGGTTTCTGGAAAGTCAAAACTTGTTGTAATTATTTCGCCATCATCGCAACTGGTAAAGAAGAAGGTTGCAAAAATTGCCAGAAACCCTAATTTTTTCATGAAAAATAATTTTTGCCAAAGTAATCATTTCTGAAGAAACCTCGCATAGCTTTCCATGATTTTAATTGTATTTTTGCTTCGTAAATTGAATACAATGAAAAAGGTTTATTTCGATAATGCAGCTACCACCAACCTACGGAAAGAGGTAGTTCATACCATGGTGAATGTGTTAAAAACTGAATACGGAAACCCCTCATCTACACACTCCTACGGAAGGTCTTCTAAATCCTTACTTGAGAGTTGTAGAAAAGAAATTTCGAAACTTTTTTCAGTAGATGCTTCCGAAATAATATTTACTTCGGGCGGGACAGAAGCCGATAACTTAGTATTAAATAGTAGTGTGCAGGATTTAGGGGTTCAGCGAATTATCACAAGTAAAATTGAGCATCATGCCGTGCTTCATACCGTTGAAAAACTTCAGCAAAAATTCAATATCGAAGTAGCATATGTCGACTTAAATAAAAAGGGGCAAGTCAATCTTTCCCATCTGGAACAGTTGCTAAATGAAAGCTCCTTAAAGACCTTGGTTTCCTTAATGCATGTAAATAATGAAATTGGCAACAAACTTCCCTTAAAAGAGGTTGCCTTATTATGTAAGGAACATGGGGTGCTGCTTCACAGCGATACGGTACAGTCAGTTGGACATTATCCTATAAGTTTTCAAGACATTCCTATTGACTTTGCTGCTGTAGCGGCCCATAAATTCCATGGCCCAAAAGGCGTGGGATTTGCTTTTATCAGAAAAAATACGGGACTTAAACCTTATATTACTGGAGGTGCTCAAGAGCGTGGGCTTCGGGCTGGTACCGAACCTGTCTATGCTATTGCTGGAATGACAGAGGCCTTAAAATTGGCGTATCAGAACCTAGAAAAGGAACGGCAATACATTTTGGACATTAAGCAGTATTTTAAGAAAGAAATCACTAAACATATACCCGGCGTTTCTTTTAATGGCAATTGTGATGATGATGCAGGGAGCACCTTTACTATCTTAAACCTTAGACTCCCAATTTCTTCGGAAAAGGCCATGCTTTTGGTTTTTCAATTGGATTTAAAAGGAATTGCATGTTCCCAGGGTAGCGCTTGCCAAAGTGGTAGCCCTGAAGGATCGCACGTTTTAAGTGCCATTCTTTCTTCAGAAGAGATGAAACAACCCTCCATTCGCTTCTCCTTTTCCATATTCAACACCAAGGAAGAAGTGGACTATGTAATTGCAACACTAAAGGAGTTTGTAAATTCTTAAAACTTCGCCGTGACCCTAACATTAAATACCCTTGGGGTTAAGTAATTAGGAATCGCATATTGGACTTTGGTATAGACATCCCTTACAAAAGTATTGGTGATGGAGTTCTGTACATCGAAAATATTAAAAATTTCAGCCCCTAAAGTTAGTTCTTTAAAAGGTTTGAAGATGCCGCTATCCTTACGCTTTTTATCGTGTACCAATACATAGGAAATCCCTAAATCCGCTCTTTTGTAATCGGGAAGCCTTCTTTGGAAATTATAGGGATCTGCATAACTGGGTGAACCTCCAGGCAATCCTGTATTGTATACCAAATTCAGATACCCCTTTAAATCGGGAATGATTTTTACGTAATCCTGAAATAGTACCCCAAACTTCAATCGTTGGTCGGTAGGTCGAAAGATATAGCCGCGATCGTCGATATTCTCTTCGGTTTTTAAATACCCAAAACTAATCCAGCTTTCAGTGCCCGGTACAAATTCTCCAGCCAAACGCATATCCAAGCCGTAGGCATAAGCCACCGCATTGTTTTTAGCACGATAACGAATACGTACATTTTCTAAAGTATAGGGGTTCACGTTGGTTAAATCTTTGTAATATACTTCGGTATTAAGGGTGAAGGGTCTTTCCCATAGATCGAAACTATAATCGTTTCCTAAAACAATATGGATGGATTGCTGTGCTTTTACACCAGGAACCACTGTTCCGGTAGAATCGCGCAACTCTCTGTAAAATGGGGGCTGATGGTAAAATCCTCCCGAAACCCTAAAAAGCATATCCATCTCCCAGTTGGGTTTCAAGGATATTTGGGCTCTCGGACTAATCACACTTTGTGTGGTACTTTCAATACCTTCGCCACTTACCGTCCATGTTTGGCTGCGAACCCCGGCATTTAGCCAAAGCTCACTATCGCCCAAAGTGGTTCTTTTGCTCCATTGTGCATAGCCTAAAACCCGATTGATTTGCACGTCGTTTGTGGCCCTGATGGAACTAAAAGGTACAATAGGGGAGTCAAATGACTCATACGGCTGGTTATTGGCGAAATCGCCAATTGGCGGGCGAATGGAAAAGCCTGCCGAATCGATGATTTCGTATTCCTGAACACGGTCCCGAATGTCTTCATGCGTATATTTTATGCCGTATTCAATGTTATGATCGTTTAAATTTAAATTTCCTTTGTGCTGAAAATTCATGATAAGGGCATCCAAGTCGTTTCGGGCGTGGGTTAACTGACTCCCAATACCTTCTGAAAACTGAACTTCCCCCACATTTTCATCGCCAATACTGGTATTTACTTCCCCTAAACGGTACTGCGCCAAAATGTCGAAATATTCCTGTTCTGTGGTTTGATAGATAGACGCTATAAATTTCGCCGTATAGTTCTCTGAAGCTACATAGGTTCCTTTTAGTGCTCCAAAATACGTTTGATATCGATCCTCTTCCTGGCCTTCATAAAATACCAATAAAGCTCTAGGATCTGCAAGGGTACCAAAATTTGTCTGCCTTGTTAAGGGTTCGTATTCATAATCATTAATAGAAGCATTCCCTAAAAAGCCTAATTCAAATTTACTGCTAAAGCGGTAGGTAAGGTAGGTTTGTGCATCGGCAAAGCGAGGCCTGAAATTGGTCTCCGTTTGCTTGGCATCTACAAATAGGCTATTGTCTCGGTAACGAAGACCTATAATTCCGGATAGTCGTCCATCTTTCGATTTATTTCCTACCGACAGACTTCCGCCCAACAGACTTAAGTCGGTAGAAGCTTCAAACCCCGTGGGTCTGCGATAGGTAATATCCAAAACCGAAGAAAGCTTGTCCCCGTACTTGGCTTGAAACCCTCCTGCAGAAAAATCCACACTAGAGGTTAAGTCACTATTTACAAAGCTTAACCCCTCTTGTTGTCCACTTCGGATTAAAAATGGGCGGTATACCTCAATTTCGTTAACATATACTAGGTTTTCATCATAATTTCCCCCGCGAACCGCATACTGCGTACTCAATTCGTTGTTGTTGCTAACTCCAGGTAATGAGGTAAGGATATTTTCCACACCTGCATTCGCACCCGGAATTTTTCGAATGGCTTCTGGAGAGATAGAGGTAATTCCCTGTACCCGTTTCCGTTGCTTTACGTCAAGCTCAACCACTCCAATTTGTTCCACATTGACACTTAGAGTAGGATTGAATTCAAAGTCCTCGTTTGGCTTTAAATTTACTGTAAGTTGTGCGTTCTTAAACCCTACATACGAATACACCACAACCACCTCCTCATTGGAAGGGATTTCCAGGATGTAAGCGCCATTCAAATTGGTTTGGGTACCATTGTCCCCGGCAACCACATTCACCCCTAAAAGCGGTTGGTTGTTTTCATCAAGCACCACACCTTTAAGAGTGGCCGTTTGTGCGGAAAGTAGGGTAGTTATTAAGCAAAAAAGAAGCAGTAAGGGTAAATGTCTCGTTTTCAAAAGCAAAAATTAAGATTGTTTTCTGAAAAATGTTGCTTCAAATGTAGTACTATTTCCCACATTATCGACAACAATCACTTTTAAATTGTTTTCAGTTTCGTCGATCACGGCATCTTCAAAGTCATATACTAGAACGTCTTTTTTGTAATCATATTCTGTTAAGATGAATTTTCCATTTACCGTAGCCCTATAGGTGCTAATACCACTTTCCATATCCTCAATCTTGATTTCCAGGGTTTTATTGCTGCTAATCCACTTTCCGTCTGAAAAATTGAGCGGCACAATGGTGGGAGCTTCCGTATCTGACGCTATGCAATAGCTGCCGAAGGTTCTCGTTCGCGTGGAAAGTTTGGTTCCATCACGGTAGGTGGTGTTATAATACGGGACCCCTCTGTAATTGATTCGTCCTAAATACAGTTTATCTAAATCTTTTTTCTCGTAATTGGAAGCATCTGCAGTGATGGTGATGTTTCGATGAATTGGGACAATATCTTTGTGCAGTTTCAAAGTGTCTCCAGTGGCTTCGATATCAAGATAGGTATCCTCATACAAGCTTTCCGAAGGAATATAGACACTAAACTTTCCTTTGGTAATGGAAGTGGCTTGATCGTGATAAATATAATCTTGGGTTTCCTGAAGGTCCTTGGCTGCTACCACTTCTTGCTGAATTCCTTCAATGGGTACCGTGATGAGTACCTTGTTCCCTTTAAAATCACTCACCTCGATGGAATATACCGAAGAATATCCTTCCCGAATGGTTACATACCCATTGTCATTTTCCTGGGTGATCACGCTTAACGGATTGTTACTTTCCCGAAATAGCTTCTGAACACGGCTTCTATTGGTTTCAAAATAGCCATAATCCATGTACCTATTGAGGTAGCGCGTTTCTGCAAAAGAAAACTTGTTGAAAAGAACGGTAAACGTTTCGAGACCGTTGAAAGTGGTTTTAATTTGGTAGGTGCCATTTTTGTTGGAAGCCCCATTTTGCTGATCGTAGGCTGAAATACCGAAACCGATTTTTCCAATGGCCTTAATACTTTCCGTTTTGTAAGAACCATCTTTTTGACGGATCAATCGAAGCTTCATAGGATTTTGAGAATTATTTACAATAGCATCTTCTGAAACAGGGTAGGCAAATACACTATTAATAAGAGGTTCCCGGGTATCTGGAATTTCAATACCAAAGAGCATGGGGTTCATGGGGCGGGAGGCTCCATCTCGAATTTCAAAGTGCAAATGGGGGCCGCCACTGCTTCCGCTATTCCCGGAATAAGCAATTATTTGCCCTTTTTTTACAGGCAGGACATCGCTTTCAGGAAATAATTCGATTTCAAAACTTTCCTTGTTATACTGATGCTCTTTTACGTATTGCTGAATAGGGCCTGCATAGCTTTGCAGGTGGGCGTATACCGAACTGTAGCCATTGGGATGCTGAAGGTACAAAGCCTTGCCATAGCCATAATGCGACACCTTAATACGCTTCACATACCCATCGGCTGGGGCATATACCGGAAGGCCTTCGCGCTGTTGGGTTTTAATGTCCAACCCGCTATGGAAATGATTGCTGCGTAATTCCCCAAAATTTCCAGATAACAATAATGGAATGTCTAAAGGATTTGAAAAATAATCCTTCGGAATGTTTTCTTGTGAGAAGCCTGCATAAGAGAGGAGGCAAAGGAACATCAAAAGTTGCTTCATCTTCAATAATTTAATACTACTAAATAAAGGGGAGTGTGTTATTTTATTGCACTTAGACTTCAATAATACAAAAAAAATTCAGAAAGTATTGGCTTATTAACTACCGAATGTTAACTTTGTGATATAAGTATTGTAAAGCTCATTGAATGTCTCAACTCTCAGAAATTGTTGATTCTCTTGAAAGTAAGATGAAAGCGTTGCTTCAGAAGCATGAAAATTTGAAGCAACAAAACCTGAAATTAGAAGACGAATTGCAAAAGCTGAAAACCCAACAACAAAGTTCCCAAAAAGAATTGAATGCTTGGCAAGAAAAGTTTGAGTCCTTGAAAATGGCTAATGCAATGCTTGGCAGCGACCACTATAAAAGAGATACTAAACTCAAAATAAATGCTTTAGTCCGGGAAATTGACCAATGTATTGCGCAACTTTCCGAATAAAATAAAATCAATGTCCAACGCGTTAAAGATCAAGATATCAATCGCAGATAGGGTGTATCCACTAACCATACAGCCTGAGCAGGAAGAAGGCCTTCGAAAAGCCGCCAAGAAGATTGAGGAAATGATCAAACGGTTTGAACAAAGTTACGCAGTAAGGGATAAGCAAGATGTTTTGGCCATGTGCGCCTTACAATTTGCGGCACAGGTAGAGCAAAAGGATATTGACGAAGTAAATGATCAGCATGTTATTGAAGATAAGCTTAAGGCTTTACATCAATTACTGCAAGAGCAACTAGCATAAAATACGTTCTTTAAAATAAACAAAGGTTACTGCCTACATTAATACTAATTTTTGGTAAACTCAACACGAATTCTTTAAAAAGGGTGAGTTGAAGCTGTAAAAGCGAGCCGTCTTTGAACGGATACTTGACCAGTTTGTTAGCCCTAAACTTGTTTTTTAAGGAGTTTATACAAAATCGCAATATTAATGTAGGCTTTTTTTATATCATAATTTCAACAAACATGGACAACATAATTACACTTATAATTATTGGGGTAGTAGGTTTGGCAGTAGGTTTTCTTATTGCCAAAATGCTTGAAAAGAGCAAAGCTTCCCAAGTAGTTACGGAAGCTAAAAAAACGGCCGCTTCCATTATAAAAGAAGCAAAAGCCGATGCCGAAGCAATCAAAAAAGAAAAGATACTTCAAGCCAAAGAAAAATTCATAGAGCTTAAATCGGAACACGAGAAAGTGATCTTAAGCCGTGACAAGAAAATTTCGGATGCTGAAAAGCGGACCCGTGATAAAGAGTCTCAAGTTTCCAGCGAATTATCCAAAAACAAAAAATTGAATGCAGAGCTGGAATCGGCCAAGCAAAGTTTCGAAGATAAACTGTCATACCTCGATAAAAAAGAGGCTGAAATCGAAAAGCTACACCGTAGCCAAATAGAGCAATTGGAAGTAATTTCCAGCTTGAGTGCCGAAGATGCCAAAGCACAGCTTTTGGAGAGTCTGAAAGGGGAAGCCAAGACAGACGCCATGGCTTATATCCAAAACACTTTGGAAGAAGCTAAAATGACGGCACAGCAAGAAGCCAAAAAGATTATCATTAATTCCATTCAACGAATTGGTACCGAAGAAGCTATCGAGAACTGTGTTTCCGTATTCAATTTGGAGAGCGATGATGTAAAAGGACGGATTATTGGTCGTGAAGGTCGAAACATTCGTGCCATAGAAGCTGCTACAGGAGTTGAAATTATTGTAGATGATACCCCTGAGGCCATTATCCTGTCTTGTTTCGATTCAGTACGACGGGAGATTGCACGACTGTCACTTCATAAATTGGTAACCGATGGCCGTATTCACCCAGCCCGAATCGAGGAAATTGTAAAGAAAACAACCAAACAGATTGAAGAGGAAATCATTGAAGTTGGAAAGCGTACAGTTATCGATTTAGGGATTCATGGATTGCATCCAGAATTGATCAAAGCAGTGGGTCGAATGAAATACCGCTCTTCTTACGGACAAAACCTATTACACCACTCCCGTGAAGTAGCCCGTTTATGTGGTGTGATGGCTTCTGAATTGGGTCTCAATGCCAAACTAGCTAAAAGAGCGGGATTGCTACACGATATCGGGAAAGTACCGGAAGCTGAAACAGAAACCCCTCACGCGATTCTTGGTATGCAATGGGCTGAAAAGTTTGGTGAAAAACCTGAGGTTTGTAATGCCATTGGTGCCCACCACGATGAAATTGAAATGACCAATCTTCTTTCCCCGATTGTTCAGGTTTGTGACGCGATTAGTGGAGCGAGACCAGGAGCGAGGCGACAAGTATTGGATTCGTACATCCAGCGATTGAAGGATCTGGAAGATATTGCCTTCGGATTTGGAGGAGTCCAAAAAGCGTATGCCATTCAAGCAGGAAGGGAGCTTCGTGTAATTGTGGAAAGTGAAAAGGTAAATGACGATAAAGCTGCTCAACTTTCCTTTGAAATATCCCAAAAAATTCAAACCGACATGACCTACCCTGGTCAAGTAAAAGTAACAGTGATTCGGGAAACCCGTGCGGTGAATATTGCAAAGTAAACCGATCTCATATTATAAAAAAAAAGCTTCCAACGGGAGCTTTTTTTATTCATCATAAATACTATCGTATCCCTTCTCGGGCATTTCAAAAAACTTTCCGGTAATATAGCGGTAGTGTTTATCGAGGCCTGCAATGGTATTCATATCTTCTTGGTCCAGCGCTACCTTTTCAGCTTGGAGATTGCTTTCAATATGACTTGGGGTGACCGACTTCGGAATGACCGCAGTTCCACGCTGTAAGTGCCAATTCACTAATACTTGTGCAGGGTGTGCGTCGTGTTTTTCAGCGATATTCTTAATTTCCGGAATATCAAAAAGATTGGGTTCGTTATCGGCTTTCATTTGCTCAGAACGATCTCCAGAGCCTAAAGGGGAATAAGCGGTAAGGTGAATGTTATTTTCGTCGCAAAATGCCTTTAACTCTTTTTGCTGAAGCAAGGGATGAAGCTCCACCTGATTAATTTCAGGGGCTTCTTTAACCTTTGGTAGTAAATCGTTTAGTTTCTTCTGACTGAAATTGGAAACACCAACGTGTTTTGCCCATCCTTGTTCCTTGGCTTCTTCCATTTTTTGCCAAGTTGCTTCCAGAGGTACTTCACTCAAAGGAACAAAGTCGGAAGGCCCTTCAGGCATGGGAACACCACTTTTAAAAGCAATGGGCCAATGGATAAGGTATAAGTCTAGATACTCCAGCTTCAGTTTTTGTAAGGAGTCTTTTAAGGCCGGAATCACATTTTCGGGGTGATGCGCATCATTCCAAAGTTTGGAAGTAATAAACAAGTCTTCCCTTTTCACACTTCCTTCAGAAAAAACTTCTTGAAGGGCTTCGCCTATGGCTTCTTCATTTCCATAAATGGCAGCAGTGTCAATATGTCGATAACCAGATTGTATAGCAGCTTTTACAGCATTTTTAACTTCTTCCCCTTTGGCCTTCCAGGTACCCAAACCAATGGCAGGCATGGTATCGCCATTTCTAAATTGTAATGTTTTCATGATTGGTAATTTTCTTAAAATTACAAAAAGGAATCGCCGAAATACAGCCAAGGATGTATTATAACCTTTTTTTAACCTTTACTTTCTAGGGTGAAATTGATGCATGACTTGTGTTAGGTGCGTTTTGTCAATATGGGTGTAGATTTCTGTTGTGGTAATACTCTCATGCCCTAACATTTGCTGAATCGCCCTTAAATCGGCTCCATTTTGCAATAAATGCGTTGCAAATGAATGACGAAAGGTATGCGGACTCACATTTTTTTGAATACCTGTAAGTTCGGTAAGATTTTTTACGATGGTAAAAATCATGGCGCGTGTAAGGGGGTTCCCTCTTCGATTGAGGAATAAGGTGTCTTTAGCGTTTTCTGCAATGGTTTGGTGTACCCGTATTTCCTTTACATAGAGATCGATGTATTTAATTGTGGACCCTGCAATAGGGACCAAGCGCTGTTTGTCACCTTTTCCGGTTACTTTAATAAAGCCCTCTTCAAAAAAGAGGTCGGATATTTTAAGTTCGGTGAGTTCTGAGACGCGTAAGCCACAACCGTATAAAGTTTCCAGTATGGCCTTGTTGCGTTGTCCTTGTGGTTTGCTTAGGTCGATTGCCGAGATAATGGTATCAATCTCTTCTTCGGAAAGGGTATCGGGTAGTTTTTGTCCTACTTTTGGACTCTCCATGAGCTCCAACGGATTGGTATTTCGGTATTCTTCAAAAATGAGATAATTGAAAAACCCCCGCAGACCGGAAATGATACGGCTTTGTGTACGAGGTGTCATGCTTTTTGCAACCTGATAAATAAACTCCTGAAGGGTTTTTTCAGTAATTTTTTCAGGAGATTCCCGAATGGAGTTTTCCTCCAGCCATTGCATCAATTTTTTGATATCCAATGAATAACTGGCAATCGTATTTTGTGAGAGTCCGCGTTCTATGCGAAGGTAGCTTTGGTAATCTTTTAGGGCTTGGCTCCATTTCATACAAAGGAAATTCTTAAAATATTCTCAAAAAATAAATGGTTTGCGAATTTCGTTATAATTTAGTGTAAAATTTAAAACAATCACATGCAATGCCCACTCAAAATCTTATTGTAAACCTAACGAAGATGCTATTTTGGGCATTCCATCTTCCTAATTACTAAAAAATTTTATGATGAAAAAAGTATTGATTTTATTATTTGTGACTTTATCCACTTCCGCAGTATTTGCCCAAGGTATAGATTTCGGTATCAAAGCTGGGGTCAACTTTGCCAGTTTAAGTGATGCTACAGGGCTGGACAACAGAACGGGCTTCGTAGGTGGGGTTTTTGTAGGCGGAAAATTCAATGACAATATTGGTATTCAAGCAGATTTATTGTATTCGCAACAAGGAGCTGAATTTGAATTAGGGGAATTTGACTTGAACTATGTCAACGTCCCTATTGTGTTAAAATACTTTGTAGCTCAAGGATTGAACATTCAGTTAGGACCGCAATTTGGAGTCTTGGTTGATGACAAAGCACAAACAGTTGTAGGAGAAACCATTAATGATATTGCTACTAGTGATTTTGACCTTTCTGGGGTAGTAGGGCTTGGATATGATTTACCGATGGGAATCCGAATAGATGGAAGGTATAACTTTGGATTAACAGATGTTCCTGAAGAAGGTAAAGGAAAAAATAGCGTGATTACTTTGGCTGTGGGATATTCATTCCTGTAAAAAATCACAATAATTTATATATATTTGAAAAGCCACTTCTTTTAAGTGGCTTTTTTTATTGATTTCTAATTAGTTATGATAAAAAGATAAGAATCTTTTAAAATAATGGCAAAAAAGTCTCTTCTTTTATTAGATTTACTACTTATTAATCAAACACTTTTAACGATGAAAAAATTATTCTTCCTTTTAGTTGTTGTCTTGTTTACGATGCAGATTTCAGCACAGGAAACCCGATTTGGTGCAACCGCAGGATATTTAAATGGTGCTAGTAAAATAACCGTCTTTGGAGAAGAAACTTCTGGTACCGATTCTGGTTTTTATGGAGGATTGGTTGCCGAAATCGGTCTTTCAGAATCCTTCGCGATCCAGACAGAGGTTCTTTACATGAATATCGATGATTCCAGTTTACTCCAAGTTCCCTTCTTCGGAAAGATTTATGTTAGTGAAAAGTTCTTTTTCCAGGCTGGTCCTACCATAACCTATACGTTAGAGGAGATTGCAGAAGACTTTACCAAGTTTAATTTAGGAGTTGGTGGGGGACTAGGTTATGATATTACTGAAGATTTTTTTATTGAAACGCGGACTTCGTTTCAGTTAAATAACTACTATAATGGAAGAGCCGATATCAAATCCAGAATTAACTTTATTAGCTTAGGGATAGGGTATAAATTTAGCTAAAACCCAAAGAACCTAAATAAAAAAGGTGGATGTTAATCCACCTTTTTTATTGAAAATCAATTTGTTAACAAGATTGTTAAGAAGTAGGGCAAATGCCCTATGGATAGAGTAGGCTTTTTTTTTGTAGCTTTATTGATATTAATCAAACTATTATTACTTATGAAAAAATTACTATTTATTGCAGCATTTACAATTTTTGCTATGACGGCCACTTTTGCACAAGATGGCGACGGTGGAGGTGCTACCGACCAAGGGTCTTGGCTCATCGAAGCCAATACAGGTTTTGGTGAATCCTTTGGAGGAGGATCTGGAATATTCCTTCGTTCTATCGATGGTAATACCTCATGGAATGCTGGATTTGATGCAGGTTATTTTATCCTAGACGATTTAGCGCTTAAAGCGGGTCTTGGTTATGGAGATCCGGGAGAAGACGTTGACGGAACTTTTGGATGGAAGTTCGGTGGAAAGTACTACATCAATGGAAACATTCCTGTGGGGGTTGATGTAAACGGTGCTTCTGGCGACAACTTCTCACCATTATGGGTAGGCGTTCAAGCTGCTTATGCATGGTTTATCACCGATTCAGTAAGTCTTGAGCCAGGAGTTCGCTACGGTTTGGGTCTTAATGAGGATGCAGGCGATGGAGACTTCAACATTTTTTCCTTTAATGTTGGATTTGCCATTTTTCTGGATTAATTCTGAAGTATTTTTCGATTATAAAAGTCAGGTAACCACCTGACTTTTTTTATTTCCTTGGTTTCTTTTTCTTCCACAAGGAAAAAATTACCCAAGCTGCTACAAAGGCTACCCCAAATAGAATTAGCGCTCCCAAATAATTTCCGTAGAGTAGGTAACCGGTAGCAAATAAAAAGGTGTAGACAAACAGAACGCCACTTAACATGCTGCCCAAATCCAAAGTAAATTGATCGTGGGATTTTTTGAGTTGGATGCCTTTTTCCCCTAAAATTCTCCGAAATGGATTCCAACCCATTCCGTAAGGGGTCACCTTGTTATAAAAACGCGCTAAGGTTTCTGTTTGGGTAGCAGGGGTGATAAGTGTCACAAAAATCCAACTAAATGTAGTAATTCCTACGCCCCATAACAATTTTTCATGGTCTTCCAACGTAAAATCATAGAACTCAAAACTAAGTGCCACGACAAATGAAACTACCATTCCTGTAATCTCACTATAGGCATTCACACGCCACCAGAACCAGCGTAATATAAAAATGAGCCCTGTTCCTGCACCAATTTGCAATAAGATATTAAACGTGCTTAAAGCGCTTTCAAACTGAAGGGCAAGCAAGGCGGAGAGAACCATAAGTATCACGGTGGAAAGCCTTCCTACGGAAACCAGTTGTTTTTCTGAAGCTTCGGGTTTTATAAAACGCTTGTAAAAATCTAAAGAAATATAAGAGGATCCCCAATTTAGATGGGTAGAGATGGTACTCATAAAAGCTGCAATCAGTGAAGTAACTACCAAGCCCAATAATCCAGAAGGGAGGTGTGTGAGCATGGCCGAATACCCCAAATCATGTCCTGCTGTGGCGTTGGGGAATTCATTGGAAATATCCCCTAAGGTTGGATAAAGTATTAAAGATGCTAGGGCAATTAAGATCCAGGGCCAAGGACGGATGGCATAATGGGCAATATTAAAGAGTAGGGTAGCACCAATTGCGTTTTTCTCATCTTTTGCAGAAAGCATCCTTTGAGCGATATAGCCTCCCCCTCCTGGTTCAGCCCCGGGATACCATACACTCCACCATTGTACGGCAATAGGAATGATGAGTAGTGTCCAAAGGGTTTTGGTATCCTTAAAATTGGGAAGGAAGTGTAATTTGTTGGATACATTTTCATGGGATAATAAATTTTCCAAGCCTCCCACTTCGGGAAGATTAATGATATAAATGGCGGCCCATATAGAACCGACCATAGCAATAATAAACTGTAAAAAATCAGTAAATATCACCCCTCTTAAACCTCCAATGGAACTATAAAATACCGTTATCAATGAAGCATACACTACCGACTGCCAAGGTTGAAGGTCAAAAAGAATGCCTCCAATTTTGATCGCAGCCAAGCACACGGAGGCCATGATCATGACATTAAAGAACACCCCTAAGTAAATGGCTCGAAACCCTCTTAAAAAAGCAGCTTCTTTACCGCTGTACCGAAGTTCATAAAATTCGAGATCGGTAAGAACTTCGGACCGTCTCCAGAGTTTGGCATACACAAACACGGTAAGCATTCCTGTAAGTAAAAACGCCCACCAAACCCAATTTCCTGAAATACCGTTTTGGCGTACAATATCGGTTACCAAATTGGGGGTATCGGCCGAAAAGGTCGTAGCTACCATAGAGATGCCCAATAACCACCAAGGCATATTTTTTCCGGAGAGAAAAAACTCTTTTGAGTCTTTACCCGATCTTTTTGCCACTAACAGCCCAATAGCTAAAAAGATGGCAAAGAAAAAAAGCATTAATCCCCAGTCCAGTGCAGTAAGTTCCATATGGAATAATTAATGGGTTTTAAGCGCTTCCGCTTGAAAAATCCAGTTGTCCCTTTCAATTCGTCCCGGAAAGAAGTCGATAAGCTCTGTCAATACCATTATATCTTCTTCTTGAAAACGGCTAATTTGGTCGTAGTTGTATATGCCTATTTCATTTAAACGTTGTTCAATGTAAGGCCCGATACCATTAATTTGAGTAAGGTCATCCTTTTTCTGAGGGTTTCCATGTCCAAAATGATCGAAATTGAGTTCCGGTTTGGATTTCGTGTAGGTTACGTAACTCATGCGGGTTTGCGCTACAATATCTTCAGGGGATTTAGAAACAATTTGTTCGTTCGAATTGGTTTCCTGGTATTTCTGCTGCTGTTTTTGTGTTTCCTTGACTACTTCAACAATTTTAGGTTTTATTTCCGTAAAAATGGTTTCAATGTTCGAAACATCCTTATTTATTTTATTAAGGTTGGCTTGCCGTTTCGCTTTCTTCAGCAGCTTTGTATATTTTGATTTCTGAAAATTCCAAGCAGAAAAATAACCGATTAAAAACGTGCTCAGCATTAACAGGAAAATGCTTACGTAATCTGATAGGTTTTCTAAGATATGATCCATTAATCGGTAAAATATTTTACTTCAATACGCCTGTTTAAAAAACGTCCCCTTTCGGTGGCGTTGTTGGCTATGGATTTCGCTTCCCCTTCCGAAGAGGCAATAATCCTATTTTTGTCCAAATTTCCCTTGGAAACCAAATACCAACGTACTTGTCTGGCATATTGTAAAGCCAAAAGGTAATTGTCATTGGCATTACCAATATTATCGGTATGCCCTATAATTTCCAACTTTGCATTGGGGTTGGAGCTTAAAATAGTTTTGGCTTCTTCCAACAACAATTTTAAGGCTTCATTTACAAAAATATCATTATTTATGAATTTAGGGTAAATTGTTTTTGTTTCTGGCAAATAAAATTTTGACATTTCAACCCTGGAAGAATCTAACTCTTTGAAATTGAAAGAAATACCGTTTCCGAAAAAATTATTTTCATCAAAATTTATTTCTTTAATGGTAGACTGCACATATACCTTTTCCTTAGGCATGCCTGCCTCCAATAGGATTTTTCTAATGGTATTTCCTCTTTGAGTACCTAAGTTTGGAGTTGTAATATTCTCCGAAGCATCGTACAATGCTGTAATTTGAAGTTCTTTATTAGGATGCTCCAGTATGTAGGTATTCAATTTATATTTAAAATCTACAAGGCTAGGAGGGATAACAGGGGTTGGATTATTTTTTTGAATTTGAATGCCTTCTTCAAAATAAAAAATAATATCCCCATCGGCAGTTTGTGCTTTAAGCCCGGTGTCCAAATGAAGACTATCTTCTTCCATACCGGTATTTTCTTCCAAATTAAGGGTGTCCCTTATTGAAGGATTTACGGAAACCGAGTCAACTTCGGGCAATTGCTCCTCTTTTTCCACCAATACGCTATCTTGAGCGGTTAATTTATCAGGAAGATTTGTGGGTTTTAACAGCGAGTACAGCCATAACCCAAAAATGGACCACACCAAAAAAACAATAAAAGCAATGAAAAAATTTTTCATTCAACGGGGGGGCTGTATATTTAAATTGTTAAGTAAAACTGCTTTCAAAACAAATTTATGAAATTTATTATGGTGTAGGAATATACACCCATAATTTTTATCCCATACGCTTTAAAATAAATGAATTTAACCGTGAGAACTACTTTTATTAAAAATTGTGTATTCCGAATAGATGAAAACACCCGAATGCTTAAAATTGCCTTGTCATCTATCACGGAAGAAGAGCTTTGGAAGAAGCCCAACAATCATCTTAATAGCATTGGAAACCTAGTATTGCACCTCTGCGGAAACATTACTCAATATGTCATTGCGCCTTTAGGGAATCTTGAAGATCAAAGAGATAGAACTTTAGAGTTCTCTACCACAGGAGGGTATTCGAAACAAGAACTTATTGAAAAACTTGATCGTGTCCTTTTGAAGGCCAAAGCAACTATTGCCAGGGTGAGCGAAGCGACCTTACTGAAAGAAAAAGAAGTGCAAGGATTTCAATTTTCCGGAGTGGGACTTATTATTCACGTGGTTGAACATTATTCGTACCATACCGGCCAAATTGCTTTTTGGGTAAAATTATTGAAAAACAAGGATTTAGGGTTTTATGAGTCTTTCGATTTGAATAAAAAAAATGAATAAAAGGCCCGAAGGCCTTTAATACTATTCTGAAGTTATTTTAACCAGCCCTTTTTAATGCTATGATCGCTCCACCAAATTAAAAAGATCCCGAAAAGAACAATCAATACCGGCATGAAAAGCCCGCCAGGTCCATAAATAGCGAGAGAGTCGATCACAAAAAAGTTAAAATACATTTGCACAAGTACCCCTAGGAATGAAATGATAAATACCGTTTTGGCCCATCGCTTTTTAATTAAGAGAAAAATAGCGGCCAATAAGCCTCCCCATACAGCAATGGCAAAAGCCGATGTAGCCCATGCGGGCCTATTTACTATTGCTTCCTGCTCGGCTTCAGAGAGTAACGCTAAATTTTCTGGGCTCATCAATTGTTGCCCTAGGTAGGCCATGACCCCAAGTAAATTCCAAACAAGGGCTAAAACGGCAATGACCCAAAATAGGATTGCGGGTTTGTTGGTTGTTTTCATAATGTATTGGTTTTAAGTTGTTAGTTAAATGTACAAAAAAATTAAAATGTATCTTTATAATTAAAAGACGCCATGCAAACTCAAATCCCTCCTTCCGTTTTCAGCTTTTTAAATAGGCTAAAAGAAAACAATCACCGTGATTGGATGCAGGAACATAAAAAGGAGTACCAAGCTAATGAAAAGGCCCTAAAATCTTTTTATGCTGCTATTGAAAAAGAACTGAATACGACCGACCAAATAGAAAAAGTAAAAGTCTTTCGTATTAATCGGGATATACGATTTAGCAACGACAAGACTCCTTACAACATTCACCGAAGTGCAAGTTTCAGCAGGGCAGGGGCTCATAGAAGAGGTGGGTATTACCTTCGTATTGAACCAGGCAATAGCTTAATGGCGGGTGGCTTTTTCAATCCCAATCCAGAAGATTTACAAAGAATTAGAAAAGAGTTTGAAATGGATGCAGCGCCCATCCGAAAAATTTTAAGCAACCCACAATTTAAGAATGCCTTTCAAGGTTTCAATCAGGAGTACCGTGTAAAAACTGCTCCAAAAGGTTTCAGCAAGGACGACCCTAATATCGATTTAATTCGTTTAAAAAGTTTTTTTGTAGCCCATCCTTTTACCGACCAAGAGGTTTTGGCCACTAACTTCAAAGAGAATTTACTCCATCACTATGCACTGCTACGTCCTTTTTTCGATTATATGAGTGACGTATTGACGACCGATTTAAATGGGGTCTCGCTATTGGAATAAAAAAAAAGTCCCTTTCAAGCTGAAAGGGACTTATAAAAAATTCTGGGGTTCTTAATTATTTCAATCTGAATGTTACTCTTCTTACCAGCTGTCTTGCAGGGGCAGAAGATTTTTCTACAGAAGTATCTTCCCCGTTACCAATAACATTTAATCTACTTTCGGAAACACCTGAAGCGACTAAAATTTCCTTCACTTTATTGGCACGTCTTTCCGATAAAGCCTTGTTATAGTCGGGATCTCCAATTTCATCAGCATATCCAATTAAATCGGCATTGGCACCTGGGTTCTCCTTCATGTATTTTGCAAGGTAATTGATTGCTCCTAAAGAATAGGTTTCAGGTACATCGCTATTAAACCTGAAATATACGTTTACATATCCCTTGTTTAATAATTCTTCTACGTCTAACCCTCCTTTATTCTGAACATAATCTTCTTCGTTTACGTAACGTGAATCCAAGGAAGATTCTATTTCGTCGGGAATACCATTGTTGTTTTTATCAATAGCCACTCCTTTGGTATTCACAGCGACTCCAGACATGGTGTTAGGCTCTCTATCCAGATAATCTGGCACTCCGTCCTGATCTGAATCGATAAGATCGGTTTCCAGTTTTTCTACACGTTGTTCCAATTCTTCTACTTTCGAAAGGAGCACATTGTCTTCAGAATACCAGTCGGCATGGGTATCATTTTCCCCTAAGTAAAAGGTAAGCCCCGCCGAGAAATTGTATAGGAGACCGTCATCAATTCGACGATTATTACTGGTGATTACTTGGGTCCCGTCCCATGAACGCTCCATTCCTACATTGGCCAGTAAAGTTACATCTAGGTTAAAAGCAATGCTATTGCTAATTTTAACCTGCGGAGTAATACCTGCACTAATATTCATTAAGTGCACTGGATCTTCAATTTCAGGGTCCTGGTATTTTAAGTTTGAATATCCAGCACCACTGTGGAAAAGTAAACCGAAACTATTGGTCCAATCGGCAAAGTCCAATACGTTCCCAAGATTTACCACCCCTTCTAAAGTTCCTCGAAGGTATCTTGCTTCAAAAGGAAGACTTTGGGTTTCGTCTTCGTTGTTTTTAATACTATTGTAACCAAATACGGTACGAAGACCAAACTTCTCGTTGAACATGTAACGTACCCCAAGGTTCCCTTGGAATAAATCGGCTCCCTTCGTGTAATACCCAGGAGCTAAGGGATTGGATGGCTTGAGTAGCCCTCCGCTTAACTCAATAGACCACTTATCGTATTGGCCAAGTTTGATGTCGTTATCTTCTTCATCTTGTGCATGTGTTAGCGAAACGGAAAATACCATTGCTAATAGTAATAGTGTAATTCTTTTCATAAGGTTTGGATTTTTAGATACACAAAAATAGAATCCTTATGTTTCAATTGTTAGAAATATGAATACTTTGTGTAAAGCTTAACATCTTTACTAATATTATCTTAACAAGATAGGAAGGCACACGAAGACAAACCACTACCTGTCAAATTTTTACAAGAAAAGGAGAATTGTTAAGCTACCGAACTTGATTTCTGTTCTAATAAAAGCATGTTGTTTTTTAACCTTTCCTTAACGAGTGTCATCATTCGCTTGTTCAATGCCGAGGAATTTTGAATATATCTTTCATATTCCTGAATGGTAAATTGCCCAATAACCATTCCTTTCAATGAGTTTCGAAATTTCATATCCTTATGAATGGCATTTTCAATATAGTCCAACCGTTTTTCTACGGAAAGGTCATAGAATACATTTTTATGCTTTTGGGCATAATTCCGAAACGCTGCCAATAACAAATCATTTTGTAATTTAATAATGGGACGTAAGGTTTCATTTTGAAAGATTTCTTCGGAAGACATTCCAGGAAGGACCTTTGCCGAAGCGATGGAAGGGCGGAGCCCTATGAGGACTTCATCTCTAGTTTCCATAATTTGGAGTTTTTTTAAAATTAAAAATTAGAAGTGTGAAATTTGGTTAAGAATTGTTAAGTTATGCACAATCCTTTCAACAATTTGCAGTAGAAGCCCTAACTTTAAAAATAAAAATGGACACTGTTACTTCTATTAATCCTTATACAGGAGATACGTTACATACCTATACAAAACATACCTCGAAAGAGGTGGATACTTTTCTTCGAAAGGCAAAAGAACGATTTTCCCATTGGAAGAAAACGTCCTACGAAGAACGGGAAGATCATATAAAAAATGTCGCTTCCGAACTTGAAAAAAATAAAGAAACTTACGCAAAAACCATGACCTTGGAGATGGGGAAACCTCTTTCACAGTCTATAGCTGAAATAGAGAAATGTATCTGGTTATGTGAATATTACATAGACAATGCTAAAGATCAACTTCAAGATAAAATCATTGAAACCTATGCTCAAAAAAGCTTTATCCGTTATGAACCCTTGGGGGTTCTACTGGCCGTAATGCCGTGGAACTATCCCTTTTGGCAAGTATTCCGTTTTGCTATTCCTGCTTTGATGGCTGGAAATGTAGCGGTTTTAAAACACGCCTCCAATGTGTTTGGAAGCGCCCTAAACATTGAAAAGGTATTTGCCAATGCAGGCTTACCTGAAGGATGCTTTACCACGCTACTGGTTGGAAGCGATGCCATAAAAGGTATTATCGAAAATGATATCGTAAAAGCAGTAACCTTAACCGGAAGCGGTCCCGCAGGTGCTTCAGTGGCATCCTTAGCGGGCAAAAACATTAAAAAAAGTGTTCTGGAATTAGGCGGTAATAACGCATTGGTTGTTTTTGAAGATTGTGATATCGACGCGACCATAGAAACTTGTGTTACTGCACGCTTTCAAAATACAGGGCAAAGCTGTATTGCCGGGAAGCGGCTTTTGTTGGCCGAAAGTATTCAGGAAGAGTTTACGGAAAAGCTTATTTCCAAAGTAAAGGATTTAAAGAGCGGTGACCCTTTATCGAAAGATACTTACGTTGGAACACTGGCAAGGGAAGATTTAGCTAAGGATTTGGAAAGCCAGGTACATGAATCCTTAAAAATGGGAGCGCAATTGAAACTAGGAGGGAAGCGCTGTGGCGCCTACTACGAACCAACCATTGTTTCAGAAGTTACCGAAGACATGCCTATGTTTCAGGAAGAAACCTTTGGTCCTGCTTTGAGCATTACTACTTTTTCCACCACGGAAGAAGCCATTGCATTGTCTAATAATTCAAAGTTCGGTTTAGGGGTTTCGCTATTTTCAGAAGACTTAAAAAAAATGGAAACTTTAATCCCTCAATTTGAAGAAGGCGCTGTTTTCATTAATGAGTTGGTTAAAAGTGATCCTCGCCTGCCCTTTGGAGGAGTAAAGGAAAGTGGTTATGGTAGGGAGCTTAGCAGCCAGGGAATTCGAGAGTTTGTAAACATTAAGACGGTCTACATAAAAAAATAGCCCTGTAAATTACAGGGCCATTCTTATTGTTTGAATTGAAAAACTACTCTTTCTCCAAATAGTCTTCTTTACTTTGAAGCTTGGGTTTTTGCATTTCGTTTTTCTCTAAAAATTTGTGGAATTTTTTTCCTTCTTTGTCCACTATTTCTTGATAGCGCTTTTTCGCTGCCGTGAATTCTTCGGAAATAAGTTGGTAATTCTGCTTCTGAGCTCCAGACACGCGATCATAGCTGGAAGCGATATTGGCATACAACTCTCCCATACGCTCTCTTAGTTCTGGTTCAGCAGAAGCTACGTAGTTGTCTCCTGTGGTTACGACCAAGTCTTTCCGAAGGGTTTCCAATGCATCATAAAAATTTTGGGCCACTTTTTTCCCTTTAGGATGGTTTTCCATGACATTTTGAGCTGCTTTCTGATTTTCCCCTAACTCATAAACCATGTAGGCTAAATCCTCAACCATATTGAACATTTCACGAGTCATGCGCTCCTGTTCTTTACGTTCTTCCAAGGTAGCTAGGGAGCTATCGTCATACTGAAGTTCTAAGGTTGTTTCGTAGGTATTTCTACCTTTGGTTAAGACCACCTTATATTTTCCTGCAGGAACCCTTACTGGGGTGAATCCAGCAAAGGAAATGGTTTTGGCTTCAGCTAATTTTGGTGCTTTGGAAGTAAAGTTCCAATCCACTACATTTATTCCTTTGGATTTCCCTGGGGAAAGGGACGTAATCTTATTTCCATCCATATCCTGAATTTCCATTTCCATTTTACCAAAGGTGTGGCGTTTTTTCAAGTAATAGATAATTCGAGCCGAGGTAGGCTTGTTAGCCCCTACAAACTGGGTTTCACTTCCGAAACTACCTGAAAAACCACTTTGTTCCACCATGGTGTAAGGTTCGGTACTGAAAAAGTGTACGTCTTCATTAAGCACTTCTTGGTTTAGTTGTCGCAATGGGCTAATATCATCGATAATGATGACGCCTCTTCCGTGAGTTCCCATCACCAAATCGTTGGTTTGTTTTTGAAGGTCAATAAAATGCACGGCTACGGAAGGCATGTTATTGGTAAATTTCGACCAGTTTTTACCTCCGTCAACGGTTACATATAATCCGAATTCGGTCCCTAAAAACAGTAGGTTTTCATTTTCATAGTCTTCTTGAATATTTCTGGCAAAAGCATTGGCTTTAATATCTTCTGAAATGATATTGGTCCAAGTTTTTCCATAATCGGTTGTTTTTAATGCGTAGGTATTGAAATCGCCACTGGTATGACCATCGAATACCGCATACGCTGTACCTTTTCCGTGAACACTAGCTTCAATATGATAGACCCACGTATTGGCAGGAACGCCTACAAGATTGGAAGTAACATTATTCCAGGTTTTACCTCCATCGGTGGTTACCTGCACATTTCCGTCATCGGTACCCACCCAGAGTATGTTTTCATCAAGCGGTGATTCTGCAATAGTAAAGATAGTCGTATGATTTTCGGCTCCACTGTTATCCATAGAAAGCCCCCCTGAATCTGCTTGGTTCTGTTTGGCAGGGTCGTTTGTTGTTAAATCGGGAGAAATTATGGTCCACGTGTCTCCCATATCATCACTTCGGTGCACAAACTGACTTCCCATGTAAAATCGATCCGGTTGATGGTTGCTTACCGCCATAGGTGCGTTCCAGTTAAAGCGAAGTTTGGGTTTTCCAGCTTCTTCTAGAGGCTGTACGGTTTTGGTTCTTCTTCGATCTACGTCGTACCGCCAAACATTCTCGGCTCCTTGCATTTCTGAATAAATGATGTTTTTGGTAGGGTGTTTCAATACCCTGAAGCCATCTCCAGCACCTACACTATTCCAATCGCGGGCTTGTACCCCTCCTGGAGCAGAGGAGGGACCCCACCAGCTTCCATTGTCCTGTAAGCCTCCATACACATTGTAAGGCTCTTCATTGTCTACGCTAATCTGATAAAATTGGGAAAGGGGGAGGTTCTCTACAATTTCCATAGTGGTTCCTCCATTCCATGAGCGGTATAACCCACCATCGGTAGCACAGAAAAGGGCATCGCTATTGTTGATATGGAAAGCGATATCGTGAATGTCACTGTGCATATTTCCGAGGCCTTTAAAGGTCTTTCCGCCATCCCGACTTATAGACCCACTAAGACCCGCTTTTACAATAATATCTGGGTTCTTGGGATCGATCGTGATTCTGGAAAAGTAAAAAGGGCGAACCGTAAGTCCGAAGTCATTATTTAAGTGTTTCCAAGAGTTTCCTCCATCTTCAGATTTCCAAAGCCCATTGGTATCTTTTTCGCCGGTTTCAATAACTGCATATAAAATTTGATGATCACTGGGGGCCATAGCCACTGCGATTCTTCCCAATTTCCCTTCAGGCAGGCCGTTCTTAATTTTATTCCAAGTAGCACCCCCATCGGTCGATTTATACAAGCCACTGCTTTCTCCTCCAGAGTTAAAGCTCCATCCCGTTCTTCGGAATTGCCACATGGAGGCATACAATACATTAGGGTTTTCGGGATCCATAATGACGTCGCCAGCTCCAGTGGATGGATTCAAATAAAATACTTTTTTCCAGTTTTTTCCACCATCAGTCGTTTTATACACGCCCCTGTCTTCACTATCGCTCCATAGAGCGCCTAGTACTCCTACGTATACTTCATTTGTATTGTTAGAGTTAATGGCGATAGATGCAATGCGTTCACTGTTTTCGAAGCCTGGGATTTCCGTCCAAGAGCTTCCCCCATCGGTCGATTTGAAGAGGCCATTTCCAATAGATACAGAGTTCCGCGTCCAGGTTTCCCCTGTTCCTACCCAAATCACTTCATCAGGATTTTTTGGGTCTAACTTTACCACGCCAATAGATTGTACATAATCGTCGAAAATAGGGGTGAAAGTGGCTCCTCCATCAGAGGACTTCCAAACACCGCCACCGGCTGCCCCAATGTACATAACACGGGTATTGGTGGGATGCATTTCAATATCATTAATTCGCCCACTCATTAAAGCGGGTCCTATGTGCCTTGCCTTAATATCCCCAAAAAGTTCCTTTCCTTTCAGGGAAATTTCCTGGGAAAAAGAATTCCATGGAACAATAAAACACACTATGGCTAAATAGATGAGTCTTTTCATTTTTTGATTGGATTTTGAGTTAAAAAAAATCCCTGACAAGGCAGGGATTTTTATAAAATTTCAGTATTTATTCTTTAGTTGGCATGGAAAAATTCACTTCTTCTACAGAAGGGTTTATTTCAATGCTTTCAATTTTAATTGATTGTCCTGCTTGGCCATTAAATTTAGTCGTAATGGAATAGGGGTAGAATATATCACCGGCTTCTTGGTAATCGCTATATACCGTTTGTACCTTCATTCCTTTTTGAGGACCTACAGGCATGGTGTTTTCGCTTAGGATAGGGACAAAGTTTTCTTTGTCAAAATAATACACCGCAAAATTATCTTCTTCTACACCGTCTGAAATTAGCTTGTTTTTTGTTAATTTCAGTTTATAGGTTTCCACACCCTCTACTGTTTCTTCGCCCATATATTCTACTTGATATCCTTTTTCTTTATAGTTTAAAAAAGGATCTGGAAAATCGTTGGCTTCATTGTTTTTGTAATTAGTCGCAGTTTCAGAATCTACTTCTTCTGCAGCCATGGTTTGAAAATTCATTCCCCACATTTTTTCACCATCATAGGCTTGCGGAATAAATTTCTGTCCTTGTAGGTCTACTTCAGTACGCATTCTACCGTCGGTCATCATAATTTGGACAAAAGGGAAACTTTGTGGACCAAATCCTGCGTCTCCGGTCATTTTCATTCCTTCGATGCTTTTCCAATTTTCAATTCCCCCTGTGTTTTCGAAGTAATTCGCAAGAATTTCATCAGCCGTTTGGGCATTGGCAAAAGCTCCAAAAACCAATAAAAGGATGGTTGTAGTAAATAATCTTAAGGTTTTCATAGATGTTCTTTTAAAGTTTTGTGTTTTGTAAGTATTGAATATACAAATAATGTTACAGTTTTAATTGATTTTTTTCATTTACTCCAAAGCATTCTTTTTAAGTATCTTTACGGAAATACAATTTTATGAAATTTGGAAAAGTAGAGAACCCTGGAATTATTGATTTTACATTGCCGCCCGACCCTCCGGAAACCAAGACCGTGTTGAATCCACATAACACTCCAGAAATTCCAAATGCCTATGTAGGCTGTGCCAAATGGAATCGGGCCGATTTAAAAGGGTTTTACCCGCGTGGGACAAAAGATGAGTTATCATATTATGCCACGCAATTCAATTCGATAGAATTGAATGCTACCTTTTACCGAATTTTTCCAGCCGATGTGTATGCTGGCTGGTATGATAAAACGCCTGAAAACTTTCGGTTTTTTCCGAAAATGTTTCAAGGGGTAACGCATTGGAAACGTTTAAACGATTTTGAAGCTTACTTGGAAGACTATATCTTAAATACTTCCAATCTCAAGGAAAAAATGGAAATGCCTTTTGTGCAGATGCATAATAACTTTTCCCCGAAATGGATCGATCGACTGCCTGCTTTTTTTGAAGCTTTTCCTAAAGACATGAAAATAGCCGTGGAGTTTCGACATACCGATTGGTTCAATGATGCTTCCGTGGCGCAAGAACTTTATGAAATTCTTGAAAAGTATGAAGTGACCAATATCATTGTGGATACCGCAGGAAGAAGGGATTTAATGCACATGCGAATGACAACCCCCACGGCGTTCATACGCTATAATGGGGCCAATCATGAAAGTGATTACCAACGATTGGACGATTGGATCGACCGACTCGAAGACTGGGTAGGACAAGGGCTTCAGAATATTTATTTCTTTGTACACCAAAATATAGAAAAAGCATCTCCCTTGCTTTCAGCACATTTTATAAAAAACCTGAACGAACGATTCGGAACCAACTTAATCATCCCCAAAACGGGTGATTCCAATACCTTATTTTAATGAGATTTCATACTAGAAAATGGATTAAACCTGAAGATCTAAACCCTAATGGAACTTTATTTGGCGGACGGCTATTGGAGTGGATAGATGAAGAAGCTGCCTTGTATGCCATCATTCAGTTGGAAAACCGGAGAGTGGTGACCAAGTTTATGAGCGAAATCAATTTCAGGAGTTCTGCCAAGAAAGGAGACATTGTAGAAATAGGCATTCACGTGGTAGGCTTCGGAAAAACCTCATTAACCTTGAGTTGTGAAGTACGTAATAAAATGACGAGGGAAACCATTATTACTATTGATAAAATTATCATGGTAAACATTGGCTACGATGGAAAACCCCTTGCCCACGGAAAAACAAAAATCGAATTTGTAAAAGACCGCCTTAAGACTGAGGAGGAATAGGTTTAAGTTTATCGAGATCTTTTCCAGAGGGATTTTCGAAAAGTTCGAGTCCGAAGTACGGAATCGAAGCAATCAAGTGATCAAAAATGTCGGCCTGGATATGCTCGTAATTTTCCCATCTTTTGTCTTTACTGAAACAGAATATTTCAATCGGGATGCCATTTTCGGTTGGCGCCAAGTGGCGCACCATTAAAAACATTTCCTTATTAATGGCTGGGTTTTCATGTAGAAAAGCATCGGCATACTTTCTAAAAACCCCAAGATTGGTTTGATTTCTACCGTTAATGAGCATGGACTTATCCACTTCATTGCGTTTATTGAATTGCTTGATGTCTTTTTCCCGATGTTCGAGATAGGGTTTTATAAGCCCAATATTTTTAAGGGATTCCACATCCTCTTCCGTTAAAAATTTCACGGAGTTTTGTTTAATGAATAGGGAACGCTTAATACGTCTCCCATCCGATTCCTGCATCCCGCGCCAATTCTGAAAGGAATCGGCAATCAAGCTATAGGTAGGGATAGTGGTAAAGGTATTGTCGAAATTTTGCACCCGAACGGTGGCCAAATTGATTTCGGTCACATAGCCATCGGCTCCAAATTTACTGAAGGTAATCCAGTCTCCTAATCTTACAATATCATTTACAGAAACCTGAATACTCGCTACAAAACCAAGGATGGTATCTTTAAAAATAAGCAATATAACTGCGGAAGCCGCTCCCAAAGTGGCCAAACTCATTACCGAGTAACCCGTAAGGACATTGATGGCAAAGAAAATGGCTGCTCCCCAAGCAAACATCATTAATACTTGTTGGTAGCTTTCAAGGGGTTTGTCATTAAACTTATCGCTTTTTTGACGCAGATAGCGTTTAATGCTTCTAAGAATACTACGAATAATATAAACCCCTAAAATTACTAGATATACCTTCGCTAGGGTTGCAAAGAAATTAGCCGTTTTGGGGTAATCGTTAAAGACAATGGGAATGATGATCCAAAGAACGCTCCAAGGAACAATGTGGGCAATATATTTTGGGAAATTACTTTGTACCAGGAAGTCATCAAAACTCGTTTTTGTTTTATTACTGAAGGCTTTAAAAAGCTGTACAATAATTTTCCTTACAAGGATATCCAATAAGAGGATCAATACAAAACCTACTACCGCTATGATCGCGGTATTTAAGAGAGTGGCCCAAAATTCTGTTACCCCTTGATCTACAAGGAAATTTCGAAACCATTCGCTGTAATGTATGAGGTCTTCCCGATTCATTTATAAATATTTTTTTTCAGCATAAAAAGGGCCAAAAGGTACTACCGAACAAAGTAATACGATGCCAAAAGTAGTCATGGGCCAATTCAGTTTTTCTTTCATAAAATAAGCGCCCAAGACATATAGGATGAAAAGAATGCCATGTGCCATTCCCACAATTTGAACCATTTGCGGCATTTCCCAAATGTACTTTAAGGGCATTGCGATACCTAATAATACTAAAAAAGAAAGGGCTTCCAAAGTACTTACTACCTTAAATTGTTTCAGGGTAATATCCATGAGCAATAATTTTTGCAAAGATACATAAACTGTAAGCCTTGCATAGATTTTAAGAATATTTTAATCGCAGGGTAGAGGAGTGTTTAAAATGGGGTACTGATAATTTTTTTGAAAGCTGAAATGCCACCATTCGGTACGGATGGGCTGAAACCCAAATTTTTGCATCCCTTCGAGCAAAAGCTTCCGGTTCTGTAAGACTGCTTCAGGTAGTTTTGTATGATCAATATGTGCTTTTCTTCCGAAGAAATCGTAATCGGTTCCCATATCCAAAGGGCAGCCTTCCAAGGTAACCAAAGTAAGATCTACCGCTGCACCCCTGTTATGGATGGAAGCACCGTTGTAGGGGTTGGCTACATAAGCTGCATTTGGAACTTTCCCCCACATTTTTTTTTGTACTTCCAAAGGTCGGTAGCAGTCGAACAACTTAATTTTATAGCCTTTCTCACAAAAAAACTGATTCGCCTTCAACAACGCAGCAGCCACTTCGGGACGGAGAAGGCATTTTGCACAATCGTATAAAGGCTCCTCCATAAAATTTTGAGCGGTGGCATAACGAATTTCATAATCAAATTCGGAAACAAGCGTGCTAACATCCACTAAGTCCTTCTGACAGAAAACACTAGGAATATTCAGTAAAATAAGTGCCCACACTATTGAATATTTCATATAGTTTTTATAATTTGAATAAACTTACAACTAAAAAAATAAAATAAATAATGATGAATAATTTACAGGGAAAGACCGCTTTTGTAACTGGTGGAACGAAAGGAATTGGATTTGGAATTGCAGCGGCACTGCTTCAAAAAGGGGTTAATGTGGCCATCACCGGGCGAAGTCAGTCTACCGTTCGGGATGCCATAAAAAAATTGAATGAAAATGGAAACGATAGTACCTATGCCATTGGGGTAGAAGCCGATGTTCGGAATATGGAAAGCCAGAAAGAGGCGGTTTCTCAAATTGTGGAAGAATTTGGCCGCATGGATTTTGTAATCGCCAATGCAGGATTGGGACATTTTGCTTCGGTTAAAGATTTAACCCTTACGGAATGGAACGAAACCATCGAGACCAATTTAACAGGGGTTTTCTTAACCTTAAAGGCTTCTTTGGATCAACTCATAAAAAACAAAGGATATTTTATCACCATTTCCAGCTTAGCGGGAACCAATTTCTTTGCTAATGGAAGTGCTTATAACGCTAGTAAATTTGGGGTAACGGGCTTTACACAGGCGGCTATGTTAGATTTAAGAAAGGATGGGGTTAAAGTAAGTACCATCATGCCAGGATCGGTAGCGACGCATTTTAATGGAAATGAACCCAATGAAGAGGATGATTGGAAGATTCAAATAGAAGATGTAGGTCAAATTGTGGTCGATTTGCTTCAAATGCACCCAAGAACCCTACCAAGCAAGGTAGAGGTAAGACCCTCGGTACCTAAATCCTCTAGCTAATTTCAATGATAATACATTCCGTTTCGGTAATGGGATTGATGGTAAGGGAATTATTTTCCCCGCGCGAAACATAAGTGTCATTTTGAGACAACTCTTTGTCGGCATTGATTTTACTCGACCCGTTTATTTGATAATACAGTACCGCACTACATGCTTCGCTTTTGGGATTAAATATAAAGAGGGAGTTTTTATCTAAAACCCCCTTATAGATGTAATATTTACTTCCACACACCTCATTTTCAGGTAATAAATGCTCTAAACCGTTTTTTTTGTTTTTCAACTTGATTTTGTAATTGGAGGCATTGCCCTTTTTCTTACAGGGATTTTCAATTTCAATCTCTAAACACCGAACCGTATCAACATTTGATGGGTTGTATTCATAATACATGACCCCATTACAGGTATGCAAGTAATTCACGCTGGATTGATCGATTACCGTTGAAAAACCCAAATTGGTTTTCTGCTGAATTTCCCCTGTTAAGGGGATTGTAATAATATCGATTTCACTTTTTGAAGTAGGTAAGGCGCCCCTGTTGGGCTTGAAAAACTTTTCTTTAATATTGATCATTCTCTTGAAGTTTTTCAATAAAGTATTTTCGCCCAAAAGGCTTCTACTTTCACCTAAATCACATCTTTTAATAAAACGTTCGTCAGATTTAATCACATAAGTATTCATAACAACTTTTTTAGTTATTCATTAAAGTGTGAGGGGAGTTGTTTGAACTATTTTATTCGATGATTTACATAAATATACCTATAAACAGTTTTATTAACAAGTTTTTTAAATTTTTTTAACACTATTTAACGTTTCAGAATAATGAAGTCAGATCTTCTATTTTCCTCGTGTTGTTCTTCAGAACATGTAACACCATCCTTACATTTATTCAAGAGTCTAGACTCTCCATACCCTATAGCACTTACAATTCTATCTGCTGAAATACCTTTGGAGAATATATAATCTCTTGTGGCTTTGGCTCTTCTATCTGAAAGACTTTCGTTATAGGATGCTGTACCCCTAGAATCGGTATGGGCTTCAATTTTTATTACCATATCGGGATAAAATTGCATCAACTCGACCGCTTTGTCCAAAACTAAAGCTGCCTGCGAAGTGATTTCAGCTTTATCATAGTTAAAGAAGATAGGATCCATGATGATTTTTTCGACCCCAGTCTCATCTTTGGATATCCTATCTTCTGCATTTTCTAATATGAAATTTATAGGGCCAATCAATTCTTGGTCCTTTATACCAGTGGTCACATCTTGACTTTTTTCAAAATAACTGGCTTTAGTGGCAGTGATGGTAGTTTTAAATTTACAAGGGACCTTTACCTTAAAGTTTCCTAACGAATCCGTTAGGGTCGTTTTGTAGGCATTCCCAATACTATCCTTAACGCTAATCGTAACTGCCATTAAGTTACTATTGTCTTTCTGGTCTTTTACGTTTCCATACACATATTGATCACAGGTTAATGGTTTTCGGGTAAAATAATAAAGATCGTCATCTCCTTTTCCATTAGCTCGATTGGACGAAACATAGCCTGCAGTTCCTTCGGAATTAAAATAGATGGCAAAATCATCAAAAGAAGAATTAACTACCTTTCCCAAGTTTTTTGGGGCAGAAAAGTCGCCTTCGGAAATCATTTTTGCTTCATACAAATCCAACCCACCAAATCCTAAGTGTCCATCGGAAGCAAAGTAAAGATTCCCATTGTTTAGGTGCGGGAAAAAGTCATTTCCCCAAGTATTGATTTTGCCACCTAAATTTTTAGGATTGGAAATCATCCCATCTTCAAAAATCTCACAATAATACAAATCGGCACCTCCATAGCCTCCTGGCATATCTGAAGCAAAGTAAAGATATTTTCCATCCGGACTAATAGCGGGATGCCCTACCGAGTATTCTTTGCTATTGAAAAATAAGGGTTCCTTCTTTGTAATTTTAAGGTCTTCAAGGACTCCTTTGTATAGCTCAAAATTGTTGTTTCTATTCCCGTCAAGGATCAATTTGTTTTTTTCAACATTACTCGTGGCAAAAAAGACGGTTTTAGAGCTATCTTGTACGGCAATAGTTGCATCGTGAAAATCGGAACTTACCTGTTTCGAAAACACCCTCACGTCCTGTAATTGCCCTTTCGAATCTTTATCTGCGATAAACAGGCTTAAGTAGGGCTGTTCATTCCAAGAGTACAGTTCTTTGGAGGCACCTGGTCTTGAGGAAGAAAAGATGACCTTATCCTGATAAATAACGGGGGAAAACTCAGAGTATTCGGTATTTATATTTAGGTTAGTTAGTTGAAACCGCACCTCTGAAGTATCCGTGTGTATTTTCTGAAATTCCTGTAAGGCTTTTTGATAGGCAGCGTATGCATTAGTATTTCCTTTCTTCTGATAATAGGTGAGCAAAATATGGTCTGCTTTTTCATAATCCCTCACGCTTCTTAAACATTGATAATAACGATATACGTAGGGAGCATCTAGACCAGTATTCAACTGGTAAGCTTTTTGGTAAAGCATAAGCGCTTCCCGGTTATTTTCAATAAAGAAATTTGCGTCTGCGGCTTGAAGCAGGGTAGGGGCAGCTACATCGCTTTTCTCCTGGAAAAATTCGTTGTATAGGGAAGCCGCTTTTGTATAGGCTTTATTTTCAAATAATTTATCGGCTTTATTTAGTTTTGATTGGGCTGGTAGTGTTGTAAAAATGAAAAGCCCAATGATATAGAGATATTTTTTCATGGGGTTTGTTTTAGAAGAATCTAGGTGAATTAATGGTTTTGTTTCGACTGGGCAGCATAAAGCGAAGGATCACTTCATGGGTACCGTCGTTGTAATTGGAAAGATCGGTTAAGGTATAATCGTAAGAATATCCAATGAATAAACTTTCGAGTACTTGAAAACCAGCCAAACCACTAATGGCATCATCATAACGATAGGCTACTCCAAGGGTGAAACGTTCCTTGTAAAGTACATTTCCTGAAACATCTACCACCAGTGGAAATCCGTCAAGATATTTCAAAAGAAAGGTAGGTTTCAGCTTAAAATCGTTGTTTAAGTCGAATACATATCCCCCAATTAGGTAGTATTGTAGTTCTTCTTTGGAAACCGACTGGTCTACATCGTCGTAAAAATCATCGGTAATAAAATCCGGAACCGAAAGTCCTAAATACCAATTTTCAGAATAAAGAAAGGCTCCAGCCCCTAGATTTAAGGTGAAACGATTGTCAATATTGTTGTTCAATACAGGGTCTGGATTTTGAAAATCCCCTTTGGAAAAGTCTACATTAAATAAATTCACACCGGCTTTTACACCAAGACCTAATCGAAGGGTAGGGCTCAACTGAATTTTATAGGAAAAATTGGCGTCGGCAATAAACTCATTTGCGGGTCCAATTTCATCGTTCACAAGGTTAAGTCCCAAACCAATTTGATCATTCCGAAGGGGTGCATGAATTCCGAGATTTTGGGTGACGGGTGCTCCATCAATTCCAACCCATTGATCTCTGTAGATTCCTACAATGTCCAACCTATCAAGACTTCCGGCATAGCCAGGGTTAATGCTCATCGTGTTGTATAAATACTGGGTAAATTGTACGTCTTGCTGTCCTAACAGTACTGGGCTAACCATTACCATTACAAACGCAATCATTATTATTTTATATAATTTCATTGTTTTCGTTTTTAAAAGTTATTAGGTAGCTGTTCCTATTATTTCATTAAGTAAACCCATCCAGTGACGCGATCGGTAAGGATGTCACTCTCTATTTCCAGAACGTAGAAATAAGTTCCCGTAGGAAGGGTTTCCCCATTATTTTGGGATGTGCTTACATTGGCATGACCATTCCATTCATTTTTATAACCCTGTTGTTTATAAACCAAGCTTCCGTATCGGTTAAATATTTTAATCTCATTATTCGGAAAACTTTCAATGCAAGAGATGGTAAAGAAGTCGTTAATTCCGTCTGAATTAGGGGAAAACTCATTATAAACAAATAAGCAGGCAGGTAATACCCCAACTTCCATTTCATTGTTGGAATCGTCTGAATCGTTTGGAGTGACACTCACAATAGTAGCCATGTTCATATAGCTTCCTGTACCCAGAACTTCTACTATAATTTGAAGGGTAGCCGTTTCATTTGCTGGTAAAAGATCTATCATCCAAACTCCAGAAACAGGATCATAGTCTCCAAGGTTTACGGTATGGGAAATATAATCGAATCCAGACTGAATGATCTCGCTTATCTCTATGTCGGTAAAATCGTTTGGCCCATTATTAGTGACTTCTACAGTAAAGGTTATTTGATCACCAACCATAGGCTCTATATTGTCCACTGTTTTATTCATGACAATATCGGCACACACCATTACTTCTTCCGTGAAAGTAGTCGTTTCACTTATTCCACATACGGTACCAGCGTCGTAAGAAACGCTCACAAAAGTTTCTTCAATCTCGGTCCATTCTACAGAAATAAAGCTATCGGAAGCACCACCGCCGTCTACCGCAATACCTCCAGAAACATTCCAAAGATAGTTGCTGAAACCTTCATCGGTAGTATAAGTTACAATCGTCTGAAGGCACACTTCGGAATTTGATAGCGAAGTGATTGTAGGAGTGACTTTTTCAAAGACGCTCACGTCCACCTGCAGCCTCATGGAACTCTCACATCCCGAGGCGTCCGTGGCGGTTGCGTAATAGCTGTTTCCGTCCACCAATGGGTCGGTGGGGTCATAGGGCGTCCCTCCCGTGGGCATGTCGTACCACACGATGTTGGGCCCCGTTGCCTGGAGGTCGGCCACGGTGGGTCCGTCCACCTGGCAGAAGTCCTGCTGGCTGTTGGCGGTGGTGGGGACATCGGTATCCCCGACGCTCACGTCCACCTGCAGCCTCATGGAACTCTCACATCCCGAGGCGTCCGTGGCAGTTGCGTAATAGCTGTTGCCGTCCACCAATGGGTCGGTGGGGTCATAGGGCGTCCCTCCCGTGGGCAGGTCGTACCACACGATGTTGGGCCCCGTGGCCTGCAGGTCGGCCACGGTGGGTCCGTCCACCTGGCAGAAGCCCTGCTGGCTGTTGGCGGTGGTGGGGACATCGGTATCCCCGACGCTCACG
>PALG01000010.1 GCA_002707025.1 Flavobacteriaceae bacterium | reverse complement strand
GCCGGGAACCCCTGAAGCAGGTCACCTTTTATGGCGTGTTGGGGCAGGTCCTGATGACGGTCCGTACGGGCTTTGGGAACATCGACGTGTCTTCCCTGCCCACGGGGCTCTACTTTGTGGAGGTGCGCACCGAAAAGGGGACCGTGGTGGAACGGGTGGTGAAGTTGTAGGTAGTATTGTTTGTGGTTGTTATTCTTTTTTCTGTTCATTTTGCCTTGATGCAAAACGAACCAAAAGATCAAGAAGGAATGAAGGAAATTCGGGAGCAAGCTCCCAACCGGAGCTGCCGCTTATCGCTGCATGCTCTATTTTTTCGCAAGCGAAAAATGCACTTCCGCTTGGTGCTTCGCTATTCCTGAAATTCCTTCGGTTTTGTTCCGAACGGGCTTTGGGAGCTTGTCCCGAACTGGCTTTGGGAGGTTTGCAACAACGGAGATTCTTCGGCTGCGCCTCTGAAGGACAACCCACCCCGTCAGCCCTTCGGCCTGCCACCCCTCCCTGTCTAGGGCGGGGAGCACTTGCTACGGAACCATTTTATATCCTGTGTCTTGTCTCTTGTCTCCTGACTCCAAATAAACCCCCTTCGACAGGCTCAGGGTGACAATCAGATTCTTCGCTTCGCTCTGAATGACAACACAGTCGTGGTTCGTGATTCTTAATGTAATGCATTGAGGGTTACACAAAAAGCACTGCTTATTTATAAATGATAACCTACATTTCATCAATTGTTAGGGATAATTCCCTATCTTCATGGGGTAACTTTTTTAATCTTCTATCATGAACGTAATTATTTCCTTGGGGAGGGAAATGATGCATTCTTTCTTCTTCCTTTTTTGTATTTTTATGGGAAACGCAACTACTATGTTTGCCCAAAATTTTAACAACTATTATATTGAAATTAAAGATGGATATGAGTTAGGTGTAATTACAAAAACTACCAATCCAGATCAAACACTTACCCTTAGCATGGCAAATACATCCCTTGCTACTCTCTTAAACGCTAAGTCTATGTATGAGTTTAAAGAAGCCTTCCCAGGCGCTCAAAACTCAAGATTACAAAAAACATATTTGATGAGTTTAGTTCAAGGAGAGGTTGTCTCAGATTTATCTTCTAGACAGGAGGTTAATAATATTTTCTTTTTAGATGATATTGAATTAGCTGATGAACCTGTCCCTGATTATACAGATGATTACATTGAACTTTTATACGATAACTTACCTAATACAGTACTAGAATTGATAGAAGCACCTTTAGCTTGGTCAGTTGATAAAGGTGATTCCAGTATTTTAATAGGTATTGTTGATAGTCATTTTGATGTTAACCACGAAGATTTGCAAGGGCAGATTGTTTTGGATTTAGATGATTCTCCAAGCACTCAATCGCATGGTACAGGAGTGGCGAGTTTGGCTGGTGCAAAAAACAATAACGGCAAAGGGATGTCTAGTATTGCTGGCTGGGAAAACAAGTTAGTTACGGCTGACCTCTACGGTTTGGGAGTATCTAGAGTATGGGAGGTTGCACAAATACCTGGGGTTAAAGTGATTAATTGCAGTTGGGGAAGAACTACTTATAATGAACTAGATGATTTAGCCTGTGAAGAAATAACTCAAAACGGAGTACTCATTGTCTGTGCTGCTCATAACCAAGGAACGACAACTTATTATTACCCTGCATCTTATGATTCAACACTTTCAGTAACTGGTGTTGGACAAAGATATTCAATGGATTATAACAATCCATATTTTTGGGGTCGTTCCTGGAAAGATGTCCACGAATTTAGACCAGATACAGATCCCAACCATCAATCTCAAAATCATAATGACAAAGTTGATGTATGTGCACCTGGGCATAGATACTTAGCAGCAACTGATGACTATGTCAATTATCCTTTAGGATATAAAACGGGTACTGGAACATCAGGGTCTTCTCCCATAACTGCTGGATTAGCGGCGTTAATATTTTCAGTAAACCCAAACTTAACTGCTTATGAAGTAAAGGATATCATACGAAATACCACAGACGATATTTACTACATCCCCTACAATCAACCTTATGTTGGATTGTTAGGTACAGGACGTATCAATGCCTACCGCGCCGTAAAAACCGCTTGGTGCATGGACAATCCTGGAGCAGTAACACTGGATTTAGCAATGCAAGACTCCAAGAAAGATTATTTTGAAGAGCCCAACACCAACACCCCAGTCTTTTGGTATAGCGAGGACATCTGGACTCGAAATCAAGACGATGGCATCTTAATAAAAGAACATGAAAACCCAGAGTACGACCCCAACAACCCTAGCTATGTATATGTACGAGTTACGAACAGCAGTTGTGTGGTAAACTCTGGAACCGAAGAACTAAAGCTTTACTGGTCCAAGGCCAATACAGCACTTGCCTGGCCCGACCACTGGGACGGTTCCTTATATATTACAGACCCAGTTACAGGGCAAAATATATTGATGGGGGACGAAGTAGGGACACTTACCATTCCGCCACTAAACCCTGGAGAAAGTACGGTACTTAAATTTGAATGGAACGTTCCCAATCCAGAAGATTACGTAAATATTAATAGCAATCCTTGGCATTTTTGTTTGTTGGGTAGAATCGTCACTCCAGAAGACCCAATGACTACTACTGAAACAGCAGATTTAGCAGCAAACATCTTAAATAACAATAACATTGTTTTAAAGAATACCACTGTAGTCGATATTATTGCTGATGTACAAGACCCTGTTCCTGTTGGCGGGGTGGTTATGGTGGGCAACCCAACCACACAACAAAAAACGTACGCACTAGAGTTTAACCCACCACCCAACGAGTTTGGTAAAGCCATTTATGATGAAGCCGAAGTAACGGCAACATTGGATACAGTGCTTTACAGTGCCTGGGATACTGGTGGAAAGACTCTACAAAGTGCAGAAGAGATAAAACCAAAAGTAATACAGTTAAATGACAGTACAGCAACTATAGGTAATATTACCCTTAACCCAGGAGAAATGGGCACGGTCTATGTAGCCTTTAACTTTTTAAGCAAGGAGCTTACCGAGAAAAGAAGGTTTACCTATCATTTAATGCAAAAGGACACCCAAACCAATACGTTTATTGGCGGTGAAACTTTCGAAATTAGAAAACAATTTAATACTTCTTTAACTGCATATGCAGGTAATGATAAGGAAGTAAACAAAAACGAAAGTATTACCATAAGTGCAAATGATATAGGTGAAAGTGTCACCTACAACTGGTACGACCCACAGGGCAATTTAATTTATACAGGTACAGACCTTACCATTACTCCCCAAATGACACAAACCTATAAGTTGGAAGTGGTATCGGACATTGATGGGCTTAAAGACTATGACGAGGTGACTATTACGGTAAACCCTTATTATATAGACACCTTAGTGCCCAACCCTGCTATATCTCAGGTAACCGTTAACTATGAAATAGCGGGAAGTACATCTGCCTATTTAATGGTAGTCAACACCAATACAGGTTCTAGTGATAATTATATTCTGGACACGACCACTACGAGTGCTACCATCGATGTAAGTACCTACACTACTGGTTTATATAACATCGTCTTAGTATGCGATGGTGCAACACAAAACGCTAAAACCCTTGTAAAAAATTAAGTTATGAAAACAATAGTAATCATTTTTGTATTCCTTTTTACCTTAAAGGGCATAGCCCAAGACCCAGAATTGTTTGAAAATACCTGGTACCTGGAAAGATTGAATATAAATGATATAGACTATATTCCGCCTATTAATGCTGAAATTGACGAGGTGACGTTAGTCTTTTTTGAAAACCCTTATGTCCTTGAGACTGTTGCTTGCGAAACTCTAAGTAGTGACCTATTGACAAATTTTACACTTGATAGTTTTACAACTATCGATTTCACATTACTATTTGATGATTGTGTTCTTCAAGAAACTATTGATTTTCAAAATCTTTATTACGTGGATTTTTTTCCCTACGGAGACAGTCCGTACGTTTTTACGTATGTAATTACCACAAATGGTTCCAACAAAGTGTTAACCATTACTAATGCTGCAAATGATTTTGCCGTGTACAATAGTGAGTCATTGTCAAACCCTTTTTTTACTGAGAGTAGAGTGATTGTATATCCTTCTCCAGTAAAAGACGAATTAAGGTTTAGTACGCAAGAAAGTATCCTCAGCGTTACCATCTATAACATTCTAGGAGAAAAATTACTCTTTGTAGATGAAGATTTTGAGGTTTTAGACTTAAGTCAATTACCATCTGGTATTTTAATTTTGGATATCGTAACCGAGAAAGGAAAAGTGATTAAAAAAGTTTTAAAAGAGTAATGTTTTTTTAAACCATTCCGTAAAATATTCAAATGGAACTACTAAAAAAGGCCGAGTAATGCTCGGCTTTTTTTATGCCTGTGACACCCGTAGGGTGTTTACCATTCCTTTTTCCACAATAGGCATGGCCGCTAAGTTGATTAGGAAATCGCCTTTTTGTACAAACCCTTTTTCCAAAGCGATGCGGTTTACATCGTCTACGGTTTCATCCGTACTTACATACTTATCATAGTAAAAAGCCTTAACACCCCATAGCAAACTTAGGCGGGAGAGGATTCTTTTATTGGAAGTAAAGACCAAGATATGCGAATCGGGACGCCAAGCAGAAATCTGGAAAGCGGTATATCCACTATTGGTCAAGGTACAAATAGCTTTGGCTTCAATTTCATCGGCCATTCGGGCGGCGTGGTAACACACCGATTTGGTAATAAACCGGTTGGTGCGTACATGCGGCGGATTATGGGGTACTTTAATTAAATCGCTATTCTCAACCCGTTGACAGATACTCGCCATTTTTTGAATTACCTGTACGGGATATTGCCCTACGGAAGTTTCCCCAGAGAGCATTACTGCATCGGCGCCGTCCATAACACTGTTGGCCACATCGTTTACTTCGGCACGGGTAGGCGTTAGGGAAGTAATCATGGTTTCCATCATTTGGGTTGCGATAATCACCGGAATACGGGCTTTTTTTGCCTTTAGTACCAATTCCTTCTGAATGAGCGGTACATCTGAAGCAGGCACTTCCACCCCTAAATCTCCCCGAGCCACCATGAGTCCGTCGCAATACGGAATAATGGTATCGATATTATTGACCCCTTCGGGTTTTTCAATTTTGGCAACAATAGGAATTTTATGTTCGCTATGGGCTTCAATTAGCGCCTGCAATTCTTTTAAGTCTTCCGCATGCCGTACAAAAGAAAGTGCAATCCAATCCACCTCCAAGCTTACGGCAAAAATGGCATCTTCCTTATCCTTTAAGGTAAGGGCAGGAAGTGAAATATTGGTATTGGGTAAGTTGACTCCTTTTTTGGAACGGAGGGGCCCACCCTGGATTACTTTGGTGGTTACTTTATCCTTTCCGTTGGTTTTTACCACTTCGAAGATAAGTTTCCCATCGTCGAGCAGGATTCTTTCTCCCGCTTTGACATCTTGAGGAAACTCGTCATAATTCATAAACACCCGCTTTTTGGTGCCTTCAAATTCTTCGCCGGTACAAAAGTCGATTTCATCGCCTGGGTTGACCACTACTTCCTCTTTCATGATGCCCACCCGTAATTTGGGCCCCTGCAAATCGGCGAGGATCGCACTCGCAGTTCCCAGTTCTTCATCCAATTCACGGATCATTTTCACCCTTTTTTTTACATCGTCATAGTTGGCGTGCGAAAAATTGATTCGGAAGACATTCGCCCCTTCCTCAATCATGGCTTTCAGGGTTTTCTTATCGCTTGTAGCAGGTCCTAGCGTGGCTACTATTTTCGTTTTCTTTTGAATGGGCATTAGTGAAATATTAGGTTATTGTTGGTTTTTATGGTTTCGTTATCCACGATGTAAGAAGAAATCACTTCTTTTATTTCGTTGATTTTGGACAAGGTTTTCTTCTGCTGAAAATCTTCTTGATCGGATTCGATTTTCAGGAAAAAATCTACTTTTTTCAATTCGGGCAAGAGAAAGGTAGTAGCTGTTTTTTCAGCGGTAGCCTCCGTGAAAAGTCCGCCAAAATTGACGGTGGAAGCGGTAGCATACTTGCACTTATTCCCTACCAAATAATACGTTTTATCTTGTGCCTCCAAATGGTACTGAAACAAAGGGAAAGACACTTCTGCCCCTTCCCTTAGAAAAAGCACATCCTGCCTTTTCCGTTCCAATCGCAATTCCAAAAACTTATTCAGCATAAAAGCCATTTTATAGGCTTCCTCACTACAATGGATGGCAATTAAAGCATAGGGCTCTTCAAACACATCGTCCAGTAAAAGCTTATGAGCCGCCATTTTGGTAAATTTTATTAAAAATAGCAATTGTTTTGCGGATGTAATAACCCAAAGGGTTAATTTTAGGTAAATCGGTATCGAAAACGTTTACGATTTTTCTTTTTCTGAAAAAATATTAGGGTTGGTGTCTTTGCATGGACTTCTGAAGTTTGTAGAATGCCCTTTTGGCCGCCCGTTCTTCGGCCTTCTTTTTGGAAGTTCCCCGTGCTTTGGCCACAATTTCCTGTTCCAACTGAAGCTTTACGGCAAAATGCTTTAAGGGATCTTTCCCATTGTCTTCATAGACATTGAACTTAAAGCTCTTCTTATTTTTTTGGCACCATTCTATAAAAAGGCTTTTATAACTAATTACCTTGCCTTCCAGTTTCTGGATATCCACATAGGGTTTGATGACCCTGCGATGGATAAATTTTTCGACGGACTTGTATCCTTTGTCCAAGTAGATAGCGCCTACTAGGGCCTCAAACACATTTCCATGAATGTTTTGCCCGAACTGTTGGGTAGGTACGGAAGTCTTTACCAATTGAATGAGTTTCAGGTCGCGGCCCAATTCATTTAGGTGCTCCCTGCTCACCACTTTGGAGCGCATTTTGGTAAGGTAGCCTTCGTTTCCGTGGGGTACTTTTTTAAAGAGGTGTGCTGCAATCACGGAGCCCAGCATGGCATCCCCTAGAAATTCCAAACGCTCATAATTAAGTGGTTGTCCTTCACTATCGGACGCATTTAAGGAGCGGTGTGTAAAGGCCTCTTTGTAAATTGCGATATCGCCAGGTTTGAACCCAATGATTTTCTTTAACGCATAGTAAAATTCCTCATCCCCATCGGAGCGAGAAGCAAATATTTTCTTTAAGGCAGTCATAAAGGATTACTCTGCTAACTTCTTGAAGAGAATGCAGGCATTGTGTCCCCCAAATCCAAACGTATTACTCATCGCCACATTAATTTCCCGTTCTTGGGCTTTATTGAGTGTCAAGTTGAAAGAAGGGTCAATATTTTCATCTACAGTAGTATGGTTAATGGTAGGAGGTACCAAGCTATGCTGCATGGCCAGGATTGAAGCAATTGCTTCAATCGCTCCTGCCGCCCCTAGAAGGTGTCCCGTCATGGATTTTGTAGAATTGATATTGATGTCTTTGGAATGTGCGCCAAACACACTGGTAATCGCTTTTAATTCGGCTACATCCCCTAAAGGAGTGGAAGTTCCGTGGGTATTAATAGCATCTACCTCATCGGGGCTCATACCCGCATCGTTAAGGCAGTTTAACATGACCCGTTCTACACCAATTCCGTCTGGGTGAGGCGCCGTCATGTGATACGCATCACTGGACATTCCGCCACCTACGACTTCAGCATAGATTTTAGCACCCCGTTTTTTGGCGTGCTCATATTCTTCCAAAATCAAAGCGCCTGCTCCCTCCCCAAGTACAAATCCGTCGCGGGTTGCATCAAAAGGTCTAGAAGCCGTTTCGGGGCTTTCATTTCTGGTAGAGAGGGCATGCATGGCATTGAAACCACCCATTCCCGCTTGGGTTACAGCAGCTTCACTTCCTCCGGTAACGATGATATCGCAATGTCCCAAACGAATATAGTTTAGTGCATCGATGATGGCGTTGGCAGAAGAGGCACAAGCAGAGACTGTGGTATAATTAGGCCCCATGAACCCGTGTTTGATAGAGATATTCCCGGGGGCGATATCGGCTATCATTTTTGGTATGAAGAAGGGGTTGAAACGTGGTGTTCCATCCCCTTCTGCAAAGTTTATTACTTCATTTTGAAACGTTTCGAGCCCTCCAATCCCAGCGCCCCAAATCACTCCCACACGAAATTTATCTACTTCGTCGAGGTTGATTTTTGCATCGGCAATGGCTTCATCGGAAGAAACCAAGGCATATTGTGCAAAACGGTCTAGTTTTCGGGCCTCTTTTCGATCAAAATGATCTTGAGGATCATAATTCTTTACTTCACAAGCGAACTTGGTTTTGAACTTTTCGGTATCAAAATAGGTAATAGGTGCGCAACCGCTTTTCCCGCTTTTTAATCCTTCCCAGTATTCTGAGACGTTATTTCCAATGGGTGTAAGGGCGCCAAGACCTGTAACTACAACTCGCTTTAATTCCATAAAGAAGTATTTTTATTTTGCTTCCTCGATGTATGAAATGGCTTGCCCAACGGTGGCAATGTTTTCAGCTTGATCGTCTGGAATCTGGATATCAAATTCTTTTTCAAATTCCATAATAAGCTCTACCGTGTCCAAAGAATCGGCTCCAAGGTCGTTGGTGAAGCTTGCTTCGTTAACTACTTCGTTTTCGTCAACACCTAGTTTGTCTACGATAATCGCTTTTACTCTTGATGCAATGTCTGACATAATTCTTATTTTTTAGATTTAATTACAAGTGGCAAAAATAAAATATTTTAAATTAAAACACCATTTTACTGCTAAAATGTGAAATGCGTCTCTTTAAAATGTCAATTTTATAGGAAATAAATGTTACGCTATCCTTTTAAAATAAAATAGTTCCTCCAATTTAAACATTTTTGGGAGAAGTAAAACCCCATTTGCCTTACTTTTGTTAAAATTTTTATTTACTTCTAGTAAACTTTAGGATAATCAATGGAGAAGCGTATTGTAATTTTTGCCTCTGGGAGTGGTACCAATACCCAGAAAATTATCGAACACTTTCAGCAGCATCCTATCGCTAAAGTCGTTCACGTGCTCTCAAACAAGAAAGATGCCAAAGTGTTAAAACGCGCTCAAAGCCTTGGTGTTAACGCTTCTGCCTTCACTAGGGAAGCTTTAAACGACCCCCGAGGGGTCTTGCAATTGTTGAAAAATGAATCGCCAGATCTAATTGTACTGGCCGGATTTTTATGGAAATTTCCGGAGCACCTTCTTAAAGCCTACCCAAACAAAGTGATCAACATTCATCCTGCCCTACTTCCTAAATATGGTGGAAAAGGGATGTACGGGAAGCATGTACATGAAGCTGTGGCCGCCAATGGCGACTCAGAAACGGGGATTACGATTCATTATGTAAATGAAAACTATGACGAAGGAGCCATTATATTTCAGGCTTCCGTAACTTTGGAAGCTCACGAATCTGCCGAACATATTGCTGAAAAAGTACACCAGCTGGAATATGTACATTATCCCAAAGTTATTGAAAAACTACTCACCGAAACGCTTTAATTTGGCTAAGAAAAAGAAACAAAAATATTATGTCGTTTGGTTTGGCAACCCAGCTGGGATTTATGACAGCTGGGAAAAATGCAAGAAAGCCATCCAAGGAATTTCCGGCGCCCAGTACAAATCTTTTGAAACCCTCCCTGAAGCTAAAATTGCCTTCCAAAAAGAATATGTCGATTACAAAGGAAAAAACACAAAGAAAAAGAAGATCCTTACTTCGGAAGAACTACAACGAATTGGCGAACCCAATCTGTATTCCATTGCCGTAGATGCTGCTTCCAGTGGCAACCCCGGTAAAATGGAATACCGAGGGGTAGATACGCAAACCCATAAAGAATTGTTTCGGCAAGGGCCTTTTATGCAGGGTACCAATAATGTGGGTGAGTTTTTGGCCTTGGTACACGGACTCGCTTTTCTGAAACAACAACAGAGTGACCGAATGATCTATTCGGACAGCAGGATTGCCATGGGTTGGGTACGACGAAAAAAATGCAATACCAAACTGAAACGAACTTCACAGAACAAAAAAATCTTTGAATTGATCACCCGGGCCGAAACCTGGTTAAAAAACAATACCTATACTACAAAAATTGTAAAATGGGAGACCAAGGCCTGGGGGGAAATTCCAGCCGATTTTGGAAGGAAATAGCTATTAGTGTCGCCACTTTACCCAAAGGATGATATTCGGATTGTTCACGGTTCCGCCTGTACCACTAATTCTAGTAATTAAATATTCCCCTGCGTTAAAATCGATATCAGCTGCACTGTTGGAATAGGTCCCACTACTCAAATTAAATGCAGCGGCCGTAGAAAGAAAACCACTTGCATCCCTCCTTTCAATTAAAAATTCTTTGGAAGTATCGCCTCCATTTACCATGGCAGAGATATACACAATGGTTCCATCCATAGGCATATGGGCTCCAGAATTTTGATTGCTTATCACACCCGAAAATCGAAGTGGGGAATCGTTACGGTTGCTTCCTCCACGTGCGAAATGAAGGGCCGTACTTTCAACACTTAGCCATTTTCCACGAGTCTCATCGTACATACACAATTGGTCTCCTATGACGGCCAATTGTCCGGTAGTGTTGCCTATAGGTGCTATCTGGGGGTTTATTTCCAAGGCTGGAATCCCTGTGGGTGTCGTTTCAATCTCCAGCTCGGCCGTGGGATCGGTAGTCCCTACTCCAATTTGGGAAAATAGGGTTTGAAAAAAGAGGCACATCGCAATACTCCATAAAAATCTCATTAAAATCAATTTTTTCATAGTTTGTCACGAACTTATAAACTCCTTGTAGAAAACCTGAAATTTTTCGCTATACATAGAATTTATTCGATGAACCACCCCCTCTAGTTTCCAAAAGGATACACAGCACCTAATTACTAAGTAAACATTACGTAAAACAGTTATTTATTGCTAAATTTGCACCTTCATTCAAAACCCCTACAATGAGCAAACTTGTAATTGTTGGAACGGTCGCCTTCGACGCAATTGAAACCCCTTTTGGGAAAACCGATAAAATTTTAGGAGGTGCCGCAACCTACATTGGTCTAGCTGCTTCACAGTTTGAAGTAGACAGTGCCATTGTATCTGTGGTAGGCGGGGACTTTCCGAAGGAATACCTTAGCATGCTAGAAGAAAAAGGAATGGATATTTCGGCCTTGGAAGTGGTGGAAGATGGAAAAACCTTCTTTTGGAGTGGAAAGTATCACAACGATATGAATTCGCGCGATACGTTGGTAACGGAATTGAATGTCTTGGCCGACTTTCAGCCAGTAGTGCCAGAAAGTTATAAGGATGCCGAAGTGGTAATGTTAGGGAATTTGCACCCCTTGGTGCAGCTAAGTGTCATTGAACAGATGAAACAACCCAAATTGATCATGCTGGACACCATGAACTTCTGGATGGATAACACTTGGAACGATCTTATGAAAGTTATTGGCAAAGTAAACGTCTTAACCATTAACGATGAAGAAGCCCGGCAATTGACCAAAGAATATTCCTTGGTACTGGCCGCTCAAAAAATCATGAAGATGGGACCAGAATATGTCGCCATTAAAAAAGGAGAACACGGTGCGCTGTTGTTTTACAAGGAAGATATTTTCTTTGCGCCTGCATTGCCTTTGGAAGAAGTGTTTGACCCCACTGGGGCGGGAGATACTTTTGCGGGAGGTTTTTCTGGATACTTAGCCAAAACGGGGGATTATTCTTTTGAAAATATGAAAAATGCCATCATTAATGGTTCGGCTTTGGCTTCTTTTTGTGTAGAAAAATTTGGGGCAGAAATGCTCCTGAAGTTAGATAAAGAACAATTGCAGCATCGCTTGCAACAATTTAAGAATTTAACCCAGTTCGATATAGAATTAACTTAAAATTATGCCCCTATAATCTTGGGGCATTGTATTTTTAAATATGAGCGACGAACTAAAACACGAATGTGGAATAGCCCTTGTAAGGCTCTTAAAGCCATTGGAATATTACAAGGAAAAATACGGAACGGCTTTTTACGGCATCAACAAGATGTACTTGATGATGGAAAAGCAACACAACCGCGGTCAAGACGGTGCTGGCTTGGCCGGGATTAAGATGAACATGACCCCAGGGGAGCGTTACATTAGTCGTATTCGTTCCAATGCCTCACAACCCATTCAGGATATCTTTTCGCAGGTGAATCAAAGAATCAATTTGGAGCTGCAGGAAAATCCTGAAATAAAAGACAACATTGCACTTCAGAAAAAACACATCCCGTATTTAGGGGAGCTCTATTTAGGGCATGTGCGCTATGGAACCTTTGGCGGGAATAGCATTGAAACCGTGCATCCCTTTCTTCGACAAAACAATTGGATGCACCGTAATTTAATCATTGCTGGGAATTTCAACATGACCAATACCACCGAACTTTTTGACAACCTCATCAAGTTAGGGATGCATCCCAAGGAAAAAGCCGATACCATTACCGTGATGGAAAAAATAGGGCATTTTTTGGATGATGCAGTGAGGAAATTGTATAAAAAGGCCAAAGCAGATGGACTCAACAAAATGCAGGCCTCCCCTTTTATTGCCAAAAACCTGAAATTGTCTAAAATCCTTCGGAAGTCGGCCAAGAATTGGGATGGGGGCTATGCCATGGCAGGCTTGTTAGGTCATGGGGATGCCTTTGTATTAAGGGACCCTGCTGGGATTCGTCCAGCGTACTATTACAAAGATGACGAAGTAGTTGTGGTTGCTTCGGAAAGGCCCGTTATTCAAACCGTATTCAACGTACCGTTTGAGTCGGTACAGGAGTTAGACCCTGGGCATGCGATGATCATAAAAAAAGACGGCCGTTTCGACATTTCTGAAATTCAGAAACCTTTGGAAAGAAAATCCTGTTCGTTTGAACGGATTTATTTTTCACGCGGAAGTGATGCTGAAATCTATCAAGAGCGAAAAAAATTAGGCCGGCTGGTGATGCCGAAGGTGCTGGAAGCCATTGAATACGATACAAAGAACACTGTTTTTTCATTTATTCCGAATACGGCTGAAACCTCCTTTTACGGAATGCTGGAAGCTGCCCAGGACGAGCTGAACAAACAAAAGAACCAAGCAATCCTTCAGGAAAAAGAAAACTTGAGTAAAGAACGCCTGCAGGAGATTCAGGATTTAAAAATAAGGACGGAGAAATTAGCCATCAAGGATGTGAAGCTACGGACCTTCATCACTGAAGACAGTAGTAGGGACGATCTCGTGGCCCACGTTTATGATGTCACTTACGGAGTGGTAGAAAAGGGTAAAGACAATTTGGTGGTCATCGACGACAGTATTGTGCGAGGGACGACTTTAAAGCGAAGTATCCTAAAGATGTTGGACCGTTTGGAGCCCAGAAAAATTATTATTGTTTCCTCGGCCCCTCAAATTCGATATCCCGATTGCTACGGAATCGACATGGCCCGTTTGGAGCAGCTGGTAGCCTTTAACGCAGCATTGGCCCTTCATAAAGAACGTAATACTTATGATGTGGTAGAAGCTATTTACAAAAAATGCAAGGCTGAAATAGAAAAAGATCCGTATCAAGAAGAAATCGTGAATCATGTAAAAGAACTTTACGCACCTTTTAGTGATGAGGAAATTTCAGATAAGATTTCTGAAATTATTACAGAAGATAGTGTTCATGCGGAAGTGAAGGTAATATTCCAATCGGTTGACGATTTGCATGAAGCTTGTCCCAAGAATTTGGGAGACTGGTACTTTACCGGAAATTACCCTACCAAAGGAGGGAAAAGAGTTGTAAACAAGGCATTTGTGCACTTCTTTGAGGGGAATCCAGAGCGTGCTTATTAAGCAATTTACGCACTTTATCGAGTTTACATAGCGCTTTATCTAAAAGTAGGAAAAATCTGTATCTAGTTTCTACTTTTTAACATACATTTGCTTCATACCATAGCATAAGTAGGTTAAGTTCATGGTAAGATTTGGGGCAAAAAAGGTAAACTTCGCGTTTACCTTTTTTATTTTTAGTTGTTATTATTCCTAATAAGAGCACCTTCTTTTTTCGAAACTCTCATTTTTAATCCCCAATTATTACGGTATTCTAAAAATTTATGTTCTTTAACGAAAAAAGCGGTTATTGGTCTAAATTTAAAATCCTGTTACATTTTATCTTCTATATTTGACCCATACCATAGCATAAGTAGGTTAAGTTCATGGTAGATTTGGGGCAAAAAAAGGTAAACGCTAGTTTGCCTTTTTTTATTGGCCCAAATCGAAGGGGTGCCGAGCGAACCCCGTGAGCGAGGCGTTTTCCACTTCCCCTTACGTAGTTTGCCAGCCTTTCATTTACCAAAAACCATAATGGGACGACGAACCCTGTGAGCGAGGCGTTTTCCACTTCCCCTTACGTAGTTTGCCAGCCTTTCATTTACCAAAAACCATAATGGGACGACGAACCCCGTGAGCGAG
>PALG01000009.1 GCA_002707025.1 Flavobacteriaceae bacterium | reverse complement strand
GTAGATGGTCGGCCCCTCGGCCAATAGGTCCTCGGGCTCGATGGTCGCCATCCCGTTCTCGTCTAGGGGAAGGGTGATGTCCTGGCAAACCAATATAGGCGAAGTCTCGTCCAGTACATTAACAGTAGCTGTACAAATTGCAACATTTCCACTGTCATCAGTTACCTGAATGTCAATTTGATTTTCACCAAGCATTGAACAATCAAGGTCAATAGTTGGACTTGCACCACCACCTGAGAAGTAATTAATGTTACCATTAAAAATTCTAGGAGTAAATGGAGCACCATCAAAAGGTACATTACTTGCAGAACCTAATGAAAGTGTTAAATCTGCATTGGAGTAACTTGTATTACCTGGAGCAGGATCTGTTCCAGTTCCAGAATATTCGTGTCCGTGTGAAGCATCCAATACTAATGCCATACCATAGGTGGTACCAGCGGCAAGTGCAATTGGATTATCAAGTACTGCATTGGATGGGTTATCATCACCTGCACTAGTACCAGAAGATGGAGAAGAAAGCGTCCAAGCACCTGCATCCCCTTCATTACCTACATAACTACCTACTAAAGTATAAACATCCATAGTGAATGCTCCTGCTTCAGCCGTATTAATATCTAAATCGGTAATGGTAATATCTTCAGGACCTACTGTTATATCAAAATATACAGCACCTCCAGTACTACCTCCGTTATTCGAGTTGAAAAGTGTTCCTAAAGAACCTGCTACAGGAGGAGTACCTACGGTAGTTACTACATATCCACAAGCCTCATCCACGCTCAACAATAAATCACTAGCGTTGATAGTAGCCATTCCATTTGCATCAAGAACCACATCCAATGGAACACCTGTTACGTCGTAAGAGTAAATTAGGGAAACGCTGTTTAACACCCCTGTATCTCCACCTGCATCATCTTCAACAAAGATGGTCCAAGTTCCCAATGTTCCTTCTCCATCAAATGCAGAAAGTGGGTTGGATGGGATATAATCGTCTAATGGGAATGCATCTGGAGTACCTGCCTGACAATCTAATGCGTTTGCAGATTCGTCATCATAGGTATCCTGAATGTTATCTCCAGAACAACCATCGGCATTACCATCAAATATAGTTACTTGAGTTCCGGTAGGCGACTCTAACGTTACGATAAGGTCTCCTGTCCATGTGTGCGTAATGTCTAATGCTACATCAAGATCGGCGATGGTTACATCATCCGTTACATCAAAAGTAGCAGAAACGGTCGTATTGTCAACGATATTGATACCTGGGTTGGTAGTAGTAGTCCCTGTAATAGTTGCAGGTTCTCCAATACAAGTAATTACTGGAGCTGTATTATCCTCTACGGTTACCACAGCTACACAATTTGCCGTATTTCCAGCAGCATCCGTTACGTAAACAGTAACGTTATTAGGACCTACGTTAGCACAGGTAAGATCTAATGTTGACGATTGAGATGATAAAGTAGCGTCTAATTGGAAATATTGATCGGTACAAATATTATCCACATCGGTATCTGTCTGAGATGTGAATGTTAAATCTGGACCATATGTTGCTACCCAGTTATTCCAAGTTGCAGCAGCCACAGTAAATGAGGCTGTAAACGTAGTACAATCCGATCCAGCTACAGCATCGTTTAAAACTGTAGATCCATCAGGACCTTCAATAACCAAGGCTTCAAAAGTTCCACCAAAATCACCAGCATACTCTACAGCAACGGTTACATCTCCAAAAGTATTAGGAGCTGCAGCAATAACGGCATCTGTATCGATGATTCCTGTTCCGTCAAAGTTGAAAGGAACCTGACCTGTCGTTAAAGTTAAAGGCACTTCAAAGCTAGCCCCAGTTACTGCACAGTTATCACTTGAAGAAGCAATCACTTCAGCAGGAGTTAAGCTATACATACCCATGTCATCCAACTCTACCGTAATATCTTGACAAGCTACCGTAGGATCTTCCGCATCATTTACGATTACGTTAAACGTACAGGAAGTACTGTTACCATCACTATCGGTTGCTGTAAATTCTACTACGCTAGTCCCAACAGGGAACAAACTACCCGAAGGAAGCCCTCCTGTCTGGGTACTTACGATGATACCGTCTTCGGTATCCGTAGCAAAAGGTGGTGAGAAACCAACCGTAGCACCACAGGCTCCTGGACTGTTGTCTACAACGATATCCATTGGGCACATTAATACTGGTGGGTCTCCAATAACAGCGACATTACATGTAACGTCTAACGTCATACAAGATGAATTCGATAGACAATTAAACTCGTCTATCAATACTCTCACTGGATTAGGCGATGCCCCTGTAGTAAAGGTTACTTGCGACTGTAAGCCACAAAAATCATCATTGTACCCCACTACCGCACCAGTCACATTATCATAAATCGTCATCTGAGTGTCAAAATCAGTATCAGAACATGTTGAAAATGTGTATTCGGTATTGGGATCTAAGTTTACCAGGCGATACTCACCGCCAAAGATACACGAAGTTAAAGTTTGAGTATTCCCATCACAGGTGGGCGTACTCGTACCAAATTGAGTATTGTCATTGGGACATTGAGCCGCGACAATACTTGAGAAACATATCGCCAAAAGCATTGTGTATAAATGCTTTAAACGATCCATTCCTCCAAAAAAATTGAAGAATAGTTGTTTTTTCATAGTTATTAATTTGATTAATTAATTTTAGTATCAGGTAAATGTAAAAAAAAATATAATAATATGTTAATGTTTTATCAATAGTTTTACAGCATTTATCTAATTATTTGTACTGGACCGTTGTTTCTGACTACTAGAAAATAGTTGCCGTTATTGGTTTTTAATGTTTCCAGTTTTTTTACGTCATCTCTCGCAAAAAAACCGGTTGTATTATAGAATTGTGCCTGAAAAGATCCATCTTCCCTTCCTTTTAAAAAGCATCCAATACCTGCATCTGCCCTTCCTGTTTCCACTTCAGAAACCAATAAATTTCCTGCTGCCAAAATATCCTTAAATCCATCCCCATCAAAGTCTTTTATAATCACATCATTAATGGGGGCCGATTGTACAGCATCAGGCAAATTTTCTAAAATCCAATTCCCAGCTTTATTTTGCTTTAATATACTGGAATGAAAAGTGTCTATGGAATAATGCAAGGCACTTTCCAGCTTGTCTCCATAGATTTCGGGAAGTGTTGCACTTGCAAAAGAATCGAAAGTTGGGAAAATCTTTTTTAGTCCAGGAATTTGCTCTGAAGAGCATTGTTTCCCCCTCACCGGTAATAGTTTGTCTCCCTTATCATAACTCAATACAATATCACTCGAACCATTATTGTCAAAGTCACCACCGTATATGTGGAATCCAGACTTTTCTGAAACTTGGTACTTATAATTGGTTCCTAAATTCCCTAAAACATACTCTAAATTTCCATCTTCGTTAAAATCAGCCACATCTATCGTATTCCACCATCCTCTTGTTGCAAGCAATCCATAGGTTTCCGTTTCATTTAAAAAATTCCCATTCTTATTGATCAATATCGAAACAGGCATCCATTCTCCTACAATTATAAGGTCTTGACGACCGTCTTTATCAAAATCGGTCCATACGGCATCTGTCACCATTCCTAAACTAGAAAGGTCTGGGGCTTTAGCTGAAGTAACATCGACCAGTTTTCCATTTCTATTTTCAAGCAAATACGATTTTGGTGCAAAAGGATATTTTCCTGGAGTATGCCTACTTCCCAGAAAAAGATCCATATCACCGTCACCATCAAAATCAAAAGGTTTCACGCAGGATCCACTTTCAGTGATTTTTGGAATACTGTTCACTGATTTCTGAAAGGTTCCATCGCCATTATTTAGATACAATCTATCGGTATAATAAACATCTTTATGAGGCTTTTCATTTCCGCCGCTAGTGACGTATAGATCTAAATCCCCATCATTATCAATATCGAAGAAAGCTGCTCCAAGATCCTCCCGAAATCCGTCTTCAGCTAAGAAAGATGCTCCAGTGCGATAGAACCCGCCACTAGCCTCTTGGATAAATAGCGCTCCAACCTGTTCTTGAGCTCCTCCCAGAAAAACATCCTCCAAACCATCGCCATTGACATCCCCTTTTGCCAAGGCAGGACCAAAACAGGACATTTGGTGGGGCAACAGAACCTGAACCGCATAATCATCGTTGTATTTTTCTTGATGCTCAAAATTGATTCCTAATCTTCCTTCAACATCTCTAAACAAAGGGCTTTCCTTAACTTCTTCAAGTGGTTGCTTTTTCGCATTTTCATACAAAAATGTAATTTCCGAATTAGCCGCAACATTAGAGACAGTTTCTGATGCACCATCGGGCCAAACCACTTTTATCTCTTCAATATCGGATTCTTTTCCAATTCCGAAGTGAAGTGCATCTTCAGAGGATGACTGATAACCCCTTGTGAGCGTATGCTCTTTAAACTGAATACCACTCTTTGTTTTTACAGTTACTTTAGTGTTTAATTTGGTATTATTAGGGGCCGATTGCAAGCCTACTCTCAACCAGTTATTACCGCCTTTTTCTATCGTTCCGTTGATGTATAAAGATGCCTTGTCATCTATATTATTAACTACTAAATCCAAGTCGCCGTCTTTATCAAAATCTGCATAAGCTGCACCATTCGAAAACCCTTCAAAATCAAGACCACTTAATTCTGAAATGTTTTCAAAACCGTAATTTCCATTATTTTTAAAAGCGTAATTTTTGAGTTTTGTTGAACCTGCATCTTTGGAGTGAGAAACAAGCAATCTACGGAGTTCTCCTTGGTTATTTTCCAAATCTGCTTCTTGCATCTTTTCATTATAACTTATTCGATAATCCTGATCTGAATAATCCCGATAATATCCATTTGAGATATAGAGATCTTGCCAACCATCATTATCCATATCCATAAATAAACTGGCCCAGCTCCAATCTGTTTTATGAATTTTTGCCATCTGTCCCAATTCCCTAAAAGTTTCATTTCCATTGTTAACATGCAGCATGTTTCTCATGTATTGGTAATTATGTCCTTTTCTAACAAAATCCCAAAAACGATCAACTTCCATGTTTTGCATTTGGGTTTTGGCTCGATAGGGATCTTCTGCCAACATTTCAACAGTAATCAGGTCGGTTAGCCCATCGTTATTGATATCGCCCGCATCTACCCCCATACTGGATTGCGACATATGTTCAAAACCAAATACAGAAGCCTCTCTAAAAGTTCCGTTCTTATTATTAATATAGAATCGGTCTGGCTCTGTATGATCTACGGTTACATAAATATCCGGCCAGTTATCTTGATTAAGGTCTACCGTAACCATTCCCAAGGTCCAACCATAACTTACCAACCCAGCTTTACTCGTTGTTTTTTGAAAAAAACTCTTGCCTGTATTACGGTACAATTGATTACTTGTTTCCAATCTTGGATTGCTCCAATTTTGAAAATGTTCTTCATAACTCAAAAAACGATCCGGTGGGTGGTTACCTATAAAAACATCCAACAAACCATCTTTATCATAATCAAAAAAAGAAGCCATAATACTATAACCTTCATCATTTAAACCATATTCTTCGGCTCTCTCCGTAAAAGTTAAATCTCCATTATTAATAAAAAGCTGGTTGGTTCTCTTACTAGGCTCACCATAGTAACTGCGACACACATATATATCATTCAGTCCATCATTATTGATATCCACGATAGTGGCTCCCGTACACCATGAATTTGGGCTCGCCACCCCGGCTTTGGCCGTGATATCTTCAAAAGAGAGCCCATCCTTATTTAAGTAAAGCCTATTATCTACTTGATTTCCCGTAAAAAAAATATCTACCAAGCCGTCATTATTGATATCCCCTACGGCTACCCCCCCTCCATTATATACATTAACATTTTGAAGCGGAGACATTAATTCACTCACATTAAGCTTATTATTGAATTCAATCCCAGAGTAGCTACTGGGTACTGCTGTAAAAATTTTAGTGGTATCCAAATTTGAAATAGGATACTTCTCAATTTTTACTTTCTGACAAGAATAAAAAAGAGTAGAAATTACAAGAAATATTAAAACAGGGAATTTCATATAATAATTAGTTTAGTTAGGTTTCGCGAAGGCATAAATATAGAATTTTTTAACTATTCTTTAAGAAAAAAATAAGTGGGATTAACCAACACCTCCAAGTTTCCAATTAACTTTTTAAATATATATTTGTGACACACCATATTTTCTATTATGACTAAATATTATTTTCTTACAGTCTCACTTTTTTTATTTATTGCTTGTGGCAACAATAATTCAGAAATAAATAATCAAAAAAAAACTGAACCCAAGGGCACACTATTTACGAAGGTTAATAGTGACGCATCCAATATCAATTTTATGAACAAAGTCGAGGAAACCCTCGAATTTAATTTTCTCAATTATCCCTATATCTATGCTGGTGCTGGAGTTGCCGTGGGAGATATTGACAACGATGGATTGGAGGATATGTATCTAGTTTCAAATCAAGGTCCTAACAAACTTTATAAAAATTTAGGTGATTTTAAGTTCGAAGACATCACTACAACCTCAAAGACAGAGGATTTTTCAGGTTTTTCCACTGGGGTGACCATGTTGGATATTAATAATGATGGATGGCTAGATATTTATGTGTGTAAGGCGGGGCTGGTAAGTGACGATTTGCGTAGAAACTTGCTCTTTGTGAATCAACAAGATGGCACTTTTGCGGAGCAAGGTGCCGCTTGGGGTGTAAACGACCCAGGATTTACCACACAAGCCTACCCTATAGATTACGACAACGATGGCGATTTGGACCTCTATGTGTTAAATTATCGCTACGATTTCAGTAATAACTCCAAAATTAATAGTGAAATACAAAGGCAAATACAAAAAACCACCAGCGATCAATTATACCGCAATGATGGAATCACTTTTACCAAGGTTACGGGCGAAGCCAAACTTTACAACAAGGCTTGGGGGCTTGGCGCTGCTATTGGAGACTTCAACAATGACGGATGGCAGGATATTTATGTAGCCAACGACTATTTGGAGCCCGACCACCTTTATATCAACCAACAAGATGGCACTTTTAAGGACGAGATTTTAAAGAGATTGAACCATATTTCCTTCAATAGCATGGGCGTTGACTATGCCGACCTCAACAATGACCTCAATCCAGATTTAATGACTGTTGACATGCTGGCGGAAAACTACGCAAGAAGCAAGGAGAATATGGCCTCCATGAGCACCTCCAATTTCCTTTCGATGGTAAAAGTAGGGTATCACCATGCTTACATGGCCAATATGCTTCAGTATAATTTAGGAAATGGAAAGTTTAAGGAAACCTCTCAATTAAGTGGTGTGGTTAAAACCGATTGGAGCTGGGCACCCTTAATTGCCGATTTCGACAATGACGGCCAAAAGGATATTTTTATCTCCAATGGAGTGGTAAAGGATTATACCAACCAGGACTTCAGAAATAAACTGAAAAAATTAAATTCGGAAGGTGTCTCCATGACGCTGGATGAAGTACTGGAATTAATGCCTTCAGAAAGATTGAACAACTATATTTACCAAAACAATGGCGACTTTACCTTTTCTAAAAAAATTGAGGAATGGGGACTTAACGACCCCTCCTTTTCGAATGGTGCTGCCTATGCCGATCTGGACAACGATGGCGACCTAGACCTTATTGTGAGCAATGCCAATCACCCCATTGGTTTGTATAGAAATAATGCACAAAATAACTATCTTACCATTCACCTTAAGGGCAGTGAAAAAAACCCACTGGGGATTGGCGCAAAAGTTATTATCGAAACCGCAGAGGGACCACAACTTCAGGAACTCCACCTTACCAAAGGGTACCAGTCTTCGGTTCCGAAAAACCTACACTTTGGGCTTAAGGATTTAGATAAAATTGACAAAGCGGTAGTGGTTTGGCCCGACGGGAAAACTTCAGAGATTTCCAACCCTAAGATCAATCAAAAAATTACATTGGATTATGCGTCTGCAACTTCCAAACCTTTTGCCATTAATCATTACAACTCCACAAAGAAAACACTCAACCCTTCTGAAATAGGTTTGGACTACAGGCACCAAGAAAATACTTTCAACGATTTTTCCCTTCAGCTATTGATTCCGCAGAAACAATCTTCAAAAGGAACAGCTGTAATTACAACCGATCTAAACAATGATGGTCTGGAAGATATTTTTGTAGGAAACGCCGCTGGAAGCCCTGCTGCGAGTTATCTTCAAAATGCGGATGGGACTTTCAGCAAAACCAATGAAAATCTCTGGAAATTGGAAGCAAAATATGAAGATGCCAATGCGCTATTTATTGATGTGGACGGAGATGGCGACCAAGATTTATACGTGGTAAGTGCAGGGTACGAGCTTCCAAAGGATAGTCCGTTGTTACAAGACCGATTGTATCTAAATGATGGAAAAGGGAACTTCAGTAAAGACGCCAATGCCCTTCCTAAAATGTTAAGCTCTGGAAAGGCAATTGCTGCTTCCGATTATGACAATGATGGCGACATGGATCTTTTTGTAGGAGGTAATGTCGTGCCCGCCCAATATCCCCTTCCGCCAAAGTCTTTCCTTCTGAAGAACGAAGGAGGGACTTTTGTGGATGCTACGTCTGAAAATAATTCCCTTTCGGAAATGGGAATGGTTTCAGAAGCTATTTTTACTGATTATGATGGAGACGGGGATCAAGATTTGATGGTTGTGGGCGAATGGATGGCACCTACTTTTTTCAATAACAACAATGGCTCTTTTGCTTACGCGGAAGGGATTACAGGACTTGATAAAACAGAAGGTTGGTGGTTTAGCCTTACCGCTGGGGATTTTGATGGTGATGGCGATGAAGATTATGTACTAGGAAACCTTGGAAAGAACAATAAATTTCAACCCAAAAAAGAAAAGCCCATATTTATCTACGCCAAGGATTTTGATGAAAACGGAAGTTTTGATGTCGCCTTAAGTAAAATAAACGACGGAAGGTTGGTGCCCGTTCGAGGAAAGGAATGTAGCAGCGAACAAAACCCGTTCTTATTGGACAAAATTAAAACCTACAAGGAATTTGCCAGTTTGGAAATGCAGGATATTTATGGAGAAGACAAATTGAAGGATGCCTTCAAGCTTACGGTTTATATGTTCGAATCTGCCTATCTGGAAAATAAAGGAAATGGAAGTTTTGCCATTCACAAACTACCCAACGTTGCCCAAACTGGACCAACGATGGCGACTCTCGCCGAAGATATTAACAAGGACGGGCATCTAGATATATTGGGTGTAGGTGCTATTTATGATGCCGAAGTAGAAACCATACGTTACGACAGCAACTATGGCTATGTCTTGTTGGGGGATGGTAAAGGAAATTTTGAGTATTCCAGTAAGCATGATCCATTTATTGATAGCGATGCAAAAGACATTCAGAAAATAACCATAAATGGAAAAAAACACTTTGCCGTAGTAAGCAACAACGCTCCATTGGAGATTTTCACCTTCCGCCCTTAACGTTAACAGGGGTTTAATAGGCCTTTAGGGGTTTTTAACATCAATTTTTCCTATCTTATTTAGGAATTAAAATTGAATGTTATGGATAAGAAATTTGAACGAAAGAAAGAACAGAAAAATCCCACCAATCCTACGGGAAATGTAAATCAAGATACGAATGATTTTGACATCGATTCAGAAACCATTCGCGATCAACAAAATAAAAAATAATTAAAAGAAATTTCGATATTGAAGCACCCTGAAATCGACCGTTGTCATTTCAGGGTTTTTCTTTTTAAGGTCTTTGTAGGTTTTCAAACTTCCTACCGCTCTATTTGCCGCTCCTGAAGGGGCTATTAGCGAAACCGTTGTAATTTTTTTTGAAGTTACAGGGTGTAAAAATTCATGAATCCTAGGAACCTCGTTACTTACTACCTCTAGTTTTAAATGGTATCGCTTTAAAAGTTTTCTGAAAAAATACTCAGGGCCGTTTTTGCTGTTTCCGCCAGTAAACAATAAAGTGTGTATGGTTGGGTTTTCAGATAAAACCTGAATCAAATCACGAAGCTGCGCATCCTGCATTCCCAAGTCGCTCGCATCTATTTTCTCCCTCTTAGCTGAAGCTACCATGTCACAGATCCCTATTCTCCTTTGCTTCAGAAATTCTTTCCGCTGAACGATGGCTGCTTCTGAAGTTTCAAATACTAAATCCAACTGAAAGATTTCATTCAAGATAGGCCATAACTGACCGTCCCGGCTTCCGTAGCAAAAATCCACATCCCCTTCTTTGAAATTCCCGACAGTAAACCGAGGGGGAGGTAAGGTACCTACAATAAGTTTGGTGGCATTTTCAGGAATAAAAGGCGGGTATGGATGCACATGGTGAAACACTACCGAACAAACACCGGTTCGTTTTCATTTTCGGTATATTTCTCGCTAAAGCCATAACCATCATAATCAAACCCTTGGATTCCTTCCAAAGAATCGATGTCATGGTCAATGATATAGCGAACCATGCTACCCCTCGCCTTTTTGGCATAAAAAGAAATGATTTTTAATTTTCCATTTTTGAAATCCTTAAACACTGGAGCAATCACAGGAACCTTCAGTTTTCTTGGGTTAATTGCTTTAAAGTATTCTTGACTTGCCAAATTTAAAAACAGCTCATCTTCCTTCAATTCCTTATTTAACGCTTCTGTTAGCGTATCACCCCAAAATTCGTATAGGTTTTTCTTTCGGTTAATGGTAAGATCGGTTCCCATTTCCAATCGGTAGGGCTGAATTAAATCTAATGGCCTAAGCACCCCATACATTCCAGATAAGATACGCAAGGTATTTTGCAGCTTGTCTATTTTTTCCTCCGGAAGGGAATACGCATCCAAACCTTGATACACATCCCCTGCAAATGCATAGACTGCCGGACGTGCATTCTGTTTGGTAAAAGGGGTGCTAAAGTCTTTATAGCGTTGGTAATTAAGTTCGGCTAACTTATCACTAATACTCATGAGTTCGCCTATCGCTTTTTTGGATTTCTTGGAAAGTTTTTGGTTGAGCTTTTCTGCTTCTTCTAAAAACTGAGGCTGGGTACCTCTAGCTGTGGGCAGCTTACTTTCGTAATCCATTGACTTGGCAGGAGAAACTACAATTTTCATATCATTCGTTTTTTCAAAAATAAGGCAATTTTTTATTTAACAAACGGTCATTGTTTTTATAAAATTTATGCTTCTATTCCTATTTTTTATCAAAAAACAACTTTTAACAAGAACGGCCAATTATTATGAATTTATTAACGCTGTTCCCTTTAGCTAATGGATATTTTTAAAAAAATTCCATTAAAACCTAAATAATGAAAAAACAAGTACCTTTAATTTGCCTTCTAGTTTTCTTAAATTTCAGCTTCCTAAAAGCTCAGAATCAATTGGGTAAGAAAGCCCGGCTAACAGAAAATGGGCAAATAGAAGTGGAGAATGTCCAATTCCCATTTCCTCAGAATGAATCACAGAAAAAAAACCCTGAAGATTTTATTACTCGGTTTGGCAGACCCGCTAATCCCACTGTAAAAAACACAAGAGGTGTTACCCTTGCAGATATTGATAATGATGGCGTGGAGGAAATTCTCTACGGAATTGACACCACCCTTTATGCCTTAGAAGGGGATGGAAGTATCCTTTGGGAAAAAACAGTATTAGGCCCCATTTTATTACCTCCAACTGTAGCAGACCTTGACGGTAATGGAAGTTTGGAAATTATTGTTAATACGGGCTATCCAACCACTGTTGGCCGTATTTATTTAACAGATGCCAACGGAACCGATTTACCCGGCTGGCCGCTTAATTTCTCAGATCATTGGATGATCAATGCGCCTGCAGTAGCCGATTTGGATGGCAACGGAACCTTGGATATCATCACCTGTGAGCGTGCAGGAAGCACCGAGGGATATGTACATGCAATTAACATGGATGGAACCCCTCTTAACAGTAACTGGCCTGTACAAGTAGACGCCACGCCCGCTTTTACGCCTTCCATTGGAGATGTTGATAATGACGGAAATAAAGACGTGGTGATCGCTACTTCTTCAACAGGAATGAGAATCTATGACAATCAGGGACAGATTTTTCCAAATTTCCCCCTTACAGATCCTTCTGTTAGGTATTCCTACCAATCTCCAATATTAGCCGATTTGGATGGGGATGAAGACTTGGAAATTATTGGTACAAACCATGGAGATGCACCTGGTTTCTATGTTTTAAATCACGACGCTTCCTACTATCCTGGGTGGCCCGTTGCAATTAATGGGTGGACTTATTCTCCTGCAACCGTTTTAGATGTTGATGATGATGAAACATTTGAAATTTTTGTTTCAGACCGGAATACCAGCAGTGACGGCACCCCATTAGATGTACTTTATGGTCTTACCCCAGATGGAACCAATCTGGATAATTTCCCAATTTCAAAATATGGTGGAACTGAAGGTGTTATAAGCATGGCAGATATTAATGATGACGGAGTATTAGAGGTAATTTTCCCAAGCACCTTAACAGACCCTGAAGGCTTTGGTTATATACATGCTTACGCTATTGACGGAAGTGGTGAAATTGATGGTTTTCCATTACGCCCAAGAGGTTTTACATTCTTGAATGGCGCTGTAATTGGAGATGTTGATGATGATGGACTCATGGATTTAACCGCAAATTCTTACACCCAAACTTTTGGAGCAGGAATAGATTCTACTTATGTAACTACCTACAACTTAAATGTTCCCTATGACGAAACCAAAATTAAACGGAATGGTTACAAAGGAAGCAATGTAAGGGATGGACTCGTAATTCCAGAAACCATTTTAGGAACTGCTAACTTTTTGGAAGCCGCTTTCAAAATAACTCCCAATCCTTCAGAAGGCATATTTCAAATCAATATGCCTATTGATGTTGAAAATGGGGAAATTAGCCTCTTTACCCTTCAAGGAAAAAAAGTTTTTAGCGAAAAACGTGTTTTTGAGCAAAATACTCCAGTTATGTATAATTTCAAAGAACTCCCTAGCGGATTATACTTAGTCAATATTTCAAATGGAGACAGAACCTATACGGCCAAATGGATCAAAAAATAACTATTGAGATAAAAAAATCGGAGCGCTTGCTCCGATTTTTTTTTATTTAGCGTGTTTTGAATAATTTCGCCACTTATCGAGGCATTGTTCAATATCTTCAGGAACAGGAGACTCAAACCGCATAAATTTGCCCGTTGTGGGGTGCTCAAACCCCAAGGTTCTTGCATGTAAAGCTTGCCGGGGCAACACCTTGAAACAATTTTCCACGAACTGTTTGTACTTACTGAAGTGGGTCCCCTTCAAAATATCATTTCCACCATACCGCTCATCATTAAATAACGTATGCCCAATATATTTTAAGTGCACACGAATTTGGTGTGTTCGGCCAGTTTCCAACCTACAGGATACCAAAGTTACATAGCCCAGACGTTCCAATACTTCATAATGTGTTACTGCAGGCTTTCCTTTTTCATCGGCATCATCTCCTTCAAAAACGGTATTTTGCAATCTATTTTTAGGGTGACGACCAATATGTCCTTCAATGGTTCCCTTATCCTCGGCCACGTCCCCCCATACTAAAGCAATGTATTCGCGCTCGGTAGTTTTATGAAAAAACTGTTTGGAAAGATGCGTCATGGCTTCTTCAGTTTTCGCTACCACAAGCAACCCACTGGTATCTTTATCTATTCGATGTACCAATCCGGGGCGGCCACTACTATTTTCGGGAAGGTTTTCAAAGTGATATACCAAGGCATTGATCAAGGTACCACTATAGTTTCCGTGCCCTGGATGCACCACCATTCCAGCGGGTTTATTAACTACTATCACCTGATCATCTTCAAAAACAATGTCCAACGGAATTTCCTCTGGGACCAATAAAAACTCATACGGTGGATGCTCGAACATTACTGTAACCACATCATTCGCCTTTACTTTGTAGTTGGACTTTACGGGAGTTTCATTTACATAAACACTCCCATCTTTGGCTGCTTTTTGAATTTTGTTTCGGGTTGCATTCTCAATGCGATTCATTAAGAATTTATCCACCCGCAAGGGTTGCTGCCCCTTGTCCGCCTTAAATCGGTAGTGCTCATATAAATCGTCATTCCCTTCATTATCTATCTCAGGATTGTTAGTTTCCTCCTTCACCTTCATTGCTATTTACATTCAAATCTTCTTTTGCTTCTTCCACTTCTTCCCGGTTCAACCCTCCTTTTCCATCACCAAGAACCACATCAATTACGGATGTTTTTTGAACCTTATCCCCTGCACTTAACCTTTTGCCTTTGTGGCTTATTTCCAAAACCTCATCTTTAGCAATGTATTTTCGATAACGGATTTTTCCAATTTCAAAACCAACTGCTTTTAGGGTTGGTTCGGCTTGGCGCATGGTTTTTCCCACTACTGGGGGAATTTCGATCATAGGATAACCCGATCGATTAATGGAAAGGTAAATTTTACGATCTTCTTTTACAAATTTACCCGCATTTGGAATTTGCTCAATAACTGTTTTATAAGGAAAATCGGGGTTGTAATTGGTGGTGTCCATAATTTCGTATTTCAAATCCAAATCGGACAATGCCTCTTCAGCTTGAGGTAAGGTCATTTTAGCTAAATTCGGGACTTCGATTTTTTGGCCGTGATTGGTACTGATTCTTAACCACCATAAAATCAAAAAGCATAGTAGGACCAAGACTATCACAGCATACAAAAGCTGTTTTAAAAAGGTCTTCGAAAATAGAAAATTCAAAAAAGTCATACGTCAAAGGTTAAGAAGCAAAAATACTAAACCTAAAGTTAGTAAGTTTAACTGTATTAGTGATATTTTTGTTAACGTAGATAAAATTGGTTTGGTATGACAAGAACACGAGTAGCCGTGGCCATGGGAGGTTATTCCAGTGAATTTGAAATCTCCTTGAACAGTGGTTCCATAGTTTGTGGATCATTAGATCTTGAAAAATACGAGGTCTTTCCCATCCATATTTTGGAAGAGGGATGGTTTTATGTTTCCAAAGAAGGAACTCGATTTCCTGTAAACAAGGCAGATTTCAGCTTTAGCGATGGAAAAAAAACCATTGTTCCAAATGTAGTGTTTAACACCGTCCATGGAACTCCTGGGGAAGATGGTTACATGGGTGCCTATTGGGAACTCCTAGGGATTCCTCAAACCAGCACCGGTTTCTACCAAGCTGCCCTTAGTTTTAATAAGAGGGATTGTTTGTCGGTACTGAAAAACTTCGGAATAAAATGCGCCAATTCTTATTACATTAATGAAGGGAGCGATATTAATTTGGAGGAAATCATTAAAACAGTGGGACTACCCTGCTTTGTAAAGCCCAATCGGGCGGGCTCCAGTTTTGGGATAAGCAAAGTAAACACCTTGGAAGAAATGGAACCCGCCATGCAGAAAGCCTTTGCTGAAGATCCACAAATTATTATTGAAACCGCTTTGGTAGGTACCGAAGTATCTGTAGGGGTTTATGAAAACAACGGAGAGATGATCGCCTTTCCTCCTACTGAAATTGTCTCAGAAAATGAATTCTTTGATTACGAAGCAAAATATTTGGGAAAATCCCAAGAAATTACCCCGGCTAGGATTTCAGAAGAAGAAACCAATGCTGTACAGGCAGAAGCCAAAAAAATATACCATCTTTTGAATATGAAGGGTGTCACCCGTAGTGAGTTTATCATTCAGCAAGGCGTTCCGTATTTCATAGAGACCAACACCACCCCTGGGCTTTCCGCAGAAAGTATTATCCCTAAACAAGTTCGCGAAGCAGGATTGACCCTATCCCAATTTTTTGACATCCTTATTCAAAACGCGTTCGCCAAAAAATAGTATCTTTAAGTAATGAAAAAAGCAGTATTTCCCGGTTCTTTCGATCCCATCACCAACGGCCATGTAGACATTATTGAACGGGGGTTGGATCTTTTTGATGAAATCGTTGTTGCAATCGGCATCAATGCCGAAAAGCAATATATGTGGACGATGGAGCAAAGAAAAAGCTTCATTGAAGACGCTTTTAAAGGAAACCCAAAAGTCAAAATTAAAACCTATAATGGATTGACCGCCGATTTTTGTAAAGCTGAAAAGGCTTCCTATATTCTTAGGGGACTTCGAAATTCGCTGGATTTCTCCTACGAAAAATCCATTGCCCAGACCAACGCCACGCTTACGGGAGTAGAAAGTGTATTCATTATTAGTTCCCCAGGGGCTTCCCATATTTCCTCTAGTATTGTTCGGGATGTAGCGAGAAATGGCGGGGATTATAGTAGTTTAGTTCCGTTTAAAATTCCAAAAAAATGAAACTCCATTTCTTCTTCCTTATCGGTATTGTTTTATTAAGCTGCAATTCCAAGAAGGAGGAAGAAACAAAATTGACTTCCAACAAGACAAACTCCGTTTCCAAAGAAATTTTACTTATTGGCACCTTTCACTTTAACAATCCAGGAGCCGATGTGGCCAAAACCAAAGCTTTTGATATCCTGGGTGAAAATTCCCAAAAAGAATTAGACGCCCTTACCCAAAGGGTGGTAGATTTTGGGCCGTCAAAAATTTTTGTGGAATGGCCCTACGATGAACAAAAAGAGCTGGATTCTTTATATAACATATACAAAGAAGGAACCTATTTTCAGCAAGGGAGCTTAAGCGACTTTTACAAAAAAAATGAGATTTTTCAATGGGCATTTCGAATTGCAAAAGCAAGTGATCATGATAAGGTTTACGCCGTAGACTACAATAAAACCGAATTCCCTTTTGATAGTTTAATGCAGGTAATTTCAGAAAGAAAACAAGAAAACCTTCAAAAGGAAATTGAAAATGGGATCCAAAGTTTTGTAAATGTTTTTGATGAGAAAATTGCCCAAGGTGCCTCGCTAAGGGAATTACTTCGCTATTTGAACACTGAAGACCTAAAGAAACTTTCTAATAGGTTTCACAATGAGCTCCCCCTAAAGGCTGGAAATGAGGATAATTTTATTGGACCTTACTTAACCGCTGAATGGTATAAAAGAAATTTATATATGTGGTCGTTGATTCAAAAAATGACGACTACAGAAGATGATAAAATCATGGTCTTATTGGGGGCGAGCCATGCAGCAATTATTGAAACATTTATTGATTCCAATACTAACTGGAGCCTTTATCCTATAGATCATATATTTCAACAACAATGAATGTAAAAGAATCCTTTTTGGTTTTAGCTCTTTTGGCTGAAATTATAGGAACCATAGGCGGTTTTGGCTCTTCTGTTTTTTTTGTGCCTATTGGAAACTTTTATTTCGATTTTTATACGGTTCTTGGACTTACCGCCGTTTTTCACCTTTCCAGTAACGTGAGCAAAATCTTTCTATTCAAAAAAGGGATCAACAGGTTTTTACTACTCTACATAGGTGTTCCTTCTGTTATATTTGTTATTCTAGGGGGGTATCTTTCTAAAATAATAGCGACTACTTTTTTAGAGGTAATTTTAGGTGTTTTCCTGATTGCCTTAAGCCTTCTTTTTTTGGTTAAACGAAACCTCATTATAAAACCTGAAAAAAAACAATCTATTTTAGGTGGAGCGCTTTCAGGGTTTACAGCGGGGCTTTTGGGAACCGGAGGAGCCATAAGAGGATTAACCATGGCGGCTTTCAATCTTGAAAAAAGCGTGTTTATTGCCACCTCTGCATTTATCGACTTGATGATTGATTTTTCCAGAACAGTGGTCTATTATCAAAATGGGTACATCACCTACCAAGAAGTGAAATACATTCCGTTTTTGTTTTTAATTGGACTTGTGGGAACTTTCATTGGAAAAAAAATATTGAATTACATTCCGCAGGAAAGGTTCAAAACAATTTCATTGATTCTTGTCTTGCTCATTGGAATATTCACCTTATTGAATTTTTACATACTCTAATAAAAAAACTCCTTCAACTAAAGTTAAAGGAGTTTTTCAGTAAACAAATGTTTTATCGAATTATAGCGACGCTACGTGCTTGGCCAAATTGGACTTCAAGTTAGCAGCTTTGTTAGCATGAATAATATTCTTCTTAGCCAACTTATCGATCATAGAAGTAACTTCTGGATACAATTTCTCTGCTTCTTTCTTATCGGTCATATCCCTTAACTTCTTAATCGTGTTACGAGCCGTTTTATGCTGGTAACGGTTAAGAAGTCTTTTGGTTTCGCTGCTTCTAATTCTTTTTAAAGCTGATTTATGATTCGCCATAATCTTAATCTTAAATTTTGTAGCCCATAGGAGAATCGAACTCCTGTTTCAAGGATGAAAACCTTGCGTCCTAACCACTAGACGAATGGGCCTATTGTTTCAAATTGCGGATGCAAAAATACAACAATTTTTAAATGCTACAAGTGTTGAATTATTTTTTTTAAAAAAATTAATAGGCTTTTGCAAAAAGCACCTTTCGAGCAGACGGTTTCCCAGTAACCATGCAGCTTCCAGGAGCAGTATCACCCTCTATAGGGATGCATCTTATTGTAGCTTTGGTTTCATTTTTAATCTGCTCTTCAGTTTCTGGAGTACCGTCCCAATGCGCCAAAATAAATCCACCTTTACTTTCCAATACTTCCTTAAACTCTTTATAAGAGGATACTTCAGTAGTATTATTTTCTCTATAATTAGCAGCTTTGGCAAATAAATTCTTCTGAATTTCCTTCAACAACTTTTCAATAGCTTCTGAAGCTTCTTCCCGCTGCATCATTTCCTTAGAAAGTGTATCCCTTCGCGCTACTTCCACGGTACCGTTTTCAACATCCTTGGGGCCAATGGCAATACGTACTGGAACCCCTTTTAATTCATACTCATTGAACTTCCATCCCGGTTTGTGTGTATCCCTATTGTCAAACTTCACCCGTACCCCTTTGGATCTAAGTTCTTTCATTAACTCATGAGCCACCTCGCTTACCGCATCAAACTGTTCTTCATTCCTGTAAATAGGAACAATCACCACTTGATCTGGTGCTAAATTTGGTGGTAAGACCAAACCATTATCATCGCTATGCGTCATCACTAGGGCTCCCATTAAGCGAGTGGACACCCCCCAAGAGGTTGCCCAAACGTAATCCAGCTTGCCTTCCTTGTCGGCAAACTTCACGTCAAAGGCTTTTGCAAAATTCTGTCCCAAAAAGTGTGAAGTACCTGCCTGAAGTGCTTTTCCATCTTGCATCAAGGCTTCAATACAATAGGTTTCCAAAGCTCCAGCAAAGCGCTCACTTTCTGTTTTTAAACCTTTCACCACTGGAATGGCCATATAATTTTCGGCAAAGTCTGCATAGATATCAAGCATCTGTTCGGCTTCAGCGATAGCTTCTTTTTTAGTGGCATGGGCGGTATGCCCTTCTTGCCATAAAAATTCTGCCGTACGCAAGAACAACCGTGTTCTCATTTCCCAACGCACTACATTCGCCCATTGGTTCACCAAAATAGGTAAATCACGGTACGATTGAATCCATTTGCGATAGGTGTCCCAAATTATGGTTTCTGAAGTAGGCCGTACAATCAACTCCTCTTCTAACTTTGCTTCAGGATCCACTACAATCCCATTCCCTTCTTCATCATTTTTAAGTCGATAATGCGTCACTACCGCACACTCTTTGGCAAAACCATCTACATGGCTGGCTTCTTTACTGAAATAGGATTTCGGGATAAAAATGGGAAAATACGCATTTTGATGCCCCGTTTCCTTAAACATTCTATCCAGTTCCGCCTGCATTTTCTCCCAAATGGCAAATCCATAGGGTTTAATCACCATACAACCTCTCACACCGGAATTTTCAGCAAGATCTGCCTTGATTACCAATTCATTATACCATTTTGAGTAATCCTCCTGCCTAGTGGTTAAGTTTTTTGCCATATCGGTCTATTTGGCACAAATATTGTGCTTTATGTTAAAGATTATTTATTCTCGGCAAAACTAACTATTTTTATAATGTTCAACAATATTAAATACTGCGATATGCAAATCAATATAACTTCCACTAAAAAATTCAAAACATTTTTTGCTGTGGGAATTGTTGCCATTTTGCTTTCTAGTTGTAGTTCTTATCGAAATACAGCAGATAACGATGGCATCTACAATTCTGGCACCGAATATGTTTCTGAAACTGAGTACGACAATCAATACGACAAAAACGACTATTACCAACAGTACTTTAGAACCAAAGCTTCTCAAATGGAGGAATTGCCTGAAGAGGACTTAATTTTCACCGATATAGAGGCTTACACAACTACTGAAACCATGGATGAAGATGGCTATGTGGTCATTGAAGATAACTACAATGAAGGTTACGGAGCTTGGGGTACAAATGGTGGTAATATTACGGTAAACGTATACGATAATGGCTGGGGAAACACCTATTGGGGATGGAATAGACCTTGGGGTTATTGGGGCTATTCGCACTGGGGATGGGGAAATCCCTACTGGGGTTGGAACTCTCCTTATTGGGGTGCAGGATTTTATGGTTGGAATGCCTGGGGATGGAACTACGGTTGGTATAACCCTTGGTACTATTCTCCTTACTATGGAGGTTATTATTATCCATACAACAATTACCACAACGGATATGCTTACCACTATAACCGCGGAAGAAGCAATCAGGATTATTACAGCGGAAGAAGTAGCGGGAGGTACAATACGAACGGGAGAAGTAGCTACAACCGATCTGAATACAATCGCAGATCCAATAATTCACGCTACAATCGATCTAATAATCGAACCAACACCCGTTCTATAAGGAACTCTAGGAATGTTAGAAATTCCAGAACCATTCGAAATAACACAAGAACCATAAGGCCGAACAATGCCCGTAGAAATAATAACTCTACCATCAATAGAAACTCAAGATCCAATCGATCTAGTGGTTTCTCACGCCCTTCTAGCAGCAGAAGCTCTGGATCTTTCAGAAGCGGAGGTGGATCCTCAAGAAGCAGTGGTTCCCGAGGTGGAGGAGGAAGACGCGGCGGTGGCCGAGGATAACATCCTATTTACAATACCAAAAAGGAGCTTCAGCTCCTTTTTTTAAACCATTGATTCAAATTGTTATGAAAAAACTATATACATACCTATTATTGCTCTCCTTGGGTTTCCCAGCAGTAGGGCAAAACATCAACGATGCCCTTCGCTATGGACAGGAAAACTTATCGGGTACAGCTAGATTTACTGCTTTAAGTGGTGCTTTTGGCGCTCTTGGGGGTGATGTATCAGGATTCACCATAAACCCAGCCGGAAGTGCTATTTTCCTAAAGAATAATGCCACTTTTAGCTTGGCCGTCGATCATTTCTCTAACACTGCCGCTCTTTCTAACATTCAAGAAGAGGTAGGCAATTCAGATTTTATTATTGGCAACGCGGGAGCCACTTTTGTTTTCTCGAACCCCAACGAAGAATCCAAATGGAAGAAATTCACATTAGGTGTGGCGTATCATTCCCAGAATAATTTTGAAAACGAGCTTTACACGAGAGGTTCTTCCAATGCTACCGTGGGGAGTTTTTTTACTGCGCAAGCTGCAGGCGTCCCACTGGATTTGCTTCAGCTTTTAAATGGTGAAACCATTGCAGACCTTTATTCCTTTTTGGGGGAGACAGAAGGAACAGCAGCACAAAACGCTTTTCTTGGATACCAAGGTTATATTATAGACCCTCAAGGAAATAGTAACAACCAATATGTCTCCAATACCGGCTCAGGTTCCTTTGCAAAGGATTTTGCCTTTATAAGTGATGGCGCACAGGGAAAATATACTTTCAATATTAGTTCACAATATGGAGACAACCTCTATTTTGGAATAAACCTTAATTCACACATTATTGATTACCGCCAAGCAACTTATTTAACGGAAGCTAATTCAAACAACAACAGTTCGGTAAAGAGGGTCAATTTTGATAATTCCTTGAATGTTATTGGATCTGGGTTTTCTGCACAATTGGGGATTATTGGAAAGATAGAAAACAATCTAAGGTTAGGGTTTACTTACGACACCCCCACTTGGTATACCATCACCGAAGAAACCACTCAATACTTAAATACCTCTAGAGTGGAAAATGGAGAAGATATTTTTACCGAAGTAGCCCCAAGGATTATAAACATCTATCCCGATTACCGATTAACCACCCCCGGAAAATATAGCGTTAGCGCAGCTTATATTTTTGGAAAGGACGGGCTTATAAGTTTCGATTATTCCATGAAGGATTATGGGAATCTTAAGTTTAGACCTTCCAACGACCCCTATTTTTCCTCTTTGAATTCAGTAATAGAAAATAATTTAACGGCCGCTTCCACTTTTAGACTGGGAGGAGAATACAGATTTAAAAATGTAAGCCTTCGGGGTGGTGGATTTATTGAAGGAAGCCCTTACAAGGACGACACTATTATGAGCAACCGTGAAGGTTTCTCCCTTGGGCTAGGATATAACTTTGGGGATTACTTTATTGATTTGGCCTATGCGCGTAGCCAACAGGATTCACAAAGAAGTTACTACAGTTATGGATTGGTAGACACGGTTTCAGTAGAAAATGTCGCTCAAAACTTCATCGTTAGTTTTGGCTTAAACCTTTAGTCAGTTCTGCGGAAATCCATCAAATCACCTTTTTCCAAATTCCATAAGTTGGTCATTCCTGCATTCACTTCCAACACATATTTAGCAGGGCCTTCGGAAGGCAAACTGGTTTGATCGAAAGGCTGGGCATTTTTCTGAATACTCACTACTTCATTTGAAGCGTTCAGAAAAATAATATCCAAAGGAAATTCGGTGTTCTTCATATAAAAACTTCGTGGGGTTTCCGCTTCAAAAATGAATAGCATCCCACGATTTTTTTGCATTTCCTTTCGGTACATCAAACCCGTTTGGGTTTCGTATTCATCCTCTGCAATTTCAATTTCCAAGGAAACCAATACCGAATCGCTGGAAGCCTTTTTTAACTGAAGCTCCCCTTCTTTCTTGAAGATGACTTCCTTGGTAAGCACCTCTTTACTTTCCGGTTTTTCTTTACAACCAAAAGAAACCGCAACAAGTATACTTGCGATTAAAAAAACAAGCTTTTTCATTCGGTATAGACCTTTTTTGAAGATTTCATCATTAAATAAACCCCTAAGATAATAAACGGGATACTTAGCCATTGTCCAGTGGTAAGTATATTTCCTAAAGAGTCCTCAAACCCTCCTTGACTCTTTTTGAAAAACTCAGCAACAAACCGAATGGTCCATAGCAAGATTAAAAACAATCCGAAAATGTACCCTAATTGTTTGCGTTTTTCGGTCTTCCAATAAATATACCAAAGAATTCCAAACAAAACTAAATACCCAACCGCCTCATACAATTGGGCTGGGTGCCTCGGAAAATCTTCTCCCAGATTCGCAAAAATAACTCCGTAATCGGTACCTGTGGGATGACCAACAATTTCTGAGTTCATAAAGTTCCCAAATCGAACAAAAACACCCCCTATTGCTACTGGAATGATGATACGGTCAAAAATCCAAAGAATGGGCTTTTTCAACACCTTTTTATTGTAAAGGAACATGGCAATAATGATTCCAAGAGCCGCTCCATGACTGGCCAAACCTCGGAAACCTGTAAATTCTACTCCATTTTTAAAACTGAAAGGCAAGAATACAGAGAAAAAATCTTCCTTGAATAATTCGGGTTGGTAAAAAATAACGTGCCCCAAACGCGCCCCAATTAAAATTGCCAGCACCATATATATGAAAAGACTGTCCAATTTTTCCAAGGAAATCCCTTCCCTTTTATAAATACTTTTCATGATAAACCACCCGCAAAGGAAGGCAATCACAAACATCAAACTGTAGTATTGTAGTGTATAAAACCCTAGATCTAGTCCTTCAGAAGGATCCCAGGTAAAACTTAAAAAATGCATCATATTTCCATAAATATGGGTAAAGATAGAAAACCCATAAAACTTAATTGTTAATTCTTTCTTTCTTTTTCAGGAACAGGATCATAACCACTTCCACCCCAGGGATGACAACTACTTATTCTTTTAACAGCCAACCAACCACCTTTCCATAAGCCAAATCTTTTTAGGGCCGTTACCGAATAATGCGAACAAGTAGGCGTATATCTGCAAGTAGCAGGAAATAAAGGGGATATCACTTTCTGATATACCCAAATAAGCATTAGAAAAGGATATATCAACAGATATTTCATGAAAACCTAATTTAAGGAATAAGTTGTACCGTCTTTCCCATCCTTTAATTGAATACCTGCTTCCAAAAGTTGGTCCCGTATTTGATCGCTGGTAGCAAAATCTTTATTAGCCCGAGCCTGATTTCGAAGCTCAATAAGAATCTCAACCGCTTCGGAAAGTTTATTCCCATCCTGATTGTCAGACACTGAAACATCTACCAATCCCATTACCTCAAAAAGAAAATCATGCATCGTAGACTGAAGCGTTCCCAGGTCTCCTTTCGTAATGGTAGCTTTCCCTTCTTTCAACAAGTTGATAAATTTAGTGGCTTCAAAAAGTTGTGCGATGAGCACCGGACTATTGAAATCATCATTCATGGCATCGTAACAAGATTGGCGCCATTCGCCTATATTGAAGTTGGTAGTTTCTGAAACCTCTATACCCGAAAGACTTCGGTAAGCATCCATTAGCCTGAAAAATCCTTTTTCGGAAGCTTCCAAAGCCGAATTGGAAAAATCCAGAATACTGCGGTAATGTGCTTGATACATAAAAAACTTTGCTACCACAGGAGAAAAAGGCTTACTTAAAATATCATTGTCTCCACTGAAAAGTTCGTTAGGTAAAATATTATTCCCGGTAGATTTCGCCATCTTCTTCCCGTTAAGGGTCAACATATTGGCATGCATCCAAACATTCACCGGACTCTGATGATTACTGGCTTCAGCTTGAGCGATTTCACATTCGTGATGCGGAAATTTCAAGTCCATTCCACCACCATGGATGTCAAAGTTACTTCCTAAATATTTAGTGCTCATTGCGGTACACTCCAAATGCCAACCTGGAAAACCATCACTCCAAGGAGAAGGCCAACGCATAATATGTTGCGGTTCGGCTTTCTTCCAAAGTGCAAAGTCCTGCGGATTCTTCTTATCGCTCTGCGCAGCAAGTTCCCGGGTATTGGCTACCATATCCTCCAACTGCCTTCCACTTAATTTTCCATAAGCATGATCTTCATTGAACTTTAGGACATCAAAATACACCGAGCCATTTTTTTCGTAGGCATACCCTTCAGAAAGGATTTTTTTTACAATTTCAATTTGTTCAATAATATGCCCTGTAGCAGTAGGCTCAATACTAGGAGGAAGGGCATTAAAAGCATTCATAACCGTATGAAAATCGACCGTATACCGCTGTACCACTTCCATGGGCTCGATAGATTCAATTCGAGCTTTTTTAGCGATACGATCTTCCCCTTCATCCGCATCATTCTCCAAGTGTCCTGCGTCGGTAATATTTCGAACATAACGCACTTTATATCCTAAATGCTTAAGGTATCGAAATACTAAATCGAACGACAAAAACGTACGGCAATTCCCTAGGTGAACATTACTATACACTGTAGGGCCACACACATACATCCCTACGGCACCTTCATTTATTGGGGAAAATTTCTCCTTTTCTTTGGAAAGGGAATTATAAATTAATAGTTCTTGCTGTTCGAAAAGTTTCATTGAAAATATACTTCGGAAAATTAAAATTCGGTTTCAAGTTTGATATAATCTAAAAATTCGCGGCGCACCTCTGGGTTCTTAAATTGACCCCCAAACTCACTCGTTACGGTACTACTATCGATATCCCGTATTCCACGCGAATTTACACATAGGTGCTTAGCATCAATTACGCAAGCTACGTCTTCAGTTCCCAGAATTTGCTGAAGTTCTTTCACAACCTGCATAGTTAAACGTTCTTGTACTTGAGGGCGCTTGGCGAAATAATCGACCACTCGATTCATTTTGGAAAGCCCTACGACAGTACCGTTCGAAATATATGCAATATGTGCCTTTCCTACGATAGGTAACAAATGATGTTCACAAGTCGAATACAAAGTGATGTTTTTTTCCACCAACATTTCACCATACTTGTACTTGTTTTCAAAAGTAGAAGCTTTTGGTTTTCTATCCGGATGGAGACCCCCAAAAATTTCTTGAACGAACATTTTTGCAACCCGATTGGGTGTTCCTTTTAAACTATCATCGGTAAGGTCCATCCCCAGAGTTTCTAATATACGCTCTACATCTTTTTTGATTAAGGCAATTTTCTCCATATCGCTTTTCTCAAAAGCATCGGGTCTAAGAGGAGTTTCGGGAGATGTGCCAATGTGTTCATTTCCCAAAGCCTCAATTTCTTTTATCTGTTTTTCTAAATCCATAGTTTTAAATGCAAAGTGCAAAGATACGTATTAGTGTATTGCTATGAAAAGTTGCGCTTATTTTTTAATTTTTAGCCAAGTAAGGTGATAAAATTTTCTTAAATTCACACGTTTATAGCCAAACCATTATGAAAAAAATACTACTCTTCGCCCTTTTATTCCCTTTATTCCTAAGCGCACAACCCGTTCAATTGTTTGAACAATTCAACGGGCAATACGATTTTACCGCTGTTGGAAACACATTAAACGCATCCCCTAATCCATGTGCCTTGATGTTAAGCAGTAGTGCCGATTTAAATTTAGGCCCCACAGAAACCATATTGTCAGCACACCTCTATTGGGCAGGGCCATGGACAGATTCTACTGGAGGCGATTATAATGTCACTCTTAATGGAGTCCCCGTTACTGCTACTAGGGATTTTCATTTAACTGCCGGAACTGGTATAGAATATTTTTCAGCCTATGCCGAAGTTACAAATATCGTAGCCCCTACGGGAAATGGAACTTACACTTTCGCAAACCTAGACATCAATCTACCGGCCACCGGTGCTTGCAACAACGGGACAGACTTTGCTGGTTGGGCAATGTACATCATATACGAAGACCCTGCACTTACCCAAAACCAGGTCAGTCTCTTCGACGGACTCGAATTTGTTTCAGCAAATAACCCCTCTTTAGATATTACTTTAACAAATATTGAAGCGGCTTCAGACGACTTGTCCAAAATTGGCTTTCTAGCTTGGGAAGGTGACGAAACCATCGCAAACAACGAAACACTTTTGATTAATGGAACATTAATCGACAACCCTCCTCTTAACCCTGGGAATAATGCCTTTAACGGAACTAACACGTATACCAATTCCAATACAAACTTCAATATGGATTTGGATTTTTATTCGTTGGAAAATATCGTGATGCCCGGAGATACAAGCATTTTTATTCAACTTACCTCAAGTCAGGATTTTGTGATGGTGAATAACCTTATCACTGTAGTGAATTCAGAATTACCAGATGCAACTATCACTATAGATGGAACAGGTATCGTTTGTGAAAATGCCAATAACATGAATGTTGATTATACGGTATTCAATGTCAATAGTACCGCACCATTACCTGCCGGAACTCCTATAGCATTTTATGCCGACGGCATTTTAGCTGGGCAAACCCAAACGGTTAATGAAATTCCTATTGGAGGTTCCGAAAGTGGGGGAATTATCCTGAATATTCCTGTAGGAACTCCTGTGGTATTTAATTTAGTAGCATCAGTAGACGATATCGGTGATGGAACTGGAATTGTAGCTGAAACTAACGAAGAAAATAACACGGACACTATAACGATCGACCTTACACAATCTGGCCTCGACCTTGGCCCAGATGTAGAAGGTTGTATTGGAACTCCTGAAACATTAGATACAGGTATTTCAAACCCTAATTTTATATGGCAATGGTATAGAAATGGTGTTTTATTACCGGGTGAAACTAATTCAACTCTAATTGTTAATACTGATGGAACCTATGTGGTTGAAGGATTTGAAGGTATTTGTTTTGTGACCGACGAAATCGAAGTACACTTTAACCCCCAACCAGTAGCAAATCAAGCCATGGATCTTTATGAGTGTAATGATGGCGTAAACCCTGCCATATTTGACCTTACCCAAAATGATGCCATAATACTTGGCGGACAAGATCCTGCTCTATTTAACATATCCTACCATGAAACATTTATAGATAGTGACAATGGAACAAGCGATATTCCTAATCCAATGACCTATGCGATGATTCCTCCTTTTCCTCAGACTATTTATGCTAGAATTGAAGGACAACTAGGGATTTGTTACGATCTTACGCAATTTGAACTTTATTTTCCAACAGCCCTCTCTGGAAATGTTCCAGATTTTGAAATTTGTGATCAAGATGAAAATGGCTCTGAACCAGTAGACCTACCTTTTGAATTCAATTCTTTTGTACTGAATGGTGAGCCGGCGATAAATTATGAAATTACATACCACGATAGTCAAGCGGATGCCGATGCAGATATAGATGCTCTACCGATTCCATACAATGTGCCAGTCCCTGGTCAAACAATTTACATTAGAATGGAAAACCTTGAGTATAGCAATTTCATAACCTGCTACAGTACAACTACTGTAAATATTATTGTCAATGAGACACCACCGATCAATCAAACTCCAGACCCCTTGGTTGTCTGCGACGTTGACAACGACGGTTTTGCGGATTTCGACCTTACGCTTGCGGACGGGGACATCACCCTTGGCGACGGGAGCCTTGTGGTGACCTACCACGGGACGCTGCTGGACGCCCAGTCGGGTTCCCTCCCGCTGTCGTCCCCCTACACGAACGACGCGCCCTACAGCGACGTCCCGGTGACGGACCCCTCGGACCCCGCCTACGGGACGGGCGGTGTCTGGGCCCGTGTGGAGAGCCCCGCGAGCAGCTGCTACGGGGTGGCGCCCCTGGCCCTTGAGGTGAGGGACTCCCCCGTGGCCTCGACCCCTGCGCCCCTTCGCCTCTGCGACGACGCGGTGGCGGACGGCTTCACCTTCTTCGACCTGACGGTATCGGCCCCCGGGGTGCTGGGCGGCCTGGACCCGGCCCTCTACGACCTGTACTGGTACGTGGACATGGCCGACGCGGTGGTGGCCGGTGACGCGGCGCTGTCCAGCCCGGACTTCTCCCAGGCCATTGCCGTGCCGACGGCCTTCCTGAACACCTCCAACCCCCAGACGGTGTACGTGCTGGTGGTGGGCAACGGGCTGAGCACCTCGCCCAACAACGGGACGCAGGGGTGCTACGACATCGTGCCCCTGGAGCTGATCGTGGACCCCAACCCGGAGGACCTGGGGCCCTTCCAGATGTTCCTCTGTGACGACCAGGTGGGCGGGAGCGCCCCGGACGACGGGGTCTCCACCTTCGACCTGACCGCCCAGGACCCGGCGGCCACCGGCGGGCTCCCGGGCCTCACGGTGACCTGGTTCGAGACGCCGGCCGACGAGGCGGCCGGACTGCCCATAGCGGACCCCACGGCCTACCAGAACACCGCCACCCCCCAGACGGTCATCGGGAGGGTGGAGAGCCAGTTCGGGTGCCGCACCCTGGTGACCCTCACCCTGACGGTGCTGCCCAACCCGACCCCCAACGCATCGCCGGACCCCATAGAGCTCTGCGACAACGCGGACACCACCGGCGACTTCGACAACGGGATCGCCAGCGGGTTCGACCCCACCGTGAGGGACGCCGAGATCATCGCCTCCGAGCCCGACGTGTCGGTGGCCTACTACGAGACACCGGCGCTGGCCGAGGGGGGGGTCCCCGGGACGGAGATCGTGCCGCCCTACACCAATACCGTGCCCGGCTCCCAGACCGTGTACGCAAGGGTCACCAGGGACACCCCGCCGGGGGTCCTGCCCTGCTATACGGTGGTGCCCCTGGAACTGGTGGTGGTGGCCCTTCCCGATGCCCCCGTGGCACCGGAGTTCCGGGACCCCATGCTGGAATGCGACGGTGACGGCGACGGCACCGCCACCTTCGACCTGACCCTCCAGGACGCGGGGGTCTACGGGGCGCAGGACCCCGCGGGGTTCGTGCCCGTGACCTATTACACCTCCCTGGCCGACGCGGAGGTGCCGCAGAACGCCATAGACCCCGCCACGGCCTTCCCCAGCGCGGGGCAGACCGTATGGGCCAGGCTCGAGTCCACCGCGACGGGGTGCGCCAGGGTAACGCCCTTCGAGCTCGTGGTGGGGGCATTCCCCACCGCCGCGCCCGGCAACGACCTGTTCGAGTGCGACGACGAGGCCAGCGGGGACCGATTCGACGGGCTCTCCACCTTCGACCTGACCGTCAACGGGCCCGTGGTGAACCCCAACGGGGAGCCCGGGGTGGCCTACTATGCCAGTGCCGCACAGCAGGCGGCGGACGACCCGATAACGGACCCCGGGGCCTACCAGAACGAGGCCTCGCCGGTACAGCAGATATTCGTGACGGTGACCAACGCCGAGGGGTGCCCGGCCACCTCCAGCTTCCTGATCACCGTCGAGCCCAACCCCGCCCCGGCCGAACCGGCACCGCTGGTGGCCTGTGACGACGACAACGACGGGNTCTACGACATGTTCGACCTGGCCTCCAAGGACGCCGAGATCGCCAACGGCGAGCCCGACGTGACGGTGGCCTACTACGAGACGGCACTGGGCGCGCAGGCGGGCGACCCCGCAGACGCACTGGCCTCGCCCTACGCCAACATCGTCCCCTTCCAGCAGACCGTGTACGCAAGGGTCACCAGGGACACCCCGCCGGGGGTCAACCCCTGCCATTCCGTGGTGCCGCTCCAGCTGGTGGTGGAGCTCCTGCCCCTACCGCCCGGGGAGGGCTTCGGGGACCTTTCCGCCTGCGACGACGACTATGACGGCACCGCCATCTTCGACCTGACCCTCAACGACGGCCCCGCCATCGGGGACAACCAGCCCGCGGCCGATTTTTCCGTGAGCTACCACACCTCCCTGGCCGACGCGGAGGTGCCGCAGAACGCCATAGACCCGGCAACGGCCTTCCCCAGCACGGGGCAGACCATATGGGCAAGGGTCGGGAACAGCGCGACGGGGTGCGCCAGGATAACGCCATTCGAGCTCACCGTGGGCCCGCTGCCCGTGCTCGGGCAGGGGCCCTTCGGAATCACCGAGTGCCAGCAGGGCCTCGAGGGGGCGCTGCTGACGGCCACCTTCGACCTTACCCAGGCCGCGGGGGACATCACGGGGGGCAACCTCTCCTATTCCCTGGCCTTCTACGCCACGCCGGCGGACCTGGCCAACGGGGACCCCATAGCGGACCCGACCGCCTACCAGAACATACAGAACCCGCAGCCACTGCCCGTAAGGGTCCTCGACGGCGACTGCTACGTGGACACCGTGCTCACCATAAGGGTCGTGGCCGCCCCCACGCCCAACGAACAGCCCGCGGACCTGCTGGTCTGCGACGGTGACGCCGGGGACGTCGACGGCGACGGGCAGGACGACGACACCGATACCGGGGACGGGCTCTCCTTCTTCGACCTCACCCTGGCCGACGCCGACATCCTCGACGGGGAGAACGGGTCCTCGGTGGCNTACTACGGAACGCAGGCCCTGGCCGAGGCCGGGGACCCCGCAGACGCACTGGCCTCGCCCTATGCCAACACCGTGCCCTTCCAGCAGACCGTATACGCAAGGGTCACCAAGGAAACCCCGCCGGCAGAGCTGCCGTGCTACGCCGTGGTGCCGCTCCAGCTGGTGGTCAGCCCGCTGCCCGACGACACCGTGGAGATCACCGACGTGACCGAGTGCCAGGTCCCCTTCACCGGGGCCGACGAGACCATACTCCTGCAGGTAAAGGACCAGGAGGTACTGGCCCTGCAGGACCCGGAGGGGGACTTCGAGGTACACTACTTCGAGGACCTGGCCGCGGCACAGGCGGGCGACTACTCACAGGACCTGGCAAAGGACACGCCCTATGCCTTCGGCACCGGGGGGACGACCCTCTACGTGGGCATCGAGAACCTCGAGACCGGGNGCTACGCCGCCAGTACCGAGGACCCACAGGGGAGCGGGGAGTACACGCTCTCCTTCGAGCTCACCGTAAAGGAGGGCGCACAGGCCAATGGGCCCGAGCCCTACGTCATATGCGACAACCAGGGCGATAACGACGGGACCGGGGCCTTCACCCTGAAGGTAGGGGCCACCCAGACCGACCTCGACCCACAGGCCGAGGCCCTGCAGCAGCAGATACTCGGGGGGCAGGACCCACTGCAGTTCCTGATCACCTTCCACGAGACACCGGGCGACGCCGAGACCGGGGAGAACCCGCTGCCGGACATCTACGCCAACATCGCGAACCCGCAGGTCATCTACGCAAGGGTCGAGAACACCGTCGACCCGGACGACGCACAGCCCTGCTACAGCACCGTGCCGGTGACCCTGAAGGTCGAGCTCCTGCCAAGGCCGCAGCTGCTNGAACAGTACAGGATCTGCGTGGACGCCAACGGGGACCCCGTGCCCGAGACGGCGGGGGACCCCTCGCCGCCACTGCTCGACACCGGGCTGGACCCCGATAGGTACACCTTCCTGTGGGGGATCGACGGGCAGCCCATGCCCAACGAGGTAGGGCCCGCGGTGACCGCACTGGTGCCGGGGCAGTACTCCGTCACCGTCACCGAGGCCGAGACCGGGTGCCAGGCCACCGCAACGGCAACCGTGACGATCTCATCGCCCCCCGTGCAGTACGGAGCCACCGCCACCAGCGGGGCCTTCGCGGGGGAGCACGTCATAGAGGTCACCGCGGAGGGGCCCGGACAGTACGTGTTCCAGCTCGACAACGGGCCNTTCCAGGACAGCCCGACCTTTACNGGGGTCGAGCCCGGAGGGCACACCGTNACCATCAGTGACGCCAACGGGTGCGGCAGCGTCACCATTGAGGTCGGGATCGTCGACTACCCTAGGTTCATGACCCCCAACGGGGACGGGTACCACGACACATGGAACATCATAGGAATCGCACAGGCAGACCCCGCCGCAAGGATATACATCTTCGACCGCAACGGGAAGCTCCTCAAGCAGATCAGCCCTACAGGGAACGGATGGGACGGGAACTACAACGGCGCGCCAATGCCCTCCAGCGACTACTGGTTCAGGGTCGAGTACTCCGAAAACCAGCAACGAAAAGAGTTCACAGGACACTTTACCCTGAAAAGGTGAAACCAGAACTAATCACAAACAAGATAGGCCCCTATATATAGGGGCCTATCTTGTTTGTGATTAGTTCTGGTT
>PALG01000008.1 GCA_002707025.1 Flavobacteriaceae bacterium | reverse complement strand
GGTATGGCAAATGAAAAATATCTTGATATTTTGATTGCTTGGGCGTCTGTAAGGGTTTAGAATGTTCATTGCCTTTTTAGGCACTAAATGGGTTCTTTTGTTACCATATTGGTCTTTACCAAATTCTAATAAGCCCAAGTTGGGGTTAATGTGATTGATGCGATTGCCAGGAACATCTATAAAGGCATCTTGCTTAAAAGGAAACAAGGCTTTAAATTCTTCTGTAAACAAGTAGTTTTTAGCAAAAGTAGTGATGAGTGCTACATACTTTTGGTATCTGTTCTTTGGCCTGTCTGGTTCTTCAATAGGGATGTTTAAGGCTCTTGCCAATTGTAAATTGAATATTGGAAAGGCTTTACCAAATTCTATGCTATTGTAAAACTCTTCTTTGTCCTCTGTATCGAGGTTCATTTGATAATTAAACGTTTTTTGACCATACACACAACGCTTAATGTACTCTGTTTCCTCAATATCCTTAACTGATTTTGTGAGGACTTTTGACGTACCATCATACGATACCACAAGTTCTGGTAAGTCTGTTAGTGTTGCAAACAGTATTTTGAATGAGAATTTATAGTATAAATTATAGTCTGCTGTATTTCCTTTTTTTGAAGGCATCCAAACCTGTACATCACGTACAAAGTTTTTGACCACGATGTAACCCTTTTCTAAAAAGTAGGTTTTTAATTGGTGTTTAAGGAATTGTTTGTATATGCGTAGTTCTTTATCCTTTATTAAATTTATTTTGATACTTGGGGCATTGGGTATTTCTTGGGTAAATGTGGTGAAAATATGTTCTAAACTTGATAAATCTGTATCTGGAAACGCCTCTTTTACCTGCTTTGAAAACTTTGATCTATGGATTGGATGGCTACCTTCTATATCTTCTAACGATAGATATATGACAGGTGTACTACTTGGCCATTTAAAATTGAGTATGTTCGTCTTTAAGTGTTCTTGCATAAATAATGAGGTGTTTTTGTATTTACATATATGAGTGATTATAGGTTATAAATAGACATTGTACTTTTCAAGTTTTTCAAATAGACCTAATATATTTTCAATGATTTCATTAATAAAATTCTTGTTGTCAAATATCAAGTTGTAATAAACAATATCCCTATCTTTCTCCAATAAAATATATCTTCCTTTAGAAAAGGATTTTAGAGTATTATATTTTCTAATTTCATCACCAAATACTGTACTGTTATTGTGTACAATACAATTTCTCACTCTCCTTAAATTATTTATATATGACCAATGAGGTTCTAATTCTTTAATATCAACTTTAGCAGCTCTTGTTAAAAACAACTTTGCTTTTTCAAATTCACTATTACCACGTAAATCATCCAAACCAAACTCTTTATTATGCATTAAACAATAAGAATTACACACGTCTTGAATAGTCCGTTCTATCAAAGAAAACAATTGTGTAATCATTGAAGCCCTAAAACTTTGTACAAAATCCCTATCAATCTCGATAACCTTTTCAACCAATGTATCTTGTAAACGATTTAAATATTCATCCGCATACTTTTTAGGTTCAGCTTCAATTTTCTTCATTATTTCAGTATATTCCTTTTCGTGATTAGTCAAGGAACTATCAAAATGGTCTTCGACAAACTTTGCATAATTGCGAAAGGTTTGTAACTCCAAGTCTAAAAAGAAAATATTGTTATCTTTTCTGAAATTTGAAAGTGCGTTTATTCTTGACATTATTTATTATTCTTTTCAGTCTTACTGATTTTTTCTTCAGTCATTTTAAGGATTTCCGTATTGTCTTTTTCGTTTTTATCGTCTTATAAATCTTTGGCAAATGATATTTATTATTACTTCATAGTTTTGTATTGTTAAAATTAGTTTACAATTCAATAAAAATTCAATAAATAAAAAATAAGTATACAATAAAGAATTCTTTTTAACTCCAAAATAATAAATACTTAATAAATTAACTCTTTTATTAACTAATTCTCATTTTTGATTTGTTAGAATTAAAATTTTATATTATCTTGGACACTTTATACTAACTAAATACCAATCATATATGGCAAACGTTTTATGGTTACAAGGAGGTGCATGTAGTGGTAACACCATGTCTTTTCTTAACGCGGAAGAACCAACCGTTGTAGAACTCATAACAGATTTTGGTCTTAATATTCTTTGGCATCCTACAACAGGATTGCAAATTGGCGACCAAGTACAGGATTTGTTAAAGGATATAATTGCTGGAAAAACCCAAATGGATATTTTGGTTTATGAAGGTTCGCTCATTGAAGGACCTAATGGCACTGGAACAATGAACTATTTTGCAGATCGTCCAATGAAAGATTGGATTAAAGAACTTTCTGAAGTAGCTGGTTATGTTGTTGCCATAGGAGATTGTGCTACTTGGGGAGGAATTCCTGCTGTACCACCAAACCCAAGTGAATCAACTGGTTTACAATTCCACAAAAAAAACAAAGGAGGCTTTTTAGGTGCTGATTATGTTTCTAAAGGAGGTTTGCCTGTAATAAATATTCCTGGTTGCCCCGCACATCCAGACTGGATAACACAAATTTTAGTAGCAATAGCCGTTGGACGTATTGGCGATGTTGTTATTGATGATTACCACCGACCAAAAACATTCTTTACCGACTTTGTACAGGATGGATGTACGAACGTTACAAATTTTGCTCAAAAAGTTGACGGTAATTTTGGTAAGCGCGGTGGTTGCTTATTCTACGAAGTTGGCTGTAGAGGTCCAATGACAAGAGCAAGTTGTAATAATATACTATGGAATAGACAATCGAGTAAAACACGATCTAATCATCCTTGTTTAGGATGTACGGAACCTGGCTTTCCGCATCACGATTTAAAGAAGGGAAGTGTGTTTAATACAATGAAATATATGGGTGTATTCCCTAAAGAAGTTCCTACAGGGAGAAATAAAGTTGCATACTATTTAGAAGCTGGCTTCCAAAAAGTAATGCCTACGAATAAACGAGTAATGGAAACCTCTAAATAATTAAAACAACTAAAGATGTCAGTAAAAGAATTAAATATATCACCGGTAGGTCGTGTTGAAGGCGATTTAGACGTGAAAGTTTACATAGATAACGGAAAAGTAACCCGTGCACATACTCAAGCAGCCATGTTTAGAGGTTTCGAGAAAATTATGGCAGGTAAAGACCCACAATCAGGTTTAATTGTTACGCCTCGCATCTGTGGTATTTGTGGAGGTTCACATTTATATTGTGCTTCTTCTGCACTCGATACTGCTTGGGGAACAAAACTATCTCCAAATGCTCTTTTATTGAGAGCTATTGGTCAAGCCACAGAAACTATTCAAAGTATTCCGCGTTGGTTTTATGCCATTTTTGCCACAGATATGGCAAATAAAAAGTTTGCAGACAAACCGCTTTATAAAGAGGTAGTAAAACGTTGGGCGGCTTATGTAGGCGAAACATTTCAAATAGGCTTAACAGCCAGTGGATTACCAGTTCAAGTTTATGCTTTATTTGGCGGACAATGGCCTCATTCCAGTTATATGGTTCCGGGAGGTGTAATGTGTGCACCAACACTTAAAGATATTACCAGAGCGCATGCTATTATGACACAATTTAAAAACGACTGGTTAGAGCCAGTGTGGTTAGGTTGTACTATAGAACGTTACCTCGAAATAAAATCTTGGGACGATATGTTGGCTTGGATGGAAGAAAGCGAATCACATAAGAATAGTGACTTGGGACTTTTAATAAGAGCTGGATTGGAATTTGGTTTAGACACTTTTGGTAAAGGAGTTGGAAAATTCCTCGCCTTTGGAACCTATTTACATAAAGATTTATATAACAACCCAACCATTGAAGGAAGAAACAAAGCTTTAATCAGTTCAAGTGGATTTTTTGATGGGGAGAACTGGCACGAATTTGACCACTTAAAAGTAAGTGAACATGTAAAGCATTCCTGGTATAACAATCAGGAAGATGGTTTGCATCCTTGGGACGAACCGCTACCAACTCCAGCAAAATCGCAAACATTACACGATTCTGATTTTGATGGACAATATAGTTGGGCAAAAGCACCACGTTATGACGGTCACTCTGTTGAAGCTGGTCCTATGGCACGTTGTATTATGAATGGAAATCCAAATAATTTAGACCATCAAATAAAAGACCCATTCTTTATCGATGCCTATCGTAAATTGGGTGGTGCAAGTGTATTTACACGTGTGCTAGCACGTGTTCACGAAGCACCAAGACTATACAAGCTTATAGATCAATGGTTGTCTGAAATAGATTTAGACGGAGAATTTTATATCAAACCAGTAGAAAAAGACGGCAAAGGCTTTGGTGCAACCGAGGCGGCTCGAGGTGCTTTGGCACATTGGATTGAAATTAAAAATGGCGTTATAGAAAACTATCAAGTAATGGCTCCAACTACTTGGAATGTTGGACCAAACGATGCCAATGGCAATCCAGGACCAATTGAAGCAGCACTTGAAGGTACTGATATTGAGGACCCTCAAGACCCAGTAGAAGTTGGTATGGTAGCTCGTTCATTTGACTCCTGTTTGGTATGTACCGTTCACGCACATGACGAACAAAGCGGTGTTGAGCTTTCGAAATTCAAACTATAGATTATTAAAAATCAAATTATTAAAAAAACTTTCTTGAGGACTCAATCTCAAGAAAGTTTTTTTAATTTAAATTAGGCAAATCGATATGAAAACAGCTATAATGGGTTTTGGTAATCCAGTACGAAGTGATGATGCTATTGGGATATATGTAATTGAGGAGCTCAAAAAAATTATTGGAGATAATGACATTATAAGTATCCTTGATATGGGTACGGCTGCTTTTGAAGTACTCTTCGGTTTAAAAGGACATCAAAAAATTATTTTAGTAGATGCTGTCATTAATTCTAACGAACCCGTAGGAACTTTATTTAAAGTACCTGCTGAAGAAGTGATGCGAGCTCCACAAGATGACCCTTTGGTATTTTTACACGGAATGAAATGGGATCAAGCGTTGTCATACGCTAAAAAAATTCTACAAGACGGATATCCAGATGATATTCAGGTGTATTTAATTGCTGTTGAAAACACGCGATTAGAGGTGGAATTAAGCAAAGAAGTACAAGAGGCAGGCGATAAAGTAGTGCAACACATTTTAGAGGATTTGCAAATTTCGGTTAATTGATGATATCATTAAAATCTTCACATATCTATATTGATAATGAGTTAGTTAAAAAAGTATTTGGCAATATACATTACGCATATGCTGTTTATAATAGGGAACAAAAAAGGTTGTTGATTACTCCTGTTTCAAGTCAGTGGTTTGTAAAAATGAATGAAAAACCAGCGCAGTTTTTGTTAAAAGATCGTAATTTAAAAGGCGATAAAACATTGGCTATTCGTGAAATTTTAATTGATAACGATTTGGAGATTTATGACAGAGAATTAGACTATGAGGTTATAGAAAAAACGAACCTATTAAAAATTAAGGTGTGACGAAATCTAAAGACGACAAATGGCTATTGGATGCAGAAGTGCAAAGTAAAATAGAATATGTTAACGGATGTTGGCAGGTATCGTTAATTTTTATTGATACCAAAGACCCAAATCATATACTCATTAGAGAAATTGGAGATTTTCGTTCTGAAAGATTGGCAGAAATAGCTGCTTTAAATATGAAAAACACCGCCGCAAAAGATGTTCGTGGAACGCAAAAAGTAGATAAAGATGCTTACAATTTTAACAACAATTAGTCATTGGCAAGACGTCAAGAATGCAATAGCATCGGTAGACCGTTTAGATGAGTTAGTCTCTATTGTTACCAATGCTGACGATGTGCAACCATCGTCAAAATGGATTATTGTTGACAACAACATAATTTCAAAACCTTTAGATTGGCACGATACAGAGCCACCCTATATAATTGCTTCAGAAAACTATACAGATAACAATTTATTAGCCTTTGTTTTNTATAGTTTAGGGAACCATCAAAAAGTTTTTGAATATACTTCNGAAGGAAGTTCACTCTACAACAATTTGCTCACCGCAACAAACATCCAATTTGGATACGAAATAAGCNAGGAGGAANATGAAGANGCTTCCANAATGAAACACAACCAGTGCATTATAAACCACTACGGAAATTATGCCAATCGTGTTACTTTGGAGCAATTAGCACAAAAATATGAAGANGCNNTAGAGACTTCCGAAAATGACGANTTAAAAATATTTACGGCAAAACAGTACATCAATTTNCTNATAGATGTTCAGCAATTTTCAAANGCAGAAGCCNTAATTCATTCATTANAGANCAGTGCAATTTCAGAAGAAGCCAAAAACGCACTAAACGTACAATTGGCAACCGTNATGATGCANCANNTGGAAATGCCTTTTGACANTGAAAAGTTANTAANCATTCAAAACCTATTTCAAAATGGTATANCNTTTTATGAAAAACACCATTTAAAGGTTAATGCNGGNTTNTTATTAATNGATGCTTCAGAAATTGCAAATTACCAGCAAGATTTTGTCGCATCCAAAGANTACATCAATAAAGCCATACAATACTTTAAAGAAGAAAANATTCANGAATTTCTTGGTGANGCTGGACTACGNAAAGCCACCCTACTCTATACTTGGAGNAAAAATGGACAACCCCAATATTATAAACCNGCAATTAATGCNTTTCAAGACACATTAAAAGTNTTTAAGCGCGANACGCACCCACANAAATTTGCAGACATCCATCATAAAATGGCNTTGATTTATTCTGAAATNCCNGTNTCGCCAGATGAAAAACCAATGTGGACNGCCTTTTGNGCNTCGTCTTTTAAAGAAGCATTANCNTTTTANANTAAANACGAATATCCNTATGAATATGCAATGGTATCCCACAATTACGCTACCGCATTAATAAATTTTCCAGANGCGAAATTACACAACAATCTCGAAAAATCGTTTGGNTTATTTGANGAGGCATTNCAAATACGAANNGCAGAACAATATCCCTTTGAGCGTGCTTCGACNTTAATTAACCAATTGGAATTGTATTGGTTATTGCACAATGAAACAGNTNATGAAATGAAAAGATTAGAAGAAATGAACGCCAAATTAAACGAAATAAAAACTTTGGTAAATGATGCTGATATGCTTNAAAAAGTAGCATTTCACGAAACCAAANTACAATCATTAAAAACACTATTATANTATGCACGAAACCTCTATTGTAAATAGTATTATGCGCACCTTGGAAATGGAATTTGAAGAAGAGAAACTCAATAAAATGAAANCNATTCATTTAAAAGTTGGGGTGCTGTCNAACATAGAACCTCGTTTATTGCATAATGCCTATGGGGCTTACAACTATTGCGGTTCAAAATATCATAATGTGGCATTACATATAGAATCTACCGATATAAAAATTCAGTGTGAAACTTGTAACCATATTACCAAAGTAGAAAACTATCGGTTTTTATGCGAAAACTGTGCGCGCCCCAGTAAAAACATAATACAGGGCGAAGAAATGTTAATACATAAAGTAGAATTTGAAGACTAAAAAATAATGAGCATAGAAAAATCAACAAAAGCAGCTCGCGGAACAGTACAGTGCGAGAACACCAATATCAATTTGCTTAAAGCAAATGATTTTGTAGCAGATATCATTAAAAAAGAAATGGCAAAAACCAAAACGCTGTTAGTTAATATTACCTCTTCCGCTGGTAGTGGAAAAACGACATTGATGCAAAAAACAGCCGAAAAGCTAAAAGACAAATTCACTATGGCTGTTATGGTGGGCGATTTGGAAACTGAACGTGACGCTGATCGTATTCGTGAAACAGGAATTTTTGCTTTACAAATTGTAACTGGAGGCATTTGTCATTTAGAAGCTCAAATGGTGCATCAGGTATTGGACAGGTTCGATTTAGAAAATATCGATTTACTGTTTATTGAAAATGTGGGTAATTTAGTTTGTCCGGCATCTTTTGATTTAGGCGAAGACTATCGCGTTACCTTAATGGCAACTACTGAAGGAGACGATAAGCCAAAAAAATACCCGCGTATGTTTCTAACGAGCGATATGATGTTGGTTTCCAAAGCCGATTTATTACCCTATTTACCATTTTCAGTAGAAGCAGTAACCAAAGATGCACGAGAAGTCAATCACGAGTTAGAGGTCATACAAATTTCATCTTTAACAGAAGAAGGTATTGATGCTTGGTGCAATTGGTTGATTGAAAAAGTAAAACAAAAGCAACAGGCATAATGTGCGTAATTTGGTGAGTAAAACATTTAAAATACAAATTAAAGGGCGAGTTCAAGGAGTAGGTTTTCGCCCTTTTGTTTTTAATCTAGCCAAAGAACATCAGCTTAACGGGTCTGTTTCAAATAATGAAGAAGGGGTCATTATTTATTGCAATACTTCCGAAGAGAAAGCAACACAATTTTTAGAACAGATTCTACTAAATAAACCAGAAATTGCTGTAATTACAGCGCATAGTACAGACGAAGTTCCACTAATAAAGTTTGATGATTTTTCAATTGTTATCACAAAAACAAGTGCGCAAATCAATCTACCCTTAACACCAGATTTTGCTATCTGCGAAAACTGTAAAGCAGAAATTTCAGATTCAGGAAACAGGCGTTATAACTATGCATTTACCACTTGTGTGCATTGTGGCCCACGCTATGCCATAACCCAAAAATTCCCTTTTGAAAGAGCACACACCTCATTAACTGAATTTGATATGTGTTCCACTTGTCTTGAAGAATATACCAATCCAACAAACAGACGTTTTCATTCTCAAACCAATTCTTGTAAGTCGTGCGGTATTCAATTACAATTAGTAACCAATTTGGGAGAAACCATTGCTATCAATCAATTAGAATGTATTGAAAAATCTGCTAAACGTTTAATCGAAGGAAATATACTCGCCATAAAGAACACAAATGGTTATGTATTATGTTGCGATGCCTCAAACCCTGAAGCCATTAAAAAATTACGAAAACGAAAAAAAAGACCTAATAAGCCTTTTGCGGTGCTCTACCCTTCTATGGAGTCTATAAAAAAAGATTTTAATGTTTCTAATTATGAAGCAAATGCCTTAAAATCCAGAGTAGCACCTATTGTTATTCTTCAAAACACCAAACACACTCGAATTTCTGTCGATACCATTGCNCCCAANNTNCNTCAAACAGGTGTNATGCTNCCNTCTTCNGCANTNTTGGANTTAATCATTAAAAAANTAGGAATCCCTATTGTTGCCACAAGTGGAAATATCCACGGCTCACCTATTATTTCTANCGATAATGATGCNCATAAGCAGTTAAATGAAGTTGCCGATTATTTTCTGCATCATAATCTNGACATCCAGTTTCCTCAAGACGATTCAGTAGTAACCTTTGCAGAAAGTAGTCAACTTATTTTAAGGCGTTCAAGAGGATTGGCTCCAAATTATATTAACACTACAATCAACTCTAAAAAGCCCATTTTAGCAATGGGAGGCCATTTAAAAAGCACTTTCACGTTTGTTCCAAACGCACAAACGTATGTGAGTCAGTACTTTGGAAATTTAGATAATTATGAGGTTTTAAAACGTTATCAAGCTACCATAGAAGACTATGTTGCATTGTTTGAAACAAAGCCTAAAACCATTTTAATTGATAAACATACACAGTATCAAAGTAGCATTTTGGGCAAGGAATTAGCTTTAGAATGGAATGCTGATATTCAAGAAATACAACATCATAAGGCCCATTTTGCAAGTGTTTTAGGCGAAAACAACTTATTTGCTTCCGAAGAAAAAATACTGGGCATTGTTTGGGATGGTACAGGTTTAGGTGATGATAACCATATTTGGGGAGGTGAATTTTTCACTTATCAAGGCAATAANATAGAGCGTTTAACNCATTTTGAATACTACGATTGGTTAGCCAATGATAAAATGGCNAAAGAACCACGTTTANCNNTGTTTAGCCTTTTAGATTCTGAACATAGAAGTTTTATAAAAGNTAAGTTTTCTGAAACCGAGTGGAATATTTATTCAAGTATGATAAAAACGAACACTCTTAAAACATCATCAGTAGGTAGATTGTTTGATGCGGTAGCTTCAGCGTTGGATTTAGTTGACCTAAATACGTTTGAAGCAGAAGCTGCTATGCAACTTGAAACCTGTGCAAAAAGCTATTCCAAAAGTTATTATATTGATTTTTTGTATAAAAAGAATTATGGCAAAATCCCATCGAANCANATTNTTCAATCAATTGTAAAAGCCTATAATGAAGGATTTTGTAAAGANCGGTTGGCATATAGTTTTATATACACATTGGCAAAANGTATANTAAATGTTGCTAAAACCAATGAAATCAAAACCNTTGCTTGCAGTGGAGGTGTATTTCAAAATTCACTATTGGTTTTTATGCTCAATCAAATGACAAAAAAAGAAAATATTAATTTAAAATTAAATTGTAAATTGTCTGCTAACGATGAGAATNTCTCTTTTGGGCAATTAATGTATCATCAACATATAAAAAATTAGAACAATGTGTTTAGCAATTCCTGGAAAAATAAAAAGTATAGAATTACAACATAATGGTTTGGTCCGAATGGCAAAAGTTTCCTTTGGTGGTATNACNAAAGAAGCCAGTTTAGAAATGTTGCCAGATGCAAAAATNGATGATTATGTGTTGGTNCACGTNGGTGTNGCCATTAGTAAAGTTAATGAGGAAGAAGCAAAAAAAACCTTCAAATATTTAGAAGAAATTGGAGAATTAGGAGAACTTGAAGATGTAGAAGATTATCTTCCTGAAAAAGATGAACAATGAAATATTTAAGCGAATACAGAGACCCTGAATTAGCAAAGCAGTATCTCGAAGAAATAAAGAAAACCGTAACACAACCTTGGTCTATAATGGAAGTTTGTGGCGGACAAACCCATAGTTTAGTAAAAAACGGAATCATAGATATGTTACCAAAAGAGGTCACAATGATTCACGGACCAGGTTGTCCTGTATGTGTAACACCTCTCAATTTAATTGATAAAGCCATTCATTTAGCATTAAACGAAAATGTTATTCTTTGTTCTTTTGGCGATATGCTACGTGTCCCAGGTTCTAAAATNAACCTTTTGGAAGCCAAGGCAAAAGGTGGAGATATCCGTATTCTATACTCGCCATTAGAAGCAGTAAAAATTGCAGAAGACAATCCANATAAAGAAGTTGTGTTTTTTGCCGTTGGGTTTGAAACAACAGCGCCTGCCAATGCCTTATCGGTTATTCACGCGCATAGAAAAGGCTTGAAAAACTACGCTATTCTCGCATCACACGTACTAGTGCCACCTGCCATTAAAGCAGTCATAGATGACGAGGAAAGTAAAATAGATGGTTTTTTGGCAGCTGGTCACGTATGTACCATTATGGGAAATTCTGAATATCATCCATTGTCAGAACATTATAAAGTGCCTATTGTGGTAACNGGTTTNGAACCTTTGGATGTGNTACAAGGTATCTTAATGGTAATTAGACAGTTAGAAGCTAATAANGCCAAAGTTGAGAACCAATATTCAAGAATTGTTAGAGAAGAAGGAAATACGGAAGCACAAAAAATGATTTTTNAAGTTTTNGAAATTAAAAACCAAATGTGGCGTGGTATAGGAGAAATTCCAGAAAGTGGATATGCCGTTAGAAAAGAGTATGCTGCCTTTGATGCCAATAAAAAGTTTAGTATAACCATTGAGGAAGCACCGGAACACCCAGATTGTATTTCGGGTCAAATTATGAAAGGGATAAAAAAGCCTTTCGAATGTGCCCAGTTTGGAAAAAAATGCAAACCTTCNTTCCCTCTTGGAGCACCNATGGTAAGTAGCGAAGGAGCTTGTGCCGCCTACTACCATTTTTCAGGTTTAATNGAAGCTTAATACATCTTAAATAATTATCAATGTCGGATTCAAAAAAAATACGAATGCAANTGCAATGCCCAATGCCAAANTTAGATTTTGATGTAATTACATTGGGTCACGGCAGNGGAGGTTCTNTAACCAANAAATTATTAGATAGTGGTGTTTTNGACCTATTAAGCAATGATGTTTTAGATAAAAGACATGATGGTGCTTTTTTAGAATTGAATGGAAAAATGGCATTCTCAACAGACAGCTTTTTAGTATCCCCTATTTTTTTTCCTGGAGGTAATATTGGTGAATTGGCTGTTAATGGTACTGTTAATGATATAGCTATGTGTGGAGCAATACCAAAGTATCTATCATTAAGTTTTATTCTTGAAGAAGGTTTAAAAATGACTGAATTTTGGGAAATTTTAGTTGCTATTAAACAAGCTTGTGAAAAAGCTAATGTAAAAGTTGTTACGGGAGATACTAAAGTTGTAGAAAAAGGTAAAGGTGATAAAGTGTTTATTAATACATCTGGAATAGGTGCTATTCATCCTAACGCAAACATTAGTAAAGAGAATATTAAAATAGGTGATAAGATAATTGTTAGTGGCAATATTGCAACTCATGGTATGGCTATCATGTCAGTTCGTGAAGGCTTGGAATTTGATTCAACTATTGAAAGCGATACCACTAATCTNAATCACACTATCATTCACCTCATCGAAAANTTNGGAAAAGNCNTTCACCTTTTAACNGANCCAACACGTGGAGGTGTAGCTACGNTATTAAAAGAAATTGCATTATCGACAAATATTGGAATAGACATTTTNCAAAAGGATTTNCCTATAGATGATCACGTNGCCAGTGCNTGCGAGCTATTAGGNTTAGACCCACTTTATGTTGCCAATGAAGGGCTATTTATAGCATTTGTAGATNNTTCTATTGAAGATGATTTTCTTCAAACNCTTCAAAAANATGAAAACGGAAAANATGCNAAAGTCATTGGAACTGTTGTTGAAGCACATCNAANACANGTCATTTTAGAAAGTGCCATTGGNGGAAAACGTGTNGTNAGTATGTTACCNGGNGAGCAATTNCCCAGAATTTGTTAATCTATGGATTATTCTACTTTAGGTAATAAAGTTGCTAAAGCATACACATTTAAAGGCTCAAAGCATAAACCCTTTTTAGCACCAAGAGGTGTGTTTGTAGCTAATAATATGCTGTTTGTTTCTGACACAGGACAAAATAGAGTGTTTATTTGGAATACGATTCCAACAACAGAATTTGCCGAACCCGATGTGATTTTAGGTCAGGAACTTATTAAAGATTCTGGTAGAAATTCCAATGCTTCAGTGAGTTCAAAAACATTGCATTACCCTTCTGGTTTATGGAGTAATGGTGAAAAATTAATAGTTGCTGATGCTTGGAATCATCGTGCATTAATTTGGCACACTTTACCAACAAAAAATGCGCAACCCGCAGATGTTGTTTTGGGGCAACCTAACTTTGAAACCAATCAACCTAATGTAGAAGGACAAGCAGCTAATCCCAAAGCCAACACATTAAATTGGCCTTACGGTGTGTTTTCGGATGGAAAAAGTCTTTGGATTGCTGATACTGGAAACAGGCGAGTTTTGTTTTTTAATGACATTCCAACAGTAAATTTTGCGGCGGCTAATAAAGTTATTGGTAAGCCCAATTTTAATACAAGAGATTATGAAAACAACGACCCTATTTGGCCGTATTCAATTAAAATAAGTGAAAATGGGGTTTTGGCCATTGCAGATACCCAATTTTACAGGATTTTAGTTTGGAACGATAAAAATAATGCTTTTAGTAAGCCAGCAAATATCATTATTGGACAGGATAATTTTGATGCTTGTGGGCAAAATCAATTTAGATTATCTCCCGAAGCAAATACACTAAATTGGACTTACGATGCTTGTTTCTATAAGGATGGTATTTTGGTGAATGATACTGGAAACAGTCGCGTATTAGGCTTTGATAGTATTCCTAAATCTAATAACGCATCAGCCGATTGGCTTATTGGTCGCCCAGATTTTCAAACCAGTAGTGAATACAAAGGCAATTTAACAGGAACACAAAGTGCTATTTATTGGCCTTTTTCCATAACTACGCAAAACAATCAATTATTTATTGCGGATACTGGAAATCACAGAATAATAATTTGTAATTTATAAACTTAAATACAACCAATATATTCCAATTACAATAGCAAACAATCCACCTGCGAACCGAATACCCTTAAAAAAGCTATCATTATGTTGATGCTTTGAATACGATGTTAACTTTCCAAGAATTAAAGCATAAGCAGACATTGCTAAAACCGTTCCGATAGCAAAGCCTAAAATGTATTGAAAGCCTTCAGAATTATCTTCAAAACCCAATACAGGCAGCAATAGTAAAAAATGTGAAACGCCAGCCAATCCGTGTAAAAAACCTATTCCCAAAGAAGATAATATATTTTGCTTTACAATTTTATCATGAGTATGCCCATGACCTTCATTATGATTGTGTACATGTTCGTGTATGTGAGCATAGGTTTCTTTTTCTCTATGCACATGTGGATGTAGGTGCTTCTTTTTCTTATTAAAAATGCGATAAAAGGCCCAGAGCCCTACACCAATTAACACTAAAGCCACCAATTGTTCACTATAAGCAGAAATAGCATCAACTGGAATAACATCTTTAAATAATAGAAATAACACACCTATAAGCAACATACCCAGTAAATGCCCAAGTCCCCAAAATAAGCCTATTTTCCATGCTCTTCTTTTAGTTTCAATCACCAATGGCGTAACGGCTGCCAAGTGGTCTGGCCCAGAAATAACATGAAGCATTGAAGCAAGAATTCCAGCAATGATTGGAATAGTTATGTTATGTTGAGAAATATCATGCACCAAAAATGCAAAAGTTTCTATAATAATTGGAATTTTTATCATTAAAAAATTTTTATAAGTTAAATTAATGAATAATTATTTGTATAAAATCATTAAAATAAGTTTTTTTTATATATTACATAAAACAATTGCCACTCATCAAATCTTTCTTTAAAAGCAACATCCATATTGCTATTTCCTTAATAGTAAATTATATTATTTTAGTGAATGAGTGGATATATTCTCTTAATTCTAAAGTAATAACATTAATTAGACTATTAGAATTTAACCAATATAATATATATAAACAGTTGTTAACAGCATTTCGACTGTGCTCAATGTGACATTTAAGGAAGTTTAGGATTTAAGGAAAAATCTACTTTAAATCCTTTGTTTCCTCAATTTCCCTGTTGTGATTTTGAGGGATTTGTATAGGTATTATGGGCTTCTCTATGTAATAAACCTGCTTCAACAAACTTGGTAATATACCCTTCTGCCGTTTTATGCGGAATATTTTGTTTGGTTGCTAATTCCAAATAGTCTTGTCTATTAAACTGTTTTGGTAAGCTCTCTAAAAATCTTTCTTTACGATTTAGACGTTTTACAGCTTTTTGTTCTATTGGTAAATCATTAAACACTTTACTACTATGCTTTACTAAAATTGAAATNATNNNTANTGCATTNTNAAANTCNANATCNTCACATTNTTTAATNGNATTNACATCNCCATCNTCCATAATNCGNAATGCTGTNAATANCATCATTANNCTAAANGCAATTAAGCCTAAACGCCTAATTGTTGCAATGTATTCTTCGGGTTGTAGATTGATATATTTGGTTTGTAAGGATTCAAAAAATCTATTGAATTGTTGCTGTTGCGTTTCGGATAAACGTATTTCAATCTCTGGGTTATTCTTTAGTGTTTTATATAAGCCCAAAAATTCATCTCCAAGTTGGTTATAATAATCATCTAAACTTACATTGTTGTTATTTTGAAATACATTTTTCCAAGTGGGTTTTATATTCATATAATAGAACATAAAGCGACTGAACAATCCATTTTCTGCATTAGGTACTAATGTTGCCACCTGTTTTGGTGTACCAGATAATACCGTTGATAAACACGGTTTTTCAATATCTACATATTCTCTATCTGTTCTACGGTAATAGCTTATTGTTTCGTGATGAAATGCTTTACGAAAACCATCGCTATAGTTACCGTAATCGCTTTTAAAGGCTTGCGCTAATGTATCTCCTTCGGTTTCAAAAATTAATCCTTTACCCTCATTATCTGATATTAGTTGATATACTCCTGTTACACTATTATTGGCAGGGATAAACAACATCCTTTCAGGTGGTTTACTAGGTTTTTCTAAATTTTCATCCTTACCCTTATTCATATTATACGTTGCCATTTCTGTATTAAATTGTTGTTTTAATACTTTAGCTTGCTCTCGTTTTGATTTATGAACAGGGTCTACCAAATTTTTAATTTGGTTGAGTCTGCCTTTACCTGCAGAAGCAGGTGCGGTTACAAATAGGTATAGATTACTAAATACTTTGCGTTGGTCGTAGATACCAAAGAGTTTCGGAAAACAAGCACTAAATGCTGTTAATGCTCCTAATAATAAAATGTCCTTTTCTTCTTGACTGCTTGCANGATTTACAACTTGTTGTAAAAACTGCGGTAGTGTTTCAAATACCTTTTTAGGTATTGTTGGCATAGATTGTTCTGGTGCATCAACAACCGTTGCAACACTTGTTGCAACATCGTTGTTGTTTTGTTGCTTTAATGGTTTTATACCTGCTTGATGCGTATAATGGTAAAATGTTGCAATAGTAATTCCATCCCCTTTGGCATTAAGGCATTTGTTAAACTGTTCGTCACATTCTTTTGAATCATAGCCTATAAAGTTTTTGCTTATTCGGTGGAAATAGTCTCTTCCTGTTTCACCATATTCTTCAGCTAAAGCAAATCCTAAATCTCTCCAAGTGGCATAATTTCCTGTTATGTCTATCCCTGATTGCTCAATTGCTGAAACGTAGGTTTCAATGTCATTATCAGCAACAACATTAGTTGTTGCGTTGTTGCTTATTGGTTGCGGTTGTTCTTCTAGAACTTCCAACCATTCTTTTGGATTAAATATTTTGGTCATATGTATTTAATATTTTATTAAAAAGGTCATATGCAATTCGCCTTCAAGTTTCTCAAAACTGAAAAACTTTTAGAAGCTCATTTCATAATGCTTGGTGTCTTTTATGTAAAAAGGNTGTTGGGTCGTATGGTAAAAAACACGCTCTGGAAACGTCTTTACCTGACTGGTCAACCACTATGTTATAAGTATACTTAATGTAATTGGCTACAGCCGTGAAATACTCTGAATGTGTTACTTCTGAAACATCTATTCTGATAATCCATTTTAGGCCATCACCAGATGGTGANNTNAATAGCATTTCGGTTTCAAAATATTCATCNTTTANNANNTGTGNTNTTAACTCTTGNAGATTNTCNAAATGGTCNAAATCAATNGTTAATANATTNGAATGCTNTANNAAATTNTTATCGNTTCGNTTTTCAAANGTTCCTGAAANNGTNACGTAATCAAANNGATTCGCTTTGAATTTACGTGCTTCTTTNACATNNGTNATTGCTCTTAANTCTTCAGTNATCTTTTTGTATTTATCACTTGTGATTAATGCAAATACTTGATGTAATCGCATAGTTTCCGTAGGAAACACATTGCGAACTGGGGCTTTGAAAAAGCTACAATACCCATACCAGGTATAGTCTGGATTATTCAACCAATCTAATTCGTTTTTTTCCTTGACTTCTAAATTGAGATGCAACTCTTGGTTAATCTTGAGTAACAATTCTTCTTCATCGGTTATTCTGAAATGGTATTGTGCAAAATCGAATACATCACCGTTAAAGGTCTTTAGCTCTGTGTCTTTATGTGTTGCTATTACACCATCAATATGAATCCGTAAGGTTTCTTTACCACCATTAAAAGGGTTTCGGGTTATCCCGCAGTCCCTTCCTTTTACAAAAAGGACTGTTGTATCAGGATAATATTGTCTTAATACATAGGCATAAATTTTTATGCCGTAATGTGTTTTGTTTAAAATTGCCTCTCTACTTATTTCCATCTCTTTTAAAATTATGGTTGTAGTAGTTGTCTTGAAGCAATTGCTCTATATCAGACACCTTGTAATAAAACTTACCCTTTACTTTGCTATAAGGCACTGTTCCGTTATCTCTCAAGGTTTGTAAAGTTCGTTTGCTGATATGTAAGGTCTGCAATACGTCCTGATTGTCTATCCACGCATCTTTTAATACTTCTGCTCTCGTATGTCGTAACAACTCGATACGTGCTTTAATGTCCTTTATTTCTTGAGAGAGCGTCAACAGTAAATCGATTATTTCAGTCATAACTTCACCGCACCTTTCTTAATTAAGTAATCGGCAGCTTGCTGTTCGATTTCGTCTTGTGAGTCCATACGGTTACGAAGTAACCAATGGTCTAATTCTTCCCTTTGGAAATAAATCTTTTTACCATTCGGTTTATAGTGTGGAATGGCTCCCGTACTTGTGAGTTTATACAAGTGCGATTGTGATAATTCTAAATACTTGCAAGTTTCGTTAAAGTTTAATACTTGCTTTTGCATTGTTTGTTGCTCTAATAAGAGTTTTTCAATGCGGTCTAACTTTTCGATGATATTTGTGTCCATCGTTTATTTT
>PALG01000007.1 GCA_002707025.1 Flavobacteriaceae bacterium | reverse complement strand
GCTTTTGTGCGGGTGAAGGGACTCGAACCCCCACACCTTGCGGCATCAGATCCTAAGTCTGACGTGTCTACCAATTCCACCACACCCGCATTAAGTGCAATTTAACACTTTTTATTTGGTTTAATCCTAAGTCTAGCGTGTCTACCAATTCCACCACATCCGCTTAGGGACGGCAAATATACACAAGATTTGTAATTTACAAACTATCTTTCTTTTAAAAAATGCGCTTTTTTGTACCTTCGTAGCACTTCAAAAAACCATTTATATGAAAAGTGCCCAATCTTATATCGAAGATAACAAACAACGGTTCATTGATGAGCTTATCGAACTCTTAAAGATTCCTTCCATAAGCGCCGACTCTGCCTATAAAAAAGACGTTTTTCACACCGCTGAAGCCGTAAAGGCAAGCTTGGAAAAAGCAGGATGCGACACGGTAGAGATTTGTGAAACTCCAGGATATCCTATCGTGTTTGGGGAAAAGATCATCGATTTCAATCTTCCTACGGTTTTAGTCTATGGGCATTACGACGTACAACCCCCCGATCCGTTGGACCTATGGCACAATCCGCCGTTCGATCCCATCATCAAGAAAACCGAACTACACCCCGAGGGTGCTATTTTTGCACGGGGTGCCTGTGATGACAAAGGGCAGATGTACATGCACGTAAAAGCACTGGAATACATGACCGCCACCAACCAACTTCCTTGCAATGTCAAGTTCATGATTGAAGGGGAAGAAGAAGTAGGGAGTGAAAGCCTGGGTTGGTTCGTAGAACGAAATAGAGAAAAACTGGCGAACGATGTCATCTTGATTAGTGATACGGGAATGATTGCCAAAGATGTGCCTTCCATTACTACAGGGCTTCGTGGTTTGAGTTATGTAGAAGTAGAAGTGACCGGGCCCAACAGGGATTTGCACAGTGGTTTGTATGGCGGTGCGGTGGCGAACCCCATCAATGTACTCACTAAAATGATTGCTTCCTTACATGATGAAAACAACCACATTACCATTCCGGGGTTTTATGATCAAGTAGACGAGCTTTCTTCGGAAGAACGGGCTAAAATGGCCGAAGCACCCTTCAGCAAAGAAGCCTACTGCAAAGCCTTGGACATTGAGGAGGTTTATGGTGAAGCAGGCTATACCACTAACGAACGAAACTCCATTCGGCCAACGTTGGACGTGAATGGTATTTGGGGTGGTTATATTGGGGAAGGAGCCAAAACGGTGATTGCCAGCAAAGCCTATGCAAAAATTAGCATGCGTTTGGTACCTAACCAAGATTGGAAGGAAATTACACAATTGTTTAAAAGTCATTTTGAAAGCATCGCGCCAAAAGGAGTGACCGTAAAAGTACATCCGCATCACGGGGGACAAGCCTATGTAACGCCCATTGATAGTGTGGGCTACCAAGCAGCTTCCAAAGCCTATGAAGCTACCTTTGGAAAAACGCCCATACCACAGCGAAGTGGGGGAAGTATCCCTATTGTAGCTTTGTTTGAAAGAGAATTGCAGAGTAAAACCATTTTAATGGGATTTGGACTGGACAGTGATGCCATTCACTCGCCCAATGAACATTTTGGTATATGGAATTACCTAAAAGGGATTGAAACGATTCCGCAGTTTTACCATTATTTTACTGAAATGAGCGTCTCATGAAAACAAGTATTTTCTTTCTTCTGTTTTTAGTATCGGTTACAGGATTTTCCCAAAATATCATTCGGGAAGCTATAAAAGCATCCAACTTAAAGGAAATTGCCTATAACTTAGGTTTGGAACCTGGATCGAAGCAAACCATCCCTACAAAGTTTGTAGTTGAAAAGGATGGAACCCTTACACAAATTGAAGCGACTTCAGCCTATCCTGCCTTAAATGAAGAAGCCGTCCAGATTTTAAAGGGTGTTGGAAAATTAGTCCCCAGGGAAGTTCGGGGTGAATATGTCATTCAGCAAATTTCCCTTCCTATGGTATTTTATGTAGAAACACAAGAACAAAGAAAGCTTCGGTTGCGAAAGGAAGCCCGAAGAAAGGGATAAATAAGCTATTAAGACACTTTAAAAGAAGTGTACTTGGCTTGTAAAAACATAAAAACTCCATAAACCAGAAGTCCCAAAGCTACAAGCCCCATTAAAACACCCCCAAAGGTATTTTGCAGGAATTCGAACACTGCCGTTTTATCACTGGCAATATCGTGGTCCCCAAAGCTAGTGCGTAGTAGCAAGTAGCAAAACACTACAGAGATAATGCCACGGGAAACATACCCCAAAAACCCTACATTCACCAATAGTTTTTGAGTACCACTCCCTAACTCGTGCTTTTTAATGTCTTCTACATATTTCTTGGAAAAGGCCTGATAAAAAAGCACCACCCCTTTCACTAAAACTCCTAACGCTATGAATATAAGTATGTACATTCCATATTCTTTGGAAAGCAGGGACTGAAGGATATTTTCATTTTTGGAACCCAAATATCCTTTCCAAAACAGCCGAAGGGAAGCCACCCCCAACAACCCATAAAACAAAGCACTTACGATGTAAGCAGTTCTTGTAAAAAAGCCTTTTAAGGAAGTCCAACCCCGATTTTCCTCGTAAAAAGCTTGGTATAGACGGAAAAAAACATAACCGAAAAGCCCAATAGATAAAGCTACCAAAAGAATTTTTCCGAAGGGTTGTCTAGCCAAAAATTGCAATACGCTATCCTTATCTGCTTTTTCGCCACCAAGATTAAATGCGGTTAAAGCAGTTAGGGCGCCTATTAAGAAGTATACCACCCCCTTTGCAAACATTCCGAAGCGGGCCCAATTTTCTCGTTTCTTAGCCATATGGAAAGATACCTAATATTTCTTAGGAAGACTCCTTTCCTAATCCTAAAAAGATTTTGCTTGGGCAAACCTATTCATTTAAAAGACAATAAACACCTTTATAAAAAGCTTTCTTGCTGAAAATCAGTTATCTTTGAGATACTACTAACCAAAAATGAAAGCACTCTACCGTTTATACAAAGAATTGCAACGTAGAAATGTGATTAAAGCAGGCATCTCCTATTTGGTGGTTTCTTGGGTATTATTGCAGGTAGTATCACTCATTAGCGGTATATTGAATGCGCCCCAATGGCTAGGAAAAACACTACTTATTAGCTTGATCCTCTTACTTCCCGTTTGGCTTTTATTTTCGTGGTACTTCGAACTTACCCCTGAAGGAATTAAAAGAACAGTCGATGTGCCAAGAGAAGATTCCATTGCCAAAAAGACGAGTGGAAAATTGAATCATTTTATCATTATATTTTTAAGTATTGCGGTATTGCTATTGGTGGTGGATCGATTTTTTATTTCAGAACGCATAAAATCTGAACTTTCCCAAGAATATTCCCCTCCCGTTACGACCCACTCTATTGCGGTATTACCTTTTTCCGATTACTCTCCAGAAAGTGACCAAGCTTATTTTGCAGATGGTCTTAGTGAGGAACTACTCAACTTATTATCAAAAATCCCGAAGCTTAAAGTTATTTCAAGAACCTCTTCTTTTTCCTTTAAAAACTCGGAGTTACCCATCACTTCCATTGCAGAACAATTAAAAGTTTCCTACATCTTGGAAGGAAGCGTCCGAAAAAATGGAGATCAGTTGCGCATCACCGCCCAACTTATCGATGCCACTACCGATAAACATATATGGTCTAAGAATTTTGATAAGGAATTGGAAAACATTTTTGCCATTCAGGACCAAGTAGCACAAGCCGTTACCAAAGCACTGGAATTACAACTCATGGGAACTCGTCCCCTTTCCCAAAAAACCGACCCTGAAGTATATTCTTTATACCTACAAGCCAATCAAACCTTTCAACGTAAAAATACTGCAGAACTGGTAGCTTCGGAAGTGCTTTTAAGAAGAGCTATTTTGCTAGACAGTACTTATACTCCTGCCAAGATATTATTGACAAAGATTTTACAACTGGAGGCCAATTTTGGAGTCACCGATTTCAAGGAAGGAAACAAGCTCGCCATCGAAGTAATTGAATCGGTTTTGGAAAAACACCCTGAAAACGCAGTAGCTCATGCCGTCCGGGCCGATATTGCTTTATCCTACGAATGGGACTTCAATAAAGCGGAAGCTTTTATGGAACGTGCTCTAACTTTGGACCCGAGCCATCCTGAGGTCATTCATTATGCAGCCACCCTGGAATTATCCCTTGGACACTTTCAAAAAGCAGTAGCCTTGAATGAATATGCAGTTTCCTTAGATCCTTTAAATTCTGAAAAGTACTACGGTTTAGGAATTGCCTATTATTGCAACGATTCCCTAAAGAAAGCTGAGGAAGCCCTTCGGAAGTCCATTCATTTAAATCCCGATTCTTGGGCGGTATACCACATTTTAAGTAAGGTATTATTACTTCAGAACAAACCCCAAGAAGCACTTAAAGCCTTAGAGAAGGAAACCGATAAGGGTTGGCACAATATGGGATTAGCGGTGATTTATCACTATATGGGCCAAACCAAACAAGCAAATGAAGCCTTGAAAAGTTTAATACAATACAACGCTGAAGATATGGCATATCAAATTGCGCAAGTATATGCATTTAGGAAAGAACCTACCAAGGCCTTTCAATGGTTAGAAAAAGCATATGAAGTACACGACTTAGGACTCAATGAAATTTTAAGTGAACCCGATTTCAAGTCACTGCACCAAGACCCTCGATGGAACAGTTTTATTAAAAAATTAGGATTTTATCGCTAAATTATATCTTCTTTACATAATCGGTTACTAGAACAATCTGTTGCCCATCGACCTTACCTTCAATATATTTTGGATTTTCGTGATCTAGGGAAATTCTACGCACCGCAGTACCTTGCTTGGCCACCATACTACTTCCCTTTACTTTTAAATCCTTTATCAATACCACACTGTCGCCCGCTTCCAGCACATTCCCGTTAACATCGCGATGGATTAACTGCTGACTCTTATCGATTGCATCCCCAGCAGCAGCGGCCCATTCTTTGGTTTCGTCTTCCAGATACATCATATCCAACAAATCCTGTGGCCAGCCTTCTCCTTTTAAGCGATGTAACATGCGCCAAGCCATCACCTGAACGGCAGGGACCGTACTCCACATACTATCGTTTAAGCAACGCCAATGATTGGGATCCCTAGCTTCCGCATCGTCCAATTGCGAAAGGCAGGTAGCACAAAGCAAGATATGCGCATCCAGTCCTTCTTTTGGAGAATGAGGTACTTCATAAGCACTTAGTTTTTCCGTTTGCCCACAAAGTTCACATTGCTGGCTGGCACGTTGGTTTAGTTCTCTTTCGAAACTCATGGTTGTTTGTTTAAGTCACAAAGGTAATCGAATCCTTGAAATGTTAAAATACCAAAATTTAATGTTCTATGTTTGTAGAATTAAATTATTATTCTACATTTGTAGAGTATATAAAATCTTACTCATGCAATTATCCAATGCCGAAGAACAATTGATGCAATTTCTCTGGAAACAAAAGCGGGCTTTTATGAAAGATCTCATTGAGGCCTATCCCGATCCCAAGCCTGCCCAGACAACCGTTGCGACCCTTTTAAAGCGCATGCAAGACAAAGGCTTCGTAGATTACAAACAAATGGGACGATCTAGGGAATATTTTCCTTTGGTAAAGAAAAGCGACTATTTTGGCAAGCAAGTAAAAGGCATGATTCAGAATTTCTTTAATAACGATGCTGCTCAATTTGCTTCCTTCTTTACCGAAAGTACCGACCTTTCAAAAGAAGAACTGCAAAAACTAAGAAATTTAATCGACCAACAAATTAAAAGTAAGTAGTATGGAAATATATGTATTGAAATGGGCTGCTTGTCTTACTGTTTTCTTCTTGTTATATAAGGTATTTTTAGAAAAAGAAAGCTTTCACACCTTCAAAAGAGGATATCTTTTAACGGCTTTACTAGTTGCCTTTTTAATTCCCTCAATAACCTTTACAGAACATATTGTGGTTGATACAATGCCCACCGTTTCAGCTTCGGCTACACAATTTTCGGAATTTACTGAAGAAGCCCTGCATACAGAAAAGCGATTCCATTTTATTCCCAGTATTTTATGGAGCGTGTACCTATTGGGAGTCGTTTTCTTCGGCATTAGATTTGGAAGAAACCTAAGCAAGCTTGTTCGTAAAATCAAGGAAAATCCACATCGGAGAATACAATCCATATATCATGTATTCATACCATCCACTGTAGTGCCACACACATTTCTAAAGTATGTGTTTTTAAATAAAAAAGCGTACGATCAAAATGAAATTCCAAAAGAGGTGATTGCCCATGAAAACATACATGCAAAACAACTTCACACCTTAGACATTCTTCTTATAGAAATGCTACAGGTAGTTTTTTGGTTTCATCCCATTTTTTACTTCTACAAACAAAGCATCAAATTAAATCACGAATTTTTAGCAGACCAAGGTGTCTTAAAACAAGGAACCGATCTTATTCGATATCAAAATATATTACTTGCGTTCTCATCAAACGCTCCCACGCCCATATTGGCAAATTCAATTAATTATGCATCTTTTAAAAAACGATTTACAGTTATGAAAACAAAAACTTCTGCCCAAAAAATATGGATACTTACATTCGTATTGGTACCGCTTTTATCCTTGTTGGTATATAGTTTTAGTACGACCGAACAAGTTATCACTACCGCAAGTGATGAATCTTTTGAAAATTCAAACTTAACTGCTCGAAGTTTGGAAATTGAGATCCTTGACAACGGCACGTATTTGGTTGATGGAACTCCAGCTACCAAAAGGACACTTGCTCAAGTGGTAAATAATTACCATCAAGACATCACCTACGCAGACCGAAACAACATCTTAAATATTCACATTACAAAACCGGAAATTGCGCCCAGGGAAGAAGTACAATTTATTTTTGATGCCCTTTGGGATTACGGATTTCATAGGTTGGTGAGTGGCGAACAGGAAGTGGTTCGATCCAAAGGAAATACCCCATTGGCTATTGACAACTCACAGCAAAAGAAACCCTATGCTCAAACATATTTGGAAGGGGCCGCCAGAAACGGAAAGAAAGCCTTTGTTTTAGAAATAGTGAATAGCACGATAAAATTCAATTCTAAAATTATTAGTCTTAATGAATTTACGGAAGCATTAGACGCCTATACTGAAAAGTGGTCAGCGACTGATTATAAAGAAGCCTATCCTTCGATCCTAATTAAAAACACTCCAAAATCTTTCTTGAATAAAGTGGAAAAAGCGTTTCAGAAAACACAATACGCACAAGCGAATGGTGGTTTAAAACTCATACCTCCTCCACCTCCAGCTCCAGAAGCACCAAAACCCACCAAGAACACCAATACGATTCCATCACCTCCCCCGGCACCAAATCCTCCTCCAGCACCAGATCCTGTAAAAACCCTAAAGGAATGGAATGAAAAAGGAGCTAGTTTTTATTGGGGCCCCCATCCTATTCATCTTAAGGAAGCCTTGGAGATGGTTCAAAAAAATCCAAATTTTATCATTGAAGTGGATACCACCAATCCTTTACATCCTATTGTAAAACTACAAAGCTGCTAAAAAAGAAAAGCCTCGAAATTCGAGGCTTCTATCTTTATTGTAATTGTATTATTTAATACTTACGTTTTCTGAAAAGACAATTAGGGAATCATTTCCCGACCCGGTAAGCCGCTGTACGTAAACTTCAATATAATCGCCCATATCCAGATCGATCACACTACTCAAACTCACATTTTGAATTTGGGTGGCACTGTCTATATACACTACCGAATTGGATTCCGTAACCACCGATCCGTTCTTTGCAAATACAAAAGCATAAAAATCGCCTGTGGCATTGGTCACCCTAACCGAAAGGGAAGCTGTAGCCTGAAAGCTTCGTCCTTTCTTACCTTGATAGGTTACTCTATTATTTCCGCCACTGCCCCCAAAACGGAATAGATTATTGGTGGCAAATGTACCATTTCCCTGAATTTCAACAGCCGTGCCATTTGTGATAGACTGATTGAAACCTGTAGTTAGTCCAGAAGTGGTATAAAAATTGGCAGATGCCGTATTGTCGGTCTCCAATGGTATTCCTTCACAATTCACATCCCAATCTACACTAAAATTATATCCTGTATAAGTTCCTGTGGTATAGGGGTTAACCAAAGTACCCACTCCCACAAAATTAAGCCCCGATAAGGAAGCCGAATTATTGATTACGGGATTGGTACTTACATTAATTCCTGTTTCCCCAGCATCAGCTACGATTCTACCATTGGCCAATTGAATATTATCGAAAGTTCCTGAAAAATTTAGAAACGTTCCCGTGTTAGTATCCGTCCAAAAAGTATTATTCATAAAATGGGATGTTCCTGTAGAGCCATTTACAGTGAAACCATTACTATTCCCTACAAATTGAACTATACTTAAAAAAGCCAACGACAAATTTGTTAAGCTTCCCACCGAAGATCCTCCCGAAATAATACTATTGTTAATTACAAGTGTTCCGCCCGTGAGTGAAAAAATTTGTTGGCCTCCTCCACTAATGGTTAGGTTTCGTAAACTTCCCCCTGTAGCACCTGTAAACATGGTACTACCTGAAGCATTCAACAAAATATCCTCTCCCGAATCTACACCTTCAACATAAGCGCCATTAAGGTCTACAGGATAGTCAAGCACAACAGTTCCATTAATTTCATAAAGAAAATTAGTGTTTAATTGATACATAGCACCTCCCCCTGCAACAAGTTCGTCTGTCAAATCGGCCACACTTTTCACCAATTTGTAATTATCCCTAATTTCAGCAGTACCCAAAGGCTCCCAAACGGTTCCGTCATAAAAATGAAATAAATCCAAATCGGTATCATACACCAATAAACCTGTAGCAGGACTTGCAATGGCATTTCGTTGGGCAGTGGTCATTCTAGGAGTCAACATTCCAGCCTCGGTGGAGGAAATTTCCATAGCAGAAGAAGGATCAGGATTGGTTGTGCCAATTCCTACCTGTGCATAGGCTGTTACAGTAAGCATTAGAATTGATAAGAGTAGTAGGTTTGTCTTCATAATCTTTTATTGTAGGCATTTTCTTATAAAATACGCAAAATGCGAAGTTTTGGATTTAAGGAATTCGTTAAAATTTTTCCATTTAACACCTTTTTTAAACAGCTTTAACACAATTTGGTTTGAAATCAAATTATATGCCACAATTACACTAGCACACAACAAAAAACAGTATATCAACGTTGTAGATACTCATCAATCATCAAAAACCTATGTTACAACGTTTTTTTATTTTCTGTTCTGGAGCCGACACCGATATTTTAGAACAATGCTCGGCGGGAGAAAAAACTAAATATGCCGGAATAGGCGCTACCGTTTTTTTTACTGCTGTTATGGCAACCATAGCGGCTTCTTATGCCCTCTTTACCGTTTTCGACAATATCTTTACCGCTATATTCTTCGGACTCATTTGGGGATTGCTCATATTCAATTTAGATCGATTTATCGTTTCGACCCTTAAAAAAAGGGATCAGTTTTTTGATGAATTATTACAAGCTTCTCCGCGAATTCTCTTGGCCATCATTATTGCCGTCGTGATTTCGAAACCGTTGGAATTGAAAATTTTTGAAAAGGAGATCAATCAGCTGCTTTTAGAGGAAAAAAACGACATGACCCTCGCCAATAAAGATCAGTTAGCGCTGCAATATACGCCTGCCGTGGAAGCCCTTCAGCAGGAAAACGAATCGCTTAAAAATGAAATAACCGATAAGGAGGCCGAAGTAAATGCTTTATACGAAACGTATATTTCCGAAGCAGAAGGAAGAAAAGGAACCGAAATCGTAGGGAAAGGTCCGGTTTACAAAGAAAAACGGGAAAAACACGATGCCGAATTGGCAGCCCTTCAGGAACTGCGAAAAACCAATTCCGAAAAATTAGCAGCCAATGAAGCTCAAATGGCGCAATTGGCTTCAGCATATGAAACCAAAGTAGCCGAAACACAACCGGTAATTGATGGATTCGACGGATTGATGGCTCGGGTGAATGCCTTAGGCAAACTTCCTTGGCTACCTTCTTTGTTCCTCTTTTTATTGTTCTTGGCTATTGAAACTTCCCCCATCATTGCCAAGCTCTTATCTCCAAAAGGGTCCTATGATTTAAAATTAGCCGAACAGGAAGGTGCCGTTGCTTCTTGGGTGGCCCAACAAAAAGCCCAAAGAGAAGTATTGGTAACTACCGATAGGGAAATGAACAATCGCGTGTATGCCGATATTGCTGAAGAAGACGAACTGTACCAATACAAACGGAAAAAGGCAAGGGAGCTGATGCAACTACAAGCAGATGCTTTTTATAAAAAACAACAACGTGTTTTATAATGTAGTTTTGTTTCATGAAAATATCTTTTGAAGAAATTATCCGTCCGCATCGGGTTTCGGTAAAGGAATTGTTTCCTAGTTTAACCTTTTATGAAATAGTTTCACCCCACATGAGTGCCGACATGGCTTTCTTCGGAAAGGATACACAGTTGGAAAATCTTACGGGAGCAAACCTAAAATTGAAGGCTTTTCAGGAACAACATCCCCACGCCCTTTTAGCGAATGGGTATTTGGAAGTTCGTGCTTTTTACAATACCTCCCGTTTTGAAAGAAACGGCCCTCATGGAAAGGAATATCGAAATATCCATCTAGGAACCGATTTTTGGGTCCCTCCTCAAACGCCAATCCATGCTTTATTCGATAGTGAAGTGGTGCTATCGCATCATAATGATTTTCACAAAGATTACGGGCCCTTGCTCGTACTGAAGCATACCTTGGAAACATTTCACTTTTATACGCTATACGGACATTTGTCCCTTTCCAGCTTAAAAAAGAGTCCGAAAGGAGCCGTTATTAAAAAAGGGGAAGTCTTTGCCTGGATAGGGGACGAAACCGAAAATGGTCACTGGCCGTCCCATTTGCATTTTCAAGTAATTACCGATTTGCTTCAGGAGACCGAAAACTATAACGGAGTGGCTTTTCCTTCAGAAATAGATATCTGGAAAGAACGCTGCCCCGACCCTAACTTTATTTTTTTGGAGAATTTAAATGGGCGATAATCCCTGCGGCAAAACTTTGCGCAGAAGCCGGATGGTTCCGAAGCCAAAGTTCGGGTTCTACGATTTCGAGTTCAGATAGGTAGCAATTTCGATTTTGGTCCCAAACAATGTCGGCACGACCATAAGCCGGTACGGGATCGCACACCTCAAAAACCCGTTCGGCAAAAGCAATTTCTTCTGCTGTTGGAGTATAAGGATGTACCGTCCCACCAAAATCGTCCTGCACCCGAAAATCACCCGCTTTGGCCTTTTTTAAAATGGCATGGGTGTACTGCCCATTAAAAACCATCAAGGAAGCTTCGCCCATTTCGGTAATGGTTTCTTGGTATTCCTGTACCAACATGTCCCTTTCGGTTACCAATTGCTGAAACAATCCTTCTTTTTTAGGTATCTCGTTAGCTTCAATTTTATACGTAAGAAAAGCCGCTCCCGAAACCGCAGGTTTTATGACGATATCCTTCCATTGGTGTTGTTCACAGATTTGGGACAAGCGTTCATGCTTTCCGCGATCTACAAAATGCGTAGGGATGATTTGAATTCCCTTCGCAGCTAAATCCTTTAAATAGTGTTTGTCGACATTCCAGGAAAGTAAGGAATAGGGGTTGATTAGCTGGGTTTTCTTTTCTACTTCTTGTAACCAAGAAAGAAACTCATTGAAACGCTCAAAATAATCCCAAACCGTTCGAAATACCACTGCGCGGGTCTGGCTCCAATCGTATTCGGGATCATCCCAGTTCGTACGCGCAACAGTAAGACCTTCGCCTTCGAGTGCTTCTTTTAGCAAGTGATATTCCTGAAAAATATTTTCTACATAGGCATTCCCTGGTTTTGGGTGCAGGTAGGCTTTACAGGTAAGGAGGGTGATATCGACCAACGGACTAATTTTTACGAAAGATATTTAATTTTTAGAAAAACCTATCTTTAAAAAAACTTTATCCCATGAAACCTATTTTGATTTACTTCGGAATTGTGATAACCACATTATTTACCAGCTGCCAAGTCCATTTTTCCGCAGAAACCACACAGAAAAAAGAAGTCCGCCAGGCAGAAGACAAACAAGCCATTTTAGCCGTGATGAAAGCACAAGAAGAGGCTTGGAGTCAAAACGATTTGGAAGGGTTTATGCAAGGGTATTGGAAAAACGACTCCTTGAAATTTTTCGGAAGCAGGGGCATTACCTACGGTTGGGATCAAACTTTGGCCAATTACAAAAAAGGCTATCCTACCAAAGAACACAGTGGCACGCTTACATTTACCGTTCATGATATTTCTGAAATAAGCAGGGATGCCTATTGGGTGATGGGCGAGTATTATTTGCAACGGAAAGTGGGTGATGCCAACGGAATTTTCATGATTATTTTCAAAAAAATTGACGAGGAGTGGAAGATTGTTTCCGATATGAGCTGCGGATAACCTAAAGTGCTTTCAACTCTTGCTGAAGCTTCTTTGTGAGCCCCGCTACCACCAAATCGTAGGAATGGTCTATTAATTCCATCACCAAGGCTGGAGGCAGGTCTTCCATCAAAATGGTGTTCCAATGCAGCTTACTCATGTGATACCCCGGAAGTATGAGTCCGTCGTACTCGGCCCTTAATGCTACCGAACGATCGGGATCACATTTTAAGTTTACTTGAGAAGGAATACGCTCTAACCCACAAAGGGCAAACATTTTCCCCATCACTTTAAAGACCAAGGTCTGCTCGTCAAACGGAAAGGATTCCGTCACTTCTTTTTTGTTCAAACAGTAGTCCCGAAAGGCTTCAATATGCATATTATATCACTTTATAGGCTAAGACTGGTTTTTCATCAAAGTAAATGATCAAAGTATCACTGCCTAGTTGTATGGGGACCGCAAAATGCAATACTCCTTCTTTTTCAGAAAACAAAACGGATTTTTTAGAGGCTCCATACGCATACTGAATTTCTTTTGGGGCCGCCGTTTGGATTTCGAAATACACTTCGTTTTGCGAACTATTTGAAAAAACTATTCCCTTAGCGGGCGACAAGATGTCTTCCGGAAGGATTTCGGGGGAAATAATAATGGGTCTTTTGGTAAATTCGGAAAACATAATAGGGGTTTTTAAAAAACTATCTTCCACCATTTCAGGAAAATGGGTTTTTATAAGTTGTTCTGGTGCAATGGCATAATAAAAATACGAAGGTTCTTTGATGAACTTTACTCGGTACTTTCCAGCACCCCAAGTCGCATCGAACAAAGACCATGTACCCTCGAGTTTCACGGCATTCCACATATGGTTTTTATTAAAGGAACGCCCAATATCCTTTATTTGGGTTTTGGTGTCCCCTCGCACCAAATAATTTTCAATCCCCTGCATATTACAGAGTTTTTCAAATACAAAAGCATAACCTTCACATACGGCTTTCCCCGTTTGTAAAGTGCGATTGATAATTTTCGCACGGATTTTTTCTTCCTTCTGATTGCGTTCCCGGTAATTCTTAAACGTATAATCGTATTTTTTGTATTCTTCTGGTTCGTAAGCCACATTCTGAATAAGCCATCCGTAAATGGCACGAACTTTTTCGGAATCACTGGTAAAATCACGGGATAGAAATTTCGAGAATTGTTCGGCCGATTCAAACGTTTCGGGATACAACTGAATCACTGCATCTACCCGTTCCAAATCCTGCGAAAACGAGTCTAAGGATATAAGAAGCACCAAAAAGAGTAATTTTTTCATAAATTCCCTAAATGTGTATGTTTAAAACCATCTTCATATTTAAGTCCGTACCCAAAGATACGATCTAAAGCACTATGCGAAAAAAGAATGATACCCACTAAGGTTAAGACATGCTGATCTAAAAAATAACCTACCCATAAGATGAGGATTGCGATTCCCTTGTGATGAAAAAGATTATATGTTGCCGCTCCTAATTTTGAATTTACCAGATAGCCCACCATGCCTACATCTGGGGTTAATAAGAGCAAAGGAAACCACCACCACGCAAAAGAAGTGAGGCTAAAAAGGTAAATACCCAAAATAAATTGGGCCAATCCCTCCAGTTTCAAGGTGTTTTTCATGAGGTGAGAATTTTATACAACAAGGGCCTGGAGGGCGTAGCATCGTTTACAAATGGTGCAGTTTGCAGGTTTAAAATGTAATTTCCGTCTTTAATGTGGTTGTTTACATATACAAATTCGGTGATGGTAGCGTTTTTTCTAGGATTTTTCGGGAAATCCCAAAAAGCTTTGTGGGCCAATAAAGCCCCATCATCTTTTTCTTTATCCACGGAAGGCAAATCGATTAAAAGATGTTGCACTCCTAGTTTCCGTATAAAAAGCGCTGCCTTCTCGGTAAGGTAGGGCCAATGGGTGTGCGAATGGTTTTTTTGTTTTTTAGCGTGGGTATTTGGTAGTGTTCTAATTACTAGTGCTTCCGGTTGTTTCCCTTCAAGTAAATCACGGATTTGCGTTTCTGAAATCACTTGGTCTTCCCCGCGGGTTTCCGGAGCCACTGAAATCAATTCCGTCGTAAAGAAATGGCGTTTCAGTACTTTGTGAACCGAGTGAAACGTTTCTGAAATATGCCCAAAACATTCGGTGTGCGTGCCATGTGCATGCGGATTGAAAGAAATGGTATTAAAATTTACGGAAGCACCTTTTTTTACACTCCCCACCCAATCTTCCAGTTGTACGGGAGCGATACTGGGCCTTTCCACATACCAGGCCACAGGGTTTTTTGAAGAGCCCCTTAACGGAATAGAAATATCCAAAGGTTTTTCCAAGTCTATAGTGAATCGTTGTTTGTCTATTTTAAATGTCGCTCTCAAAATGCTTTTTACTTTAAATTTACTAAGAAAAGATCACTCGCAATCCCATCGCTTAAAAATTTCCCTTTGGCGGACACTCTCAAAGAGGTTCCGTCCTTTTCCAGCAATCCTTCTTCAAGGTGTTCTTGGGCCTGCTCCCAAGCATAGGCCTGATAGGTTTGCCCGAATCGTGCTGTAATTTCCTCCAAATTGATCCCCCATTGGGTTCTCAAGCGGGTCATTACGTATTCATTGTAACGGTCCGTCACCGAAAGTGTTTCCCTCTCCAAAGGAAGTTGCCCTTCCGAAATTGCTTTTAGGTATTTGGTATTATTAGGGACATTCCAACTTCGTTGCGAACCCGAATAACTATGCGCCGAAGGCCCAACACCCAAATACGGCTTTCCTTGCCAGTAGGCCAGATTATTTTGCGACTCGTAGCCGGGTTTTCCAAAGTTGGAAAATTCATAATTAACATACCCCCTTTTTTCAGTTTCTGAAATCAATAGTTCATGATGTAGCTTGGCCACCTCATCTTCTACGGGAGGAACAATGCCTTTTTCAATAAATGTCTTTAAAGCCGTTTTGGGTTCTACCGTCAACGCATAACAGGAAAGGTGTGGCACGTTTAACTGAAACGCCTTTTCAAGATTCTGAAGCCAGCGCGCTGGGGTCATTTCCGGAATACCGTAAATTAAATCGATGGTAATATTCTCAAAGTATTGTTGCGCTTCCGTAATACAGAGGGTAGCTTCGGAAACCGTATGCGCCCGATTCATCAGTTTTAAATCGCTTTCAAAAAAAGACTGTACCCCAATGCTCAACCGATTGATGGGACTTTGTGCCAATTGCCTTATTTTTTCCGAAGTAAGGTCATCGGGGTTGGCTTCCAAAGTAATTTCAGGATGTTCCACTACTTGAAAGTGCTGAAAAATAGTGTCAAATAGTTGCTGAAGCTCTTCTTCCGAAAGCAAAGAAGGGGTTCCACCGCCAAAATAAATGGTTTTTACAACTCCTGAAAGCTCCTCCTTCCGAAGCACCAATTCTTTACAAATGGCTGCTACCAAAGCCTCTTTATTCTTCAGGGAAGTAGAAAAATGGAAGTCACAATAATGACAGGCTTGTTTACAGAATGGAATATGTAAGTAAATGCCCGACATTATTTGCCAATACGATTTTCATTTTGTTTAACAAAAGCAGCCCAACCACTATAGCTTTTCCCTGTGGTGATCTTACCTTCATTGTAAAAATGACAAACCGCTGCGGCCAAACCATCGGTACTGTCCAGGTTTTTGGGCAATTCTTTCAACCCCAATAAACTTTGCAGCATTTTGGCCACTTGTTCCTTACTGGCATTTCCGTTCCCGGTGATGGCCATTTTTATCTTTTTGGGGGAGTATTCGGTAATGGGAACTTGCCGAGATAACCCTGCCGCCATCGCGACCCCTTGAGCCCGTCCCAGTTTGAGCATGGATTGTACATTTTTTCCGAAGAAAGGGGCTTCAATAGCGATTTCATCGGGGTGGTAGGTATCAATCAACTCTACCGTGCGTTCAAAGATGTGTTTAAGGCGTACATAATGATCATCGAATTTGGAGAGTTGCAATTCGTTTAATTGAAGGAATTCCATTTTCTTGGAAACCACCTTTATGAGTCCGAAGCCCATAATGGTCGTTCCTGGATCAATTCCTAAGATAATTTTTTCGGAAGCCATTCCTTTAAGTTTAGTATTTTAGCAACACATGATTGCCCTTACGCACAAATCTAAGCAATATGGTTGGTTTGCCCTAAAGCTTTTCATTTTAGGCGCTGCCTTTTTCTATATTTATAAAAAAATGGTGTCGGGCCATCGGTATGCTTTCGATTTGGTTTTGGAAAGCATAGAAAATCACACCCTAAGTTACGTACTCTTCTTTTTATTACTAGCAACTATCAATTGGATGCTAGAGAGCATGAAATGGCAAGAGTTAGTCTGTTTAATTGAAAGTATTTCGTTTCTGGAAGCGCTTCAGCAAACCTTAGCTTCCCTTACCATTTCGTTACCTACCCCAAGCAGGTTAGGCGAATATGGGGCGAAAGCCTTTTTCTTTCAGAAGAATCTTAGAAAAAAGGTTGTTTTCTTAACTTTTTTGGGCAATTCTGCTCAAATGATAACCACGATAGGCTTCGGATTGGTAGGTTTGTGGCTCCTTTCCCAAAAACTAGACATCTCCTTTTCATGGCAAGCCTTTATAGGGTTTTTAGTAATTGTACTGTTATTAATTATAGTGGCTTATTATTTAAGAAATAAAGAACTTTTCATTAAGGGATTTAGTCTTCGGAAGGCATCCCGATTTATTAAAGACGTTCCCCTCCATATTTCATTAAAACTCATGGGGTATTCCTTATTGCGATATGCTGTTTTCAGCACTTTGTTTTACTTATGTTTACAGTTTTTTGGAGCAGAAACTTCCCTATGGGAAACCCTAGCCTACATCTATGTTATGTATTTATTTACGTCTCTCCTACCGGTTTTTCTCTTTTGGGACGTGGTCGTGAAAGGAAGTATTGCCCTTTGGTTATTTAGTTTTTTAGGAGTTCCCGAAGAGACTGTCATTGCAACGGTATTGAGCATGTGGATATTAAATTTTGCTATCCCAGCACTAGCAGGTAGCTATTTTGTATTAAAATTACAGCCGAAATGATGCTCTTTTTATACATCCTTTTAGGCATTTATACCCTTGCCATGGTTTGGCTTGTTGCAGGGGTTAGTAAACTAAAAGCTTTTTCGGAAGGCCCCAATGGCAAAAACACATCATTTTCAATTATCATTCCTTTCCGAAATGAAGCAGCAAATCTACCGGAACTTTTGGCTTCTTTAAAAGCATTGGATTACCCCAAAAATCAATTTGAAATTCTATTGGTAAATGATGGATCTACCGATACTTCCGTAAGCATTATTGAAGAAGCACTAAAGGAAACCCATTTGCAATACGCTGTTCTCGAAAACAAACGCTACTCTTCTTCCCCAAAAAAGGATGCTATTACCGAGGCCCTAAAAAAGGTACAACATCCTTGGATTATTACCACCGATGCCGATTGCAAGGTTCCTAAGGATTGGCTTACCGTAATCGATAAATTCCGTAGCGCTAAAAACCCAAAAATGATTTGTGGCCCCGTTATTTTTGAAAACCAATTGAATTTAGTGGAACAATACCAGTTTTGGGACGGATTAAGCTTACAATGGGCTACCATGGGAGGCTTTGGCTGGAAGAAACCCCTTTTGTGTAATGGAGCAAACCTGGCCTTCGAGAAGGATTGTTTTTTTGAAGTGAATGGTTATGAAGGCAACAATCATCTAGCAACCGGTGACGATTTGTTTTTGATGGAAAAAGTATATGCGCTCTACCCAAAAAAAGTCCTCTACCTAAAAAATAACCAAGCTATAGTGTACTCAAAACCAGTGCAAAGCTTTTCTGAAATAGTAAGTCAGCGAACCCGTTGGGCGTCGAAAACCACTCAACTAAAAAGCCCTTTAACCAAAGCGTTAGCCCTAGGTATCTTTTTAGGGAACTTTATGGTAATTGAAGCTTTTCTATGTATTTTCATTTACCCCATGCAGCTTCCACATTTTGGTTTGCTGATACTTCTTAAGTATGGATTGGATTTTTTTTCCTTGCTTTTTACCGCACAGGTATTTCAGAAAAAGTATGCCCTAGGAGGGTTATTGTTTAGTGTTTTTATTTACCCATTCCTTCATTGTTGGATTTTTATTCATTGTTGGAAGGGCAGCTATACATGGAAAGGTCGAAATTTTAAAAAATAAAGGGCGTTTCAATTATTTTTATACCTTTAAGCTTACCAAATCAACATGTTATGAAACGCCTACTTGTCTTACTCTCCTTGTTATCTTGTTTTTCACTTTCTGCCCAGCAAAACTATGATGTAGCTGGGGAAACCATTTCCCTTTATACGGAAGTGCAAGGGCCTTTGTCCCTTTTATGGAATACCATAGCGGGAGAATACCGGTATTTCCTGAAAAACGGAGAGGAGATTACCGAATTAAAAAACACCAAAAAGGACGGTGATTATCAAGAAGAATATAAGTTAGTATTATACAAGAATACTAATGAAGACGCGTCCCAAGTAAAATTTACAAAACCATCCCTTAGCAAGTTTATCGACACCTATAATGCTTCTCAAGATAGCAATTATGTATCCAACCAAACCAAGGTTTCCTTAAAAACCCGATTAGGGGGCTTTGCAGGAATGACCAACTATCCTTATTTCTATAATCCAGACAATACCTCCCTTCCACAAATTGGAGCCGAATTTGAAGTGATGGATGGATCCAAGCTACGAAGGCATAGTATAGTTTTTCAGCTTCGGCAGTTGTTCGGAAATAAGGATTATGATTTCAATTCTACACAATTGAATCTTAACTACCGCTTCAAATTTGTACAATCTAGTGGATTAGATCTCTACGTAAATTGTAAAATAGCCGATTATGTTTATGTTTCCCAAGATTTAACCGATGGGGATGGAGATCCCATTGGAGGTTCTGGTGGTGAATTTCAAGCTCCTTTCGCCTTTGGAATTGGCGCCGACATTGCTTTGGGAAATGGATACCTCACCTTTCAATACCAAGACCTATATGCTTTCAATTTGGAAGATAATGGGGAATTTCCCGTGGATATCGCTATTGGATATAAGTTTAATTTATAAGTTTTTGCTGTCCAAAATAATAGGAAGGGTAACTTGGGTTGCCACAGGAATCCCTCTTTTGTAGGCAGGCACCATAGCAGGAAGCCTTGAAAGCGATTTCTTTACTTGATCCCTTAAGCTAGGCAACTGTTTTTCCGTAAGGGTATCCATTGTCAATTCCTTCAAGGTTAGTTGCCCCAAACTATCAATATGACATACCAGTGTTAGTGTGTCCAAAAGATCATTGGAGACCACCATGTTGCTTTCCTCAAAGGTTTGTTCCAAGGTACTTGCAATTACCCTTTGAAAACATGCTTTTTGCTGGGCCTTTTCAGAAAAGGATTCGCATTCCTTAAACGATGGGTAAATATCCACCTCCTTCCAATCGATGTTCTTTACTTCTTCTTCATAAAAGGTTTCCGAAGAAATCCTTTCGGTGTTAAAAAACTGGCAGGAAGTCAACAACCCAAGCAATATACTCACTACTACGGAATGCTTCATTGGGTAAAATTACACAATATTATGCAATGTAAAATCGGGGCATCAAAAAACCGAAGCTTTTGCTTCGGTTTAAAGTGAAATGAGTCTTGTTTTTTTAAAATTCAAACAAAATAGGCAAGGCAAACTGTACACTTACCTTTTTCCCATCCTGTTCTCCCGGAACCATTTTTGGCAACATTTCAATCACCCGAATGGCTTCTGCCTGAAGCTTTTCATCTGCGGCGCGGGCTTTTACATCTTCTACCCTTCCATTGGAATTAATTTTGAATTGCACCGAGATACGTTGTTTTCCGGTGGTTTCTTCGGAAGCAACCTTTGTATCAAAGTTTTCTACCACAAATTGTGCAACCTTTTGGGTAAAACAATTTTTTTGTGCTTCGGAAGCAACTTCCTCACAACCCGGAAAAATAGGAGCTTTGTCGATCGTAGCAAATGGGGTAGCCTGCACTTCTTGTTTAAGGTGAAGGGGGGCTTCACTAGTATTTTCTTCATGGGGCGTGTCTGAATGTTCCGCACAGGAAACCACAAATACCATGGCGGCAATAATGGGAAGGAGTAATGTGTACTTTAACAACTGACTCTTTTTGGATTTTGATTTTTGTAACATAACGATTCGTTTTTTGATTAATGAATGATTGAAAAATGTATTGATAAATGATATTTTCTGGGTTTGAAATAATTGCGAAAGCAAACTTTGGTAATATTCTTTTTTGGAAAGGGTTTCAGATACTTTTGCATCGGCTATAAATTCTTGAAGAGCGATCATTCGCTTTTGAAATAGATACACGAAAGGATTGAACCAAAACAGGATGATGAGTGCTTCAAAAAGCAATAGATCCCATGAGTGATGCTCTTTTACATGTACTTGTTCGTGTAACAATATGGCATGGCGTTGTTCTTCTGTAAGTTGCTGACCGATAAAAATGGTTTTCAGAAAAGAAAAAGCTGCCGTACTATTAGGTAGGTTAATAATGAATCCATTTTCTAGGCTTGCAGCAGCCCCTTCTTTTCGATAGTTCTGAAGCGTTTGAAGTTTTTTTAAAAAATAGCCAAAAAATAAGAGGGAACCTACGACCCAAATTCCTATAAAGAGGTCGTTCCATGAGAGCCCCGTAATCACAGATTTTTCTACAGCTTCCATTAAACCAATTTCCGGTAAACGTATCATTGAGGTAGGTTCTGCTTCCGAAGAAAACAATGAAATTTTTACTAGCGGTAAGACTAAAGCTACTAAAGGAGCTAGGAGTAAATACGCCCTATTGAGTTTGAAAAAAGTTTCCTTTTTCAAAAGTAATTCATAAAACAACAGGAAGAATCCTTGAAAAATAAGCACTTGTATAATATATAGTATCATGATTTATCTTCTTTATTGATTTCGTTTAAAATGGCTTCCAACTCCTGAACATTGATATCATTCTCTTTTACAAAAAACGAGACCATATTTTTAAAAGAGCCTTTAAAATAGCCATCCATCAATTTGGTGAGCGTTTGGTTACTATATTCGGCCTTGGGAATTAATGGAAAATAAATATGCCCCCTTCCTTCTTTTCGGTAGCCTACAAAACCCTTTCCTTCCAAAATGCGAACAATGGTTGAGACCGTATTGTAGGCAGGTTTGGGTTCTGGAAATTCTTCTACAATGGAGGCCACATTCGCTTCTTGGTGGTCCCAAAGAATTTGCATAATTTCCTCTTCCGCTTTGGTAAGTTCTTTCATTAGTATACGTTTTAATGATTCAAATATAACTAAATTTTTAGTTTAAACTAATTTTTTAGTTAAAAATATGTAACGAATAAGTATCTTTTCAGTCCAATAACGGATAATGGACATACTTTTTATTTTAATAGGACTGATTTTGATGTTGGCAGGACTCGTGGGAAGTATTCTGCCCGTGATTCCGGGAACCCCCCTATCTTGGTTAGGGTTAATTGCCCTTTATTTGGCGCCTTCTTTGCCTTTCAACTGGACATTTATCATTATAACGGGTGTGGTAGCTATTGCCATTTATATTATGGACTACATAATACCGGCTATTGGGACCAAACGGTTTGGAGGCAGTAAGGCAGGTGCTTGGGGAACTACTATTGGGCTCATTGTTGGAATCTTCGCCCCCATCCCATTCGGCATCCTAATAGGCCCCTTTGCAGGAGCCTTAGTAGGAGAACTGTTGTTTAATAAAACGGAAGGACCTCAAGCCTTTAAAGCAGCGATAGGTTCCTTTTTTGGTTTTTTAGCCTCGACATTTCTAAAATTCATGGCCACTTTGGTCTATCTTGGTCTTTTTGTGTATAAGTTGGTTGTAAATTGGGAGCTATTTTTTTAATGCCTCGTAGGATCAAATGGGAAATTATCCTGATTATCTGGAAATCCATCTGCATCAGAATCCCTTACACCATCTGAAATAATCAATAATTGAAAGCTTATAGGCAAAAAAGTGTTTAAAACCTCGTTATCAAATTCGTTAGTGGTTGCGTAGGATACTGAAAGTGAGGCAAAAGTAACATTTAAGGAAGGTTCATAAATAGTGTTCACCCATACCAATGCCCTAAAAGTTCCAAATTGTATAAACCTAGCTCCAAACGTATTTTGAAAACCACCTCCAATGCTTCCGGTTTGTGTGGTTGTGCAAAGCACATTGGGAGTCCCGTTAAAATTTAATTGGGAAAACATGGCATTTATTTCTGAAGCAATAATTGAATTCACTCCAACATTTCCCTGAAGCGTAATAGAAGGGATATACCTCCACAAGGCGTTATTGTCATTTCTTAGCACATTAACCCCTAAAGCTTGTACTTCAGGAATTAAAATTTCCGTAGCAGTATACCCTGCAGGATAGGTAAAGCCCAACCCAGGGTACTGACTGTGAATAAACTGCCCCCCCGGATTTGAAATCGTAGGAATTTGAGTCAACCCAGTGGGCAATCCGTGGGCATAATCCCAATATACTGCAGAGGCTCCCGAAATAGTATTGCAGATTTGAGAATTAAAATTATTGGTGGAATCTTGCGAATTATTGTTGTCATCCTTATTACAAGAGCTAATGAAAAGGCCCAAGAGGAGCCATACAAACAAATAAAGATTTCTCATGGATGTTCTTTTATAGTGTCATCGAAAAACACCTTAAAAGGTCATCAATAATACATTAAAACCATTGCGTTTTTTGGTCTATAGAAGTCTTTCGCTCCCCTTCTGGTAAAGTCCCATCGTATTTCCCCATATAGAAAAGCCCTATGCACCTTTCCCCTTCTTCGAGGGAAAAATAGTCTCCAAATAGCTTCAAAAAGCCTGGGGTACTCCAATAAGTACCTATTTTCATTTCTGTAGCCATAAGCCACATATTTTGAACCGACATCGCTACTGAGGCAATTTCTTCCCACTCTGGGACAGACTCTTTGGGATCGCGTTGCATACAAATGGCGATGACACAGCCAGATTTGATGGGTTTCTCTATAATGGTCCTCAGTTTCACAGAAGACACCTGTGCCGCCGTTTTTTGGTAAGCCTCTCCCGCAAATTCACTTAACCTTTTCTTGGCGGTTTCAGAATGGAATACCTTAAAACGCCAAGGTTCCGTTTTTCGATGAGTGGGAGCCCAATTGGCTGCCTCTAAAATGGCACTTATTTCTGTTTTGGAAATAGCATCTTCGTTGTATTGTACTGGGAAAACCGACCTACGACTGGCAATAATTTTTGAAATCATTTTTTATTTGAAAGATACGCAAAAGGGGAAACCTACCCTAAAAATGAATCTTCATTTTATCGCTGCCAGTTTCCCACATAGCATATGTCATCTTTTTTTTGTACTTTAATATTGGCAATTTACTTAGTATCAACCTAAACGCTCTTTGTCATGAAAAAATCTGTTTTACTGATTTCGACCGTCTTAATGGCCACCTTATTTATCGCTGCGACCCATAAAGAGGCTCCACAATCCACCGTTTCCCTAGAAGGGGTTTGGGAACTGGAACACCAATACCTTTATGATAATAATGAAATATTAGACACGCTCTATAACTTAAATGGTTACCGGCAGGTGAAAATGTATTCCAAAGGAAAGGTAATGTGGACGCGCTTTAACCCTGTAGACAACAACGAATGGTTTGGTTATGGCTCTTATGAAATAAAAGATGGCATCTTAGAAGAACGCTTGGAGTATGCTTCCAATGCTATGATGCAGATTGTGGACACGGTTCAAGTCTTCAAGTTCGAACTTATTCTAGGCAACAATACCTATAGCCAAATTACCTTGGACGAAAGGGGGAATAAATACAATGCTGAAAATTATGTGCGTATTGAATAGTTTTAGTTAAAGACAGGCACCTTAAACAATACATTCTGTTGGTTTAACACCTCTATTACTTCACGTATTGATTTTTCTGAAAGATCTATTTCATGCCCTGAAAGTAATTTTTCTACTTGTTTTTTCATAGTAGCGTTGTGGTATTCCAAAAGCAATTCTTGTTCGCCCAAACTTATGAGGCAATCCTTTTTTGAAAATTCAACATGCGCTTGGGGATTCACTTTTAATTCCCAAGTATTTTCAGGATAGGCCCTTTGAAGTACTTTATACAAGGCTTCCAATACCCTATTAACCGTTACCGAAGTAAGGCAAACCCTATGCTCACAATTAAGGATCACATCGTAATTACAACGTATATTACAAACTCCTTTTTTACCCCAAATCAATTCATTATATGTTGCAAAACTCCCCCAACTTCCTGGCCCTGTAGGCCCATAAATTCCAACAGTAGGAACATTAAAGGCTCCCGCCACATGGGTAATTCCCGCGTCGTTCCCAACATGAAAAAGGGCTCCGGCCATGGCCTCACCCACTTCCATCATTCCCCCAGTAATGTATTCTATATGAGGCATGGATTTTTTGAAATAGGATTCAATATCGGGATCATCAGGCCCTTTAATGATTTTACAATGTAAATTTGGATACACTTCATGGAGTGCTTCAATCAAACTTGCATATTTTTCGGTAGGCCAAATCTTCAGTAAAAACCCTGCGCCATGGTGCACCACAAAATAGGGCTGCTCTATAGTATCCTTGCGTTGAAAATAAGGATACCCCTCTAGGTGGTTGTCAATAGCACTATGCAACTTCGAAACCGTATCGATATAATGCTGAATGGAATGCTGCTTGACTTTTTTATGGGTAGGGTATTTTAGCGCATGGGGTAATTGATATCCTTTAAAAGCAGGGTAATTTCCAAGCTCATATATATGGTCATAGGAGGTTTCGTTTTTACGTGCGGTTTCTTCATTTACTACGGAAACATGGGAAAGGTGTGTTGAAAAAAAATCGACCAACCTTGGCGCTACGGCAAAATCAACCGTCTCTGAAACTGCTGCCAGTTTGTAAATGGCGGGGATGGCAAAAAAAATATCCCCCAATCCACCATAACTTTTATAGACGAGTACTCTCCCAAGGCTTGTTGATTTTTCAATGGAATCTTTTTGAAGTATTTTTTCTATGGCTTTCCAGAAGTTTTCTGGAGCTTCCAACATTTCCTGCTTTGCTAATTCTTTGTCATGAGGATAGAAGTCGAATGAAAAAGTCCCCACACGATTATTGGCAATCATTTCACACCCCGATAAGAATGCCTCTGCCGCTAACCTTCCGGAGGGTTCTGGCCAAACCGGCTTGCATATAAATTGTTTGGTCTTTCCCAATATAGAAAGTACTTCAGAATTAGGCACTGGATCATGAAAGCTGATATTACTGGGAAGCTCCCTTCGAAGCTTATTAGAACCGTATACCGTAAACTTAATTTGCGGATGCTTTTCTGCGTAGGAAATATATTCATGTCCTCCTTTTAAATAATTCAAATCTCCAAAAAAGGGAATTACGGAATCATCTTTTGCTTCAGAAGGGCACAAATGATCAATTTCTACGGTAGGAGGCATGATCAATTTATGAGCCACGGCTTCCCCGTAGAATTCAAAATGAGCTTCAAAATGTTTGGGAGATTGAAAAACATTTAAGGACGCATTGGCAAAGAGTTTTCGATACAAATGAAACTTATCAGGGTCACAGCAATTTTTCACGTTTCTATCGACCGTACATAAAATATTTCTCCGTATGCAGAAATTATAATCGTACTCCACTTTTATGTAAGGTTTTTCTGTTTTCAGAAGAAATTTGATGAGTTCCAACTCGTATGTACAACGGGAAGTACTATTGTACACGATTAATTGTGCGTTATCGATAAGGTTCTTGGTTTTCTCAAAATGAGTTAATCCATCCCAAATTACCTCATGCCCTTTTTCTTTTCCCAGCTTTAGTAATTGCTGAATTGTTAATTCGGCTCCACGTGGAGTCGCTAAATGAGTATCGTGAAGAAAGACTATGGACAAAGCAAACTATTTTCAGGAAATAAAGAAGGCATCCCGAATTGCCTTGGAATGCCTTCGTGTAATCTTTTTATTGGATAATTTATGATTTCTCTAAAACCAAGATATCGGTACCGCTTCCGCCACCACTTACATCTTGCAATTCAATGCGGTTAGGCAATACACTAATGATATCCCAATCATCATTGAATTCATCAAAAGGAGAGCCTGTGAAGTTCAGTGTAAGTTCAGTTCCTTGATCACTTACCACCCATGTTCCGTTATTGGTATTGGAGCCATTGGTTGCCACTACTTGGTTCCCTGTGTTGAAATCGACAGAATAACCATTGTAATCGGAAGTTTCATCAACACCGCTATCGATATAACTAGCAACGAACCAGAGTCCGTCAAGGAGTGTATCTTCAATTAGATCAGAATTTCCATAATACCCATCATCGTAGTATCCATCGTCATAATACCCGTCGTTGTAGTACCCATCGTCATAATAACCGTCGTCGTAATATCCGTCATCATAATACCCATTATCGTAGTACCCATCATCAAAAAAGCCATCGTCATCATCACTTTGGCAGGAAGTTACCATGGCACCAGTAATAGAGATAGAAGAGATAGCTAAAAGGGCTTGGCCCGATTTCTTTATAAATTTTCTTCTTTTCATATTGGTAAGGTTTAGAAATTAAAGATAAGGAATTTATATAAAAGATTCCCTTTTAATAGGTACAACAAGTAAAAGTCATTTTACCCTACCAAGAGTTTAAAAAAATTAAGCGCTTAATTCACAATCGTTGCAATCTTTTACTTTACCGTAATAAGTTTCACGGTATTTGTGAAGGGTTTTTATGGGAAAACCAAGGAAATATTTTTTAATGTACGTGTTTTTAGCTTGCAAGCGACCCATTTTTTGGGTATACCGATTTTCATATTTGGTTTTTCGCTTTACTTTTAACAGTCTCATTTTTTTGATTTTGAGGCAAATATACTTAGGAATAGACTTTATACAAGTTATTTTTGTTAAGGTTTTGTTATTTGACACAATGCGCATTCAAGGAGGTTTTAGGCGCAGTAAAAAATTTTGAAGTACCCACCCCGAAACTTAAAAAAGCCTTTCTTAGGATCCATTTAGGTATTCCCCACAGGACCTTCATCGAAATCCATAAAAAAAATCCTAACCTCGATAATAGGTCAGTTTTTTGAGTGGTTGGCCTACTAGGGCTTCCCGACACCCCGGTCGGGATAAACTTCTCGCCCTCACCCAAGAGGGTAAAAAAGAAAAAGTCCCAAGAAAAACTCAGGACTTTTTATAATTTCGTTGGCCTACTAGGGCTCGAACCTAGACTCTTCTGAACCAAAATCAGACGTGTTGCCAGTTACACCATAGGCCAATTGAGCTGCAAATTTATATGAAAGTTTTTTTTACACCAAGTTTTATTAAAAAAACCATACAATCCAAAATTCATTTTCTCTTCCTCTATTAATCATTAAATTCGTAAAAAAAATTAATGCAAAACTCATATGCATCATATCGAATTTGGAATCTGGTTTTTGGATGGTCAGTTTTTGCAATAGCACTATTTACATTTGGAAGTACAGTTGAACCAACTGCAAGTTTTTGGGATGCAGGAGAGTATATCTCAACCTCAGCCAAACTTCAAGTCGGACACCCCCCTGGGGCACCTTTTTTTCAAATGATGGGTGCCTTTTTTGCCTTATTTGCTTCAGGACCAGAAAAAATTGCTTTGATGGTAAATTATATGTCTGTTTTTTCATCAGCATTTACTATTCTATTTCTTTTTTGGACACTAACACTTTTATTAAAAAAACTTCCCTTTTTTAAAACTTTAGATTCAATTCCAGATCACATAGGTTTTTTTGGTAGTGCTGCAGTAGGATCGTTATCGTTTTGCTTTTCTGACAGTTTTTGGTTTAACGCAGTTGAGACCGAAGTATATGCAATGGCTACGCTGATTCTTTCAATATTATTTTGGTTGGGTTTAAAATGGGAAGAAGAAATGAATACTTCAAGGGGTGACCGATGGCTACTAATGATCGCTTTTGTTATAGGACTTTCATTTGGTGTTCACTTTATGGGCCTTTTAACTATTCCTGCACTAGGGATGATTTATTACTTTAAAAATTACAAAAAGATAACACTCAAAGGTTTCATTTATGCTAACCTGATTTCAACAGCAATTTTACTTATTATCTTCAAATTGTTACTCCCTTCAACTTTAGCATTTTTTGGAAAAGCTGAAGTGTTTTTTGTAAATACAATGGGGCTTCCATTTAATAGCGGAACAATAATAGCTGCTTTGATTATTATTGGATTGTTCTATTTTGGTTTGAAATTTTCTCAAAAACGTAATCTTGTAAACTTAAATACTGGAATTTTAGCAATTCTATTTGTTTTTTTAGGCTTCTCGTCATGGATTATGATTCCTATCCGTGCCAATGCAAATACTGTAATTAATGAAAATTCTCCATCAGATGCACGTCTACTTTTAGCTTATTATAACTTAGAACAATATCCAGAAACTAAACTTTTTTATGGACCAATGTTTTCTGATGTATATGCTGGGCAAGATCCTGATAGACCATATATAGATGATAAGCCTAAA
>PALG01000006.1 GCA_002707025.1 Flavobacteriaceae bacterium | reverse complement strand
TGCCTATGAAAACCAAATTGCTTCCTTGAAAGTAGGACAGACCATTAAAGTAACTACCAACGCATATCGTAACGAAGTATTTGATGCAAAAGTCTCTTTTATAGACCCACTATTAAATTCAGCAACGCGAACTATCGTGGTACGAGCGGTACTAAATAATAAAAACGACCTATTTAAACCAGGAATGTTTGTTGAAGGTAAAATTGAAGGTACTCAAGAAAACACCACAAATAAAATAACAGTTCCTGCTACAGCTGTGATGTGGACTGGTGAACGTTCTGTGGTTTATGTCAAAACAAATCCTAACGAGGCTGTTTTTGAAATGAGAGAAGTCTTACTTGGTAATGCCAATGGAGACACCTATACCATACTTGAAGGCCTTGAAAATGGAGATGAAGTGGTTACCAATGGCACATTTACCGTAGATGCTGCTGCACAGTTACAGGGCAAGAAAAGTATGATGAACACGGCAGGAGGTAAGACAATGACTGGCCACGAAGGGCATTTGGGTATGCAAGGAAACAATACTGGGGATAATGTGGTGAATACAGACCATTCTGAAATGAAAGAAAGGATAGCTGTTTCAAAGAAATTTCAAAATCAATTGAAGCAGGTTTTTGATGATTATATCCTTGTAAAAGATGCTTTGGTTAATGACGATGCTAAAAGTGCACAACAAGCAGGAAAGCAAATAATCCAATCCTTAAAAAATGTTGATATGAAGTTGCTGTCCGATGAAAAAGCACACAACCATTGGATGACCATTCAGAAGGAATTAAATGCTTCAGCGAATGCTATTTCTGGTAGTACAGATATTTCAAAGCAAAGAGGACATTTTAAGCATTTGTCTGCGCATATGATTAGTAGTGTACAGCTCTTTGGGGTTAATACAAACGTATATATCCAGTTTTGTCCAATGGCAGACAACAACAAGGGAGCTTATTGGATAAGTTTAGAAGAAGAAATCCGAAATCCATATTATGGTGAGGCAATGTTAACCTGTGGAGAAGTTAGAGACACATTAGAATAATCAGGTTTAGCATTGATTGGTAAATGACGGATTCTTCAGACTCTAATATTTTAAGGAGAAGAAAGATGATGAGTGAAAGTAGAAGAATAGGAGAAAAAACAAGAAAAATACGCATCAGCAGAAAAATCCAATAACAAAAAAGGATAGGGTAATCGGAATTTCAGCGATGATAGGACTTTTTATTGCTGCTGTAATTTTGATTATTTATTTAAATCTTGAATTTATCAAGTATCTGTTTTATTTATGAATAATACCATCCACATAAAAAATATGGTCTGTCCAAGATGTATATTGGCAGTTTCCCAAATTTTGGTAGAGTTGAACATTACGTACAAAACCATTAAGTTAGGCGAAGTGGAGTTGGTTTCAATACTCAATGAATCCAAAAAAGAATCTTTGTCACATAAGCTACAAAATGCAGGTTTTAGTTTGATTGACGACCGTAAAAGTCAACTTATTGAACAAATGAAAAATTTAGTGGTGGATAAAATCCATCATTCTTCCGAAGATTTGGACGTTAAATGGGCAGATTATATAGGGGAAAATATTCATCTTGATTATAAATATTTAAGCTCACTGTTTTCATCGGTTGAAAGTATCACCTTTGAGCAATACATTATCAACCAAAAAATTGAACATATAAAAGAACTTTTAGTTTACGACGAATTAACTTTGAGTGAAATAGCCTTTAAAATGAATTACAGTAGTGTGGCTTATTTGAGTAACCAATTTAAAAAAGTTACAGGAATGACACCTTCACAGTTTAAAAAAGCAATTGACAAAAACCGTAAATTTTTGGATGAGATTTAAAGTGTTTTCTCTGCTATTAATTGGGATAATTTAAAATCAAAATTATATATCAATATATTTAAAAGCCGAATAAAGGCATTAAAATGAAATTAGACAGAAAGAAACATTGGGAATCAGTTTACGAAACTAAAAATCCAGACCAAGTAAGTTGGACACAAGAAACACCAAAAACTTCGCTGGAGTTTATTCATTCATTTGGACTAAATAAAAATGCAAAAATCATCGATGTTGGAGGTGGCGACAGTAAACTTGTTGACCATTTACTTGAAGAAGGATTTAATAACATTACTGTACTAGACATTTCAGAAAGAGCAATTGCTAAAGCAAAAAACAGACTTGGAAAGAAAGCAAACAAAGTTAATTGGATTGTAAGCGACATTACCGAATTTGAACCTCATTCTTCTTTTGATGTTTGGCACGACAGGGCAACTTTTCATTTTCTTACTTCAGAAGAACAAATTAAAAAGTATATTAAAATAGCAACAAAATGTGTAAGCGGCTATTTAATAATAGGAACCTTTTCGTCAAGCGGGCCAAAAAAATGTAGTGGACTTGACATAAAGCAATACGACGAAGAAGAATTAACTATGGAATTGAAAAATGGATTTGATAAAATACAGTGTGTAACGGAAGACCACTTAACGCCATTCAACACCACACAAAATTTCTTGTTCTGTAGTTTTAAAAGACAATTGTAACGTTATAAGCCAGCAACATATTTGGTTTTCGTCAATAGCAATCCCCTTTAATAACATTAAAGAGCTAAAATCTTCCTAACAATTTAAAGTTTATTATTTTAGTATTTGCTTAAATAAGAAATAAATTTACCTTTGTGTTATGGAAAATAATTCGTGTATAAGGCAACAAGCCGATTTAGAACAAATAAACCGTTGTAAAGAAACAGTTTCGGAATTAAACGAATCATTCGACTATTTGGCGAACGGTCTTTCATTGGTTGGAAATAGTGTTCGACTGAAAATCCTATACCTACTCTTTGAGGAAAAAAGGCTTTGCGTTTGTGATTTAAGCGATATTCTCGGAATGAATATTTCTGCTATTTCTCAACATTTAAGAAAAATGAAAGACCGAAATCTATTGGAAACGGATAGAGAAGCTCAAACAATATTTTACTCACTCACGGCGGAATACGAAAAAATGCTGATTCCATTTTTTGAGATACTTGATAAAAACAAAATTTTAAAAGCGGTATGAAAAGTGAAAACAAATTAATCGGTGCAAGTTTGTTAACTGCAATTGCAGCTTCATTATGCTGTATGACACCAGTTTTGGCTTTAATCGCAGGAACAAGCGGAATTGCCTCAACATTTTCTTGGTTAGAACCTTTTAGACCCTACCTAATCGGCCTGACAATTTTGGTTCTTTGTTTTGCCTGGTATCAAATGCTAAAGCCTAAAAAGAAAATTGACTGTGAGTGTGAGATAGATGAGAAACCAAAATTTACACAGTCCAAAACTTTTTTAGGAATAGTAACTCTATTTGGTATCTTAATGTTGGCTTTCCCATATTATTCAGGAATTTTTTACCCAAATACAGAAAAGCAAATAATCGTAGTTGACAAATCGGACATTAAAACGACTGAATTTAAAATTAGCGGAATGACTTGTGCGAGTTGCGAAGAACACGTAAATCACGAAGTAAACAAGCTCAACGGAATCATTAACTCAAAAGCGTCCTACGAAAATGGAAATGCAATCATTGAATTTGACAAAACCAAAACCAACGAGACGGATATCGAGAAAGCAATTAACTCAACAGGTTATAAAGTGACCGACAAAAAAGAAAACTAATGGAAGTCCAGTTAAAATCAGAAATTATTTGTCCAAACTGCGGACATAAAAAAATAGAGGAAATGCCAACGGAGTCCTGTCAATTCTTTTACGAGTGTGAGAATTGTAAAACAGTATTACGACCAAACGAAGGCGATTGTTGTGTCTATTGCAGTTTTGGTTCTGTAAAATGTCCTTCAATACAGCAGAAAGAAAGTTGTTGCTAAATNAGGGTGTGACAATTTAAACCTTGTAAAAATGAAAACAAAACCACATAAATTGCCCTCTGACTTGATTTCAGATATNAAAACCAGANTNAAAACATTAAGTGGCCAGATAAATGGCATTGTAAAAATGCTTGATGAAGGAAAAGACCCTGANCAAATAAANATTCAATTCAANTCCATNGANAANGGAATNCAAAAAGCACATTACNTNCTGNTGGANGAAGTNTANCGTAAGGCACTCGCCATTGGAATCGTAAANGCNGTGGACTCTTGCCCTGGAAACTGTGGAAATGAAGATAAAATNGAATATTTAAAANGTGAATTTCCAAACTTGGAATTGTCTGACTTGACNGATAAATTNAAAGAAATCCAAANCATNGAAANNAGNNTNAAANACTATNNCGAAAAAAAAGNCTAAAAAAAATTNGGNNACCCCCTANCTNNNGTNNTCATCTTTGTNNTATTANTAATTTAAACTTCNAAATAAGATGAAACGACAAATCGAAATATTTACGGCAGGATGTCCAGTATGCGAGCCTGTGGTACAATTGGTAAAAGAGACAGCAGGAAAAGACTGCGAAATTATACTTCATAACTTATCCGAGCAATGCGAAAGTAAAATCTGTATTTCAAAAATGAAGGAATATGGAGTTAAAAGAGTTCCTGCAATTGCTGTTAATGGAAAACTATTAGACTGCTGTACAAACATCGCAATAGCAAAAGATGNTTTGACNAATGCAGGAATAGGAAGCTGTTAGAGATGGGAATAGTTCAATTTAACAAAAAAGCATCTATGGGGACTGCTNTATTTTCAGCAGTTTCCCTAAAGCTTTGCTGTTGGGGACCACTATTGCTGACAGGTGTCGCAGGTATTAGTGGTAGCTCAGTGTATTTCTCTTGGCTCATCGCTTTAAAACCTTATTTGTTGGCAATTGCTTTTTTGTCCTTGGGCTTTGCTTTTTATCAAGTTTACAAAAAGAAGAAGGCTGATTGTGGCAACTGTGAAACTGATAAACCATCATTTTTTAAATCAAAATTCTATGTGTGGTTGGTTGCATTGTTTGTGGTCATAATGACATTGGTTTCGTATTATCCCCAATTGTTTCACAAATCCATAGGAAACNATGCTGTAATTGTAAACCAAACAGATATTCAATCTATAAAGCTTTCTATTGAAGGGATGGTATGTACTGGTTGTGAAGAAAATATCAATTATTCAGTGAAAAAATTAGATGGAATTCTAGAAATCAATACTTCTTACATTAAAGGGACTTCTGAAATTAAATTTGATAGCACAAAAACAAGCGTCAATGAAATAGAAGAAGTGATTCAAATAAAAGGATATAGGATTAAAAAAATAATAAAGGTGAATAAACTAATTCTACAACTTTTTCGGCATATTCCATAACAAGTTCTTCAGGCTATTTTCTGAATTTTGTAAATGACAAATCAGAATAGGATTATGGAGACAATTAACATATTTGAAACCAAAGAAAAGAGCCATAAACAAGGAATAAAAGAATCATTCCCGGTTACAGGAATGACCTGCGCATCGTGTGCAGCAAGCGTTGAATCTGTATTAAAACATACGGAAGGCGTTTTTGATGCAAGCGTAAATTTTGCCAATAGCTCTGTTCTTGTAGAGTACGACAAAGAGTTGAGTCCTAATCAACTTCAAAATGCACTTCGCGAAGTGGGNTATGATATTATCATTGATGCGGAGAATCCNTCGGAAGTACAACAAGAACTNCAGCAAAAGCACTATCAAGANATAAAAAATCGCACTATTTGGTCAGCCATTCTTACGCTTCCAATTTTTGTATTAGGAATGTTTTTTATGCAATGGGAACCAGGTAAGTGGATTTCTTTACTATTGGCTTTCCCTATTCTATTTTGGTTTGGTCGTAGCTTTTTTATCAATGCTTTCAAGCAAGCCAAACACGGTAAGGCGAATATGGATACCTTGGTGGCCTTGAGTACCGGAATTGCATTTTTGTTTAGTNTTTTCAACACCTTTTTTCCTGAATTTTGGTTGAGNCGTGGTATCGAGCCTCACGTCTATTATGAGGCGGCTACTGTCATTATAACCTTTATTTCCTTGGGGAAACTCTTGGAAGAAAANGCAAAATCCAATACCTCTTCAGCCATTAAAAAGCTGATGGGTTTACAACCCAAAACGCTAAAGATTATTGAGAATGGGGAAGAAAAGGAGATTCCTATTTCGNCTGTGCAAGTAGGTCAAACTATTTTGGTAAAACCTGGAGATAAAATTCCTGTAGATGGGTTGGTGTCTAAAGGAAGCTCTTATGTAGATGAAAGTATGATTACGGGAGAACCNGTTCCAGTAGAAAAATCAGANGGTGGAAAAGTATTTGCGGGTACGGTAAACCAAAAAGGTAGTTTNCAATTTANNGCTGAAAAAGTAGGTGGAGAAACCTTGCTTTCCCAAATCATTAAAATGGTTCAGGAAGCCCAAGGAAGTAAAGCACCTGTACAGAAACTAGTTGATAAAATCGCAGGAATATTTGTTCCGATTGTATTAGGGATTTCTGTTATTACCTTTATTATTTGGATGTCGGCTGGAGGGGATAATGCATTTTCACAAGCCTTGTTGACATCTGTAGCAGTATTGGTTATAGCCTGTCCTTGTGCGTTAGGTTTGGCAACACCTACTGCCATTATGGTGGGTATTGGTAAAGGNGCAGAAAACAATATTCTTATAAAAGATGCCGANAGTTTAGAACTNGGTCATAAAGTGAATGCGGTCATTCTCGACAAAACAGGCACAATTACAGAAGGGAAACCGTTAGTAACTGATATACTTTGGAAGGATAANCTTGAAAATCAAAATCAATACAAACAAATTCTTTTGGCAATAGAAGCACAATCAGAACATCCTTTGGCNGAAGCGGTAGTCAACCANTTAAANNATGAAAANNTTGANNAAGNNGANATTGCTTCNTTTGAAAGTATNACAGGGATGGGTGTNAAAGCTCAANCANAAAATGGNTCNNAATACTATGTGGGGAATCATAAACTAATGNTTGAGAAAAATATTCAAATNGANGCTNCCTTNATGCAAANAGCAGAAAGNCTCGAAGAGCAAGCGAAAACAGTCATTTTCTNTGGNAATGANNAACAAGTGCTGGCGATACTCGCTATTGCAGACAAGNTTAAGNAAACTTCAAAAAAGGCNATAGCAANGCTTCAAGAANGAGGNATNGANGTCTATATGCTTACNGGAGATAATAATAAAACNGCATCTGCNGTNGCAAAACAAGTNGGAATAACNAATTACCAAGGNGAAGTNATGCCTTCNGANAAAGCANCTTTTGTNGAAAAANTNCAAGCTGATGGTAAGATAGTAGCTATGGTTGGNGATGGNATCAATGATTCCCNCGCTTTGGCACAAGCCAATGTAAGTATCGCAATGGGTAAAGGTTCGGACATAGCAATGGACGTTGCGAAAATGACATTGATAACGTCTGATTTGCAATCTATTCCAAAAGCGTTGGAACTATCAAAAAGAACCGTATTGGGCATACGTCAGAATCTATTTTGGGCATTCATTTATAATCTCATTGGTATTCCAATTGCAGCAGGTGTTTTGTATCCCGTAAATGGATTCTTATTGGACCCAATGATAGCAGGAATGGCAATGGCATTCAGTAGCGTTTCTGTAGTCGCGAATAGCCTAAGATTGAAACGAGTAAAACTTTAAGATTAATAATAAATTCAATTACAATGAAAACTTTAAAATTTAAAACAAATATCAATTGTGGTGGTTGCGTCTCTAAAGTAACCCCTTTTTTAAACAAGCAAGAAGGTATTGAAAGTTGGGAAGTGGATACCTCTAATCCTGATAAAATTTTAACCATTGAAAGCGATGGCGCTACCGAAGAAGATGTAAAGGCTACATTGCAAAAAGTAGGCTTTAAAGCGGAACCAGTAGATTAATACCTCGGTATAATATGGTTTATATTTTAATTTTGGTTGTGATTCTTCTGTTTGCTATTCATTTTTATCGAAAAGCGAAGCGGCATAGCGTGAAGCCATTTCCAGAGCATTGGCACAAATTATTAATGGAGAATGTTCTTTATTATGAAAATCTTTCTAAAGGCAGGCAACTTGTTTTTCAACAAAAAATGATGCAATTCTTAAGTGAGGTGTATATTGATGGTGTGCAGTTTGAATTGGAAGAATTGGACAAAATTTTAGTTGCGGCAAGTGCAGTTATTCCTGTTTTTGGCTTTAAAGAATGGCATTACACTAATTTAAGTGGCATTCTATTGTATCCAGATAATTTTAATGAAGATATGCAATTTAGCAGTAACGATAACTCACGCAATATTGGTGGTATCGTTGGGAATGGACGTTTTGAGAAGCAAATGATTTTATCTAAAAAAGCATTGTACCACGGTTTTAAAAATACAACCGATAAAAGTAATACGGGCATACACGAGTTTGTGCACCTTATTGATAAGCTGGATGATAGTACGGATGGCGTTCCAGAACGATTATTAGAACATCAATATGCAATACCTTGGCTGAATTTAATCCATAAGGAGATGGAAGCGATAAATGATAATCATTCTGATATCCGAAAATACGGAGGTACAAATCAGGCTGAATTTTTTGCAGTAGCTTCAGAATATTTTTTTGAGCGACCCGATTTACTTAAGAGTAAACATCCTGAGCTTTATGAGATGTTGGTGAAATGCTTCAATCAGAATTTGAGTTCTAGTGCTTCAATTAATAAAATAATGTGATATTATTTTTTGCAACCCAGTTGCATAAAAATTCAGCTATATTTGCAATGTGAAATTCTTGGTAGTTATATTATCCTTTTACTTTTTGGCACTTAATGTTGTGCCTTGTAGCGATGCAGAAAAGATTAATGACGATTCCCAAGTTGTTACGGTAACCGATTTTGAAGGTGACCACGACCAAGACTGCGAATTATGTTCGCCATTTTGTCAATGTCATTGCTGCCACGTCCATACGTTAGATTTTGGGATAGCTTCATTCAATCCATTTCAGGATACGATTTTAAAAGAGAACTTCAGCCATTTCGATAGCCTTGGCAAAGATATTCGCCATTCTCTTCTTCAGCCCCCAAAGGTTTAATTCAGTTTTTAATAGGGATAGTTATATCCCATTGCGATGTTTTTCAAAAAACATTGCTTCAATTTTAGTTTACGCTTTTGCGTGAATTCATCATTTCAACTGAATTAATACTTTTTCTATGATTAACAAAATCATTTCATTTTCCATTAATAATAAATTTATTATTGGGCTGTTTATAGTGACACTTGTTGGCACGGGCATTTATTCTATGGCCACTATAAATTTGGGTTCTGTGCCCGATATTACCAATAATCAAGTACAAGTTATTACCGTTGCCCCAAATTTAGGTACGGAAGATATTGAGCAATTTGTAACCTACCCAGTAGAATTGGCAATGGCAAACCTTCCTGACGTTATCGAACTGCGTTCCGTTTCTCGTTTTGGTCTTTCTGTAGTTACCATAGTCTTTAAGGACGAGGCAGGCACTTATCTTCCCCGGCAATTGGTACAAGAGAAATTAACCGAAGTTGCAGGAGAAATCCCCGAAGGTTTTGGTACGCCATTTATGGCGCCAATTACCACAGGACTGGGCGAAATCTACCAGTACACCTTAAAATTAAAAGAAGGCTACGAAGATAAATACGATGCAATGGAGCTTCGTACCATACAGGATTGGATTGTAAAACGCCAAATGGCATTAGTCCCAGGAGTGGTCGAGGTCAATGCTTTTGGAGGCTATGTAAAGCAGTACGAAGTTGCCATAAACCCTGATAAACTAAAAAGTTTTGGCATTACAATGAATCAGGTCTTTGAGGCCCTTAAAGTCAACAATGCCAACACGGGCGGTGCTTATATCGAAAAAAACCATCAAGCCAATTTTATCCGTGGCGAAGGTTTGGCACGAAGTATCGCCGATTTAGAAAACACAGTTGTAACTACTCAAAACGGTAGTCCTGTTTTAATAAGAGATGTTGCCGAAAAAGTGGGCTATGGCAATCAAGTGCGGTATGGTGCATTTACCCAAGATGGACACGAAACTGTTGGTGGACAAATTTTAATGCTGAAAGGCGAAAGCCCTGGCAACGTGGTCGAAAATGTGGAGAAGCGCATTTTAGAAATACAAAAATCCCTACCGGAAGGCGTTTACATAGATACGTTTTTAAGTAGAAGTGAACTTATTGGAAGAACCACCAGCACCGTTGAAAAAAATCTTATTGAAGGGTCGCTCATCGTTATTTTTGTTTTGGTCTTGCTTTTGGGAAGTTTCCGTGGCGGATTAATTACAGCTTCGGTAATCCCTTTATCATTACTGTTTGCATTTATTTTGATGAAACAATTTGGTGTGTGGGCAAACTTAATGTCCTTGGGAGCAATCGATTTTGGTATCATCGTGGATGGTGCAGTAATCATTGTGGAAGGAATGGTATTTCACATTCACCAACGGATGAAAAAATCCAACGCTGTGATAGGTCAGGCCCAAATGGATGAAATCGCCTACGACTCGGCAAGCACGATGATGAATTCGGCATTTTTCGGACAATTGATTATCCTTATTGTCTTTACGCCAATTCTCTTTTTAACTGGTATTGAGGGAAAAATGTTCCGTCCAATGGCTTTTACCTTTGGGTTCGCAGTTTTGGGAGCGATTATCCTTTGTCTTACTTATGTACCAATGATTTCCTCAATGTTCTTAAAACCTGCTAAAAATCAGAATAGTTGGTTTGCAAAATTTGAAAACAGGATTGACAGGTTCAGTGATAAAATAATGTCAGGGTTGAACAGGGCGTATGTGCCCTTGCTAAATTTCGCACTTCGCTTTAAGGCTGGTGTGGTTATAGGCGCGGTTGCCTTGCTTTTGATTGCAGGATTTATTTTCAGCAATATGGGTGGCGAATTCATACCTAAATTTGATGAGGGCGATATTGCATTTCAGGCCTTGATAAAACCAGGGAGTAGTCTTACGGAATCAATTGAAGCTTCAAAAAAACTTCAAAATTTAATCAATGAATTTCCTGAAGTAAAAACAGTGGTTTCAAGGATTGGTGTGGCCGAAATACCAACAGACCCAATGCCAATGGACATTGCCGATAGCTATATCATTCTTGAAAAGGATAAGAGCAAATGGACTTCCGCAGATAGCAAAGAAGAACTCATAGAAAAAATACAGGAAAAAATTTCAGTTGTTCCCGGTGTGAATTTCGTGTTTACGCAACCTGTGGAACTTCGTTTTAACGAATTGCTTACTGGTGTTCGGGAGGACGTGGCCATTAAATTATATGGAGAAGATTTGGGCGTGTTAGCAGATAAGGTACAGGAAATCGCAGCGGTCATCAGAAGCGTTCCCGGAGCGGCCGACCTCAATGTGGAAGCTACAAGCGGTTTACCACAAATGACTGTGGAATACAATCGTGCAAAAATGGCACAGTACGGTGTGACCGTTGATAAGCTGAATGATTATGTAAGTGCCGCCTTTTCAGGAGAAGCGGCAGGTGTGATTTTTGAGGGCGAAAAACGCTTTGATGTGGTCATTCGTTTGGCGAAGGACTTTAGACAGGACATCAACAGTCTTAAGAATTTGTATATCGATTTGCCAAACGGAGCGCAAGTGCCTTTAAAGGAAGTGGCGGACATCAGTTACAAACCCGGTCCAATGCAGATTTCAAGGGACAATACCTCGCGTCGTATTTCGGTAGGAGTCAATGTTCGTGGGCGAGATGTAAAATCGATGGTCGAGGAAATTCAGCAAAAACTGGAAACGGAAGTGAAACTGCCACCGGGTTATTTTGTAACCTACGGAGGTTCGTTTGAAAACCTGCAACGTGCGTCTGACCGATTGATGATTGTAGTACCTATTGCACTTTTTCTGATATTCATATTGCTCTATTTTGCATTGAGCTCGTTCTCGCAGTCNGTAATGATTTATATGGCAGTGCCTCTGGCGGCCATAGGTGGCGTGTTTGCGCTTTGGATACGGGGAATGCCCTTTAGTATTTCAGCAGGAGTCGGATTTATCGTGCTCTTTGGAGTTGCGGTTTTAAACGGATTGGTACTGATAAACAAATTCAATGATTTAAAAGAAAGTGGAATGACAGACTTAAAGAAACGAATATACGAAGCAACACACGAACGGTTGCGACCAATTTTGCTAACCGCAACGGCGGCCATTATGGGCTTTATGCCAATGGCGATTTCTACCTCTGGCGGTGCCGAAGTGCAGCGGCCATTGGCAACGGTGGTTATTGGCGGATTGATAACAGCAACATTTTTAACGCTTGTGGTCGTTCCTGTATTATATTATTGGCTCGAATCGAGAAAGGAACGAAACAATACTGATGGCGATGTTAGCTATGTCAATAAATCAACCAATATTGTAACCGTATTATTGATGGTTGGNGGTTTGATGGCTTCTGGAACTGCTTTTGCCCAAGACACCAATCAAGATGACACAATTCCAAAGACCTTGACAGTCGATGAGGCCATCGCTTTGGCAAAACAGAATTATCCTTCTCTTAAAGAAAGTCAAGCCTTTATAGAACGTGAACAGGCTATGAAAGGCACAAGTTTCGACTTGGGCAGTACGCAAGTTTTTACGGGAAAGGAAGAATATGGCAATAATCTTCCCGGAGTACAGACTACCATTGGTGTGCAACAGGGCAACATTGATTTGCTTTNAGGATTTTCAAAATCGAAGTTTTACAAAGAGCGTATTGCCTTGGGAGAAAAGTTTTATGTGGCCAATGAACAACAGTTGGTGCGCAATGTGATGCAAGCCTATGACCAAATTAATTATTACAAGGCACAGTTGCGTTTTGCAGAACAGCTGGATAGTGTTTATATTAATTTTAGGGAGGCTGCTGAATTGCGTTATGAAACAGGGGAAACCGGGAAATTGGAATTTATTGCAGCATCTTCGGAATATCAGCAAATACAAGTATTAAAACAACAAGCCTATGATGATATTGAAATTGCCAAACGTGCTTTAAAACAGTATTTGGGAACGGATGAAAGCATTGAAACGGTGAACGATTTTTACGAGCCATTGGATTTTATGGCAAATTTGGATTCTACCTCGGTAGCAAACAACCCAATATTGCAATATGCGTTGCAGAACGCCGAAGTAAGTAAAGCAAATGTGGGTGTTGAAAAATCGCAANTCCTACCGAAATTCAGTTTATCGTTTGGNAGGCAAGTAGTGGATGATGTTTCTGGATTCAATACCTATCAGGCAGGTATTAGTATTCCGTTGTGGTTTTTTCCGCAGAAATCGAGGATAAAGGCAGCCAAGGCAGATGCAATGGTCGCAGAAAACCAATATTTGGAACAAAAGGCAACCACCGAAAGCCAGGTGTCGCAATTGTTCAAATCCCTTGAAAAAACACGGAAAATATTGCAGTATTATGAAGAAGGTGCATTGCTTTTGGCGGAAGAACAGATAACAACTGCAGAACTTGCATCTAAAGAGGGCGAAATAGATTACGTCAACTATATTACCATTCTAAATAGCGCCATCCGCATTAAACAGACCCAATTACAATATATCAACCAATACAACCAACAGGCTATCGAGGTACAATACCAATTGGGCAATCTATAATATTAAATAAAAGAAAAATGAAACATATATCTATAATCAGTATAGCATTAGTAACTTTTTTGTTGATGAGCTGCAATAATAAAGGAGATTCAGGTTTGGAACATAATGAGAAAAATACAGAACTCGGCGAAGAAATCCACGAAGAAGGTGTTGTTGAACTTACAAAAGAACAAGCTGAAACCATTGGTCTTGAAATGAATACTTTGGAAAAAAAGAGTTTGGGCAATACCATAAAGGTTACTGGTCAATTGGAACTGTTTCCGCAAGACAGGGCAAACATAAGCCCTTTTGTGGGTGGAAATGTGCGCTCCATAAAGGTCATTGAAGGCGATAAGGTAAACAAAGGTCAAGTATTAGCATATTTGGAACATCCCGATATTATAACGATGCAACAGGAATATCAAGAAAAGAATGATGAGTTGGTATTTTTAAAACAGGATTTTGAACGTAAACAAACATTGTACGATAAAGGAGTGTCTTCGGGGAAAGAATTTCAAATGGCACAATCCAAATTTCGTTCCACNACTTCTTCGGTAAACGGACTTCGTTCTAAATTGAGATTGTTGGGCATAAACACAGACCAAGTCATACAAGGGCAGATTTACTCCGCAGTTCCTATCACAACCCCAATAAGTGGCTATGTGGATGAAGTAATGATAAGTCTCGGAGATTATGTAGCACCCCAGACGAAAATGTTCACGGTAAGTGATAATTCAGAAATACACGTAGATTTTAAAGTGTATGAAAAGGATATCCGAAAAGTAAAAGTAGGACAGGAAATTTATTTTACGGTAGCAGCCAAACCAGACGAGCTTTTAAAGGCCAAAATCCACGCCATCGGTAAAACCTTTGAAACCGACCCAAAAGCATTGCACGTACACGCAGACGTGCATAACGAAGATAAAGAATTGCTTCCCGGAATGTATGTGGAAGGAAGAATAGTCCAAGACCAAAAAATGGCATTTGCAGTACCCGAAGATGCCATCATCAAGGAAGGTGAGCAATCCTTTATTTTTATTTTGGATGAAGATGAAGAAATGGAAGCGGACAAAATGAAATTTAAAATGATACCCGTAACAGTTGGTATTAATGATTTAGGCTTTGTTGAAGTCAATCTTCCTGCCGAAGTTTCAAAGGATGCCAAAGTGGTCATTAAAGGAGCTTATATTTTGTCATCAGAAAGAATAAAAGGAGAATTGGGAGACCACGATTAATTCAATAATAATAAATGGTTTTGATTCCGAGTTTGTTTTATCGTCTTAATTAGTTAGTTAAAAATAAGAAAACAAGCTCGGGTCAAAATCGATTAAAGATTTATAATATGAAAGAAATAAAAGCATTTATAAAACCAAACAGAATCCAAAAAATAATCGATGCTCTTACAGATAATGGTTTTGAAAGTATGACCCTATCACAATCGGAAGGAACAGGAGCATTTAAAACTAAAGGCGCAAGACCATCCTTGGACTTTCACGTAACGGACAGTCCTGTGGTTAAACTGGAGTTGGTCTGCCAAAATGAAGAAGCCCAATATGCCATTGAGTTAATTATAAAAAACGGCACAACAGAAGAACCTGGAGACGGAATTATTTACGTGTCAAGTGTTGAAGATGCGTTTCAGATTAAAACTGGTAAATCCTTAAAACGTAGCGATTAAAGTATGAGAGAAATAGAAGAAACATTGGAAAGCAAAGGAATACGCCCTACCGCGATGCGCATTTTAATTTATAAGTATATGGTTGAAAAGGAAATTGCCTTAGCACTTACAGATATTGAAAACGCATTTATCAAGTCTGATAGGACAACTTTGTATAGAACCCTAAAAACTTTTGAAGAAAATGGTATTGTTCATCAAATAGACGATGGGACAGGTACTGCAAAATACGCCATATGCGAAGAGCATTGCAATTGTGAATTGGAACAAGACCTACATTTACATTTTCATTGTAATAGCTGTGATGAAACAGTTTGTTTGACAGAGCATAAAATTCCGCATATAAATTTACCTGAAGGTTACAAAGCCAAAGACGTGAATTTAGTGGTAAAAGGTATTTGTGATAAATGTAGCGGTCAATAATTGCACTTCTGTTGCACCTACTTAAATAATATATTGTGTCTATGAAAAAGAAAAAATTAAATCTTCGGGATATTGATGTTGAAAAACATTCGGGCCAACACTTACACGGAGCAGGTCATAATAACAATAGCGAAAAAATAAATTTTAGAACCTATCTCCCAGCAATTTTCAGCTTTGTAATGCTGATTGTGGGAATTGCACTTGATTATTTTAATGCGTTTCCACACTTTTCGGGCTGGATTCGCATCTTGTGGTATGTGATAGCGTACATTCCTGTTGGTTTTCCTGTGATGACAGAAGGATGGAAGAGCATTAAAAACGGCGATTTCTTTACTGAATTTTTCCTAATGTCCATTGCCACCTTGGGTGCGTTCGTCATTGGTGAATATCCGGAAGGTGTCGCCGTAATGCTGTTTTATGCCGTGGGCGAATTGTTCCAAAATGCGGCAGTAAAAAAAGCCAAAAGAAACATTAAAGCTCTTCTTGATGTAAGACCTAATGAGGCTTTGGTATATCGTGAAAACAATTACATTTCAGTAAATCCCGAAATGGTAGAAATTGGTGAAAAAGTACAAGTGCGAGTTGGCGAAAAAATTCCTTTGGACGGTACTTTGCTTTCTAAAAAAGGCTCGTTCAATACAGCAGCCTTAACAGGCGAAAGCAAACCAGATACCATAGCAAAGGGCGAAAAAGTATTTGCGGGAAGTATTAATCTGGACGGCGTTATTGAAATTGAAACCACCAAAAAATTTAAGGATAGTTCCATTGCAAGAATTCTTGATATGGTGGAAAATGCTACCGCACGGAAATCAAAGACTGAATTGTTCATCAGAAAGTTTGCACGAATTTATACCCCTATCGTTGTATTTCTTGCCATAGGTCTGACTTTTCTGCCCTATTTTTTTGTTGATGATTACGTGTTTCGTGATTGGTTGTACAGAGCATTAATTTTCTTAGTTATTTCCTGTCCCTGTGCGTTGGTTATATCAATTCCATTAGGATATTTCGGTGGATTGGGAGCAGCTTCAAAAAATGGGATTCTATTTAAGGGCGCTTCATTTTTAGATGAAATGACCAAAGTGAATACGGTTGTTATGGATAAAACCGGAACTGTGACCAAAGGTGTCTTTAAAATCAAGGAAATAAAGTCAATTGATTGGGGAGAAACCGATTTTATGAAATATCTGATGGCGATAGAAGAACAATCCACCCATCCCATTGCCAAGGCAATTATGGAATACAAAGACAAAGGCGAAGATTTTCAAGCAAGTAATGTTTCCGAAGTGGCAGGAAAAGGACTGAAAGGAACGGTAAATGGTAAAGCCATTTTGGTGGGAAATAAGGCATTGATGATTTCAAATAATATTGAAGTTCCTTCTGAAACCGACACAATTGTGGAATCAATTGTTATGGTTTCCATTGAAGGCAAATTCGCTGGTTATGTAATCATTGCTGATGAATTGAAGGATGATGCCCACGAAGCCATCAAACAAATTCGTGATTCTGGTATTTCAAAAATCATAATGCTTTCGGGCGATAAGGATTCCATTACGCAACAAGTTGCCAAAGAAATGGGTATATATACCGCAAAAGGTGGCTTACTTCCAGAGGATAAATTAGAAGAAGTTGAAAAACTGATGTCTGAAACCGACAACAAAGTGGCGTTTATTGGCGATGGAATCAACGATGCACCTGTCTTGGCAGCAAGTGATGTTGGTATTGCAATGGGGGGCTTAGGTAGTGATGTCGCCATAGAAACCGCTGATGTCATTATTCAAACGGACCAACCGAGCAAAATTGCAAGAGCTATTAAAATTGGTCGTTCCACTCGCAGTATCGTTTGGCAAAATATAGGTTTAGCTTTTGGGGTAAAAGCTGTGGTTTTAATTTTAGGTGCAGGTGGTCTGGCAACAATGTGGGAAGCGGTTTTTGCAGATGTGGGTGTGGCACTTTTGGCTATTTTCAATGCGGTACGTTTACAGAAAATGACGTGGAAGTGAGCCGCAACCTAATTCTGCTGTAGTATTGACTAAAATCAATTTAATAACTCTTTCAAAAAAATTGAATTCTTAAAAATTCACAACGCTGTCCAAAGCATCATCAGCTTCTTTATGAATAAAATTAGCTTGATAATTAAGAGTTGTCTTTAAATCACTGTGACGGTATAGTTTTTGAAGCATCAATGGATGTATAGAATCACCAGCGATATTACCAAAAGTATGCCTTGCAATGTGCATAGTAACCTTCTTATCTATTTTTGCCTTTTTCGCAATGGATTTTAGGTTGTCATTGAATTTTTTGGTGGCTGTCTTTCTTTTGTTATAGATGTCTTTTGCATCATCAAGATTCGCTTTTTTTAATTCTGGGAAGACAAAATCCGTTACATATCTCTTATCATCTCTGTAATAATCCAAAATCTTTAAAACTTTATCGGGAATTTTCAAGGATAGTAACTTTGAGTTTTTGTTCATTCTATAATGCAATCTGTCGTCATATATGTCTGACCACTTTATCCATAGCACATCAGTAACTCTCATTCCTGCAAAATTGAAGCTGAAAAGCCAAACGTTTCTCGTGTGCATTTCGGCTAACGTTAAATTATCAAGAGCCTCTATAGCTCTTACTTCAATAATATTCAACCCAATTTTATTTGTTTCCGGAAATTTAATTTTAATCTTATCACCACCAAAAGGGTACAATTCCCTACTAACAATTTTAAGCTTTATTGCCCTATTGAACAATAAGCGGATAAATACCAGTATATTCATTATTGACGTTTCGGCTAGAGAATGTTCAACTTTTAGATATATCATCAATTTCTTGAGGAAACGCTCGTCGATTTCCTGAAAAGAAAGTTGTTTGGATTTATTGAATTTTAAGATATAACTTACCAAAGCACTATCTGTGGATAGGCGGTTTAATTTTTCAGCAAATTTCAATTCATCGAGATGTTCTTGGGCAAGTTCAAAAAAGGTAGAAGTATTACCCAATGCGTATAGCTCTTTTTTGATTTGGTTTGCAGAAGCATCTTTGTGTTCTGATTGCAAATCAATAAGTGCTTTATTGGCATCAGAAAGTTCTTGTGACAACAACTTGTTTAAACTGTCCGCGTTTTGATTTGATTTTTTTACTCGAATGTTTTTTTCGTCCCAATCCTCTAAGTCGATATAATGACCGACATATTGATATGTTGAGCGACGATTTTTTGTGATACGAATAGCTAGTGGATATAGACCTTTACTGTTCGGTTTTTTGCGTAGTACTATTTTTGCATTTGATGACATAATTGACCTGTTTTGAGTACGAAAGTCAAATCAGGTACAACATAGGTACAACATTGTATTAAGAGCTCATTTTTTGTTGTACACTTTTGATAAAGGTACGAATTTAATGGGCTTTTTAGGTACAACATAGGTACAACAAATGCTGAAATCAATTGATATTAGATGATATCAAAGAAAATGATGTTTTTTATAATCAATTGAAAATGAATGACTTTGGTGTTGTTTGGGCAAATGTACGCTAGACTTAGGATCTAGTGCCGCAAGGCGTGGGGGTTCGACTCCCTTCATCCGCACTTCAAAACCCTCTGGAAACAGTGGGTTTTTTTGTTTGTTTCAGGGAGTCGAACCGTCGGCCCCTCAACGCTGGCCCCTCACTAAAAATGTCCACTGGACATTTTATGGACGTTCGGTCCCCCTTCATTCGAACCAAACCTTCAGAAATTTCTGAAGGCTTTTTATTTCAGTGAATTAATGCTACTTTTAATAAATTAGTCATTCCATCATTGAAACCAAATCTAATAATAACGATTTCCCTATTTGCCCTAATCTTTGTTTGTTTCAGCTCCTGCAAGGAAAAGCAACCAGAGGAATGGTGTGAATTGGAAGTAACTGCCACTGCCTATAATTCTTCCAAATGGCAAACCGATGGGGACCCTTATATTGCCGCCTGGGGCGATACGCTGAAGGTCCATGTAAAATCGATTGCTGTTTCAAATGA
>PALG01000005.1 GCA_002707025.1 Flavobacteriaceae bacterium | reverse complement strand
TCTTTTTTCCATTGATGAAAAAAGAAACAAAAAAATCTAGAAGGAATTAAGGGAATTGCGCTTCGCGCACCGCTTGCCCCTGTCGCTACATGCTCTCTTTTTTTGCAGGCAAAAAACGCACTTTCGCTCGGTGCTTCGCTATTCCTGAAATTCCTTCGTTTACTTGCTTTTGGAACTTGTGTCGTGTCTCGTGACTCGTGTGTCTTGTGTCTTATCTCCTGTTTCTTGGTTCAGTTATAAGCACCCTTCAATCCTTCGGCAAGCTCAGGAAAAGCTTAGCTTAGGGTGACCATGGGATTCTTCGGCTGCGCCTCTGAATGACAATGCTTTCGTGATTCTTATGTACTGTCTCTTGTCTCCTGTTTCAATTAAAAACACCCTTCGACAGGCTCAGTACAGGTGCCAGCGCGCTAGAGGGAAAATACTCACGCTTTACAAAAGCACTAAAGGGATAAAGGCGAGTTCCTTCTGCGCAGTACAAAATATCTCTTCAGACTAAGGAATAAAAACAATCATCCCGTATCTTTGGGGTATGTCTGAAGCTTCGGTAAAATTACAAATCTCCACCTTGCCCAATGCCCCTGGGGTGTATCAATATTATGATAAGGATGGAAAGTTGTTGTATGTAGGTAAGGCCAAGAACTTGAAGAAACGGGTTACTTCCTATTTTACGAAAACCCATGACAATGCCCGCACGCGGTTACTGGTTCGAAAAATAAAGGACATCAAGCACATTGTAGTGGCCAGTGAGACCGACGCGCTTTTATTGGAAAACAACCTCATCAAAAAATACCAGCCCCGTTACAATGTCATGCTCAAGGACGATAAGTCGTACCCTTGGCTGTGCATTAAAAACGAGCGTTTTCCGCGGGTATTCCCAACCCGAAAACTGATCAAGGACGGGAGTGAATATTACGGGCCGTATACCCAAATGAAAACGGTGCATACATTATTGGACTTGATCAAGGGTTTGTATCCCTTGCGAACCTGCAATTACGATTTGGCTGAAGAAAAAATACAAGCTGGCAAGTACAAGGTCTGTTTGGAATACCACTTGGGAAATTGTTTGGGGCCTTGTGAAGGAAAACATTCGGAAGCTTTGTACAACGAAAATATTGAAGCCATACGGAACATCATAAAGGGGAATTTTAAGGAGTCGTTGCACAAGTTTAAGCATCAGATGAAGGAATATGCCAAAAACCTTCAGTTTGAAGATGCGCAGCGGGTGAAGGAAAAGATTGATATTTTGGAGAATTACCAGGTGAAGTCGACCGTGGTAAATCCCAAAATCAATAATGTGGATGTTTTCAGTATTGTATCTGACGAAAGTTATGGGTATGTGAATTTCTTGCAGATTTCCTTCGGAAGCATAGTACGCTCCCACACTTTAGAGTTGAAGAAAAAACTGGAAGAAAGCGATAAACAGTTACTGGAATTGGCCATTGTGGAAATTAGGCAACGTTTTCACTCGCAATCTAAGGAAATTTATGTGCCTTTCAAAGTAGAAGTGGAAGAAGGCTTATCGGTACATGTGCCTAAACTGGGTGATAAAAAGAAAATCCTGGACTTGTCTGAAAGAAACGCCAAGTACTACCGTATGGAGCGTTTCAAGCAGGCCAAGATCGTGGATCCCGACCGTCATGAAAAACGGATCATGGCACAAATGAAAAAGGACTTACGTTTAAGCGAGGAGCCCCGCCACATTGAATGTTTCGACAACAGTAACATACAAGGAACGAATCCGGTGGCGGCCTGTGTGGTTTTCAAAAACGGAAAACCCAGTAAAAAGGACTATCGGAAATTCAATATCAAAACCGTAGAAGGCCCCGACGATTTTGCTTCGATGGAAGAAGTGGTGTACCGTCGTTATAAAAGATTGTTGGACGAAGAGCAACCCTTACCACAATTAATCATCATAGATGGGGGGAAAGGTCAGTTGTCTTCTGCTTTAAAAAGTTTGGACAAATTGGAGCTTCGGGGCAAGATAGCCATAATAGGTATTGCCAAGCGTTTGGAAGAATTATTTTACCCAGGAGATCCCATTCCCTTATATTTAGATAAAAAATCGGAGACCTTAAAGGTGATTCAGCAACTAAGAAATGAGGCGCACCGTTTCGGGATAACCTTTCATAGGGACAAACGCAGCAAGCAAGCCTTACATACGGCTTTGGAGAGCATCCCGGGAATTGGTGAGAAAACGGTGACCGAGTTGTTGAAGCATTTTAAAAGTACCCAACGTGTTGGAAAGGCCAGTTTTGATGACCTGGAAGCGGTAGTTGGAGCCAGTAGGGCTAAAAAAATAATAACCCATTTTCAGAATTTACAGTGAAACCACTTTGCTACATTCTTATTTTCTTACTGACGGCCTTCGGGTGGGCACAGGATTCCATTCCTTCTAAAAAGGATATTAAGGTGGGATTGGTGCTAAGTGGTGGAGGTGCCAAGGGACTCGCGCATATTGGGGTATTGAAGGAAATAGAGAAAGCCGGGGTGCGCATTGATTATATTGGAGGGACCAGTATGGGAGCCATTATTGGAGCGTTGTATGCTTCAGGCTATTCGGCACACCAATTGGATTCGATATTTAATTCGTTGGATTTTGAAACTTTGATTCAGGATAATGTACCTAGAAGCGCGAAAACCTTTTACGAGAAAGAAGATTCCGAAAAATATGCTTTGACGTTTCCTTTCGATCACTTCAAGGTACGGTTCCCTTCGGGTATTTCGAAAGGGCAGAATGTGTATAATTTACTCTCCCGTTTGTTGATTCATGTGAAGGATGTAGACGACTTCAATAAGCTTCCTATTCCCTTTATTTGTGTGGCCACCGATGTAGAAAAGGGCAAGCAGGTAATTTTAGACCATGGGTATTTACCTAGAGCCATTACGGCGAGTGGCGCCTTACCTTCCTTATTTAGCCCTGTCATTATAGACAGCACGGTGTATGTGGACGGAGGGGTAGTAAATAACTATCCAGTGGATGAAGTACGGGCCATGGGAGCCGATGTGGTAATTGGGGTGGACGTGCAGGATTCTTTGCGAACTAGGGATAATTTGAAATCGGCTTTGGATGTGCTTTTACAAATTAATAATTACCGTACCATTGAAGGAATGGTCAAAAAGCGGGAAAAGACCGATATTTATATCAATCCAAAGATTGACGACTTCTCGGTAGTTTCCTTTGATGAAGGCGCTAAGATCATAGCTTCAGGGGAAGATGCTATGAAAGGGATTTTTGATGAACTGGAAGCCATTGCCAAACAACAACATCCTTCCGAAGCGAAGGAAGTAAGTTTTAACAATGACGATGCTATTTTTATTGAAGAAGTGCTTATAAACGGAAATGAAAAATATACGCGTTCTTATATTCTAGGAAAATTGAAATTACAAATCCCTTCGATGGTGAATTATAGTGATTTTAGTGATGGAGTGAACAACCTTTCGGCTACGGGAAACTTTAGTGGGATTGACTATAAACTTGAAAATGTGGAAGCTTCCCAAGATCATTATCGACTGGTTTTTAATGTACGGGAAAGCAACTCGCAAACCTCCCTTCGGTTGGCTGCCCATTACGACGATTTGTACAAATCGGCTGCTTTGATAAATTTAACCCAAAAAAGGATCTTTACTAATAACGACGTGGTTTCCTTCGATTTTATCGTAGGAGATAATATTCGTTATAATCTAGATTATTATATCGATAAGGGATATTATTGGAGTATTGGGCTCTCTTCGAAATATCGCTACTTTGAGAAGAACATTGGTTTGGATTTTATCGATGCTGAAATTGAAATCCCTGAAGACTTTCAGCTTAATGAAATTGGATTGGAGTATGAAGATTTAACCAATCAAGTTTTCGTACAAACGGTTTTTAGACGGGTCTTTCAGTTAGGGTTAGGAGTTGAACACAAATGGTTGCGGTATTTATCTGAAACCATTGGCCTTGATGAGGATGGCATCCCCAGGACTCTTTTCGAGAACACCCATTATTACAGTACCTACGGAGTGTTGAAATATGATACTTTGGATGATAAATTTTTTCCCACCAGTGGATTTTACTTCGATGGTGATTTTCATTGGTATTGGGTGGGGGAAGGACTCAATGAAAGTTTTGAGCCCTTTTCCATTGCCAAAGCCACGATGGGATATGCCTATCATTTTGGAAGTGGCTTCTCTGCCTATCTCACTGCGGGGGGTGGACTCGCCATAGGAAGCAATACTACCGAGTCTTTCGATTTTGTGCTAGGAGGCTATGGTTTTGTCCCTACCAATAATTTTATTCCCATGCTAGGGCTGGAAGCCCTTAGTGCCCGTGGGAATACCTATTTAAAAAGTGGTCTTGACCTAGATTATGAGTTTGCCAGAAAAAACCATGTAATACTCTCTGCCAACATCGCCAATGTAGGAGACGATCTCTTTGAAAATGGGCAATGGATCGATCGTATAGATTACACTGGTTATTCGTTGGGCTATGGATTGGAAACTTTTTTAGGGCCTATTGAACTGAAATATGCCTATTCCCCCGAATTTGACGAAGGTATTTGGCACATTAGTGCCGGGTTTAGGTTTTAGCGACAAATTTTACGATATTTGTGGTATGGCAACTACTTCATGGAAATACCTTTTATGCCTTCTTAAATTTCTTATAAAAAGAAATCCCGAATGAGTCTTTCCGCTTAAAAATATGTACCTTAGTAGAGGTGTATATTTCAGTGTTTTACCGAAAGAATAACGACTTTTTAAATTTAAAATCATGCCATTTTACCATAAGCTGGGGAAGATACCCCACAAAAGACATACACAATTCCGTAAGCCGGATGGGTCCCTATACCCCGAGCAACTTTTTGGAACCATTGGTTTCGATGGAATGTATAGCAATATCTATCACGAAAACCGTCCTACCCAGGTTAGGGAGATAAAGAAACAATATGGCGTGGCTCCCAAAGTTGCCAAAGCAAATAACATGCAATCCTATCGCTTCAAAGGCTTTCAAGTAAAGCCTGAAGACGACTTTTTGGACAGCCGTAAAACCGTGCTGACCAATAGCGATTGCAATATCATTTTGGCGGCTCCAAAAAAATCGTTACGGGACTATTTTTATAAGAATACCGATGCCGACGAATTGCTTTTTATTCATAAAGGAAGTGGAAAACTGCGAACGTTTTTAGGAAACCTGGATTTTAAATACGGGGACTATTTGTTGATTCCCCGTGGAATTATCTATCAAATCGATTTTGATACCGAAGACAACCGCCTATTTATTGTGGAATCCTATCACCCTATTTACACTCCCAAACGCTACCGAAACTGGTTTGGACAATTATTGGAGCACTCTCCCTTTTGTGAACGGGACATTCGCAGACCTGAAGAATTGGAAACACATGACGAAAAGGGCTCTTTTTTAATGAAGATTAAAAAGCAGGATGAAATTATTGAAATGGAATATGCTTCGCATCCTTTTGATGTGGTAGGCTATGATGGGTACAATTATCCGTATGCCTTTTCCATTCACGATTTTGAACCCATAACGGGGCGCATTCACCAACCGCCACCGGTGCATCAAACTTTTGAAACGGCCGCTTTTGTGGTGTGTAGTTTCGTGCCAAGGTTGTACGATTACCATCCCGATAGCATCCCAGCACCTTACAACCACAGCAATATTGATAGTGATGAGGTGCTGTATTATGTGGATGGGGATTTTATGAGCCGAAACGATATTGAAGCGGGACACATTTCCCTACACCCAGCGGGAATCCCACACGGGCCCCACCCAGGCGCTACCGAACGAAGTATTGGGAAAACGGAAACTGAAGAACTGGCCGTGATGGTGGACACCTTTAAACCCCTTCAGGTGACCGAAGAAGCCTTGAAAATTGCGGATGACAGCTATTACCAATCTTGGTTGGACGAATAATCTTTTTAATTGAAAACTTTCAGAAGAAAAAAATAACATATTATGGCAAAGCAAGTTTCTTCCGTGAATTACGGATTGGAAAAAATTTTTGAAGGAGCGGAGGATTTTCTTCCACTTTTAGGAACGGACTACGTAGAATTTTATGTAGGGAATGCCAAGCAGTCGGCACACTTTTTTAAGACGGCTTTTGGCTTTCAGTCCTATGCCTACAGGGGCCTCGAAACAGGTTCGAAAGATCAGGTAAGCTATGTACTGAAACAGGACAAAATTCGATTGGTACTTACTACACCCCTAAATAGTAAATCGCCCGTAAACGATCATATTGTAAAGCATGGGGATGGTGTGAAGGTAATTGCGCTTTGGGTAGACGATGCTCGTAGTGCTTTTGAAGAAACCACCAAACGGGGCGCGAAGCCTTATATGGAGCCTAAAGTGGAAAAAGATGAAAAGGGAGAGGTAGTGCGATCGGCTATTTATACCTATGGAGAAACCGTCCACATGTTTGTGGAACGTAAAAACTATACGGGTACCTTCCTGCCGGGCTTCCGGAAATGGGAATCGGATTACAATCCAGAACCCACTGGGCTCAAATACATTGACCACATGGTAGGTAATGTAGGCTGGGGGCAAATGAATACCTGGGTGAAATGGTATGAGGATGTGATGGGATTTGTGAATTTTCTTTCCTTTGACGACAAGCAAATCCATACCGAATACTCTGCCTTGATGAGTAAAGTAATGAGTAATGGTAACGGAAGGATTAAATTTCCTATAAATGAACCTGCGGAAGGGATCAAGAAATCACAAATTGAAGAATACTTGGATTTTTACGAAGGTGCTGGGGTACAGCACTTGGCTTTGGCTACAGACGATATTATCCACACCATTTCTGAATTGAAAGCCAGAGGGGTGGAGTTTTTGCCACCTCCCCCACAAGCCTACTATGATGACATTCCGAGAAGATTGGGGAGTCATATGGAAATGATGAAAGAAGATTTGAAAGAGCTGCAAAAACTTTCCATTTTGGTAGATGCCGATGAGGAAGGCTATTTGCTTCAAATTTTTACCAAACCTTTACAAGACCGTCCTACTTTGTTTTTTGAAATCATTCAGCGAATGGGCGCCAGAGGTTTCGGAGCTGGAAACTTCAAGGCTTTATTCGAGTCTATAGAACGGGAACAAGCACAAAGGGGAACCCTATAAATTGTAACAAATGCAAAACTCCGCCGTTATATAGGCGGAGTTTTTTAATTTTGGAATAGAAGTTGTAATTCATCGTAGAAAAGACCCCCAATACCTTTTATATGAAAAAACTTATTCTACTTATTTGTTTGGTATCAACTTCGGCTTTCCATGCTCAAAAAAAAGCATTTGGCGATGGCGAATGGTTTAAATTTAGAGTGCATTATGGCTTTGTGACAGCGGGTTATGCGACCCTAGAGGTGAATGATGCCGTTTTAAACGGAAAGGAGGTTTATCATATTAAAGGAGAGGGAAAAACCATTGGGATGTCCAAATGGTTTTTTAAAGTGGAAGACGATTATCAATCTTATATAGATAAAGAGAAAGACGTTCCTTATCGCTTTATCCGAAAAATAGACGAAGGGGGCTACACCAAGGATATTCAAATAGACTTCAATAGAGGGACCGGGGTAGCTTTGGTACACAATAAAGAAAAGGGGACCAAGGATTTTGTCACTTTTTCACAAGATGCCCAAGACATGGTTTCTGCCTTTTATTTTCTTCGAAATCATATCGATGGAACTACTTTAAAGGAAGGCGATACGGTGGATATGGACATGTTTTTTGATAAGGAAAGTTTTCGGTTTCGGTTGAAGTTTTTAGGTAAAGAAGTACTTCGAACCCGTTTTGGAAAAATCAACACTTTAAAGTTCCGGCCTTATGTGGAAGCGGGACGGGTGTTTAAGGAAAAAGAAAGTCTTACCGTTTGGGTGACCGATGACGATAACAAAATACCTTTATTGATTAAAGCAGAACTGGCCGTAGGGTCTTTAAAAGCGACGTTAACCGAATTTAAAGGATTGCAACATTCATTTAAAATAATTGTAGATTAGCGGTATGAAAATTTCTCCAGAAACCGAACAGCTTCTTGAACAATTGGACCAAAAATTCAAAGGGATAGGACAAAACCTCAATACTCACCTGGAAGGTCTCTTGTATGCCGAGCCTATCACGTATTGGGATTATATCCAGACCGACGCGCTGTTAAACCTTCAGGTGCAAAGAACGAATCAGCCAGACGAGATGGTTTTTATCATGTACCATCAAATTAATGAGTTGTTGTTTAAAATGATTCTTTGGGAGATTGAGCAAATTTCCTATCATGAAAAACTGACTGCCGAATTCTTTTCTACAAAACTGATGCGTATTAGCAGGTATTTCGATATGCTTACCTCTTCTTTCAATATCATGACGGAAGGCATGGAGGTGGAACAATATTTAAAATTCCGTACTACTTTAACGCCCGCTTCTGGGTTTCAAAGTGCCCAATACCGAAAAATTGAATTTGCGACCACAGAACTTATCAATCTTATCGATCCCCGTTTTAGGGATACGATAGACAGAAATACCCCTTTTGAGCATGCCATTGAACATTTGTACTGGCAGGCAGCCGGAAAGGACTATAAAACCGGAAAGAAAACCTATTTGTTAAAAGCCTTTGAGGAAAAGTACAAAAAAGAGTTTATAGACTTTGCAGAAGCATATAATACTATAAATTTGTACACGAAATTTAAAAACCTGCCCCAAAAGGTGAAGGAAAACCCTGAATTACGCAATGCCATGCGCCATTTGGATCATACCATTAATATTACTTGGGTGATGGCACATTATAATACGGCAGTGAAGTATTTGAACCACGGAAAGGAACCAGAAGCTGCTACCGGAGGAAGTGATTGGGCAAAATACATGTTGCCAAAATATCAAAAGCGTATTTTCTTCCCAGAGGTATGGAGCAAAGAGGAAATTGAAAACTGGGGCCAAAACGTTTAAAAAGCATTTACCATTGAAGCAAATAAGCTACTTACTCTCCGCTATTTTACTTTTTATTTCTTGTACAGACGAACTTAAAGATGACGAGGTCTTGGAAACCGTTCCAGAGCCAATTGTTGATATTCAATATGGGTATAACCTTACCGATTTTAACGTGATTCGGGATACCATACGCCCAGGAGATACTTTTGGGGGGATTTTGAGTGAGCAAGGGGTTTCCCAAAACAAGATTTATGAGGTAGCGACCACTTTTAAAGATAGTTTCGACGTAAGAAGGATTCGGGTAGGGCGTCCTTATGTATTGCTCAATTCAAAAGACAGTTTAAATGAGACGCAGGTTTTTATCTATGAAAAAAATAAAATAGACTATGCCGTCATCGATTTTAGGGACAGTATCTCGGTAATACATGAGAAAAAGCCTGTCACCCTTGTGGAAAAGGAAGCTTCAGGAGTCATCACCAGTTCCTTATCCGCGACAATGGCAGAGAACAACCTAAGTCCTTACATGACCGATCGACTGGCTAATATCTATGCATGGACCATTAACTTCTTTCATCTTCAACCGGGAGATAATTTTAAGGTGGTCTATACCGAAAAGTTTATTGATGATACTATTTCGGGGGGCTTAAAGGAAATTAAAGCTGCGTACTTTGAACATCGGGGAAAAGGGATTTACGCCTTTAATTTTAAACCCGAAGGCGAAGCAAATGTATTTGCCGATTTTTATGACGAAGAAGCCAATAACCTTCGAAGAGCATTTTTGAAGTCACCCATCCAATTTAATTATCGCATCTCTTCCCGCTACAATTTAAACCGAAGGATTGCTTATTATGGTTATAAAGTACGGCCTCATAAAGGCACCGATTTTGCGGCTAATGTAGGAACCCCTATTCTCGCTACCGCCGATGGGGTGGTAACCAAAGCCGAACGCCGAGGGGGTAATGGTATTTATGTGAAATTGCGTCACAACGAAACTTACGAAACCCAATACCTACACATGAAAAAGTACAATGTTCGGGTGGGTCAGTATGTGAAGCAAGGCGACGTCATAGGATGGGTGGGTATGACCGGAAATACCGGAGGCCCTCATGTATGTTACCGCTTTTGGAAAAATGGAAAGCAAGTGGACCCCTTCTTACAGGACCTCCCCGACTCTAAACCGCTGGAAAGCAAATATCACGAAGAATATTTTGCAAAAATGCAACCCCTTAAGGAGCGGTTGGATTGCATAACTTTCTAAAATACAGCTTCTATCCTTTACAAGTTGTTTGTTTGTAATTATCTGTTAATAAGTAACTTACAATTATTTTTATTTACATTTAGGAAATAACTATATAGCATTTTCTTAACATGGAAAATAAAATGATTACGAAGTCCCCAATGTAAATTTGCAGTCTATTATAACTAAACAAACACTTATGAAAAAACTTCTATTTTTTATGCTGTTATTAGGTAGCATGACTGCCTTTTCACAAGGAACTGTAACAGGAACCGTTACAGATGATGACCTTGGAGGTCCACTTCCTGGAGCTACCGTTATGGAGGTAGGTACCAACAATGGAGCTGTGACCGATTTTGATGGAAATTTCACGCTAACTGTAAGTAATAACTCAGGAAGCATTCAAATTTCTTATATAGGTTTTGAAAGACAAACCCTAACGTTTACTTTAACCAATGGAGCAGCCAATTTAGGAACCATTAATCTTTTAGCTGATGAGAATACGTTATCTGAAGTAGTGATTATTGGTAGTGGAGTTGTGGATTTGGCTGAAGATAGGGATACGCCCGTAGCGGTTTCTACTATTACAGAACAAGAAATTCAAAACAGGGTAACCGGTAACGTTGAAATTACGAAAGCAGTTGAAGGAACTCCTTCTGCGTATGTTTCTGGAGAAAGTGGTTTTGGAGATTCTCAACTTTATTTGCGAGGGTTTGATCAATCCAATATTGCCGTGCTATTAAACGGTCAGCCGGTTAATGGAATGGAAGACGGAAACATTTACTGGTCCAACTGGGCGGGTATTTCAGACATCGCAAACGCGATACAAGTTCAGAGAGGTTTGGGAGCGTCCAAACTGGCTATTTCTTCCGTAGGGGGAACCATGAACATTTTAATGAAAGCAGCCGACAGAAATGAAGGGGGTTTTGCCCGTTTCTTAGGGGCGAACGACAGTTACTTTAAAGGAACTGCTGCTTATGATACTGGATTAAGTGAAAAAGGATGGGCTTTTTCAGTATTGGTAGACCACTGGCAAGCACACAGAAAGTGGGCTAGAGGAACCTACGGTCAAGGACAAAACTACTTTTTTTCAGTAGGGTACAAACCCAATGAAAAACATGCCTTTAACTTCTTGTTGACAGGGGCACCTCAGCTACACGGTCAAAAATGGAGTCAGTCACGCGATATCATTGCGGCCGATCCTAAGTTTAACCAACACTGGGGTTATTACGAAGGGGAAATTACTTCCGAAAGACAAAACTATTACCACAAGCCAGTTTTAAACCTTAACTGGGACTGGACCATGGGTGAAAATTCAGATTTATCTACTGTTTTATATGCCTCTTGGGGCCGTGGAGGTGGAACTGGAGATCGTGGTGATCGTCCTGCTAGAACAGAAGACCCAGACGGGGAAGCGGGTCCTTTATATGGCCAAATAGATTATGAAACTGTTGAAGCTAACAACACAGCGATTGGTTTAGGAGATGTAGACGCAGATTCTGGAAGCAGGGGATATATTCGCAGGGCTTCTGTAAACAATCACCAATGGTATGGTTTGGTAACTAACTTTAACCATAATTTTTCGGAAAGAATTTCTATGAATGTAGGGGTGGACGGAAGAATGTATACAGGTGACCATTTTAGACAAGTAGTCGATTTTTACGGACTTACAGGTTGGGCCAATGATGATAGAACAGGTATGGGAATTGTTACTGCTAACTACGATGCAACACCTTGGGCGGCTCTTTCAGATTTTGCAGACGAAAGTGAAAGAATCAACTATGATTATTCAGAAGATATCAATTATGTGGGTGGTTTCGGTCAATTGGAATACAGTGACGGGAAATTCTCAACCTTCTTTCAAGGAGCTGTTTCTACACAATCCTACCAGAGAGTGGATCGCTTTGCAAATATAACTTCAGAAAAAGTAAGCCGTGAAGGATATAATTTAAAGGGAGGGTTAGGATACAATATTGATGGTACACACAAAATATTTGTGAATGCCGGATACTATTCGAGACAACCTTACTTGGATAACATTTTCTCCTTCAATAATTCCAATGCCGATTTGATCACTCCTGAAGTAGATAACGAAATTATTCGCTCTTTTGAAGCAGGTTACCACTTTAAGGTACAAAACTTTAGTGCTAACTTCAATGCCTATGTAACCGATTGGTCCAATAGAACCGAATCTTATACCGATGAAATTGAAGTTAATGGCGAAGAAGGCGTTGAGGTTTCTGTATTGCAACGAGGCATTCGCCAGTACCATTCTGGTGCCGAATTGGATTTTAGATGGAGAACCGGTAACTGGTTAACCCTTAATGGTTACGTTTCTGGAGGTAGCTGGGTATTTAAAGGAAAATCGAGTGTTTCCATTTACAATTTAGATACACAAGAAGTGGTTTCTGAAGAAGATGGTGTAGATCGTCAAGGTGTGAAAGTTTCTACCGCACCTCAATTTACTACAGGTCTTGGAGCGAAAGCTAAAATTGTACAAGGTCTAAGTTTAGATGGATCCATCAATTACAGAGCAAGACACTATGAGTTTACTGATGCTGGCACCTCTATCGATGGGTATACTCCAGCTAGATTGAAGCCTTATTCTATTACCGACTTAGGGCTTACTTATAAGTTTAGCTTAGGGTCGAACGATCTTACATTTAGAGGAAACGTATTCAATGTGTTCGATTATATCGGAATTCAAAACTCGGATGCTTTTGGTTTTTATACTGAAAACGGAAGAACCTTTAATGCCTCCCTTCGATATACTTTCTAAATAAAAGAATAACTATTTCTGAAAGAGGTTGGCGTTGCCAGCCTCTTTTTTTATGAAATATTCCTACCTTTGAAAGAATTAAAAAACCAATCCTATGTACTCGACCGTTCAGTTTATACACTCTTATTGGGCTTATTTGGTGCTTTTTGTAGTGCTTATTGCCACCATCAATGCTTTGGCTGGGCTTTTTGGGAATAAGGAATACCAACCCAAGGACTTTCGTCTATCCCTTTTTGCCTTAATTGTTACACACATTCAGTTATTGATAGGGCTCGTGTTGTATTTTATTTCACCTTTAGGGTTGAAATCCATCATGAATAATGGAATGGGTACGGTGATGAAGGATTCCGTATTGCGATTATATGCCGTAGAACACATTACCGTAATGCTACTTGCGGTGGTTTTAATTACCATAGGTTATTCCAAGCACAAAAAGAAATTAACTTCGAAACCTAAGTTTAAAACCTTGTCCATTTTCTATACCTTGGCATTGATTTTTATGCTTAGTCGAATTCCTTGGCAACAATGGTTTGCTTAAATAAAAAAAGCGCTGCAAGTTGCAGCGCTTTTTTTATGGAGGTAAGGTTATTGTTCTTTAATGAGATATAAATATACCGGAAAGTGATCGCTGTATCCCCCCGTAAATCCGCCATCGGCATAACTTCGGTAGGGATACCCTTTGTACCTTCCCCTAGGATTGGCGAGATAGGATTTATTGTAAATACCTGCTTTGTAAAGCCGATAACTGGAATAGTCTTTTTTAGTGAGTTCGGCAGAGACAATCATTTGGTCAAAAAGATTCCATCCATCCCGCCAAGCCAAGGTGCCCAATCCTTTTCTGAACATTTCGTCCATAGGATTGTATAGTTCCCTTAACGCTACATTTTCCCTCTCTGACTTGGGTTGTAAGACCTCTGTTAAACTAGCGCTATTAGGGTCATCGTTGAGGTCTCCCATGGTAATAATTTTAGCGTAAGGATCATCGCTTAATAAGGAGTCGATAATTTGTTTGTTAAGTTTGGCAGCTTTTATTCTTTTAAAACGGCTTCGGGCTTCCCCTCCACTTCTGGAAGGCCAGTGGTTGACAATAAAGTGCATCTTTTCACCATCTAGCATCCCACTTACCAATAATTGATCCCTAGTATAAATTCGTTTGGTAGCATCATTATCGTCGTAGATCTTGAGCTCATGTTTGCTGTAGTGGGTGGGAGTAAAAACTTTCTTTTGGTATAACAGCGCTACGTCAATTCCTCTTCGATCTGGAGAATCGAAATGTACAATCCCATAATCCTTGTCCAAAAGGGTTTCTTGGTTGATAAGATCTTCTAAGACTCTACGGTTTTCAATTTCACAAACCCCAATTACTGCAGGAGCGGTTCCCGTAACATCGGCACCTACCTCAGAAATAACCTGGGCCATGTTTTTCAACTTGGCTTCATAGATTTCTTGAGTCCAATGGTCTTTTCCATCAGGGGTCCTATCATCATCGAAAGTAATAGGGTCATCTTCAAAATCGAAAAGGTTTTCCAAATTGTAGAAAGCCACCGTATTCACTTTATAGGTTTTTTTCTCTTGGGCATGGCTTGAAACGGCAACTAAAAGTAGAAAGGCGAATAAGCAGTTTGTTAGCTTCATTTATTGTAAATATTAAGTTTGCGTAAAATCCTTTCAAAGGATGGGCCAAAAATAAATAATTCGCATAAAAGATGTACTTTTGCAGCCCAATTATAACGATTTATTAAACTAAACAAACAATTTACCAGAATGAAACAATTCTTTTTAACCTTTTTCTTTGGGGTTTTGGTTGCTTTAAGTGCAATAGCCCAAGATGCTGAAGTAAAAGGGAGGGTGGTAGATGCCAACTCCAGTGAACCAGTACCTGCGGTAGAGGTTCGTATTCTAGGCAGTGTGTTTTCTGCTGAAACCGATGGAATGGGAGTTTTTTCTATTACATCCAACGAGCTGCCATTGGGAGAGCAAGTACTAATTGTTGATCAAACAGATTATGTGTTGCAACGTATTCCCATTACTATTGAAGCTGGAAAAACCATTAACCTAGACCCTATTCTACTTCAATTGGATTTATCGGAAGTAGAAGCACAAATAGGGATTATTAGTCTTTCCGAAAACGAACTGAACCAAGACGAAGGAACGGCATTCAACATTTCTGGGCTTTTACAAGCTTCAAACGATGTGTTCCTAAACGCGGCTTCTTTCGATTTTAGCGCAACATTTTTTAGACCCCGTGGTTTGGACAATGAGAATGGAAAAGTCCTTATCAATGGAATCGAAATGAACAAGCAGTTTAACGGGCGCCCTCAATGGAGTAATTGGGGTGGATTAAACGATGCTCAGCGAAATAGGGTATTTACCATGGGTACCAAAGCCAACGAATATACTTTCGGGGACTTGGCTGGAACAACCAACATTATCATGAGAGCCTCCCAATACCGTGAAGGAGGTCGGGTTTCCTATGCAACGGCCAATAGAAGCTACACTGGAAGGCTTATGGGGTCTTATAATAGTGGTCTTAATCAAAATGGTTGGGCGTATTCGGTATTGGCTTCCCGAAGATTTGGGGAAGAAGGGTATATCGATGGAACTTCGTACGATGCCAATTCCTTTTTTGCTTACGTAGAAAAGAAATTGAACGACTCCCACAGTTTAAACCTATCTGCTTTTTACACTCCTAATACTCGTGGCCGTTCTACTGCCATTACCCAAGAGATGAAGGATTTAAAGGGAAGGGAATACAACCCTAACTGGGGCTATCAAGGAGATGATATTAGAAACAGCCGTTACCGATCTATCAAAGAACCGGTAATCATGTTGAACCATTACTGGGATATTAGCGAAAAAACGAAGTTGAATACCAATATTGGGTATCAATTTGGAAAAACAGGAAATACGAGAATTGATAATGGAGGAACCAACTTGGTACTCTCTTCAGATGGAGCCCCAAGTTATGTAGGAGGTGCCAGAAACCCTTTGGCAAACTACTATCAAAACCTTCCAAGTTATGCGTTGCGTTTCGAAAACCCCACGGCTTACGATTATCAAAATGCCTATTTGTTGGAACAAGAATTCATTAACGATGGGCAAGTAGATTGGGATGCCATTTACTTAGCAAACCAAAATGCGACCAACCAAGGGAAGAACAGTGTGTATGTAATTCAGGAAGATGTAAATGAAGACACCCAGATAAATGCCAACACCATTATTTCTTCTGCCATAAATGAAAATATAACAGTAAACGGAAATATAAGTTTCCGAAGCTTGAAAAGTGAGAACTATGCCGAAGTAAACGATCTTTTGGGAGGTACAGGGTACTTAGATGTCGACTTTTTTGCGGAAGACCTTAATTCTGGAGGAAACGTTATTGGTTTGGAGGACTTGGCACAAAGTGATGTGAATAACCCTAACCGAATCGTGACCGAAGGCGATCGTTACAAGTACAATTATGAGCTTACCGCCAATACCATTTCTGGTTTTGCCCAAGCGCAGTTTAAATACGCTAAGGTAGATTTCTATTTAGCAGGGACGGTTTCTCAAACCAATTACCAAAGAAATGGTTTATTTGAAAACGGCTACTTTAGAGGCGATCGTTCCTTTGGGGAAAGTGAACAATTGAATTTCACCAATTACGGTGCAAAAGGGGGAGCTACTTATAAAGTGACCGGGCGTCACTTAATTGATGTAAATGCTGGGTACTTTACTAAAGCTCCTACCTTACAGAATAGTTTCAGTAATGCACGTCAAAATAATGATGTAGTAATAGGCTTGGAAGATGAAAAAATACAAAACCTGGATGTTAGTTATATTTACCGATCCCCTATCGTTAAAGCTCGTTTAACGGGGTATTATAACAATATTAAGGATCAAACCGAAATAGGATTTTACTTTACGGAAAATCTTTCAGGACAAGGGTTGGAACAAGATGCTTTTATTCAGGAGGTAACCACTGGTATTGAAACCCGAAGCATGGGTGCCGAATTAGGGATTGAGGCGCAAGTGACCCCTACTTTAAAACTGAAGGGAGCTGCTTCTATAGGTCAAAATGTATTTGTAAACAATCCAAATATTTATATCACCAGTGATGACTTTGAAGGTCCTTTAACCTTTGGTGATGGTACTACAAAACTGGAAGACTATCATGTTGCAGGGGGTCCAGAAAGAGCTTACCAAATTGGGTTTGAGTATAGAGATCCAGAGTTTTGGTGGGTAGGTGTTACCACCAACTATTTTTCGAATGCCTACGTCGATGTAAACTACTTGACACGTTCCGATAATTTTGCATTGGATTATGATGGTCAGGTGTTTAATGACTATAATGAAGAAGAGGCACGTACACTTTTACAACAGGAAGAATTAGGAGATTATTTCCTTGTGAATATTATAGGAGGTAAATCATGGAAGATCAAAGATTACTATGTTGGGTTCTTCGCTACAATTAATAATGTATTGGACCAAGATTATAGAACCGGAGGATTTGAACAAGGAAGGAAAAGTAACTTCCGCGACTTAAGGGAAGATCAAAACCTTGAGAATGGCCGAATCTTTGGAAACCGCTATTTCTTTGGCTACGGAACAACTTATTACCTAAACCTTTACGTAAGATTTTAATTCAATAAAAAAGTAAATACTAAATACAATGAAAATTTTCAAAATTAAAAACCTGTTCGCTCTACTTTTAACAGCTATGGTTGCTGTTTCTTGTGTAAAGAGTGATGATTTTGACATTCCTAATACAGAAACTGGGGAAGTCAATATAGACGGAACCATCATCGATATCGATGATTTGTATGACCTATGGGCACAAGAGGTGGCTACCAATCAGGCTAATACGTTGTTTTTTGAAGAAACCAACCAGTATATCTCTGGATTTGTAATTTCCAGTGATGAAGCGGGGAATTTCTTTGAAGAAATCATTATTCAAAATAATGCCGAAAACCCAACCCGTGGCGTGAAAGTATTGATTGATGTAAATCCGTTGTATACGCGCTACGAAGTAGGACGCAAAGTATTTGTAAAGTTGGATGGCTTAACCGTTGGCTTAAATAGTGGCGTACTTACCCTAGGTTTTGGAGGTAATGGAGAGGACATCGAAAAGATTAGCGGTCCTTTGGAAGAAGAATATATTGTTAGAAGTAATGAAACCGCAACAATTGTTCCTACGGTAAAAACCTTGAGCCAATTGAGCAATCGCGATCTTAATACCTTAATTCAACTTCCAAACGCACAGTTTACCGAAAGTGAGTTAGGATTAGGTTTTGCGAATCAAGTAGGTGATCAATTTGATGGAGATCGTACCATCGAGTCTTGTAGCGACGATGGCGGGTCTATTTTGTTTCAAACCAGTACATTTGCCGATTTTAAAGGAGTAAGTCTTCCACAAGGCGCAGGTTCTTTAACGGCAGTATTCCAAAAGGATTTCTTTGGAGAAGTGTACTCTCTTGCGGTTAGGGATTTGAGCGATTTGGATTTCAGCGGGAATCGTTGTGAGCCCTCTTTACTGAATCCAGGGTTGGAAGCTACCACCACATTTGATGCGGTATATAGCCGTTACAATCAAGAAGGAGGATATGTAGAGTTTTCTGAAGATGAAGACGAATTGGTAATTGAAGGATATGTTATTTCTTCCGATGAAAAAGGAAACTTCTTCGAGGAAATCATTATCCAAAATACTCCTTTAACTACCGAAATTGGCCCCAACAACCCTCGATTAGGCTTACGGGTTATTTTAAATAGAGGCGACATATACCAAGACCTTCCAGTAGGAAGAAAAGTATACATTAAATTAAACGGTTTGGCTGCCGATATCGATTCGGGTAGTTTGACCATTGGATATCCAAATGTTTCCGAAATTGTACAACTTCCTGAAGGGGTAATCGACTTGCACGTGGTCCCAGGAGAGGAAATCGCAGAACTGATTCCATTAATGGCCTCTGCAAATGAACTTTCGGAAGGAGACATCAATACCTTGGTACAATTGTCCAATATGCAATTTGTGCAAAGTCAGTTAGGGTTAACCTTTGCAGGAGAGCCTGCAGATGAGTTTGATGGTGAAAGAAACTTGGAAAGCTGTGATGAAACAGGAGATATCCGTTTATTCACGAGTACTTTCGCGTTGTTCAAATCACAACTACTTCCTGAAGCCAGCGGAACCGTAACGGCAGTCTATACCAAGGATTTCTTTGGAGAAGAAAACATTTTAGTGGTTAGAGATACGGAAGACTTCTCTTTCTCGGGCCCTCGATGCGACCCTATCGTGTTTGGTTGTGATGGTCCTAGTGGTGGTGGAAGTATTTTCTGGAGTGAAGATTTTGAGCAATTCAACGCGATTGAGGACTACGTAACTGCGGGTTGGACCAATGTGAATGTAAACGGAGGGTCTACCCTATGGGTCATTGGAAATTTTGATGGAACTAACTACGCTCAGATCTCTGGATTCAATAGCGGGGAAGCTGACATAGAAACATGGTTGGTAACTCCTGGTATTGACATGGATAATACTACTGAAGAAGAATTGACAATGGATATTCAAACCAGTTACGATAATGGGGAAATCTTAGGTGTGGTGTTCTCTACCAATTTTACAGGGGATGTTACTACGGCAGATTGGCAAGCGTTGGATGTGGATATTCCAACGGGTCCAGCAGGCGGATTTGGTACTTTTGTTACGGTAGATCCAGTGAATATTTCCTGTATTGAAGGGACTATGTATTTGGCTTTCGTATATAGAGGAAGTGATCCAAGTGCGACTACACGTTATCACATAGACAATATTGAAATTACTGGAAACTAATCCTGTAATTGTATAGATAAAAAAGGGAGCTTTTTAAGCTCCCTTTTTTTATGAGGATATTGCTTAAATGTCATTAAGCAGTTTGGAAATTTCATCCAGTTTTGGAGTGAGGATTACTTCTATCCTTCTATTTTTAGCTTTTCCTTCTGCAGTGGTATTGGGAGCAATAGGGGCAAATTCTCCCCGTCCTGCAGCGGTAAGATTATCCTTAGGGATATTGGGGTTTTGGGTTAAGATAGTCACAATAGCCGTAGCTCGTTTGGTGGAAAGGTCCCAGTTACTTTCAATATTTCCATTTCCCGAATAAGGAACATTATCTGTGTGTCCTTCAATTAATACCGCTATTTCTTTGTTTTGGGCCAGTACGTTTCCTAAAGCAACCACTGCCTCCCTACCTCGGCTATTTACAGCCCAACTTCCACTCTCAAAAAGCAGTTTGTTTTCCATTGAAACATATACTTTTCCGTCTCTTTGCTCTACCGTGAGACCATTTCCTTCAAAATTGGTTAATGCTGCAGAAATAGCATCCTTCAATGCTTTCATTTGCGCATCCTTGGCAGCAATGATGGCTTCTAGTTCTTCCACTCTTTGCGAGCGATCTTGTAATTTTTTCTGAAGGATAGTTAAACGATTGGCTTCTTCAGCAAGAGCTTTCTCTTTCGCTTCCAGTTCTTTCAGCAATTCCCTGTTTCTTTTGAGATTCTCTTGCAAAGCAGAAGAACTGTTTGCTTCTAAGGCTTCATACGATTCCTTTAAGCGATCGTAATTACTCTTTACGGCCGATAACTCCATGGCTAGAGCTGTTTTTTCGGCTTTCAGTTGTTCGAGATCCTTTTTTAAATTTTCTAGACCATAAGAGGGGTCGGAGTTCCCTTGACCATCTAGCTGTGCCATGAGCAATTCATTTTCAGCTTTTAAATCGTCGTATTTAGTTTTTAAATCTTCATAGATCTTTGAAGAAACGCACGATGTAAGCATAAAGCATACAGTGGAGACAGTAAGTACTCTTTTTAACATATTGAAAGTATTTGGGGTAGTTTAAAATTCAAATTCAACTAAATGAGGACAATGATCACTATGTTCGGCCTCAGGTAATATAACGGCTCTTTTTAATTTATCTTGTAAGGGTTGTGCGACCAAATTGTAGTCTATACGCCACCCTTTATTATTATTTCTGGCATTGGCGCGATAGCTCCACCATGTGTAGTGATGAGGTTCTTTATTGAAATATCGAAAGCTATCAATAAATCCGCTGTTCATAAAATTATCGAGCCACTCCCGTTCTATAGGTAAAAACCCGGAAACATTGGCATTTCGAATAGGGTCGTGAATATCAATTGCTTGATGACAAATATTGTAATCCCCACAAATCACCAAATTAGGGACTTCTTTTTTTAAGTCATCAATGTATTTTTGAAAATCGGCCATATAGGTAAGCTTATGCTCTAGCCTTTGTATATTGGTCCCACTGGGAAGGTAAAGACTCATGATGGATACTTCATCAAAATCTACCCTAAGGTTTCTCCCTTCCCTATCCATATAATCGATACCTGTACCATAGGCCACATGTTTGGGTTTTGTTTTACTGAAAATAGCAACACCACTATAGCCTTTCTTTTCAGCACTAAACCAATAGTGATAAGGATAGCCAGCCATTTCAATAGCCATTACTTCTACTTGGTCTTGCATGGCTTTGGTTTCTTGAATACAAATGACGTCGGGGTCGGCTTGCTGTAACCATTCTAAAAACCCCTTTCGCATGGCGGCGCGAATTCCGTTTACGTTATATGAGATAATCTTCACAATATATTATTTTCCTGAAACCACTAAATTAAAGAACCCCGTATAGTAAATGACACTATTTTTGGAAAGGTATTCACAAAACAATCAACAAAATAAAAACAAAAGGAAACAGTTTTAAGTAGAAACCGTTTGGTGTCAAGGAATTTGTTACTTTAACATGGTATGAATAGGTATCTTTACGTACTCTCTTTATTATTTTGCTTTTCGGCATTTGGCCAGGATACCCAATCCAACTACCGTTCCAAAAGGATGGCGGTAAGGGATACCCTTATCATCGATTCCTTGAGTATTAATCCGAGTCGTTTCAAGGTATTGGATTCAAAAGGATTTCCTGTAGATACCACTCAATATAAAGTGGATTTTCCAAAAGGCACACTGCTACTTTCCGAATTAATGCTTCAAAAACTGGATACCATTGAAGTGCAATACCTTCGGTACCCCTTGTTTTTAACGCAGGAATACTACCAATTGGATTCAAAAATTATTGTGGAAAGCACCGATAACATGGAACGGCTGTATACCTTGAGTGAATCCAACATCACTCAAACCACTTCCCCTTTTGAAGGGTTAAACACCCAAGGTAGTATTACCCGTGGCATTACTTTAGGGAACAATCAAAATGCAGTGGTTAATAGTGAACTGGATCTTCAAATTACAGGGAAACTAAGCGATAAAGTTTCCATAAGGGCCTCCTTGCAAGATGCTAATATTCCCACCCAAGAAGGGGGATATTCCCAAAGTTTGGATGAGTTTGATCAAATTTTTATTGAATTGTTTAGTGATAATTGGAACATTCGTGCAGGGGATATCGATTTGCAGAATTCACAGAGTTATTTCGGAAGGTTTACAAAAAAAATACAAGGAATTTCATTGGCAGGTCGCTTAAAACATGAGGACGGTTCTCAATCTTCTGCCTTTGTTTCGGCTGGTTTGGTTCGGGGTGTGTTTCAACGGAGTCAGTTTACGGCAGAGGAGGGCAACCAAGGGCCTTACAAGCTAACAGGCCCTAACGGCGAATTGTATATTTTGATTGTTTCTGGTAGCGAACGGGTGTACGTAAACGGATTGCTTCTGGAACGGGGTGAAAATGCCGATTACGTCATAGATTATAATGCAGGAGAGATCCGATTTAACCCAACTTATCCCATTACAGCTAATATGCGTATTACGGTAGAGTATCAATTTACCGAGCGAAGCTATACCCGTTTCATAGGATATGGAGGTGGAAATTACGAAAGTGAGACATTAAGTATTGGAGCGTATGTCTATTCAGAAAGTGATGCCAAGAACCAACCCTTGCAGCAAAACTTAAGTGAAGAACAAGTAGCGATTTTAGCGGCTGCAGGGGATGATCAAGATGCTATGGTGGCGCCTTCTGCTGTATTGGACAGCTATTCAGAAAATAAAATCCTTTATACCCGGGAAGTAGTGGATGGGGTTGAAATTTTTGTGTATTCCAATAACCCTGAAGATGAATTGTATAATGTTCGGTTTACGCTGGTAGGAACAAATCAAGGAAACTATATTATTAGCACCGAAAATGCCATTTCACGCATTTTTGAATACGTGCCTCCCATCAATGGAATTCCCCAAGGAAACTACGATCCAGTAATTCGTTTAAATGCGCCCGAAAAGCTACAGATTGCAGGGGTGAATGGCCGCTACGCTCCTTCCGAAAAAACGCAAGTGGATTTTGAAGTATCCGGAAGTGTGAATGATTTAAACCTTTTTTCTGAACTAAATGATGGAGATAATGAGGGATTTGGAGCCCATTTTTATGGGCAGCAGCTTCTTTTTGAAACGAGGGACTCCTTAAAAGTAAGTGCCTTTGGCAGCTTCGATTTTTTGCATGAAGATTTTAGCACCGTGGAACGGTTGTATAATATTGAGTTTAATAGGGATTGGAATTTGGAAATGCCTATGGGAAATCAAAGTTATACCACCGCGGGAGTCAATTTGGCCCATCCAAAGAACGGTACTGTAAAATATGAATTTCAACAATTGGACTACAGTGAAAATTTCTCTGGAAACCGGCACGTATTAACTTCACAATGGAGTTTCGGGAAATTACGCTTTGCCACACAAACAAGTTACTTAAATAGCGAAAGTGATCTTCAAAAAACCGAATTCACCAGAACCTATAACAATTTGGCTTATTCTTTTGAAAAAGCTTGGGTAGGAGGAAAGTTTTTTGCTGAAGATAACGAAGTTCGTATTACGGCAAATGATAGTCTTACGCCCTTAAGTCAAGGATTTCAGCAGTATGAAATTTATACAGGTATTGGGGATAGTACACAGGTTTTTGCCGAGGTAGGCTATCGTTACCGCGTAAATGATAGTGTGCGAAATAACCGATTGCAGGAGGTGAATACTTCCAACGATATTTTTTTAAAGTCAAAACTCATCAATACCGATAAAACCCAGCTTTCTATTTTTACCAATTATAGGGAGTTAAATTATGTCAATGATTCTTTGCCCGACGAACAAAACCTTAATACTCGCTTATTATTTAGTCAAGTATTATGGAATAATAAAGTGAGACTTAATACGGTTTTTGAAACCAATAGTGGGGTGTTGCCACAGCAGGAATATACGTTCGTGAAAGTAGATCAAGGCCAAGGGGTCTATACCTGGATCGATTATAATAATAATGGAGTGCAGGAATTGGAAGAATTTGAGGTAGCGCAGTTTCAGGATCAAGCCGAGTATGTGAGGGTTTTATTGCCCAATCAAATTTTTGTAAAAATCAGGAATAATAAGTTTAGTCAAATCCTAACGTTGAATCCCCAATCTTGGAGCAATGCTTCTGGGGTGAAAAAGGTGTTGTCGCGATTCTATAATCAATCGTCTTTTATTATTGATCGGAAAATACGAAGGGGAGAAGGGTTTACCACAATCAATCCTTTTGAAGAAGGAGGAGATAAGGAGCTGGGCCTTAATTTGAATTTTAAGAATGTCTTGTTTTTTAATCGTGGAAAACAGCGCTATACTACAAGTTATACGTACTTGCTTACCGAAGGAAGTAATTTGTTGACCCTTGGTCTTCAGGAAAACACCTTGGAAAGCCATCAATTGAATTTCACCCATCAATTTTGGGAGGTTTGGCTAGCGAATATTAAGACCACCCTAGGAAGAAATGGAAGTTTTTCTGAAAATTTTGCCAATCGTAATTTCCGTCTTAATAATTATGAAATCAATCCTAAAATTTCCTATTTACTGAACAAACAAACACGTTTTGATGTGTTTTATGGGTATTTGGATGAAGAAAACAAATTGGGTGATATGGAGCGATTAACACAGCAAAAAATAGGGACTTCATTTGCCTATAATAATGTGGAAAAAATATCCCTTTCGGGCGAGTTCAATTACATAGACAATGCTTTTGAAGGCAGCGCTTTTTCGCCAGTGGCTTATACCATGTTGGAAGGCCTGCAACCGGGCAGTAATTTTACTTGGAATGTCTTGCTTCAAAAAAGAATTACGAAGTTTCTGGATCTTAATTTATCGTACTTCGGAAGGAAAAGTAAAAATACCAATACCATCCATACGGGAACGGTTCAACTGCGGGCATTTTTCTAAATAAAAAAAGGAGCGTATTACCGCTCCTTTTTAAACTATTTATTTTTCAGAAATTATTTTACGATAATTTTTGAAGTTTGGAAAGTACCCGTTCTTTCATCACCCATTTTAACAAGGTATACTCCAGCGGCTGCATACGACATATCTAAATGATAGTTGTAGCCATCTCCGTCTTTTTGAAGATTGTTAAACGCAACTACTTGTCCAAGGCTGTTGTACACAGAAATAGACATGATTTGGTCGAAACCTGTTTTCATAGAAATGTCAAACTGATTGTTCGGTAAGGTGGTTACAATCAATTTTGCATCGCTCACAGGAACATCATTAACCCCTAAAGTACCGGTTACGGTAATCATGGTAGCATCGTTATTAGTGTTGGTATCTCCAGTTAAATTGGTTTTTGCTTCAATTTCAAAAGTTCCATTTGAGGAAAGATCGGCTTGAGTAGCAAATGTGAATGTTTCTGAAGTACCGGCAGTAATGGTTCCGCTATACGCTTCAATTACAGGCGCACCTGCATCAATGGTATATTGAACATCTGGATTGGTAATGTCATTGCTTCCGAAGTTGGAGATAGTTACCGTAATATCTTCATTTGAAGTATACGTGCCTCCATCCACAGGAGCAGTAATGGCAGTAACTCCAATATCATCTGGTCCTGGAGGGGTAAGTTGGAAATGTCCTACGATATCACGTCTGTTAGGGTTGAAATACTCAGACACATGCCAAAAAGTATTATCTGATGGATCTACTGTTAAATGGGTATAGTCTGCATAACGAAGGTTGGTATTGTTAGCAACACTTTGACCAATTAAATCTTCAGCAATAGTCATCACATCTAATGGATCTCCAGCCAAACGTCCTGTATATTGAATGGCAATCATTTCGGTGTCACTAACGGTAGTATATCCCATTCCGATGTCACCATTGGCATTCATTGCCATACTACCTGCAAAGGCATCCTTGTTTCCGGTAGGTGAGGTATAGGTACCTTCCTGAAAAATAGTCCAAGGCTGTCCATCTGCAGTTTGACGAAGCTCATACCAACGAATACCTGCTTTTTCATTAGCCCCTTGTCCTGCAGCAGGAACAACATCCACGACAAAGTTAAATACCACAGAGTTATGTGTTCCAAAACGACGGTATTGTGCTTGGTTCATAATAGTGGCCTGCATGGCATCGATATCGGGACCACCTGGTTGATCTAAATTGCTAAAGCTCCCTCCATCGAATACAGAAATGAAGTCGGTAAGGTTATCACTCGCATCAATAATTTGAGCTGAGGACATAGAAGAGTTACTTGGAGTAACCCAGTCTATGGTGGCATTCCATATTTTTAAATGGTCATCAGAAACACCGGCCCATGCATCATCCTGTAAGTACACAATGGGAGCAGGAGTTCCATCTGGCGCTAAAGAAGCACCTGTTGTATGGAACGCCTGAGGGCTGTAAAATCCTGAGGTTACCAAACCTGGAAGGGGAAGTGCTACAAACTGAGAAGGATCTCCGTTAAGCATTTCATTTCTTTCAATGGCAAAAACACGGTTGGAACTACCAATATTGGCGGTTACCATATAGGTGTCTGCCCATACCGAAAACTTGGTATAATCTGGGAAGGATCCTGTTCCAAATCCAGTGGTATAAATATACCATCCGTCGTTTACAGGATCTGGTCCTTGACAAACAGCCACGTTAAATCCGTTAGGAGAAGAATCAAACTCGGTAATGACAAATCGGTCGGCTGCGGCATCATAAAATACAATAGGGTCTCCAATGGCATTGCCAGGGAAAAGTGTTGCTAATGATGCTGCGTTAGTTAAAGGGTTTCCACTTTTATCAAAAATTCTAAAAGAAGTATTCCAAGCCGCTACATAGTGGTTTGGCCCTACCGCTCCTGTAGGATCGGAAGGAGTAGCTGCACTGGTAGTAGTTTCAAAAGTTAATAGCGGTGCTCTATTTCTTCTTAACTCGGTATTTTCTTGTAGGGCAACCTTTGGGTCTACAAAGGTTTCTGGAGTTCCTTTTCCGGGAACGACTCTATTTCCAAGTCTTCTCTTAGGGTGTCCTTTGTCGTTTGAGTTATCTTCTGCAGGTACAAAGCTACCGTTTCGCATTTGCTCTGCCAAGCTAGGAACATAAGTGGGTCCTTGAAGCATCCCGGTACTAGTTGGACCTACACTTTCTTGTGCTGACATTCCTAAGGAAAATAGGAATAATAAAGCCACTAAGTAATAGTTAAGTTTCATTTTAAGTTTAGTTTTTGGTTATAATTTTTATAAATAAGTTTATAAAATTACTATGTTTTGCTGAAAATCCCATTACTATTTTATATTATTTTTAAGATTTAAGCTACTATTTTGCTAATAGTTAGTGGTTTTTGAAGAAAAAATAAATTTCTTGGTACATTTATTGTAATTTAACATTTCAAAAAAAACAAACTCTATGAAAAGTATTTCTTTACTCCTTGTTATGTTAATTATGAGTTGCTCAAGCTACAAGAACAATTCAGAAACCAATAAAGAGACGGCTGCCATGAACGAATCCAAGACCATGCTTGCCGAAGGCTATTTGGCGGGAACCATTGTAACTTCTGAAAAAGAAGGCGATTGCCCTTATAAAATTGAAGTGAATGGAGCAGACGGAAAGTATTTTTTGGATCCAACCAACTTAGAAGCGGATTTTCAAAAAGACGGGCAGAAGATTTGGTTTAAGTTTACGGGACTTCGTATGATGAACCGTTGCGAGAATGCATCACCCATTAGTCTTAACGAAATACAAAAAAGAGCGGAATAACCGCTCTTTTACTTTTTAAGACAACCATTTTTTAAACGAAATGGTGTCTTTTATTTTTTCTGAAAGACTTTCAATGGCAACCCTTTCTTGCTCCATGGTGTCCCGATTTCGGATGGTTACGGTGCCATCTTCTTTGGTTTGGTGGTCTACGGTGATGCAGTAGGGAGTTCCTGCGGCATCCTGCCTTCGGTATCTTCTTCCCACGGCATCTTTTTCATCGTAAATCACATTGTAATCCCATTGCAAATCGTCTACGATCTTTTGGGCGATTTCGGGTAAACCATCCTTCTTCAGAAGTGGTAGTACAGCGGCTTTCACAGGCGCTAAAATAAACGGCAATTTTAAAACGGTTCGTTCACTGCCGTCCTCTAAGGTTTCTTCTTGAAGGGAATGACTCAATACGGCTAAAAACATACGATCCAGCCCAATAGAAGTTTCGACTACATACGGAACATAACTTTCGTTAAGTTCGTGATCGAAATACTGAAGCTTTTTATTGGAGAATTTCTCATGCTGACTCAAATCGTAATCGGTTCTAGAGTGGATTCCTTCCAATTCCTTAAATCCGAAAGGGAAATTAAATTCGATATCGGCAGCTGCATTGGCATAATGAGCAAGTTTTTCATGGTCATGAAAGCGGTAGTTTTCTTTTCCCATGCCTAAAGATAGGTGCCATTTAAGGCGGGTTTCTTTCCAGTATTCATACCACTTTATTTCGTCTCCTGGACGTACAAAAAATTGCATTTCCATTTGTTCAAACTCGCGCATTCGGAAAATAAACTGACGCGCCACTATTTCATTCCGGAACGCTTTTCCCGTTTGGGCAATTCCGAAGGGAATTTTCATTCTCCCCGTTTTTTGGACGTTTAAGAAGTTTACAAAGATACCTTGTGCCGTTTCTGGGCGAAGGTATAAATCGGTAGCACTTTCTGCGGAAGCCCCTAGCTTGGTCCCAAACATGAGGTTAAACTGGCGAACATCGGTCCAATTTTTGGAACCTGTAATAGGATCGGCAATTTCCAATTCTTCGATCAATGCTTTTACAGCGGCCAAATCCTCCTTTTCCAAAGATTTCCCCATCCTATCTAGAATATCCTGCTTTTCCTTTCGGTAACGTAATACCCGTTCGTTGGTGCTTACAAATTGTTCCTCGTCAAAAGCTTCCCCAAACCGTTTTTTTGCTTTGGTAATTTCCTTTTGGGCTTTTTGCTCTAGCTTTTCGGCATGATCTTCAATGAGTACGTCGGCACGGTATCTTTTTTTGGAATCCTTATTGTCGATTAAAGGATCGTTAAAAGCATCTACGTGACCCGAAGCTTTCCAAGTGGTAGGATGCATAAGTATAGCTGCGTCGATACCTACAATATTTTGGTGCATATACACCATGCTTCTCCACCAATATTCGCGGATATTTTTTTTGAGTTCGACACCATTTTGAGCGTAATCGTACACGGCACTTAAGCCATCATAGATTTCACTCGACGCAAAAATGTATCCATACTCCTTTGCGTGCGATATTACTTTTTTGAATAAATCTTCGTTTGCCATATCGCAAAAATAAAAAACCGCTACGTGTTATCGTAGCGGTTTCCTAAATTTATTTGGTGCTTACAATTATTTCAGTTGCATGGTGGTCGTGGCAACTTGGTTAGGGCCATCAAATACATTAATCGTATAGGTTCCTTCTACCAAATCGTCTTCTAAAGCATCTACCAGTACACATACATCCAATTCATCTTGTTCGTAATATACTTTAGTAGTAGCGCTATAATTAAGGGTCCCAGTTTCAAACTCGATGGTTTTCTTATCGCCCAACAAATTATTTTGTGGGTTAATTACTTGCACGAATAATAGTCGGTCTCCTTTTTCAGCCACAATATTTGGCGTTAAGGTAAAACAAGCTCTAACCTTATCGGCACGACTTGCTCTTCGGGTATCTACAATTTTACCGCTGTTACGAATAATTACCGCTTCCCCTTTCAAATCAACGGCCTTAACTACAGAACCTTTTTTAAGGGTTTCTGCCATGGCTAAGTTTTCTTGACTTACAGAATCAACTACTTTTATTGTTTCGTCTAGGATGGTTTTAGCACTATCAATTTCCACAGCAAGCATTTGATTGGCTTGAATTAAACTATCTGCCCGAGCAAAAAGCAACTTTCTTTCGTCTTTCAATCGGCCAATTTCAATTTTATAACGTTTGATAAGTGCAACATTGGCTTCCGATTGTTTTACAGAGTCCAGTAATACTTCAATACGTTCCCTTGCTGCAAGTAAATCTTTATCCTTTAGTTCGTTGTCTTTAATGACTTCATCGTAATTGGCGATGAGGTCTTGTAGTTCTGTTTCAATCTCTGTTTTTTGCGTTTCCAAATTGGCTACTGTATTTTTACTGTCGTTATAAAGGGAGACAGTATACACGCCAAGGGCAATTAATAATGCCGTTAAAACGCCAATAAGTACTTTAAATTTAGTACTGTTCTTCTCTTTTTCCATAATACAAAAGATGTTAAGTTATGTGGACAAATGTAGCAAAAGGCTTATTTTTCAATTGTTTACAAAATGGTAAAAAAAATTAAAAAATGTTAAATCTTTTTTTTCCTAAATATTGCAATGGCTGCGGGGCTAAACTCTTAAAAAACGAAACCATCCTTTGTGCTACTTGCAGGCACAAATTACCTTTGGCATGCTTCCATAGATTTCAGGACGAAACTATGAAAAATATTTTTTATGGACGATTTCCTATTGAAAATGCTACGGCGCTTATTCAATTTCAGAAGCAGGGAATCACGCAGCAAATCATGCACAACCTTAAATACAGGGGTCAAGAAGGGATTGCTGTTTTCTTTGGAAAATGGCTAGGCGCCGAACTTTCCCAGTTGGAGGCTTTTCGGCAAATAGAAATGGTTGTTCCGGTTCCGTTGCATAAACAAAGGCTTAAAAAGCGCGGCTACAATCAAGTAAGCGGTTTTGGAAGAGAGATAGCCAAAAGCCTCTCCGTACCCTTTCGGGAAGATATTTTACTGAAAGTTTCCCAAACCGATTCCCAGGTATTTAAAAAACGGGCGAGTAGATTTGATGCGGAGGGAATATTTACATTGGCAAAGCCAGAAGCCATTTTTCAGAAACATTTATTACTGGTAGATGATATTGTGACTACCGGTGCGACCTTGGAAAGATGTGCTGCAGTCCTGTTAAAAGAGACTCATGCAAAACTAAGTGTGGCGACCATAGCTATTGCCTAACAAAGTTTACTTATTTTTGCGACAGCATGAAAAAAATCTGGCTACACGTTATAGTGGTTTTGGCAAGTTTGGTGTTCTTCTCCCAATGTGCCAAAAAAGGAAATCCTTCAGGAGGTCCCAAGGATTCAATTCCACCTATTATTGTAAAAAGCAATCCAGAGAATTATTCTTCCAATTTTACTGGAGACGAGATTCGTATTTATTTTGATGAATTCATAAAACTAAAAGATCTTCAGCAAAACCTAGTGGTATCCCCACCTTTAAAATACCAACCCGTAATCACTCCAATTACTTCTGCAAAGGTGTTGAAAATTAAAATACTGGATACGCTTCGGGATAATACCACGTATGTGTTTAACTTCGGAAAGAGCATTGTAGATAATAACGAGGAAAATGAATTCGACTATTTTAAATATGTATTTTCCACAGGGGATTATATCGATAGTTTAAAAGTGGAAGGAAAAGTTAGCGATGCCTTGAAGCCTCAGTTAGAAGGGAAGGCCACGGTGATGCTGTATGAAGCTTCGGAAGAATTTAATGATTCGATTGTATTTCAGGAAAAACCCTATTACATCACAACAACCAAAGACAATGATCCCAGCTTTGAGCTCACCAATTTGAAGGAAGGAAACTATGTCATGATTGCCCTTCAGGAAGAAAGCAATAACTACATATTTGAACCTAAGAAAGATAAAATTGGCTTTATACAAGAATTTATTACGGTGCCGGTAGATAGTGCAGCTTCGTTTCAACTTACATTATTCGAGGAAACTCCCAATTATCGATTAACTAGGCCAAGTCATGTAAGTAAACATAAAATTGCATTTGGGTTTGAGGGCGAAATCGACTCTTTAACTATTGAACCTATGTTCGAGTTACCCGAAGGATATGTTTCCAAGACTTTGCGCGATCCCAAAAAGGACTCCTTAAATTACTGGTTCAAACCGGCTTTTGATATGGAAGTAACCGATACCCTAACATTTCTAGCTAAAAACATTGGTTTGATAGATACATTGGAAGTTCGTTTAAGGGATCTATATGCCGATTCACTGCAAGTGAGCTTAAAAGGGGGCGGTACTCTCACGCCAAAGGATACCGTTCGATTTCAGTCTAATACCCCTTTAGTGAAGGCCGATGTTGAAAAGCTGACCATTATGGATCAGGATTCCTTGTTCTTGGAAAAGCAATTGGTTCTGGATGAAAAAAATAATGAAGCACTGCTGTTATTTGATAAAAAGGATGAAAATACCTATCAAATCAAGGCGCTTCCAGAAGCGTTTACCGATTTCTTTGAGAATACAACCGATACCCTTGAGTATACCCTGCGAACCAAGCCGGCATCCGATTATGGGACGATTGACTTTACCCTTTCGGGAATTGAAAGCTTTCCCGTAATCGTAGAATTGTTAAACGAAAAATTTCAAGTAGTAACTTCTGAATATTTAGAGGAAAATAAGGCTGTTTCATTCACCTATTTGGTGCCTAACAAATATTACCTAAGAATTATTTACGATGCCAATGGGAATAAGCAATGGGATACAGGGAATTTCCTGTTAAAAACCCAACCTGAAAAAGTGGTGTATTATCCTTCACAAATTGAGGTGCGTTCTAACTGGAGCCTCAATGAAAATTTTATTCTAGAGTAAAGTGATCCCGATCATTCAAAAATTGAAGCTGGTTTCGGGTTTCTTCGATATGTTCTTTTGAAAGGGTCACTGTTTCCATGAATTCCACTTCATCATTGTTTTTGCTAGAAATTTGAGTGCCCAACACATCATAGATGGCACTGTGCCCAGCATAGGCATGATCGTTTCCATCCAATCCTACCCGGTTCACACCCATGCAATAGGCCATGTTTTCAATGGCCCGTGCTTTTAATAGGGCATCCCAAGCGGCAGTTCGTTTTTTGGGCCAGTTAGCAACATACAGTAAGAGGTCGTAGCCTTCCGTATTGCGTGCCCAAACGGGGAAGCGTAGGTCATAGCATACCATAGGGCAGATTTTCCAGCCTTTATACGCAATGATGAGTTTTTGGGTTCCAGCGGTATATACTTTGCCTTCGCCTGCCAAGGTGAACGTATGTTTTTTATCGTACAGGTGAAGCACACTGTTTCCTTCTACCCAAAGCAACCGATTGTAAAAATTTCCAGCTTCTTTGATAATGACACTCCCAGTGATGGCCGCACCTGTTTTTTGGGATTGTTCCTGCATCCATTGTAAAGTAGGGCCATTAAAAGGTTCGGCTAAGGTTTCTGCATTCATGGAGAATCCAGTTGTAAACATTTCAGGAAGGATGATAAGATCTGTTTTTTCTGAAAGGGAATCAATTTTGGAAGCAAACATGGCGCGATTGGCCTCAGGATTTTCCCAATGCAGATTGGATTGAATAAAGGTGACCTTTAAGTTATGCATGAGATTCTAACGTATCTATTACTTCTTGTGATTTCCGCATTTTAGCATGATCTAATGCCGTATTACCGCTATCGTCTTTAGTGCTTGCATCGGCACCGTGCTCCAATAAAAGCTTTAAAATGTTTAATTGATTGAACATGGCCGCATAAATTAATGGGGTCGCTCCATTATAGTTTTTAGCATTTACCTGCGCTCCATTTTGAATGAGAAGTTGTGCAATATTTTCATATCCTTTAAAACAAACCCCCATTAAAGCGGTGTTTCCAGAAGCATCCTGCAGGTCTACGTTTTGTGAATACTGTAAAATTACCTGTGTCATCTCTTCAAAACCATAATAGGTGGCTAATAGAAGTGGGGTGGAGCCCCTGGCATCCTTTTCGGAAACCCATTCTGGGTTTTCCTTAAGTAAGGATGTTACTTTTTCGGTTTCTCCATTCCGGATGGCATTAAAAAGTGGTGTGCTCATAGGTTGTAATTAATAAAAAGCGGAACAGTAAAGTTACTATTCCGCTTTGGTTTTACAAAGGCTTATGTACTAAGCTAGGTCAAATCGGTCTAAATTCATTACTTTATCCCAAGCTTTAATGAAGTCTTTTACAAACTTCTCTTGAGCATCTTCGCAAGCGTACACTTCTGCTAAGGCACGCAATTCCGAATTAGACCCAAAAATAAGATCGGCACGGGTGCCCGTCCATTTCTTTTCACCTGTTTTTCTTTCGGTGGCTTCAAAAACCGTATCGTCTGCTGAAGTGGCTTTCCACGTAATTCCGAAGTCAATCAAATTCGTAAAGAAATCGTTGGTTAACAACCCAGGGTTGTTTGTAAAAACCCCATGCTTAGAACCATCATAATTGGTGTCCAGTACACGCATTCCACCCACTAATACCGTCATTTCGGGAGCCGTAAGGGTGAGTAGTTGCGCTTTGTCTACCAATAATTCTTCCGCAGTAACATTGCTTTTTCCTTTTACATAATTTCTGAAACCATCTGCCAAAGGCTCTAGGGCATCAAAAGCTTCTGCATCGGTTTGTTCTTCAGAAGCATCCATTCGACCTGGACTGAAGGGAACAGTTACATCGTAACCTGCTTCTTTAGCGGCTTTTTCTACAGCAGCACAGCCTCCCAAGACAATCATATCGGCTAGGGAAATCTTTTTATTTCCAGATTGTGCTTCGTTGAATTCCTTCTGAATACGTTCTAAAGTATCCAAGACCTTAGCCAATTGCTTCGGATTGTTCACTTCCCAGTTTTTCTGAGGAGCCAATCGGATGCGGGCACCATTGGCACCGCCTCTTTTATCGGAACCTCTAAAGGTAGACGCGGAAGCCCAAGCAGTGGAAACCAATTCAGAAACCGAGAGTCCAGATGCTAAAATATTCCATTTTAAGCTGGAAATGTCTGACTCGTTTACTAATTCATGATCTACTTTAGGAATGGGATCTTGCCATATTAAATCTTCTTCTGGAACTTCAGGACCTAAATAGCGGTCTTTAGGACCCATATCACGGTGGGTCAATTTGTACCAAGCTTTGGCGTAGGCATCGGCGAATTCTTCTGGATTCTCCAGAAAATGTCTGGAAATCTTTTCATAATCGGGATCCATGCGTAGGGAAAGATCGGTTACGAGCATGAAAGGAGCGTGTTTTTTATTAGGGTCGTGTGCATCGGGCACTGTTCCTGCTCCAGCATCCCCTTTGGGTTTGTATTGCCATGCTCCGGCCGGACTTTTAGTGAGTTCCCATTCGTAACCAAAAAGATTTTTTAGATAAGTATGACTCCATTGGGTAGGCGTATCGGTCCAAGCCCCTTCCAAACCACTGGTAATGGTATCTACACCGAAACCAGAATTCAAGTTGTTCTTCCAACCCATTCCTTGCATTTCGATACCGGCTCCAGCAGGTTCTGCTTCAAGGTAATCGGTATCTTTGGCAGCACCGTGGGTTTTTCCGAAGGTATGTCCACCTGCAATTAAGGCTACGGTTTCGTAATCGTTCATCGCCATTCGGCCAAATGTTTCGCGAATGTAATGAGCCGCTTCTACCGGATCTGGATTGGCATTATGGCCTTCCGGGTTAACGTAGATTAATCCCATGTGGGCGGCTCCTAGAGGTCCTTCCAATGTATCATCAGCGTAACGGTCTTTATTTCCAAGCCACTCGGTTTCTGAACCCCAATAGGTGTCTTCTTCCGGTTGCCATACATCTTCACGACCTCCTGCAAAACCGTACATTTTTAGTCCCATAGACTCATGGGCACAGTTTCCAGCCAGAATCATTAAATCTGCCCAGGAAAGTTTTATGCCATATTTCTTTTTGATAGGCCACAGTAATAGTCTGGCTTTATCCAAATTTGCATTATCCGGCCAGCTATTTAGGGGAGCAAAGCGTTGTTGTCCTGAGCCGCCGCCACCACGGCCGTCTTGAATACGATAGGTACCGGCAGAGTGCCAGGCCATTCTTATGAAAAATGGGCCATAGTGCCCATAATCCGCAGGCCACCAATCTTGGCTGTCGGTCATTAAATCGTATAAATCTTTTTTTACTGCTTGAAGATCTAGTTTTTTAAATTCTTCAGCGTAGTTAAAGTCTTCACCCATAGGGTCTACCATAGACGAATTTTGACGAAGAATGCTTAAATTTAACTGGTTAGGCCACCAATCTCTATTAGTAGTTCCGCCCCCAGCAGCGTGGGTCATTTGTCCATTGAGAAATGGGCAGCTTGCGGAAGATTCGTTCACATCCCAGGCTTCTCCATGTTTGTTTTGATTGTTATCCATTGTATTATTGATTTTTAAGCGTTTAGCTATAAAATTACCAATTTTAAAAATGGGATAAGAATAAAACCTATTGTAAGTTCTAATCTGTTGATTGATAAAACTTATGAAAGATAACTGTCTGAATAATCTTTTCAAATGCTATTAATAATGTCGGCTGCTTGCTTAAGGGTGTCTTCGGTTTTCGCAAAACAAATACGCAGTTGGTGAAAATTTTCCTTGTTTTTGTTGAACACGGAAGTTGGGATGGTTGCCAATTTGTATTCTTTCGTGAGTTTTTCGGCAAACAGGGTATCCGTTTCGGAAGTGATATTGGAATAATCCAATAACTGAAAATAAGTTCCTTTGGAGGGTGTAATATGGAAGCGGGAATCTTTAATGAGATTTAAAAAGAAGTCTCTTTTGGCTTCATAAAATTTGGGAAGGGAAAGGTAGTGTTGGGGGTCTTCCATATAGCTTGCTAAGCCTTTTTGAATGGGAGTGTTAACACAAAACACATTGTATTGGTGCACTTTCTGAAATTCTTTCATTAAGGCTTTCGGAGCGACACAATAGCCCATTTTCCAGCCCGTGTTGTGAAAGGTTTTTCCGAAGGAAGCAGTAATAAAAGTACGCTGAGCCAACGCTTCAAACCGTGCTGCACTTTGGTGCATTTCCCCATCAAAAATAATATGTTCGTACACTTCGTCGCTAATCAACATTAAATCGTGTTTTTCAGCAAGGTTTTGTAGAATGAGCATATCTTCTTCCGAAAAAAGCATCCCACTAGGGTTATGCGGACTGTTAATGATGATCAATTTGGTTTTGGGCGTAATGGTATGCGCTACTTCTTCCCAATCGGGACGATAGGAAGGAGGCCGCAATTGAATGGGTTTGGTAACACCTCCAAAAAGTGCTACGGCGGGCTCGTAACAATCGTACGCGGGAGCAAAAACAATCACTTCATCTCCTGCATGAATGGTCGCTGCGATAGCGGTAAAAATGGCTTGGGTCGCTCCGGCTGTCACCGTGATTTCCGAACCTACATCATAAGTTTTTCCGTAAAGCAATTGCAATTTTTCTGAAATCCGTTCCCGTAAGGCCAAATCCCCCTGCATGGGAGCATATTGATTGTAGCCGTTCTTCATGGCTTTGGAAACGGCTTCAATTAGTTCGGGATCACTGTCAAAATTTGGGAAGCCTTGTGAAAGGTTCAAGGCGCCATGATCAGAAGCCATTTTGCTCATCACCGTAAAAATGGTGGTTTGTACGTTTGGGAGTTTGGAATTTTCAATCATAGTGGTTCGGAAAAGTCTCAATATAAGAAAGGATATCGTTTACGCAACTCTGAAGGTTGTTTTTAATTTCATGGGTCCAAAACCGAAACACCGTAAAATCCATTTCCTGAAGTTGGTGATTTACTTCACGGTCCCTTTGCATGTTGCGTTCAATTTTAGGAATCCAGAAGTCTTTATTGCTTTTTAGCTGTTGCTTCTTTTCGGGCCATTGATACCCATGCCAAAATTCCCCATCTACAAAGATGGCCAATTGGTATTTTTTGATGGAAATATCGGGTTTCCCGGGAAGTTGTTTGGTATTGATTCGAAACCGAACATTCTCTTTCCAAAGTGCTTTCCGAAGCATTACTTCGGGCTTGGAATTCTTACCACGGATTTTGCTCATTATTTTAGAGCGTTTTTTCGTGGTGTAGAATCCGCTCTCTTCGTTAAATCTAGGGACTTTTATTTTGGGTTCTTGATACACCTAAACAAAATAGGAAGAATTTAGTTCAATAAAAAATCCCGAGAAAGGCCCGGGATTTCATATTTATGTAGTTAAGTAATTTAACCTTTAAAACTAGCCGCTAAGTATTCACGGTTCATTCGGGCAATGTTCTCTAAGGAAATCCCTTTTGGGCACTCAATTTCACATGCTCCGGTATTGGTACAATTTCCGAAGCCTTCCTTATCCATTTGCTCCACCATATTCAGTACCCTGCGGGTGGCTTCTACGCGACCTTGAGGCAATAAAGCAAACTGACTCACTTTAGCGGAAGTGAAGAGCATTGCGCTCGCATTTTTACAAGCTGCCACACACGCTCCACAACCAATACAGGTTGCTGCATTGAAGGAGTCATCGGCGGCTTCTTTTTCTACAGGGATAGCATTGGCATCGATGGTATTACCAGAGGTATTTACTGAAATATATCCTCCTGCTTGCTGAATGCGGTCGAAAGAACTTCGGTCGACCATCAAGTCTTTAATCACAGGGAATGCCTTGGCACGGAAGGGTTCAATAACAATCGTATCGCCATCGTTAAACTTTCGCATGTGCAACTGGCAGGTCGTCACCAAACGGTCGGGGCCATGGGGCTCTCCATTAATTTGAAGCGAACAGGAGCCACAAATTCCTTCACGGCAATCGTGATCGAATACTACGGGCTCTTCTCCTTTTTCTATTAATTGTTCGTTCAATACATCCAACATTTCCAAAAAGGACATATCGCCTTCCACCCCATCGATAGGATAGGTTGTGAGCGATCCTTTGGCTTGTGCATTGGCTTGTCTCCAGATTTTTAAGGTAAGTTTCATATTATTTGTATGAACGTGTTTTTACTTCAATATTTTCGTATTCCAGATTTTCTTTGTGTAACACTGCGTCACTGGGTTCTCCTTTGTATTCCCAAGCGGCTACGTACATAAAGTTCTCGTCATCTCGAAGGGCTTCCCCTTCTTCAGTTTGGTATTCCTCACGGAAGTGTCCTCCGCAGGATTCATTTCTATGTAAAGCATCTTTAGCGAATAGTTCTCCTAGCTCCAGAAAATCGGCCACACGACCTGCTTTTTCCAGTTCAGGATTCATTTCGTCCATGCCACCAGGTACTTTTACCTCGTTCCAGAATTCTTCACGCAGTTGCTTGATTTCTGAAATAGCTTCTTGTAATTCTTTGGCATTACGGGACATTCCGCATTTGTTCCACATAATTTTTCCGAGGCGTTTGTGGAAATGGTCCACACTCTTGGTACCGTTGTTATTTACCAATTTTGCTAAACGGTCACGCACCTCTTTTTCAACGGCTTCAAACTCCGGAAGATCGGTAGAAATGGCTCCCGTTCTAATATCTTTGGAAAGATAGTCCCCAATGGTGTAGGGCAATACGAAGTATCCATCGGCCAATCCTTGCATCAAGGCACTAGCTCCTAGTCGGTTGGCGCCGTGGTCACTAAAGTTTGCCTCTCCCGCAGCATAACAACCTGGAATGGTGGTCATTAAGTTATAATCTACCCAAATTCCTCCCATGGTATAATGTACCGCAGGGTAAATCATCATAGGGGTTTTATACGGATTTTGATCTACGATTTTTTCGTACATCTGGAAGAGGTTTCCGTATTTGTTTTCAATAACTTTTTCTCCTAATTCACGCACTTGTGCTTCGGAAGGATTTTCAATATGTTGAATCGCTGCTTGTTCTTCTCCGTAGCGCATGATGGCAGAAGAGAAATCCAAATAGACAGCTTCTCCTGTTTTGTTTACACCAAAACCAGCATCGCAACGTTCTTTCGCGGCTCTCGAAGCGACATCCCGTGGCACCAAGTTTCCGAAGGAAGGATAGCGACGCTCTAAATAATAATCACGGTCTTCTTCTTTCAGTTCGGTAGGTTTCAATTTGCCTTCCCGAATGGCTTGGGCATCTTCTATTTTTTTAGGCACCCAGATTCTACCATCATTCCGAAGGGATTCAGACATCAAAGTTAATTTGGACTGATGATCTCCCGATACAGGAATACAGGTTGGGTGGATTTGCGTATAACAAGGGTTGGCAAAATAGGCCCCTCTTTTATGGATTTTCCAGGAAGCAGTAACATTACTTCCCATGGCGTTGGTAGAAAGGAAAAATACATTTCCGTAACCTCCAGAAGCCACAACTACCGCATGGGCAGAATGTCTTTCTAATTTTCCAGTGACTAAGTCGCGAGCAATAATTCCACGGGCTTTACCATCCACAATCACCAAATCCAGCATTTCATGACGATTGTAGGATTTAATTTTACCCCGATTGATTTGTCGGTTCATGGCCGAATAAGCCCCTAACAATAATTGTTGCCCGGTTTGGCCTTTGGCGTAGAACGTTCGGGAAACCAATACCCCTCCAAAAGAACGGTTGTCTAGGAGTCCGCCGTACTCACGCGCGAAAGGAACCCCTTGTGCCACACATTGGTCGATAATATTTGCAGACACTTCAGACAAGCGATACACATTTTCTTCACGGGAGCGGTAATCCCCTCCTTTAATGGTATCATAGAAAAGGCGGTAGATGGAATCCCCATCCCCTTGGTAGTTTTTTGCTGCATTGATACCCCCTTGCGCCGCAATGGAGTGGGCTCTTCTTGGGGAATCTTGATAGCAGAATGTTTTTACGTTATATCCTAATTCGGCAAGCGTGGCGGCAGCGCTTCCACCTGCCAATCCAGTACCTACCACAATCACGTCGATATTACGTTTGTTGGCGGGATTTACCAGATTGATATCGTTTTTATGTTTGGTCCACTTATCGGCTAAGGGTGCTCCACTGGGTAATTTAGATTCTAATGACATATCGGTAGCTTTTAGTGGGGTAATTGATTAAAATGATGGTATAAGGCAATAAAAATGAAGCCTAATGGTATTAATATAGCAAATGCTTTGGTAAATACTTGAAGACCTTTCGAATATTTATTGTTAAACCCTACACTTTGGAAAGAAGATGCAAATCCATGCCACAAGTGAACTGCCAACAGAATAAAGGCCAAAACATACAATCCTGTACGTAGCGGACTTTCAAATTTATGAACCGTTTCGGCGTAATAGCGGGTAGGGTCTTCCGGGTGGGATTCAATGTATTTGTGGACAATTTCAGGAATCCAGAAATCATAAAAGTGCAATCCTAAAAAGCCCAAAACAACCAATCCCGAAATAATCATGTTTCTGGAGGCCCAACTAGAATTGGTATTTCCTTTATAACTAGCATACTTTATAGCTCGGGCATTTCGGTTTTGAATTTCCAAAACAAACCCCATGATAAAGTGAAACACAACCCCAAAAATCAAGACCGGTTGCAAAACCCCTTGAACCAATCCGTTGGTTCCCATAAAATGAGACCAAGTATTGAAAGTGTCTGGTGCTATCACCGAAGTTAGATTTATGGTAAAATGTTGTGCTAGAAAAAGGACTAAAAACAAACCAGAAAGTGCCATGGCAAATTTTCTGGCAATAGAAGAGGAAAGTAATCCCATAGGTTCTCTTTTCAAAAATTTAGACTCACAAAAATACGGCTCAAAAGAATGATTCCCAAACTTTGGTATTTCTTTTAATAAGAATTTAGAACTATTTTAAACAAGAAAACCTATTTAAGGGTTATTTTTCCAGACGCAGTCTTTCCTCCGAGGGAAACCTTTAGACGATAATCGCCTTTGGGTAAATAATTTTTTCCATTGGCGGAAGGGGACACTTTTTTATCTGACTTCTTAAGATTTTTTACTCCTCTTTCTGAAACGGTTAAATGGTAGGATTCTACATTTATTCCTTTTTCGACAGTCACACTCCATTGCATTAATTCCTCACCGTCTTCAGAGTTTACGGAAAGTGTTGCTTCACCAGATTGGGGTGCATAAAATTGAATCTCAACACTGGGTTCGTAAGCTTCATTCCAAGGGCTGAAACTTTGTCCCCACCTTCTAGAATGATTCACTGCTGTGATTTCGTTCAACACCAATTGGTCGCTATTTGAGGCTGAAAGTTGTTGCAGTAATGAAATATCTGCGATATAAATGGACCTTCCATGAGTCCCTAAAACCAAATGCTTTGCTTCAGGTTGCACTACGATATCATGAACCGCAACGTTAGGAAGTTTATGGGAGAAAGGCTCCCAGCTGTTCCCCTGGTTAAAGGAAACGTACGCCCCATTATCGGTTCCTACATAAAGGATGTTTTCATTAAGTGGATCTTCTTTGATCACGTTTACGGGTGATGCAGGGATATTTCCACTGATGCTTTCCCAAGTCGCTCCAAAATCGTCACTCCTATAAATATAAGGTGCGAAATTGTCCCATCGGTAACCATTCAATGTGGCGTAAACCCTGGATTTTTTGTGCTGCGAGGCGATCACCCTGCTTACCCATAAATCCTTGGGAAGATCTTGAGAGATATTGGTCCAGTCGGCCCCAGAATTCTGAGTAACGTAAATAAGTCCATCGTCGCTTCCCGTATAAATTAATCCAAATTGAAATGTAGATTCACTCATAGTCGTAAGGGTTCCGTAGGCTACATTTCCAGGTTTGCCACCTTGGGTAAGATCGGGGGAAATGGCTTCCCAATCATCGCCTTGATTCAAGCTTCGCATGAGCTTATTCCCACCTAAATAAAGAATGTCCTGATTGTGTTCACTTAATAAAATAGGTGTTTGCCAGTTGAATCGGTACGGACTTTCCCCAAGTTCGTGTTTGGGTTGTATGTAGCTGTTTTTTCCAGAAGCACGATCTATTCTGAAGTAATTTCCAAACTGAAATCCTGTGTATACAATTTGATTATTGCGATTATCAATCTGAATTTGCATGCCGTCACCGCCCATGATTCTTTTGTAAGGATATTGCCCTTCCTGAAGCCATTCGGTATTTTCTTCGGTGGTATGTGGGCCTACCCAAACCCCGTTGTCCTGAAGCCCTCCATATACATTGTAAGGCTTGGCATTGTCTACATTAATGGCGTAAAACTGCCCTACGGCTGGAGTATTGCATTTTATCCAATGTGCTCCATCGTCATAGCTAATGTTCACCCCGCCATCATTTCCATTGATTAAGTGGCCTGGCATTTTGGGATTGATCCACAATGCATGGTGATCGGCATGTACATTATCGGCATCCATAGAAGTAAAGGTTTTTCCGCCATCCTTGGATTTTAAAATGGGCACTCCATAAGTGTATATCGCATCTGGATTGTTGGGAGCTACGTGGATTTTTCCGAAGTAATACCCATACGAATAATAGATTCCGTCCAAATACCCTTCATGGGTTTTTTTCCATGTTTTTCCACCATTGGTACTTTTGTAGACCTCGGCGCCAATAACCGGAGTATCGAAAAGCTGTGTGTTTGCATCTTCCAAATAAAGGGCCAAATCCATGGGCTTTGCCTCTCCCTCCTCAATGAGTTGCTTTACCGTTTCTGCGCTATATTTTTCCTGAAAACCATTATTCCGAAGGAAACCTTCTAAGGTTTTATTGTCCAAATTTAAAAAAGCATCCCGGGTCATGGTTTTGAAATCCTCTTTGGAAAGCCCTTCCGTTTTGTTGTTGCTTCCTGTATCTTCCCTTCGGAATTGACTATCGTGAATCGCATAGACTACATTTTCGTTCACAATTGCCAAGCCAATTCTTCCCACGCCTTCACCAACAGGGAAACCGCTTGCTTCGGTAGAAACTTTGGTCCAGCTGTTTCCCGCATCGGTACTTTTGTAAATACCACTTCCACTTCCATTGCCTTCAAAATTCCAGGCTTTTCGGTCTTTGTCCCAAGCAGAAGCATACATGATGTTAAAATTGTTAGGATCTACCTCCATTTCGATGATGCCCGTTTCAGCATTGATAAAAAGGGTTTTGTTCCAGGTTTTACCACCATCAAACGATTTAAAAACGCCTCTTTCTTGATTTTCAGAATAGAGATGTCCTATCACGCCCACCACAATTTCGTCTGCATTAGCTGGATTGATCAGAATTTTACTAATATGATGGGAGTCTTCCAGTCCCATGGACTGCCATGTTTTTCCCTTATCGGAACTTTTCAGCAGGCCAATTCCGGCATAGGAAGACCGAGAAGCATTCACTTCGCCCGTACCTACCCAAATAGTGCCACTTTTCCAATCTACCGCCAAGGTTCCTACATTTTGTGTAGGGCTTGTGTCGAGAATGGGTTCAAAACTCGTTCCGTTATTGACGGTATGCCATACCCCGCCGCTAGCATAGCCTACATAGAATTCGGTAGGATTCTCTGGATTAACGACCAGATCTACCACACGGCCGCTCATTACCGTGGGCCCAATGTTTTTGAAAGGCAGGTTTTTTACTAGGGATTTATTAGTGAAGGCAGCTTTCTCTTCCAAAGCCTTGGTAACAGTAACTGCTGAAGTACTTGGTACTTGAGCCAAAAGGGCTGTACTAAGAAACAGCGAGAACAAGAAAAATGTTTTTTTCATTTTGGGTGGTTTATGAAGATTGAAACAAATCGAATTACTAAAATAAGGTAAATTATTTTGGGGAAGTTTACTAGAACCTATCAATTTCCGTAATTTTGAGGAAATTCAGAATACAAGAAAATGAAATACCACCCTATTAATCGAAACCTTTTTATCAAAAACCGTAAAAATTTCATGGCGCAAATGAAGCCTAAAAGTGTCGCGGTTTTTAACAGTAATGATATTTATCCAGTAAGTGCCGACAGCACCCTTCCTTTTAACCAACATCGGGATATTTTTTACCTAAGCGGGGTTGACCAAGAAGAAAGTATGCTGGTGCTTTTTCCAGAAGCTCCTGAAGAAAAACACCGGGAGATTCTGTTTGTTCGGGAGACCAACGATCATATTGCCGTTTGGGAAGGCGAAAAACTGACCAAGGAAAAAGCCTTGGAAGTAAGTGGCATTAAAACGGTTTACTGGCTTTCCGAATTCGATAGGGTATTTGCAGAGTTGATGGCGCAATCGGAAATTGTGTATTTCAACACCAATGAGCATTATAGAGCCAACGTAGAGACCGAAACACGCGAAGATCGCTTTATCAAGAAAACCAAGGCAAAATATCCAGCACATAACTGGGCCAAGAGTAATCCTATTTTACAACGATTGCGTTCGGTAAAGGATGAAATTGAAATCGACCTCATGCAAAAGGCATGTGAGATTACTGAAAAAGGCTTCCGGAGGGTGCTCGATTTTGTAAAACCTGGAGTGTGGGAATACGAGATTGAAGCCGAATACATGCATGAGTTCCTAAGAAACCGATCCAAGGGTTTTGCCTATACCCCCATTGTGGCGAGCGGTAATAATGCCAACGTTTTACATTATATAGAGAACAATCAACAATGTAAGGCAGGCGACCTCATTTTGATGGATGTGGGCGCCGAATATGCCAACTATAGTAGTGATATGACACGTACCATACCGGTGAGCGGTACATTTACAGCCCGTCAAAAAGAAGTTTATAATGCCGTCCTGAATGTAAAAAAGGAAGCGACTAAGATGTTGGTTCCTGGAACGATGTGGAAAGAATACCATGTAGAAGTAGGGAAATTAATGACTTCCGAGTTATTGCAATTAGGCTTGCTGGACAAAGCCGATGTGCAAAATGAAAACCCAGATTGGCCTGCGTATAAAAAGTATTTTATGCACGGTACCAGTCACCATATTGGATTGGACACTCACGACTACGGAATATTATGGGAGCCGATGAAGGCGAATATGGTATTTACCGTAGAACCTGGGATTTATATTCCGGAAGAAGGTTTTGGGATTCGATTGGAAGATGATGAGGTGATTCAGGAGCAAGGTGAGCCATTCAATCTTATGCGGAACATTCCGCTAGAGGCAGAGGAGATTGAGGATTTAATGAATTCATAGAAAAAAGCCCGCAACTGCGGGCTTTTTCATTCAGTAAACAAAAATATAACTACAGATTTAATACGCCATTTTCGGCCCAAGCATAATCGTTCCATGCATAAGCATCAGCTTGGTCGTCGTTTGTATAGGTGCCATCCACCACATATCGGAATTCGTAAGATTGGTCCTTTTCCAAGTCGACAGTTCCTTTAAAAGTTCCGTTTTTTAACTTTTTCAAAGGGGTTTCTTCTGCATTCCATTCATTAAAAGACCCTACTACGGTTACTTCTTTTGCCGTTTCAGCAGGAACGGTAAACGTTACTTTGCATACGGGTTTTGTCTTTAAATATTGTTTTGTAATTGCCATAATTTTAAAGTTTGTAAATCTGCTTCAAACATAGGGCTCAAAAAGGGTATTTCAAACTTATAACTCTAAAAAAATCAAGTAATTAAGGTTGTGGTAATAAGAAGGGGTAATTATTGTGAAATTCAAAAAAAACAAAGCCTTAAAATGGTTATTTTTCAAAAAATGCCCTCCAAAAACAAGATGAAAATTCGAGGTATTTTTTTCGGTATCGTTTTCGATTTTCTTCAGAAAAGGGAAAAAGGGCGTTAAAACATCAATCTTGGTTTTTTTCTTACTGAATTGTCTCGATTTTTGGAAAGAACCTCTTCGAAATATAGGATATTTGCAGGATGTATTTTACCTATCAAGAAAAAAGGATCTTTTACGAAAGCCATGGAACGGGCCCTTGTATAGTATTGTTACACGGTTTTTTAGAAAGCTCTTACATGTGGAAGGAGTTCCTTCCGGAATGGACAAAACGGAACCGGGTACTTGTTTTGGATTTTCCGGGTCATGGCAAGAGTGAGGTGTTAGCTGAAATACAAGGAATGGAGCTATTGGCAGCGGTAGTCAACGAACTCTTAAAGTACTTAGGGATTTCCGAAGTTTCTTTTTTGGGTCATTCCATGGGAGGATATGTAGCATTGGCCTTTTTAGAAGCTTACCCAGAAAAGGTTTCGAAAATAGTGCTGTTAAATTCCACTACCGAAAGTGATAGTGAAGAACGGAAAGAAAACAGAAACCGAGCCGTGGAAATTATTCAGAGAGACAAAGAAGTTTTTGTGAGTATGGGGATTTCCAATCTTTTTTCTGAAGACAGCCGAAGTAAATTCTCTTCAGAAATCAATCATTTAAAGAAAACCGCAAAGCAATTCCCGTCAGGAGGAATCATTGCTCTCGCAAAAGGGATGCGCGATCGTAAAGACCGGACTCAAGTACTTGCCCGTTTTAGTGGGATAAAACTTTTTGTATGCGGAGCACAAGATCCTATCGTGCCTTTAAAAGTTTCAGAAACGGTGGCAAAGCGTACCTCTTCAGAATTAATTATTTTGCAAGGAAGTCATATGAGTTGGCTGGAAAATCCTATCGAAATTGTTAAAATATTGCATTTTAACGATATTTTTTAGCTTTTAATCGATTTTTTAAAATTAATTTCTATATTTATCCCGAACCAAATAAAGATGGATATGGAATCACTCTCTAACCCTCGTACTTTTTCTTTATCTGGAATCGTTTGCAGTACATTTGGACATAATTATGTTATTACCCGTAAAGTCACTAATCACATTAACGAATATCGATGTAGGCATTGCGGAAAGGAAATGACCGATAATTTTTCGGGAAGTCTGGAGTTGCTTACTCATAAAATTAAAGAGGTAAATTCTTCATTAGCTTCTTTTCATAACAAAAAACATAAAAGGAGTATTGCCTCATGAAAAAACGAATACTGTGTAAATTATTTGGGCATCGCTTTATAAATTTGCATCCTCAAAAGTCTCTTATAAAGGAATATCGCTGCCGTTGCTGTAATCAAAAGTTCACGGTAGATGGTTACGGACGCATGGTAAAACTTTCTAGGTATTGGGAAGAAAACAATATGCGTTTTAAGAAAACCTTTCAGGAAAAAATTGTCGCATAGTTATTCGGAATCCTTAAAGGAATTCCATCCTTTGGCAATAATTGGAATTTTAGTGTTTGCCCGAGTAATTAAATGTACTCCTTCACTTTCTTTAGTGATATGTCCAATGACCGATAAGTTGGGGTTTCCTTTAATTTTCGGGAAATCTTCCATCGCCACGGTAAACAATAATTCATAATCCTCTCCACCACTTAGGGCAATGGTAGTGCTATCCATATTAAATTCTTCGCAAGTGGCAATCACTTGGGGGTCCAAAGGAATTTTATCTTCATAGATATGGCATCCAACATTTGATTGTTTTGTTAAGTGAAGAATTTCTGAAGAAAGCCCGTCGCTAATATCAATCATAGCGGTGGGAATTACCTTAAGTTCTTTTAGCAAGGCAATAATGTCCTTTCGTGCTTCGGGCTTTAGCTGGCGTTCTACTAAATAACTGTAAGGTTCTAAATCGGGCTGGGCATTTGGATTGGCCTTGAAAACCTGTTTTTCCCTTTCCAGCACCTGAAGCCCTAGATATGCCGCCCCAATATCTCCGGTCATCACTAACAAATCATTTTCTTTCGCTCCATTTCTTTGCACTATTTCTTCACTACGAGCTTCTCCAAGGGCCGTAATGCTAATCACCAATCCTGAAGTGGAAGAGGTAGTGTCTCCCCCTACCAGGTCTACTTGGTATATATTACAGGCTGTTTTTATCCCTTCGTAGAGCTCTTCCAGGGCCTCTACGGGAAACCTGTTGGAAACTGCAATGGAAACCGTTATCTGAGTTGCTGTTGCATTCATGGCATACACATCGCTCAAATTTACAATCACCGCTTTATATCCTAAATGTTTTAGGGGCATGTAAGACAAATCGAAGTGAACGCCCTCTACCAATAAGTCGGTGGTAATGACTTTTTGATTTTCTGAAGTTCCGGAAATTATCGCTGCATCGTCCCCAATGCCTTTTATGGAGGTTTTGTGGTATAGCTTAATATTCTGGGTGAGATGATCGATTAAACCAAACTCGCCAAGTTCAGTAATAGCGGTTCTTTGTGGGTTTTTATCTTCAAGCATGTGATAGTTGTTCTTCGGTAAAATTACATATTCTTTTACTTTCCATTAAATTTCCTCTGTGGAAACTGAGCGCATAGGGTCTAGATACTTAAATTTCAGGAATAAAACCTTTGTTTTAACAATAAAGTTTCCAATAATTGCCTAGTTTTGAAATGAAATTCTATTGCACAACTCATCAACCACATTTCTAAAATTGTAAAATGACTTGGTAAGTCCAGCCAAAGGCGTTTATTTTATGACCTGAATCATAACAAAAAAATAATAAATATAATACGCATGAAGAACTATTTATACTTTGCCTTTATGGCAGTTACAGCCATAACTTTTTCACAAACGCCTTGCGAGGGTGGATTTGCAGGAATTTATCCCTGTAATGGATATGATTTACAATCACATTTTTCCTTAGGCGATTTAGGGGCTTCAGAAGGGAATGATTCCTGGGGATGGACCGACCCAATGGATGGCAAGGAGTATGCACTTGTAGGTCTTGATAACGGAACGGCTTTTATTGATATTTCAGATCCAGTAAATGCTGTCTATCTTGGGAAACTGCCTACACACACCTCTCCAAGTATTTGGCGAGACATTAAAGTTTATGAAGACCACGCATTTATTGTGAGCGAAGCTGGGGGACATGGAATGCAGGTATTCGATTTAACACGCCTTCGAAATGTAAGCAACCCTCCAGTAACCTTTACGGAAGATGCGCATTACGATCAATTTGGGAATGCACACAATATTGTGATTAACGAAGAAACGGGTTTTGCCTATGCAGTAGGGACCAATACTTTTAACGGAGGGCCACATTTTGTAAATATTCAAGACCCCTTGAATCCTGTTTCGGCAGGAGGCTATGCTGTAGATGGATACACGCACGACGCTCAAGTAATTGTATATAATGGGCCCGATTCAGATTATACGGGTAGGGAGGTGTACTACGGAAGCAACGAAGACCGCTTTGTTATTCTGGATGTTACCAATAAATCCAATCCGCAGAACATTGCTACCGTAACGTATCCCACGGTGGAATATACGCATCAAAATTGGGTCACCGAAGACCGGAAATATGTTTTGTTGGGGGATGAGCAAGATGAACTTTTTGGAGGCGGATTTAATACTCGAACTATAGTTTTCAATGTAGAAGACTTGGACAATCCTTTTTTTGAATTTGATTACTTTGGCCCTACCCCTGCAATAGATCACAATGGTTATGTAAAGGGCAACACCTTTTATTTAGCAAATTACAATGCAGGTTTCAGGGCAATTGATATTAGTGATATTGAGAATCAGAACTTAACTGAAATTGGCTATTTCGATACCTATCCAAGCGATGATGACGTCGCTTTTAATGGAAGTTGGAATGTGTATCCTTACTTCGCTAGTGGAAATATTGTGATTTCGGGCACCAACGGATTTACTTTGGTGAAAGATCCTAGCTTAAATACATCAGGTTTAAGGGATACGGCCTTGTTAAAACTTTTCCCAAATCCGGTAAAGGACCAATTAACCATCAACTTATCTGATGAAATGATTACGAGTGTCACAATTTTTGATGTCCTTGGAAAAAAAGTTTTTTCAGAATCGAATTTTCAAAATTCCGAAGTAACCATAGATACTTCCAAATTAACCAATGGAATCTATCTCGTTAGGGTGAATGAAACGATGATACAAAAGATTATAAAATAACGCAAACGTGATTCTACAAAGAAATACCATAGCTATTCTACTGTTATCATTACTCTTCATGGCCTGTAATAAGGATGAAGGTGAAGTAATGGAAACGGAACCCACCCCTATTGAATATGTAGGTGAAATTGTTTGGGTGAAATCCCTAGGCGGAAGCGGGGTCGATCAAGCCAATTCAATTGTCGCCACCCAAGATGGAAATTATATCGTAGCAGGAACTACCTATAGCAATGATGGGGATGTAACTGGTAAAACCACTACCGATGCCGATTATTGGATTGTTAAAATAAGTGGGACCGGAACGGTTTTATGGGATAAAACCTATGGTACCGAAGAAGATGAAATAGCAACCCATATTGCCAATACATCAGAGGGAGGATATCTGGTTACGGGATATAGTCGGGGAAATAATTGTGGTTCCAATAGTAATAGCGGTTTTCACGATTATTGGTTGCTGAAGTTAAATGCTGAAGGAGAGGAAGAATGGTGTCAAAATTTTGGCTATGGGGGAAGTGATCAATCTTTTGATGCATTTGAAACCTCAGATGGCGGATATTTTGTCACAGGATATTTCGACGTTTCAGCCAGTGGAGGCGAAGGTAATGAAGATCGATCGGGAGCTGAAACATTACATGGGGTTGGGGAATACTGGTGCATTAAAATGGACGCCTCGGGTGCCTTTGTTTGGAAACGTTACTTTGGGGGGTCCAATAACGACCGAAGCTATAAAGCATTGGAAATGCCCGATGGGGATTTCTTATTGATGGGTTCTTCCGAGAGTGAAGATTTTGATATTACCGATAGTAAAGGAAGTTACGATTTCTGGGCTGTGAAGGTTGCAGCCAACGGAGACAAGGTTTGGACCAAATCTTTTGGCGGGACAGGAGTGGATGTAGGATATGGAGTCGCTCCTACCGAAACAGGAAATTATTTTCTCATTGGTGATACCCGAAGCGATGATATGGATGTATCCAACAATTATGGGAACGCCGATATTTGGGTAGTGGAAATGTCTGCAGGGGGAATGCTACTTTCAGAAAAAAGCTTTGGAGGTTCTCAATTTGACACAGGAAAAGGAATTTATCCTATCTCAAATAACAATTATTTGTTGTCGGGTTCTACCCGAAGTAATGATCAAGACATTTCTTTTAATAATGGGGAAAATGATGCTTGGATAGGGATTATGGACGCAAACAAGAACCTTATTTTTGAAAAATCCGTTGGAGGAAGTAACCTTGATTTTGGGGAAGATGCCATAGAGGCGTTGGATAATACCATTATTTTAGTGGGTAATACCGAAAGTGACGACGGCGATATTCCCGTCAATAAAGGTCTAAAAGACTTTTTAATAGTGAATATCAAATAAATTTTTAAAATAGAATGTATGAAGTTTTTTAAGGTTTTGATGCTTTGCCTTGGACTGGCAATGCTTACAGGGTGTAATAGCGATGATGATGCTGGAACAACTCCGCAGGAAGTTAACGTAGTTTTTACTTTTTCTCACTATTGGGACGGAAGTCAAATTCAAAATTCCGATTTTGATCAAACTTCCTATGTAAATGCCCATGGAGAGACCCTTACACTTTCGAAACTGGTGTACCTAATATCCGATATTACCTTTACCGCTCAAGATGGTACTGTGTACAGTGCAGAAGATTACAACCTCGTAAATGTTAGGGAAGGCCAAAATTTGTCGTTTACACCAAATGTGTTGCTTCCCGAAGGGGCCTATACCGTTTCTTTTACGTTTGGTTTTGATGATGAAGATAATTCCGGAAATTACCCCGACCTAAATTCGGCCGACGGAGGCTGGAATGTTCCCGACATGCTTGGGGGAGGGTATCACTACATGAGAATGGAAGGAAAATACCTTGCTGCAGGAACGACCGATGAAGTAAATTTTCAATACCATACTATTCGAGCAAATAAGCATACAACCTTGCCTCCGGGTCCGGATACTTTAGAATTATTGGAGGATACCTCTTTTGAAGTGAACTTGGGAGAAATCAACATTACTGCTGAGACCGGCATTGAAATTGATATGAACGTAGCCGAATGGTTCAAAAACCCTAATACATGGGACTTAACTCAATATTATACCGTTTTAATGCCTAACTATGAAGCCCAGATCTTGATGTATCAAAATGGAAAAAATGGAGTATTTGGTCTAGGCGCTACTACAGTACCATGAAAAGAAAAGTCGTAGTCATATTAGTTCTATCAATACTGGTTGTTGCTTGTAATAAGGAGGATGCAGCAGAGGAGGAATATCTAGCAACACCGGTTTCTTTGGAAATACCGCCCCTTTTCGAGGAAAATATCCTTCCACCAGTTATTCCGGAAGACAACCCCCTTTCTGAAGAAGGAATTGCCTTAGGGAAAAAACTTTTTTTTGACCCCATTCTTTCCGCAGATAACACGCAGTCTTGCGCTACCTGTCACCGACCGCAAAATGCCTTTACCGATCCTAGACGTTTCAGTATCGGAATTAATGGAGAGGAAGGTTTCCGAAATTCCATGCCTATTTATAATGCAGCATGGAATTATGGTGAAAAATTCTTTTGGGATGGAAGGGCTGGTTCTTTGGAAGAACAGGCCTTCGAACCTATTACCAATCCTATTGAGATGAACAATACTTGGCCCAATGCGGTCGCATCACTTCAAAATACCAATGTGTACCCTCCTTTGTTTGAAAGTGCCTTCGGAACCAAAACCATAGATTCTACCATGGTTTCCAAATCCATTGCACAATTTGTAAGAACCCTAATTTCTTCCAACTCAAAGTTCGATCGCTACTTAAGGGGCGAAGTGGCACTTACAGAAGCAGAGGCCAACGGATTGGACATTTTTTTAGACGAAAGCCGTGGCGATTGTTTCCATTGCCACGGAAACCCTTTAAATCCTTTGTGGACCGATAATATTTTCCACAATAATGGCCTGGACGAATTCTTTACAGATAAGGGGTTAGGTGCCGTTACTGGGGATCCCAGGGATGATGGAAAATTTAAAACACCTTCCTTACGAAACTTAGCCTTTACAGCTCCCTATATGCATGATGGTCGCTTCGAAACCCTTGATGAAGTAATTGATCATTACAGTGAAGGTTTGGTGTATTCGGAAACTATAGATCCCCTTATGAAAAAAGTAGGCGAAGGAGGTGTCCAACTTTCGGAAGAAGAAAAAGCAGCTCTAAAAGCATTTTTACTTTCCCTTTCAGATCCAAGCTTTATAAACAACCCAGATTTCAGGCCCTAACCCCTTCTTTGTTAATTATTACTTAAATCTATTGCACTATTAGGTTTAATTTTTCCTTTGCTATGGATAAGCAAAGGAATTACAGTATATTTGTAGATAATTTAGAACAAATCTATTTAGATGATTAAAGTTAGTGATACCGCCAAAACCAAAATCGTTCAGTTAATGAGCGAAGAAGGCTTTAACCCAGATAGCGATTACGTTCGTGTAGGGGTGAAAAGCGGGGGCTGTTCTGGGCTTTCTTATGAATTGAAATTTGACAAAGAGCAAGCTCCGGAGGATAAGCTTTTTGAAGATAATCTCGTGCGAATTGTCATTGATAAAAAGAGTTTCCTCTACTTGGTAGGAACCACCCTAGAGTATAGCGGCGGATTGAATGGAAAAGGATTTGTTTTTAATAATCCCAATGCGAATAGAACTTGTGGTTGCGGAGAAAGTTTTTCACTTTAAAAATTGCTGAAAAGAAATGGGAAAGTTTACTGAAGACGATTTAAAAAAAGAACTCGAGACCAAAGAATACGAGTATGGGTTTTATACCGATATTGAATCGGAAACCTTTCCGGTAGGTCTAAACGAAGATATTGTAAGGGCCATATCGAAAAAGAAAGAGGAACCCGAATGGATGACCGAATGGCGATTGGAAGCCTTCAGGGTTTGGCAAGAAATGGAAGAGCCTGAATGGGCCAATGTAACCTATGAGAAGCCTAACTTTCAGAATATTTCTTATTATTCGGCTCCTTCAAAAAAGCCGAAATACGAAAGCTTGGATGAGGTAGATCCCGAATTGCTGGAAACGTTCAATAAATTGGGTATTTCGCTCGACGAGCAGAAAAAATTGGCGGGTGTTGCTGTGGATATCGTGATGGATTCGGTTTCCGTGGCCACTACTTTTAAAGAAACCTTAGCCGAAAAAGGAATTATATTCTGTTCCATTTCCGAAGCCATCAAAAAGCATCCAGAACTCGTAAAAAAATACATAGGTTCTGTGGTTCCCAAAACAGATAACTTTTATGCGGCCTTAAACAGCGCTGTTTTTAGTGATGGTTCGTTTTGTTACATTCCCAAAGGCGTGCGATGCCCCATGGAACTTTCCACCTATTTCAGAATTAATCAGGCAGGAACAGGACAGTTTGAGCGTACTTTGGTGATTGCAGAAGATAGCAGTTATGTAAGTTATCTAGAAGGCTGTACAGCACCCATGCGGGATGAAAACCAATTGCATGCAGCGGTGGTCGAACTTATCGCCTTGGACAATGCTGAAATTAAGTATTCTACCGTTCAAAATTGGTTCCCCGGTGGAAAGGACGGGAAAGGGGGCGTGTATAACTTTGTCACCAAAGAGGGCTGTGTGAGAAAAACGCAAAAATATCCTGGACACAAGTAGAAACAGGGAGTGCTGTAACTTGGAAATATCCCAGCTGTATTCTAAAAGGGGATAATTCCATTGGTGAATTTTATTCCATTGCTGTGACCAATAACTACCAACAGGCAGATACCGGAACCAAAATGGTTCACTTAGGGAAAAATACGCGAAGCACGATCATATCAAAAGGAATTTCCGCAGGAAAATCTCAAAATAGTTACCGGGGCTTGGTAAAAATCAATCCACGTGCCGAAAATGCGAGAAACTTTTCGCAGTGTGATTCCTTGTTGATGGGAAATAATTGTGGGGCCCATACCTTCCCATATATTGAGGCCAGTAATAAATCGGCCCAAATAGAGCATGAGGCTACTACGAGTAAAATTGGGGAAGACCAAATTTTTTATTGCAATCAAAGGGGTATTGATACTGAAAAAGCGATTGCCTTAATTGTTAATGGTTTCAGTAAGGAAGTTTTAAATAAACTTCCTATGGAATTTGCTGTAGAAGCCCAAAAACTATTGGAAATTAGTTTAGAAGGATCAGTAGGATAACTAAATATAATGCATCATGAAAAAAAGTATGTTTTTTGCAATGTTGTTTGTAGCCCTTGCAACATTTTCTTGTAAGAATTCTGAAAGTAAAGAAGCCTCAAGTCAAAGCGAGGAAAACAGTCAGAAACTGATGGACTCCAAGTATACTTCTTACACTGGGGAATATTTTTATTCTGAAGATGGGGCGGTTTTAAAAGGCAATCAATTTATTTATGCAGTTACCCTAGACGATATGGCCAAAGAGCTGGGTGAAAGAATTTCCAGTATAAAAAAAGAAGAGTATGATATGGTTCCTGTAGTAGTAATTGGTGAGGTACAAAGAAACCCCGCACTGGATGAAGGGAAGGAAGTTTGGGAACAAATCATTACCATAAAAGAAATTGTTTCTGTAGGAAGTGCTCCTGCAGAAGCCGATATAAAAATTGAAGAATCGAAAAGTTAAGTATGCTACAGATTAAGAATTTACACGCCAGTGTAGAAGATAAAGATATTTTAAAAGGAATTGACCTTCATGTAAAACCGGGGGAGGTTCATGCAATCATGGGTCCTAATGGTTCTGGGAAAAGTACCTTCGCATCCGTCATAGCCGGTAATGAAGATTTCGACGTAACCCAAGGGGATGTGTTGTTGGATGGGGAAGATATCAACGAGTTGGATCCCGAAGAAAGAGCGCATAAAGGCATTTTTCTTTCTTTTCAATACCCTGTGGAAATCCCGGGGGTCACGGTCACGAATTTTATCAAAACGGCTATCAATGAAACCCGAAAGGCTCAGGGCATGGAAGACATGCCCGCGGGTGAAATGCTGAAAAAAATAAAAGAAAAGGCCGATTTGTTGGATATCGATCGAAAGTTTCTTTCCCGCTCTTTAAATGAAGGGTTTTCTGGAGGGGAAAAGAAACGAAATGAAATCTTTCAAATGGCCATGATGGAACCCAAGTTGGCTATTTTGGATGAAACCGATTCCGGGCTAGATATCGATGCCCTGAAAATTGTAGCCAATGGAGTGAATAAGCTAAGAAGTCCAGAAAATGCTGTCATTGTGATTACCCACTATCAGCGACTGTTGGATTATATTGTTCCCGATTTTGTACATGTATTGTTAGACGGTAAAATCGTAAAGTCTGGCACCAAGGAATTGGCTTACGAGTTAGAAGAAAAAGGATACGATTGGATTAAAGAAGAAGTAAAAGCTTAACTATGAGCTTAAAAGACAAACTGATATCATCATATTTGGCCTTCGAAGATTATTTGCAGGAAGATTCTCCTATTCACGAACTTCGAAACCATGCCATTAAAAATTTTGAAACCAAAGGATTTCCTTCCAAAAAAGAAGAAGCTTGGAAATATACCTCTTTAAATTCTCTGTTGAAGGAGGATTACAGTATTTTCCCGAAGCAGGAATCATCCATTGAATTTAAGGACGTTAAAAAGTATTTTCTTCACGAAGTCGATACGTACAAAATTGTATTTGTCGATGGCGTATATAGTTCTTTTTTGTCCTCCACCACGCATGAAGGAATGGATATCTGTCTACTTTCTGCAGCGTTGAGCAAAGATAAATACAAGCCCGTTATTGAAACCTATTTCAATAAAGTTGCTAAAGAGGAAAGTTTGACTTCCCTCAATACGGCTTTTGCCAAAGAAGGGGCTTATATCTATATTCCAAACCACAAAGAAGTAGAAAAACCTGTAGAGATTGTAAATTTCTATACGGGTTCTGAAGCGGCTTTAATGCTTCAGCCACGTAATTTGGTAGTGGTGGGTGAAAACGCTCACATTCAAATCATTGAAAGACATCAAAGTCTTTCAGGAAATCCGGTGCTAACAAATTCAGTAACCGAAATATTTGCTGAAAAAAGGGCCTATATCGATTATTATAAAATTCAGAACGACCTGCCATCCGCTTCTTTAATTGATAGTACTTACATCAAACAAGAACGGGATAGTGTGTGCAGTGTGCATACTTTTTCATTTGGTGGAAAGTTAATACGCAACAACCTAAATTATTATCAGTACGGAGAACATTGTGATTCGATACTGAAAGGGATTACTATTTTGGAAGACAAACAGCATGTGGACCACAATACGTTAGTACACCACATTGCTCCCAACTGTGAGAGTCATCAGGATTACAAAGGTATTTTTGATGATCGCTCTACCGGTGTTTTCAACGGAAAAGTGTACGTAGAGAAAGATGCCCAAAAACTGGATGCCTTTCAGCAGAATAATAATATCTTAATTAGCGATAAGGCTACTATTAATGCCAAGCCGCAATTGGAAATCTTTGCAGACGATGTAAAATGTTCGCATGGTTGTACCATTGGGCAGCTAGATGAGGATGCGATGTTTTATCTGCGTTCCCGCGGAATTGGCAAAAAAGAAGCACGTGCTTTATTGATGTATGCTTTTGCCAATAATGTGTTGGAAAGTGTAAAAATCCCTGAATTGAAAAAACGAATCAATTTGCTGATCGCCAAGAAAATAGGGGTAAGCTTAGGATTCGATCTTTAAAAAAGAATTGCGGTGACATTTAATGTAGAAAAAATACGCCAAGACTTTCCCATACTTCAACGAAAAGTCAATGGGTATCCTTTGGTATATTTTGACAATGCAGCAACTTCCCAAAAGCCTCAAGCAGTGATCGACTGTATGGTCGATTATTATTCGCATTACAACGCGAATATCCACCGTGGAGTACATACGTTATCTCAGGAAGCTACAGATGCTTATGAAGCCGCTAGAAGAAAAATTCAAAAGCATTTTCAAATCCTTCATCCAGAAGAAGTGATTTTTACTTCTGGGACTACCCATGGTATCAACTTGGTGGCTCATGGTTTTGCAAATTTTTTAAAAAAAGGGGATGAAGTATTGGTTTCGGCCTTAGAACATCATTCCAATATTGTGCCTTGGCAGATGTTGTGTGAAAAAACGGGGGCTATTTTAAAAGTAATTCCTATGAACGAGGCAGGCGAGTTGGTAATGGATGCTTTTGAAGCGTTACTTTCAGAAAAGACCCAATTGGTTTTTATTAACCATGTCTCTAATGCTTTGGGGACTATCAATCCCATTGCTGAAATAATTGACAAAGCCCATGCAAAGGGAGCGGCGGTATTAGTCGATGGAGCCCAATCCTGCGCTCATGAAAAACCTAACTTGGCTGAATTGGACGTCGATTTTTACGTCACTTCAGCGCATAAAATGTGTGGTCCTACCGGAGTAGGAATTCTTTATGGGAAAAAACAGTGGCTAGAGAAGCTTCCTCCTTACCAAGGAGGAGGGGAAATGATTAAGGAAGTGACTTTTGAAAAAACCACCTATGCCGAATTGCCCCATAAATTTGAAGCAGGAACCCCTAATATTTGTGGAGGCATCGCCTTTGGAGCAGCGGTAGATTATTTAAATAGCATAGGTTTTGATGAAATTGAAGCCTATGAAAAAGAATTGTTGCACTATGCTACCCAAGAATTGCTGAAAATAGAAGGATTGAAAATTTACGGAACCTCCAAGAAAAAGACTTCGGTGGTTTCTTTCAACATCAAAGATATTCACCCTTACGATATAGGAACTATTGTTGACAAACTGGGCATTGCTGTAAGGACTGGGCATCATTGTGCACAGCCTGTGATGCAGTTTTACAAAATCCCTGGCACGGTTCGTGCCTCTTTTTCATTCTATAACACCAAAGAAGAGATCGATAAATTGGTAGAAGCGGTTAAAAAGGCAAAATCGATGCTTAGTTAACACATTTTTAAAAGCTTCTCTCTAAGTTTTGTAGTATCTTCGGAATAATTAAAACAGCAACAAATGAAAAAGTTCATCTTAATTTTACTAACAACCGTACTCTTTATAAGTTGTGACGAAACAAAAAAAGTAATTGATGCCGCTGGAAACGTTCAGCTTTCAGGAACCTATAACGTGGTAACTGTGGGAGGGGAAACGGTGCAAAATAACAATCCTTACATTACTTTTACAGCTTTAGACAAAGCGATAAACGGTAATACGGGCTGCAATAGTTTTTTTGGTAAATACACCTTGGATCTTTATGCCCTATCTTTTATGGATATTGCCTCTACCGAAAAAGCTTGTGACCAACCCATTATGGATGTAGAAAATGCTTTTTTACAAGCCTTAAGAAATACGGGCTCCTATCAAATACAAGATGGAGTGTTAACACTTTATTCCAAGAATGATCGGGCGGTATTGTTAACAGCTCAAAAAGAGAAGAATTCGGAAAATTAATTCATGAGTATCTCACAAATACAAGAAGAAATAATTGAGGAGTTTTCCCTTTTCGATGATTGGATGGATAAGTATGAACATCTCATTGAAATGGGAAAGTCCCTACCTATTATTGAAGAAAATTTAAAAACGGAGGATAAACTGATTAAAGGCTGCCAAAGTAAAGTATGGCTCCATGCCGAATTAAAAGAAGGAAAGGTGGTGTATACAGCCGATAGCGATGCCATTATTACCAAAGGGATTATTGCGGTATTAATACGGGTGTTTTCACATCAGGCACCAGAACATATTGTCGAGGCCAACACCCAGTTTATTGATGAGATCGGGTTAAAGGAACACCTTTCGCCCACAAGGGCCAACGGATTGGTCTCTATGATCAAACAAATGAAATTATATGCAGTGGCGTTTCAAGCGCAAATAGATAACTAAAAGAATATGAGTACAACCGAAATAGATACGACCGAGTTGGGGGAAAAAATAGTGAAGGTTCTAAAAACTATTTTTGATCCAGAAATACCTGTTGATATCTACGAATTGGGTCTTATTTATGATGTTCTTGTAAATGAAGACCAAGAAGTGAAAATTTTGATGACGCTTACCACTCCCAACTGTCCTGTGGCAGAAACCCTTCCTTTGGAAGTTGAAGAAAAGGTAAAAAGTATAAAAATGGTGAAGGACGCGGAAGTAGAAATCACTTTCGATCCGCCTTGGAGCCAGGATTTAATGAGTGAAGAAGCCAAACTGGAACTGGGGATGTTATAATGGAAGGAGAAATTATAAATAGGGTGGCCAATAGTGCTTTAGTAACATTCGATCTAGAAGCTTTTTATCCTCAAGGGAAACGAATTTCCTTAGATATTTCACAATGGTTATTTGAAGGATTGATTTTAAAGGAAAAGGATTTTCGAGCTGCTGTAAAAGATTTAGAAGTTTCCCAATATCAAGATTGCTATGTGGCCATCTATTGCAGTTCGGAAGCCATTGTACCTGCATGGGCTTATATGTTGGTTGCTTCCAGACTTTCAGAAGTAACAAAAAAAGTAGCCGTAGGGACATTGAACGATTTGGAAACCTTGCTGTTTACGGAAATCATCCAAAATATGGATCTATCCCATCTAGAAAATAAACCCGTGATCATAAAAGGTTGTGCACACAAACCCATTCCCGAAAACGCCTTTATCCTCCTTACCCAAAAGCTTCGCAAGGTAGCCAAAAGTGTGATGTATGGTGAAGCATGTTCGGCAGTCCCCCTTTTTAAAAACAAATAACTGAATTTCAGTTTTTTTGGAATTTCGACCCACGCTATTTTTTGTTAAAATTTTCTTTCCCTGAAAAAAAAAGCACAGTACTTTTGTGCCAAATTCTAAAATAAAACCGATGAAAAAAATACTATTTTTTCTAGCACTTTTTTCAAGTGCCTTTATGATGCAAGCGCAAGAAGATGCCTCTTCGGAAGAAGAAAATAAAGACGGATGGAGTAAGGAAGGGAATATTTCCTTGTTATTCAGCCAAGCAGCCTTTAATGCCGAATGGACAGGTGGAGGTACTTCAAACTATGCTGCAAATTTGAACCTTTCCTATACAGCCAATTACAAAAGTGGTGATTGGGCTTGGGACAACCGATTGTTGGTGGACTACGGTATTAGTAAAACCAGAGACCAAGAATTCACCCGTAAAACAAGTGACCGATTTGAGATCAATTCTATCTTAGGAAAGCAAATCAATGAAAGCAATTGGTATTATTCTTATTTCCTGAATTTTAAAACACAAATGACCTCTGGGTACGTGTTCGGGGAAGATGCCAATGGAAATGAAACCAGAACCGAGACTACCAAGGCTTTTTCACCAGCTTACTTACAAACAGGTCCTGGAGCCCTTTGGAAAAAGAGCGACAACTTATTTGTGAATATCTCACCTGCAACAGCAAAGTTTATTTTCGTAAATGGAGATTTTACCGATATAGGAAGCGATCAAGCCTCTATTGATGCTTTTAACGAAGCAGGGGGGTATTTTGGGGTAGAGGCAAATGAAACCATGCGTTTTGAGTTTGGAGCCTCTTTAAATGCTTATGCCAAGTTCAAAATCATGGAAAACATTTCTTTTGAAAACATTTTGAATCTTTACAGCAACTACCTTGAAGATCCGCAAAACGTAGATATAGACTATACGGCTAATGTAGTTATGACCGTGAATAAGTGGATTACTGCCAATGTCGCTTTCCAAGCTATTTACGATGATAATGCCGTTCAGGCATTCCAAATTCGTGAAGCATTGGGGGTAGGGCTAACCTATGGTTTCTAATAAAAAAACTACAATCATTTTGGAAAAGCCTGTGACATTCACAGGCTTTTTTTATTCTTCTGTATATTCCGGATAGAGGAAATTATTGTAGGGAAATCTGGTAATGTGTATATCCCGCACTTTTTCATAGACAATCCTTCGGAATTCCTCCCAGTTTTCTTTGTTCAAGGCGGAAACAAAAATAGCATCGCCATCGGTTCGCGCCATGTAGGTTTTCTTCCATTCAGCAAGTGAGTAATGGGCGGTGGTTTTTTCTGAAACTAAATCATCTTCCTCAATTATTTCGGGTTGATACGCATCAATTTTATTAAAAACCATTAAAGTAGGTTTGTCTTTGCTATCTATTTCATCCAAAATTTTATTCACCGAAGCAATATGGTCTTCAAAGGAACCATGCGAAATATCCACTACGTGCAATAATAAATCGGCTTCCCGAACTTCATCCAAGGTACTTTTAAAGGATTCGACCAATTGGGTGGGAAGTTTTCTAATAAACCCTACCGTATCACTTAATAAAAAAGGTAGATTGCCAATCACGACTTTTCGTACGGTCGTATCTAAAGTCGCAAAAAGCTTGTTTTCGGCAAATACTTCACTCTTGCTTAAGACATTCATAAGGGTAGATTTTCCCACATTGGTATATCCTACCAAGGCTACACGAACCAAGCTTCCCCGGTTGCCGCGTTGCACCTCCATTTGTTTGTCGATTTTTTCCAGCTTCTTTTTTAAAAGGGCAATACGGTCCCTAACAATTCGGCGGTCGGTTTCAATCTCGGTTTCACCAGGACCCCGCATTCCAATACCCCCTCGCTGTCTTTCAAGGTGCGTCCACATTCCTGCTAGTCTTGGAAGTAGGTATTCGTACTGGGCGAGCTCTACTTGGGTTCTTGCATAACTGGTTTGTGCCCGTTGGGCAAAAATATCGAGAATAAGATTGGTTCGATCGATAATCTTACACTTCAGCAGTTTCTCAATATTTTTTTGTTGGGCAGGAGAAAGTTCATCATCAAAAATAGCCGTGCCCACTTCATGTTCCTTTACATAGTCCCTTACTTCTTCCATCTTTCCCGTACCAATAAATGTCTTAGGGTTCGGGACTTCCATTTTTTGGGTAAATCGTTTTAAGACTTCCCCTCCAGCGGTATAAGCAAGGAACTCCAATTCGTCTAGGTACTCTTTGGACTTTTCTTCATCCTGAATTTTGGTGATGAGCCCAATTAATACTACTTTTTCATATTCGTGTTCTTTCGGTTCTAGCATAGATTTTTATTAGAAACACAAAGGTACAAAACTGTTTGCAGCTGTTTTTGTAATTTGCACTTAAAACCATTCGATGTTTCAGGAGGCTTCAAATACCCATAATTATTTTACAGTAGGGTTCTACAACCTTGAAAATCTATTTGATACGGTAGACGACCCAAAAACCTTAGACGATGACTTTACAGCAGAAGCTTCCAAAAAATGGAATGATAAGCGACTTCAGAAAAAGCTACGGAAATTAGGAAAAGTTATCTCCAAATTGGGCTATAAGGAAATTGGACATCCTCCTGTTATTTTGGGCGTAGCAGAAGTTGAAAACAGTAATGTTTTGGAGCAATTGGCACACTCAAAACACCTAAAGGAAAAACAATACGGTTACGTGCATTTTGATTCTCCAGATGAAAGGGGAATTGACACGGCGCTTTTATATAGAAAGGATTATTTCAGCGTCAAGAATAAAGAGGCTCATTCCTTATATGTTGAAAATGAACTTGGTGAGCGGGATTTTACTCGTGATATTCTTCATGTATATGGAATACTAGGAGGAATGCCACTGCACGTTTTGGTAAACCATTGGCCATCAAGAAGGCAGGGTACCGAGGAGACTTCGTATAAAAGGGTAAAAGCGGCTCAAAAAAACTTGGAGATTGTTCAGGAAATCCTAAAAGGGGAACCGGAGGCAAGAATCTTGATCATGGGAGATTTCAATGATGACCCACACAGTAAAAGTGTAAAGACCCTAACTTCAGATAATTTTTACAATCCTATGGAATTACTGTTAACCCGCGAAAGCGGGAGTTTGGGACACCGGTATGCTTGGCATTTGTTTGATCAGATCATCGTATCTCATAATTTTCTCAAGGGACATGATAATAAGTTCCAGTTTAAAACAGCACGCATTTATAAACCGAAGAATATTCAAGAATACAAAGGAGGGTATAAAGGCTTTCCGTTTCGAACCTATGTAGGGACAAAATACCGTGGGGGTTTTAGCGATCACTTTCCGGTATATGCTATTTTTTCAATTGGGAAATAAACTTTGGGTAGGTGTAATTAATCGGAAATTTATTTCAACTTAACTAAAATTTAATATTGCCATTACTTATTTCAGTTTTTTCTTTACTTTAGTCGCAAAATAACCACCAATCATCTTTTAAAATGAAGATATATCTATCTTTTTTTCGCTCCTTTGAGTTGAAAAATCTCTTTGTTATTGCTGTTTTTTTTCTAGGATCCATGACTTCTTTTGCGCAAGGGCCTGGTTCTCTTTTTGTGGATGCAGGACCTGACGTTACCATTGATTGCTCTAATGGTTCTGGATGTACAGACCTTACCGCGAATTTCTTGGAAACTTTTGAGACCATCAGTGAAACATACACGGTCGAAGGTATTCCCTATAACCCTCCCTTTCCATTTGATGGTTTGGCCAATTCTTTGAATCCAAATATTGACGATGCTTGGTCTCCGGTAGATAACCTTCCTTATGACTTTTGTTTTTTTGGAAATGTGGAAACAGAATTTCAGGTAGGTTCCAATGGGGTGATACGTTTTGATGTAGACCCGGGAGACACGACCAATGGATGGTCTTTTACAGAAAATTTACCAAACAATACCAACCCTACGTTAGCAGAAGCTAACGTTTTTACTCCTGGACATGATATTGATCCTTCTGTTTCTACCACGGAAGAGATTGCCTATGAGGTTTTGGGCACCTTCCCTAATCGGGTTTTGGTGGTTTCTTATTTTGAAGTGCCCATGTTTTCTGGGGCATGTAATAACTTATTGGCTACCCAGATGGTAGTTTTTTATGAGTTTTCCAACGTAATTGAAATTTACATTCAGGATAAACCCTCTTGCCCTTCATGGAATAGTGGAAATGCTGTTATTGGTATTCAAAATAATGATGGAGACATTGCGTATGTACCACCCGGAAGAAATACTTCAGACTCTCCTTGGACAGCCACTAATGAAGCTTGGCGTTTTACTCCAGATGGAGCGCCAACCTACGTTTTTGAATGGTTGGATGCTTCGGGGACCGTCATAGGGACCGATCCTACAATTGAGGTTTGTCCTACCGAAGTTTCGGTTTATACAGCTAGGGTCACTTACAGTAACTGTAATGGGGATGTAGTGGTTTTGGAAGATGAGGTAGAAGTGACTCCAGCGCCAGGAAGCTTTAGTGTGGATTTGGGAGGTGATCAAGTTTTTTGTGATACCCCTTCTTATGATATCACTGCAGCATTAGATGGCGCAGACCCTGCAGATGCTACCTTTTTATGGAATACTTCGGAAACGACACAAACCATCACGGTTTCTGCAACAGGAACGTATTCAGTAGACGTAACCGTAGCTGGTTGTACAGTAACGGAAAGTGTTGAGATCACGTTCCTTACCAGCCCAGATTGTAACATTGAGCCCGTTTGTGAAAGTGTTGATTTTGAAGAGAACTTTGGTACAGGTACTGGACGGGTCTGTGATTTAAATGGAGCTTCTACAACGTATATCTGTAACGATTTAAGTCAGATAGAAGATGGCGAATACACCATTAGCAATACCTCTACAGGCTTAAATACCGGTTGGCATGTAGGCATGGAAGACCATACGGAAGGGGATGTAGACGGTAGAATGCTTTTTGTGAATGCCGATTTTAACCCAGGGGAATTCTATAGAAGAACCATCACTTTGAATCCAGATGGGGACTATTTCTTCAGCGCCTGGATTACAACGGTGTATGATACCGATACCAATATTTGTGGAGGAACAAGTATTCCTTCCAACGTTATTTTCAGAATTGAAGATACTTCTGGAAACCTAATAGAAGAAACCAATACAGGGGATATTCCTAATGGTCCAGACCCTAACTGGCAAGAGTATTTGATCAATTTCAACACAGGGGCAAACTCAGACATTCAGTTGGTATTGATCAACAACTCCATAGGTGGCTGTGGTAACGATCTTGCGATCGATGATATTACCTTGTCCTTGCAAAATAGCCAGCCTCAAATTGTCACTCCAGACGATATGTTTAGTTGTGATCAATCTGGGGGGACAGGATCAGCAACCTTCGATTTAGAAAGTCAGATTCCTACTATTTTGGATGGTCAAGACCCTGCACAGTTTAATATAACCTTCCATTTAAGTCAGTTAAATGCCGAAGCCAATATTGGAGCCATTGATACGCCTTCTGCTTACGAAAACACAGAAAATCCGGAAACCATTTATGTTCGGGTTGAAAAAGCTTCAGAGCCTACGTGTTATAGCACTGTAGAATTTGATTTGTTGGTGGGTGAAACGGTAGACCTTCAAATCGACCTTTCTGAAAGTTTTGAAATATGTCAAGGTGAGGATTTTCCAGAATTAAACGCTACTCCACAAAACCCAGATGTCGATTTAACCATTGTCACCTATGAATGGGTCGATGGAGATGGAGCCATTGTGTCCACCGATGCAGTGTTTACTCCTACTTCAGCGGGGACTTACACTGTAACGGTTACTTTCCCACCTTGTAATGAGGAAACCTTATCGACTACAATTACCGTTACCGAACCTCCGGTGCTCGATTTAGGACAAGATGTTGTGCTTTGTGAAGGAGAGAGTTTCGAAATTATTCCTGAAATTACTGGAAACACCGATGGAATCTCCTACCTATGGAGCACAGGTGAAACCAGTGAAACCATAGTGGTGGACGCCTCTGGAACCTATGATCTAGAAATTACGGTAGGCTCGTGTGTCGTTACCGATTCAATAAACATTGAGATTAATGAGAATCCTATAGTAACTATTGGTGATGATTTCAAAACTTGTCCAGATGAGACCAATGTGCTCACGGCTAGTAGTGATCAAAGTGATGTTACTTACCAATGGTATTTAAATGGTGAAATCCTTACAGGGGAAACCAATAGTACACTCGAGTTTTCCATTCCTTCCAATACGGTTGGGGGACAAATTTATACTGTTGAAGTAGCGGCAGGATCTTGTGTGTCTTCAGCAGATATAACAGTTCAATTATACGATGTAGATAATTGTACTATTTCTGAAGGACTGTCCCCTAACGGCGATGGCCTTAACGATTGTTTGGATTTAGAATTCCTATCCGATCGTACCGATGGCTTTTCTTTGGAAATGTTCAATCGTTATGGGATGAGTGTTTACCAGAATTCAGATTATATAAATGAATTCTGCGGAATTGACCAAGACGGGAATGAGCTTCCTACGGGAACGTATTTTTATGTGTTGAAATTTAATACTCCTGACGCCATTTATGGTGAGGTAAAAACAGGATGGATTTATATTAATAAAGCAGAAAACTAATATCATAAAACAACCAAGATGCCACTAAAGAAAATACTACTTACATTTTTCTTTCTAAGCACTTTTGCGGGTTTTGCTCAAATTTCGATCGATGAAACCCTCACGGTACAAGAGCTTGTAGAGGATGTGTTGATCAATTCAGATTGTGCGGAAGTTTCCAACTTTTCTTCTTCTACTGGAACCGATTTTGGAGATGTAAATGGAATTGCTTTTTTTGACGCAAACGGCTCCGATTTCCCTTTCTCATCGGGAGTGATTTTGAGTTCTGGAAATGTGCAAAATGCCCCAGGACCTAACTTAACAGTCCATAGTGACGGAGGGTTTGGTTGGCCTGGAGATGCCGACTTAGAAGCAAACACCACAGCAACAAGTACCAACAATGCTTCGTGGATTCAGTTTGATTTTACTCCTTTTGTGACCGAAATCAGCTTTGATTTTATCATGGCTTCGGAAGAATACAACGAAAATTTTGAATGTACCTTTTCCGATGCCTTTGCTTTTATCCTAACAGACCAAAGTACGGGAATCTCCCAAAACTTGGCGGTACTACCTGGAACGACGACTCCTATTGAAGTAACCAATATTCGCCCTGAAGTAATAGGGCAATGCAATGCTGTAAATGAAGAGTTTTTCGATCAATATAATTTTGAGCCAGTTGCCAACCCAAACGTGAATACCATCCCTGCTGCTGAAGCTCCTATCGATTTTAATGGACAAACCATTCAGCTTACCGCAACAGCGACGGTGGTTAGTGGGAATGACTATACCATAAAACTAGTAGTGGCCGATGAAAGCGACACAGCTTTCGATATGGCCGTTTTTTTGGAAGCCAATAGCTTCAATATTGGTGCGGTAGATTTAGGAGGGGATATTTTATTAGGTTCTGGAGATGCCCTTTGTACGGGTGAGGTAATTACGTTAGATGCAGGAACCCTTCCAGATGCTACCTATATGTGGTTTAGGGATGGAGTGGAAATCCCAGGAGAGACGAATCCTACTTTAGATGTTTCCGAAACAGGGCTTTATAGGGTTGAAGTTTCCCTAGCCTCTGGTGGGTGTACAGCAAATGACGAGGTCTTGGTCGAATTTTTCTCGCTTCCTGCATTCGATTTGGGAGAAGATATCCTAGGATGTGACAATTCTCCAACAATTTTGGATGCTACAGTGACCAATCCTTCCGAATTGACCGATATTAGCTATAAATGGTTCCAAGATGGTGTAGAGATTGTGGGCGAAACCAACCCAACCCTTGAAGTTACGGAAGCAGGGCTTTATACTGCTGAAGTTACAGGTAATGGCTGTGTGTCCACCGATGCTATTACCGTAAGTATTTTGGCATTTACCATCGATCTTGGCGGAGATCAAATAGTTTGTGACGAAGCTTCTTATACGATAACTGCAGCACTAGACGGAATCAATCCTTCTGATGCCAGTTTCTTGTGGAGTACAGGGCAAACTACGCAATCTATTACAGTTACCACTTCAGGCGATTATACGGTGACAGTTACTTCCCAAGGATGTGAAAAATCGGAAACAGTTACAATTCTTTTTTCTGAAAGCCCTGTAATAGATTTAGGAGACGATTTTGAAACGTGCTTTACTGAGGCCGTAATATTGGATGCATCGCCTGCCAATTACAATCCTTCCGAAGCAAACTACCAATGGTTTTTGGATGGGAATGAAATTGAAGGAGCCACCCAAGCTACCCTTACCATTACTCAAACAGGACTGTATCGTGTAGTGGTTACCGCTGGAAATTGTATTTCTGAAGATACTATTTTGGTTTCTCCAAGGGAAGACTTGGTGGTAACATTGGGAGACGATTTTAGAACTTGTCCTAACGAGACACAAATTCTAACGGCCGTTACCGATGAAACAGATGTTACGTATCAATGGTATTTAAATGGAGAACTTATTACAGGTGCTTCCGAAGCAACCTTGGAAATCACCATTCCTGAAAATGAAATAGGCTCTCTTACCTATACCGTAGAAATCCTCTTGGGAGAATGTTCTGGGACGGCAGAAGTAACTATTTTGCCTTATGATATTGATAATTGTACCATTTCAGAAGGGCTTTCCCCTAATGGTGATGGTCTTAACGATTGCTTAGATCTTCAGTTTTTAGTAGATCGTAGTGGAGTACTATCCTTGGAAATATTCAATAGATATGGATTGAGCGTTTTTCAAAATGAAGACTATATCAATGATTTCTGTGGAATCGATAGCGACGGGAACGCCTTAGGGACCGGAACCTATTTCTATGTATTAAAGTTTGAAAACCCAGATCCTGTATACGGAGAACTAAAAACAGGCTGGATATATATTAACACCGAAGAATAAAACTAACGAGAATAATAAACAACCATAATAATGAAAAAGCTGTCACTATTAGTAATTTTAATTTGTATACTAGGTACCAGTATTGTAACGGCTCAGCAAGATCCTCAGTACACACAATACATGTACAATATGAATGTCGTAAACCCAGCATATGCAGGCTCTAAAGAAGCACTGTCTTTAACGGCTTTGTACCGTAAGCAGTGGTCTGGACTAGAGGGCGCTCCAGAAACCATTACTTTTTCGGGACACTCTCCAATATCAGATAAAGTAGGTTTGGGGCTTTCAGCAATTAAAGATGAGTTAGGTCCAGTGAAAGAAACCAATGTGTATGCAGATTTCTCCTATACCCTTCAAATGAGTGAAAGCTTGTATTTGGCATTAGGTATAAAAGCGGGAGCCACCTTTCATGATGTGGGATTAACCGATTTAACGACTCAGGATATTAATGACCCTTTTTTCTCTACCGATATTAATAATACGTATCCTAACGTAGGAGCGGGTGCTTTTTTCTATGGTGACAATTTTTATATTGGTCTTTCGGTACCTAACTTCTTAACGTCGGTACATTTAGATGAAAATGGATTGAAATATGGAAGTGAAACCATGCACTATTTTGCAACAGCAGGATATGTATTTCAGGTTAATGAAAACTTCAAATTAAAACCTTCTACCATGGTGAAATCTGCTTTTGATGCACCACTTTCCTTCGATGTCAACTTAAACGCACTATTCTACGAAAAGTTTGAAATAGGAGCTTCTTACCGTTTGGAAGATTCTTTTGCAGGGATGGTTGGGTTTCAGGCGACCGATTTCCTAAGAATAGGATACGCTTACGATCACGTTGTAAGTGAATTGGATGTGGTGACCAATGCATCGCACGAAGTTATTTTAACTTTCGACCTTATTTTCAAGCAAAAATCACTTCGTTCACCTAGATACTTCTAATAGTTAACTTTATAAGTTCAGTAACATGAAAAATATTTTTACACTTCTTCTTATATGTGCAGTAACATTTGTCACTGCTCAAAATAAAGACACCAAAAAAGCAGATGAACTCTATAATAGGCTTGCGTATACCGATGCAGCCGAAGCCTATCAAAAATTGATTAAAAAAGGGAAAGGGGACCGCTACGTTTTTGAACAATTAGGAAACTCCTATTATTATATCAACGATACCAAAAAAGCAGAATCTTACTATAAACGTGTGGTAAAAGGCCGTAGTGTAAAACCAGAAACGGTTTACAATTATGCACAAGTCCTTAAAGCGAATGGCAAGTATAGTGATTACAACACTTGGATGAAAAAGTTTGCTGAAATGGAACCCAGCGATTCGAGAGCACAGGAATTTATGAAGAACCCTAATTATGTTCCCCAAATCGTTGAAGGGTATGCCACTTTTGAAGCTAAAAACCTGGAAGATATCAATACCGAATATTCAGAATTTGGGGGAATAACCAAAGAAAAGGATTTCTACTTTTCTTCCGCAAGAAATACCTCCCGTAAAAAATACCACTGGAACGAAGAGCCTTTTTTGGATATTTATAAAGCAGAGCATGTTGGGAATACGGTTAAAAACGCAACCCTTTTGGAAGGCGATGTAAATACCAAATTTCATGAAGGGAATATGACCTTTTCCCCCGATGGAAAACGCATGTATTTTGATCGTAACGACTATTTGAACGGAAAATACGAAAAGAGTGAGGAAGGCATCAATCAAATCAATTTGTATTATTCCGAATGGGTGAATGGCGGTTGGAAAGGGACCTATGCAGTGCCTTTCAATAGTAGTGAATACTCTACAGGGCATCCAGCTCTAAGCCCCGATGGTAAAACTTTATATTTTGTAAGTGATATGCCCGGTGGGCAAGGAGGATCAGATATTTATAGGGTAAGTGTGGATGCGGAAGGAAACTTTGGAACTCCTAAAGCGTTAGGAAGTAATATCAATACCGAAGGAAAAGAAGTATTCCCTTACATCGACGCTAACGGAGCCCTATATTTTTCTAGTGATGGACATATGGGACTCGGGGGATTGGACGGATTTTATGCGGAAGCCAGTGGCAATGGATTCAAAGATCCGGTAAACTTAGGAAAAGGGGCCAATACAGAGGATGATGACTTCGCTTTCATCTATAATCCAAACACTAAAGTTGGATATATGAGTTCCAACCGAAAAGGTGGAAAGGGAAGTGACGATATTTATATGATTACTCCAGTTGAGCCACCTTGTAAAGTAGATATGGACATCATGGTAGTAAATGAATATACTGGAGAGCCTATCTTCGGCGCTCGATTAGACTTATACGATGGGGAAGAAAACATGCTTACTTCAAGAACGACTGCAGAAGACGGAAACGGAAGTATTGAAGGCGCTTGCGATCAAGACCATATTGTACAAGCCGTTATGAGAGGGTATGAGCCTAATTCTGTAGAAGTAGCGGCGCAAGGAAAAGGAAAAGTTTCCAAAACTATCAAACTGCGACCTATAGAAGCCATTATTGTGGATGACAAGGTTGAGCTAGATCCGATTCTTTTCGATTATGATAAGCATAATATTAAGCCACAAGCTGCATTCGAATTGGATAAGCTGGTTGATATCATGCAAAAATACCCTAATATGAAGATTAAGGTGAATAGTTATACCGACAATAGAGGAAATGATCAATACAATAAAGAACTTTCTGAAAGACGTGCGCAATCTACCGTACAGTATGTTATTTCTAAAGGAATTGATGCCTCTAGGATTAGCGGGGAAGGATTCGGGGAGGAAAACCCAGCTGTACCTTGTGGTGATAACTGTAGCGACGCAGATCATCAGAAAAACAGAAGATCCGAATTTATTATCGTAGAGCGTTAAAAGTTTCATAACTAACCAAATAATCAAGACCCTACTGAAAAGTAGGGTTTTTTGTTTCAATAACTTTTACCACTCAAACTATTGAAAAAAGAATTTAATAAGTTATTGCTACTCAATATTAAAAGTGAATGTAAATAATTGTAAACGAAAGTAAATAGGTAACTACCGAATAGTATTTGAGCGCTGTACTAAGTTTGCCTTGTCGAACTCAATGAAGTATCGATAGTGTAAACTGTTTAACTATTAAATTTAAAATTATGAACACGCTTAGAAACAAAGTACAGTTGATTGGAAACCTTGGGAATGATCCTGAAATCATTACGCTCGAATCTGGTAAGAAATTAGCTAAATTCTCAATTGCTACGAATGAAAATTATAAAAATGCGCAAGGGGAAAAGGTGACCGATACCCAATGGCGCCACGTCGTTGACCATTTGCGACATCGAATTAACCGCCCAAAAGCCGCTGCCTAAGGGCTATCCCGTAAACCCATCCTCTTTTGGAGACTATATAAGGCAGTACCGAATGGCACATTGCTATTCTGCTTTTGAATTGTCTTTAGAACTCGATGTTTACGAATCAACTATATACAAATGGGAGTATGGCAAAACCAAACCCACTCCAAAAAACATTCAAAAAATAATCGAATTTATGGGCTATGACCCACGAATTCATAATCCTTTAAAAATTGAAAATTATGAACTCACTTAGAAATAAAGTACAACTTATAGGTAGATTAGGACAAGATCCAGAAATTATCACTTTTGAAGATGGTGGTAAAATTGCAAGATTTAATCTGGCAATAGATGATAGCTATAAAGACAAACAAGGAAACAAGATAGAGCGTACCTACTGGCATCCAGTAGTAGTAAAAAATGGTCTTGTGAAAGTTGTTGAAAATTACATTACCAAAGGAAAAGAAATTGCTATCGAGGGCAAATTAACAAATCGCTCTTGGGATGATAATGACGGTAAGAAACATTATGTAACCGAAGTTGTTGTAAACGAGTTACTAATGCTTGGAAAATAGTGTTTTAAGAGGCTATCATTTGATAGCCTCTATTTTTTGTATTAATTTAAATTGTTTTTTACGTGCCAGATTAATTCATATTATTAAAAAATTTGTTATTTCTGTACCTGTTCTCCAATTCATATTTAGGTGGTTTTTTTATAACTCCAAACTGCCAAACTATTCATTACAATGGCATAGGCCAATGTTTTTATGGCTAACGGAAGAATATCGGTAAAACCAGAGCCTTTGAGCATTACCATTCGTATGATTTCCACAAAATACTTCACAGGATTAAATTCCGTAAGTATCTGTGCCCATTTTGGCATACTTTCAATAGGTGTAAACAAGCCACTCATCAATATGAATATCACGACAAAAAACCACGAAATAAACATAGCTTGTTGTTGTGTATCGGTAAAGTTTGAAATGAAAAGTCCCATTCCTAAAATTACCAAAATATAAACCGAGGTATAGGCATAGAGCAGTCCCAAGCTTCCTATCATAGGTACATTAAAAATAACTTTAGCTAGAATTAAACCTATGGTCAAAAGCCCCATGCCTAGCACCCAAAATGGGAATAGTTTGCCTATTATAAATTGATACTTTTTTATAGGCGTTACATTGATTTGTTCCAAGGTGCCTATTTCTTTTTCCCTAACAATGTTCATTCCAGATAAAAACAGGGTAATCATTGTAACAAGCAAAACCAAAATACCAGGCACCATGAATGTTTTATAGTTCAAGGTCTGATTGTACCAGAATAAAGGAATACTATCTATACTATTTGGTTTCTGTACAGAATCTGAAATCTGTATCAAATCCATCGCAATATTCTTGTTATAACTCTGTATGATTTGAGAGATGTAAACATTGATTACTCCCGCTGCTGAACCATCTATGGCATCAACAAACACACCTATTGCATTTGTTTTGTCTTTTTGTAAATCCCTTTCAAAATGCACTGGTATATTCAAGTAGGCATCTATTGTACCTTCCTGCATTGCTTGTGAAGCTTCCTTTTCTGAAGAAAATCTTTCTGAAACATTGAAATATGTCGAAGCTTGAAACTGCTCTATCAACCTTCTTGATATGCTACTGTTATCAGCATCAACATATCCAAATTGTATGTTTTTTATCTCGTAGGTCGCTGCATTGGATAAAATAATCAATTGCAGTACAGGCAAAATAAATATGATGGGTAGCATTCCTTTATTTCTAAAGATTTGCTTAAACTCTTTTCGTATGATGTAAAATATTATGCTCATCTTACTCCAATCTGATTTTATATTTTTTCACGCTTATACCTATAAACAATAACGTCATCAAAACAAGAATGGCCGTTTCTTTAAAAATGAAACCAATCCCAATGCCCTTTAGCATAATCCCTTTTACAATAATGATAAACCATTTTGCAGGTATAATGTTACTGATAACCTGAAGCGGTAAGGGCATACTACTTATAGGAAAAATAAATCCTGAAAGCAATATGGTGGGCAACATCAAGCCCATTAAGGAAATCATCATAGCGGTTTGCTGTGTTGCCGATATGGTTGAAATTAAAATCCCCAACGCCAATGATGAGATAATAAACAGCACACTTTCAATTCCTAAAAGGAACAAACTGCCATTTACGGGCACATTAAAGACGAAAATGCTCAACAACACAATAACAATGGCATTGATAACCGATAGGAATATGTATGGAAACACTTTGCCAATAATGACCTGAAAGGGTTTTAAAGGCGAGACCAATAATATTTCCATAGTACCCTGTTCTTTTTCCCTAGTTATAGAAATGGATGTCATCATTGCAGAAACTAACATCAAAATAACCGTCATCACACCAGGAACAAACATATAAACGCTCTTTAGTTCGGTATTATAAACCATTCTGCTTTGTGGTACAATTTGGTAATCTNTNNTCATATTCCTGTTTNATTCNTGCTGATATTTTTTAAGTATNGANGACANATAANTACTGATGGTATTTGCCATATTAGGNTCNGTNGCATCGGTAAGNATCTGCACGNTGGCNTGNTTTTCTTTAATAAGNTTGNTTCCAAAATTGTTTTCAAATTGAAGTACTGCTTTTACCTTTCCTTTTTTGAATATGTATTCAATGGATGATTCTTTCCGAATAATATCTACAATGCTAAAGTGTTTGGAAGCAGAAATTTTATTGATGATTTCTTTGGATGTGACGTCGTTNGATTGNNCTAAAATNGCAATNTNCACATTGTTGATTTCNTTNGTAATCGCAAAGCCAAACAATAATATTTGNGCTATGGGCATTCCAAACAATATAAACAAGGATCGTTTATCACGGAATATGTGATAAAACTCTTTTNGTACAAAACCTACAAATCGTTTCATCCTCTAGNCAGTTTTAAAAACACATNGTTCATTGTNTTGGTTTTATAATGCTCTTTCAATTTTTTTGGGGNGTCCAGAGCTTCAATTTTACCATTGACCATTATGGAAACACGGTCACAATATTCGGCTTCATCCATATAATGGGTCGTCACAAAAATAGTAGTTCCATTGTGGGTAGCTTTGTAAATCATTTCCCAAAATTGACGTCTTGTAATAGGATCTACTCCGCCAGTAGGCTCATCCAAAAAAACGATTTTAGGCTCGTGCAACAGAGAAACTGAAAACGCCAACTTTTGCTTCCACCCTAGTGGTAATGAAGCTACAAGACTGTTTGTAACTTCTTGAAGCCCTAATTCCTCAACCAGTTCACATCGTTTTTGNTCTATTTGTTTTTTGGNNANTCCNTAAATNCCACCAAAAAATGTGATNTTCTCTTTTACNGTCAANTCATCATANANGGCNAATTTTTGACTCATATANCCAATATTTTTNTTNATGGATTCGGNTTCNTTNTANACATCAAANCCNGCAACNGTNGCNNTTCCCGAAGTAGGNGANGAAATCCCNATNAGCATTTTCATNGCTGTGGTTTTNCCNGCNCCATTNGCTCCCAAAAAGCCAAATATTTCNCCNGNCTTNACNTGAAAACTNATNNNNTTTACNGCNGCAAANTCNCCAAANANCTTGGATANATNTTCTACTTGTATNACGTTNTTATNTTTCATNATTTNGCTAATTCCATAAANGTNTCNTCTATGGTAGGTTGGGTTTTTTCNATGTNAATATCTGNAAGGNTTTGNGACNCCAAATAGGCTTTTAAGCTTTCGGTATCTATCGATTCTCGTTTGTCGGTATAGTGCNCAAACTCTCCAAAAGGGAAAATACTGTAGGTGTGTTCGTAGTTTGTCAAACTCTCAATAAGACCATACATATCATTGGCACGAATATTATATAACGATTTTGGGAAGTGATTGACAATAGCTTTTGGTGTATCAATTTCCAGAATNTTGCCATCTTGAATTAATGCAATACGGTCGCATAAGGCAGCTTCGTCCATATAAGGTGTTGATACCAAAATGGTAATGCCTTTTTGCTGTAAGCGTTTTAGCATTTCCCAAAATTCCTTTCTCGACACTGGATCCACACCAGTTGTTGGTTCATCTAAAAACAATACTTTTGGTTTGTGAATCAACGCACAGCTCAATGCCAGTTTTTGCTTCATTCCACCTGAAAGTTTTCCAGCTCGTCGGGTTTTAAAGGGCTCGATTTGCACATAAATATCCTTGATTAAATCGTAGTTTTCCTCAATGGTTGTCCCAAAAATAGTGGCAAAGAAATTCAGGTTTTCTTCAACGGTTAAATCTTGATACAACGAGAAACGTCCAGGCATATAACCAACACTGTTTCTAATGGATTTGTATTCCTTAAGTACATCGTAACCTGCTACGACAGCTTGTCCTTTGTCTGCTAGTAAAAGAGTGGTTAGAATACGGAAAAGGGTTGTTTTTCCTGCGCCATCAGGGCCAATAAGTCCAAAAAGTTCACCAGGTTTTACATCAAAAGAAATATCTGTTAATGCGGTTACTTTACCATAGGATTTTGATATGTTAGAAACGGTAATGCCCATTTTTATTCAAAATACGTGTCGTAAGCGTTTACGTTCTGCTCGATGCTCTTATAAATTTGTTGTGCTTCTTCCAAAGTTTTAGCTTCTTTTAAAGCATCTATTTTATCAATTAACGGAAGCAACCATACGTGCAGATTGTCGTGCGACGGTCCTTTCATAGTACATTCCTTAATCACAAAGTTTTTGTCATTATTGAGTGTTTCGGCAAGCTCGTGATAGTCTTTTAGATCTTTAGGATTGTTTTGCGCGAAAGCTAATTTCATCTTGGTGACACCTTGATTGGTTTCCGGGTTTGCTTCCCATTTGGCACCATTATCCAATTGAATGTTATGCATCCAATCATTGCTAACCAAATTACTTTCAGTATGATGTTCTGTGTGTTCAACTTCATTGTTTTTTATTGTAGTGTTTTCTTTGGGTTGCTCTTTACAGCCTGTAAAAAACAGTGCAGCAGCAATGAGTACGATTACTATTTTATTCATAATTTCAAGTTTTAGGTTTTACTGATTTGTATTCGGGTTTAACCACATTTCGGCTGGCATTCCTATTTTTAGGCTACCATCATTTTTTACCTTTACCTTAACTGCATAGACCAAGGCGACACGTTCTTCTTTGGTTTGAATGATCTTTGGGGTAAATTCTGCTTCCGAAGCAACCCAACTTATGGTGCCTTCATAGGTTTTCATCCCTTTTTGGTCATCGATTTTAATACTTACATTTTCCCCAATAGTTATGTTTGCCAATTGGGTTTCGCTTACATACACTCGCAGTTCCATTGTGGATAAATCTGCAATCTTATAGAGAGGTTTTCCAAAAGCTACAATCTCGTTAGGTTCGGCATATTTGNATAAAACCGTTCCGTTTATTGGATTGACGATTTTGCTTTTTTCTATTTGGTCATCAATTTGTTTGATTTGCACATCAATAGATTTTAACTCATTAACAACAGGTGCATTCTGTATTTCCACACTTCNTATTTGGNTTTNAATCACATCTATNTCNCCNTNTACATCATCCAGTTGTTTTTGCGTGCCTGCGTTGTCTTTTATCAAGTTTTCTACTCTGGTTTTGTTGCTATTGGCTGTTTTTAATTTTGAATTTAAAACGGCAATTTGAGACAAAACNCCTTTGGATTTTGAACTGATTACTGCTTTTGAAACCTGTAACTGTTCCCGTTTTAGCGCAAGTGCGATGGTATCTATATAACCAATAAACTGCGCTTTTTGAAGCACATCGCCTTCGTTGAGGTTAAACTGCATCAGCTTGCCGTTATTTTCTGCCGAAATGGTAACTTCAGTAGCTTCAAAATTTCCATAGCCATCTGCTTTACTGTCGTTGTTGTTGCAAGCGGATAGCAGAACGGAAAGCGTTAGCGTGATTAGTACTGTTTGAATGTTTTTCATCGTTCTTTTATTTTGTGTCTCCTTTTAGAGTGTTGTAGTTGGCTTTTGCCAATTCCAATTGGGTTTTATGTTGATTGAATACGTTTTCTGCTTCGTATAATTTGGTGAGTTCCGTTATATATTCAGAAGTAGTGGTGACACCATTTTTAAGTTGCGATTCCGAAGTGTGTACAACTTCCTGTTGCAAAGCCATAAGCTGCTTGTCAATTTCAATAGTACTTTCAAGCGTTTCAATGTCTTTAAGTTGTTCGTTTAAAGCTGTATTGATATTCAGTTTAAAAACCTCTTCTTGATTGTCTATCAGTTCTTTTGTGTAATCCAGTGTCTGTCTTTGTTTTTTGTTGCTGTTCCAATCAAATACGTTCCAGTTTAGTTTTAAACCAACGATGTAATAGGAGGTAAAGGCATTTTCCA
>PALG01000004.1 GCA_002707025.1 Flavobacteriaceae bacterium | reverse complement strand
CAAATCCGCCACCTATAATAACCACACGTGGGAATTTGGAATCTGGTAGACAGATTTCATCCGCTACCATACAAGTAGAATCCATTGTGTTGTTATGTGAGCTATTACTTTTCATATAATATTTATTACTATTGACAGTAGGTTCAATTTTGGTCTTTTTCTTTCACAATTAGTACCGAACACTTTGCGTGGGTTGCCAGATATTGTGACACAGAACCCAATAAGAAGCGTGAAAATGCGCCTTGCCCTTGCGAACCGACGACTATTAAATCAGCATCAAAAGATTCTGCTTTTTCTAAAATTTCTCTTTTCGGAAGACCACTAACTACATTTGTGGTAATGGTAAGCGAACCATTTTTTTCTTTTAATAATTCGACAGCTTCCGATACAATTTTTTCTCCTATTTTTTGTGCATTGTTAATAAACTCTTTATAGTAGGTGTCTATAGAGCCTGCGGTTGAAATTAGTTCTGGCGTTGACATTGCAGGATGCTCATAAACATTTATAATACTAACCTCACTATTACTTGGCAGGAGCATTTTTGCAAGTACTTTAACAGCGGCTTTACTAAAAGGTGAACCGTCTATTGCTAATATTATTTTCATAATTTCAATGTTTTAAATGATTGAATTTCTTCTGATTTTATAAGTTTTCGCCAATACAGATGTTCGTATAATCCTGACCAATACATCCCAAATGTGAAGGCAAATAGTAATTCTTCAACTGGGATTCCTAGGATAAGAATATGGGTCAGGTCTTCAAGGTTCCAGTACAACTCCACGTATTGGGGATAGAACGGAAGAATGCTTCCGAAATAAATGAAATACAGTATGGTAAACAAGATTCCACCAACCCATATTTTTCCTTTTAAATCCGGGCGGCAGTACAATGTTGCCAAACCACCCAAAAACATTGCAATGATGCCGCAGTAAATATGGTTAAGAGTAGTGAAAAGACTAAAAATTATGAATACAATTGCTGGAACAAAAAGTATATAAATATGTAGCTTATGTATTTGGTGGCCTCGTTCGGTATGAGGCATATCTATATAGCTTTTTTTGAATATTAGGTTATACAATACCGTCCCAATTCCGCCAATGGCAAAAGAGAATATAAGACTCTCAATATCGAAGCCTGTTCTTTCTGCTAAATTAAATAGGGAAGGTGGAAACCAATATTCAGGTACAAACAAAGGTTCGGTCAATCCAAAGGGCATAGTAATAAGGCTCATTTTAAGCATTTCTTTTCTATACCCTTTTTTTGACAAATAGATTATTGCCCAGAGTGCAAGAATAATTAGCGACCATATAAACCAGACGTATTGCATAAATTCTAGTATAGTTTTTCTATTTTTTGACTTTTATTTGCGCATTATAAAATGCACCAATACAAGCACCTATAAGCCATCCTAAAATAAAGGTTTGTATAATGCCAAAGAACGCTTCTAGCAATGGTACATCCATTCTAATGATGCTTGTGGTGTCCAAGCCGTGCAATAAGCTGTTAAAAAAGTTGATTGTTCCTTCCTGTCCTGCTGTTGACATAACTATCATACAACCCAAGTAAATTAGTGCTCCCGTAAGACCGAAAGCAAATCCGAGTTTTTTTACGTTTAATCGATACATAATTTTATGGTTTTGAGTTAGTTGTCTGATTTTAAAATCTTTTTTGATTCTTCAAATTCCTCCTTGGATATTTCGCCTTTTGCAAAGCGGTTTTTAAGAATATCCAGTGGACTGTCCTTCTTTGTTTTTTGATAAGGGATATCTGCCGGGATAAAAAATATCCACGCAAGTAAGATGATCCATATAATCCACCATATTAGGTGCATTCCTCCAAAATGTCCGTCGTAATAATGCATAATTTTAGTTTTAAGTTGTTATTAATTTATTTCTGTGATTGTATAACCATTGAGTCCATCAAGTTGCTTTTGTAAGTCGGCTACTGAAAGTGTTTCATTCATTGTGATAAGTGCAGCACCTTTTGGTGCCAAGAAAATCTCTGCTTTTTCTATATTGGGATGTTCTTCCAAAGTCTTCTTGACCCTTGCTACACATCCACCACAACTGATTCCGCTTATTTGAAATTTTTGTTTCATCATTTAGTATTTAATGGTGGTGTCCTTTATGTTCATCTTTAGGTTCTGTTTGAGATACTTCTTTACCGTGTTCGCGTTCCTTTTGTTTGTGCTGCGAATGATTATGCCCGCCGTGCCGATGTGAACCGTGGGGCATAAATAAGTGGCAAGCAAACATAAAAAGGATGAAGATGAACAGAGATGAACTGCTTCCTATACCAATCGATGGTGCAAAAAAGATAAACAGTAATGGTAATCCACAACCGATGACCATCCATATCCAGTGATTGTTTTTCATAATTTTTAGATTTTAAAGATTAAAATTAATGATGCTCGGTATGGTCGTCTTTGGTTGGGCTATCAGTATCATCCATCTTATTCATTCCCTGCATATCCAATCCTTTTTCGCCCATCATCCTTGAACAGGATTCCATACAGTCTTCGCTCATCATCCCTCTTTCGTGCATCATTTTCATCATAATTCCCATCATTTTGCCGTCATTCATCATTCCGTTCATCATCGAGTGCATCATTGTGCTGTCTTTCATCATCATTTGCATTCCATCTCCTCGCATCATAGAGCCCATCATTTTTTTGTTGTCCTGCATCATTTGCATTGCGTGTTCATTGCCGTGCATACTTTCCATAAACTCGGTCATATAATCGTGATTTTTAGTAATGGTATTGAAGACCTCTGTGCGGGTTTCAGGATTTTCCATTAATGCTAATGGGTCTGTTTCTTGTTTGCAACTGCTTAAGCTTAAAAGCCCAATTGCCGATAAAACAATTAGTAGTGTTTTCATAATTTATTATTTTATTGGGTTAAACATTTATTTTAATTTTTATAAACCCATTCCCAACAATCCACAAACAGTAGTTTAGGGAATGGGTTATCAGCTATTAATTGGCAGATTTTAAAAAGGTTTCAATTTTTTGAAATACTTATGTATTATGTGTGTTTTCATTAATATTCTATTTTTTTGACGCGCCATTTCTTGTCACTTCCTTTAACGGCTACTAAATTTTCAGAAATCAATTTAGATGTTATGTCAGGTGGATTTTTATCAGCCTTATCTTTGGGTGAGACGTGAATGGCCAATTGCGTTAATTTGTCAATGGTAGTACCGTTCTCATCAATAAGAATCTCAAAATAATGGTAGTTTACTACATCTTTTTTGAAAATGTCATTGTAACCGATGATTTCTTTTTCGATTTTAAGAACCACTGCCTTGCCATATTCAAAATTGTTGGCATTTAAAAATTGTGGTGTTATGACGATTTTTCCAGCTTTATCGATATAACCATAATTGAGTACACCATCCTTTTGGTGTGCTATCAGGCATTTTCCGTCACTGAATACAGGGTAGCTTGCATTGTCTGTTTTGGTTGCCACCAAATCATTACGAAAATCAACGATTATTTTACCGTCCTGGTCAATAAATGCCCAATCGTTTCCTTTTTTTATGGCGGCGACGTCATTATGAAAAGGTGAGAAGTAGTCTAAATTGTCCAAGGTTTGTGCAATTCCTATAAAAGGAATCAATACTAATGTAATGAGTAGTTTTTTCATTTTTGTTTGATTTATTTTGATGAAATTAACCATTGCCTTAAGCTTTTGTCTGCATAACTTTCGTTCTTATCTATATAATTTCATCATAGAAATTTCGTTTCCAATTTTCTGTATTTTTATAGTCGGTCATACTCATTCCCACGACTTCTTTAAACTGTCTNGATAGGTGATTTACACTGCTGTAATCCAGTAAGTAGCCTATATCTGAAAAAGAAAGTTGCTTAAGTTGAATNAGTTCTTTGACTTTCTCTATCTTCAATTTGATAAAGTATTTTTCGAGGGTTGTCTGTTCATTGGCTGAAAATAATTTGCTCAATGACTTGTAGTCCTTATGAAGACTTGACGCCAATAGTTCAGATGTTTTTACTTTAATATGTAGTGGGAGCTCTTGTAACTGCTCAATTAGAATAATCTTCATTCTTTCTACGAGCATTTCATCTTCTTTTTGTACGATTTCAAAATCATTGGCGTGAAGCACAGTTGTAACCGCATTGACAATTTCACTGCTGGTTTTTTTTGGTGCTTCTACCAATAATCTTCCCAATTCTAGTGAAAGCACAGTTACTCCCAATTCTTGTAATTCTTGCTTAATAACTTTTAAGCAGCGGCTACAGACCATATTTTTAATCCAAAATTCTTTGAGTCCTTTCATAATAATCGATGTATTACTATTGGCATTTTGCCAAATAGCTTGTAATTTTCTTAATAGTATAAGGTTAATAGTGTTGTTGGGAATTGGGTACAACAATATTTAGCCAGAAGCAATACTTTGGCTATAATTGGAAATGCAGGTTAAGATAATCTACCTGCTATGTAGAAATCAAATTAAGTAAGTTTCGTGAAGAATCTGTATGTCCTTAGATAATAAGGGCGGCCTATATTGTTTAAACGGAACTATATTTTTCTCTAGCCCCTCAAATAAATTTACATAGACATAAAAAAAAGTATTAAGGAAAATTATGGTTTCGGCCTCAAGTTGGGTGTTGGTCTTTTTAATGGTATCGTCTCCTGTTTTTACAAAAGACTGATTACTACAGCAATCTTTTTCTTGTAATGTAGTGCATTGTTTTGTAGGTTCCTTTTTCTTTTGAACCTTCTCTGCGCAGACTTTTGCCTTACCTATCAGGGACATATCTACCAGTTTATTACAGCAAAAGTGCATATCTACCGTAAAAGAAGAAGTAGAAAGCAGTATTAAAGCTGCTAAAAAGAAGGATATTATTTTAGAAAAAAAAGATTTCACATTATAAAATTAATGATTTTATATCAAATTTTTTTTAAAAATATGTTAAAAAATTAGTTTTTGAACTTATATTTTCGTTACGACTGAAAATAAGTTTAATGTTACGAATGTAAAGTAGTTGATTATAAAAAAATATGATTTTTGTCATCTTATGGAACTAAACAATGTTTTTTCTTTGCAGAAGAATTAAGAGTAAAATTTTTTTACTAAAGAGGATTTTAAAACCAAAAGAACAAGGCGTATTTTTCTAACAAAGTTGAATTTTGATATTTTTAATAATTTGTTAAAATAATAAACTCTGTTAAAATTTTTATAGCTTTGTAAAATTAATGAAACAGGTTTTCTACAAAATATCATCTTTTAGTATGGCACTTTTAGTGTTATTCTCGACGTTGTCATTTACGGTTGAGAGCCATTTTTGTGGAGATATTTTAGTAGATACTTCCTTGTTTGGGAAAGTCGAAACCTGCGGAATGGACCTGCAAAAAACTTCCACTTCAACAGATTGTGACATTACAAAGAAAAATTGTTGTAGTGATGAGCAATTGCTAGTTCAAGGTCAGGACACCCTAAAGACTTCTTTTGATAAATTGGATAAAGAACAACAGATTTTTGTTGTTGCATTAGTTCAATCTTACATATATTTATTTGAGTCTAACGAAGCGAATATAACGTCATTTAAAGACTATTCGCCACCCCCCTTAATACGGGATGTTCAAGTTTTAGACCAAACTTTCCTTATTTGATTTTTAAGTAATTATTTGTGTAGTCCGGCATTAATTTGTTAGGACTAAACCGCTTTTTGTTGGTTTTTCAACTAGAATCATAATTACTTAAAACTCATTTTTATGCTGAATAAAAGCATTAAATTTTTAATAGAAAATAAACTAGTAGCTGTTTTACTACTAGCTTTATTTGTGGCTTGGGGAGTCGTAAACGCACCTTTTGAATGGAACACTGGTTCACTACCACGAAACCCTGTGGCTGTTGATGCCATACCTGATATAGGCGAAAATCAACAAATCGTATTTACGAAATGGAATGGTCGTTCCCCACAAGATATTGAAGACCAGATTACCTATCCCTTAACCACATCCCTTCTCGGAATACCTGGTGTAAAAACCATTCGTAGCTCTTCTATGTTTGGGTTTTCCAGTATCTATATCATTTTTGAAGAGGATATCGAATTCTATTGGAGTAGAAGCCGTATTCTTGAAAAATTNAATTCCTTACCTGCTGGATTACTTCCAGATGGAGTAAATCCAGCATTGGGACCTGATGCAACTGGTCTTGGACAAATTTACTGGTATACCCTCGAAGGGCGTGATGAAAATGGCAATGTAACCGGAGGTTGGGATTTACAGGAATTACGAAGCATTCAGGATTTCTACGTAAAATATGCACTGTCTTCGGCAAGTGGTGTTTCTGAAGTCGCCTCAATCGGTGGTTATGTTTTAGAGTACCAAGTTGATGTCAATCCAGAGTTGATGAGGCAGTATAAAATTGGCTTGAATGAAGTTGTAAAAGCTGTTAAGCAAAGCAATCAGGATGTGGGTGCGCAAACACTAGAAATCAATCAGGCAGAATATCTTATACGTGGTTTGGGCTATGTCAAATCTATTGCCGATTTGGAAAATGCGGTGGTAACATCAGAAGATTTTACATCTATAAGGTTAAAAGATATTGCCAAAGTTTCCCACGGCCCTGCTACAAGAAGAGGTCTGTTGGATAAAGAAGGGGCGGAAGTTGTTGGTGGTGTGGTAGTGGCACGATATGGCGCCAACCCAATGGAAGTCATCAATAACGTAAAGGAAAAAATCCATGAATTAAGCTCTGGCTTGCCATCAAAAACGTTGAGTGACGGTAGAACTTCACAACTAACGTTTGTTCCATTTTATGATAGAACAGAACTCATTCAAGAAACCTTGGGCACGCTTGATGAAGCCCTCACATTAGAAATTTTAATTACCATTTTTGTAATTATTATAATGGTATATAATTTAAGAGCATCGGTATTGATTTCGGGCTTATTACCAGTAGCTGTGTTAATGGTTTTTATTTCGATGAAGCTGTTCAATGTTGATGCCAATATTGTGGCCTTGTCTGGTATTGCCATTGCAATTGGTACAATGGTCGATGTAGGTGTTATTCTCTCGGAAAATGTGCTGCGGCATATTGATGAAAATGACCAGAATTTGCCAATGAACACCGTTGTTTATAATGCGACTGCCGAAGTGTCGGGAGCGATATTGACCGCAGTAATGACCACTATTATAAGTTTCATTCCTGTATTTACAATGATAGGTGCCGAAGGTAAATTATTCAGGCCATTGGCATTTACAAAAACGGCTGCCTTAACAGCGTCCTTAATTGTGGCCTTATTTTTAATACCACCTTTTGCCGCATATTTCTTTAAGAAAAGAAACATAAAAACTTCTTTTAGTTATATGCTAAATGGAGCATTGATTATTATAGGTATCATCGCAATTATTTTGGGTTATCCACTTGGGCTAATATTAGTTGCTTTTGGAGTTGTAGGCTTCCTTTCACTAAAAGAAAAGATTACATCAAAGCGTGCCAACATCATCAACATATTTGTGTCTGCTTTCGCCATTATATTTTTATTGGCAGAGTATTGGCGACCATTGGGAGTTGATAGAAGCATCTTTATGAATTTAATTTTTGTAGGACTTATCTGTTTTGGTCTTTTGGGCGTGTTTACCCTTTTCCGAAACTATTATGTACGAATTTTAAATTGGGCATTACGCAACAAGCTATTATTCCTTTCTGTACCTACTGCCATCGTGATTTTTGGAGTTATGATTATGAATAATACAGGTAAGGAATTTATGCCATCTCTCAATGAGGGTTCTTTCCTTTTAATGCCCACATCAATGCCCCACGCTGGTGTTGAAGAGAACAAACGTGTGTTGCAGCAATTGGATATGGCAGTGGCCAGTATTCCTGAAATTGAGACTGTAGTTGGTAAATCTGGTCGTACAGAATCGGCATTAGACCCAGCACCATTATCAATGTATGAAAATGTTATTCAATATAAATCAGAGTATATCCTTAATGAGAAGAGAGAAAGGCAACGTTTTAAAGTCAACGAAGACGGACTTTTTATTCTGAAAGATGGAAGTTTAGTTATAAACCCGAATAGCGAAGTCAATGAAGCCGCCGACTATGATATTTCCAAAATCAAAGACCCATTTTCGGTTCATCGCTCACAACTGATTCCTGATGATGACGGAGAATATTTCAGAAACTGGCGACCTGAAATTGAATCACCAGATGATATTTGGAAGGAAATTGTTAGAGTTACAAAGTTGCCTGGAGTTACTTCAGCACCTAAATTACAACCTATCGAAACACGTTTGGTAATGCTACAAACTGGTATGCGAGCACCAATGGGGATTAAGGTTAAAGGACAAGATTTAAGAGAGATTGAAGCCTTTGGAGTAAAATTGGAAAACATCCTAAAAGAAGCAGATGGAGTAAAAGATGAAGCTGTTTTTGCCGACCGTATTGTAGGTAAACCATATCTACTATTGGATATTGATAGAGAACGATTGGCGCGTTATGGTGTTACCATAGAGCAAGTTCAACAGGTTATACAAATATCTGTGGGTGGAATGGTACTTACGCAGACTGTTGAAGGGAGAGAGCGTTATGGTATTAGGGTACGCTATCCAAGGGAATTACGTGCAAACCCAGAGGATTTAAAGGGTATTTATGTTCCAGTAGAAAAAGGAAATCCTGTGCCATTGAGCGAACTGGTAACTATTCGATATGAACAAGGACCACAAGTGATTAAGAGTGAAGACACATTTTTAGTAGGTTATGTCCTTTTTGATAAACTAGATGGTTTCGCAGAAGTAGATGTGGTGGAAAATGCCCAAGCTCTTATTCAAGAAAAAATTGATAATGGAGAACTTATCGTACCAAAAGGTATTAATTACCGATTTACAGGTACGTATGAGAATCAATTACGAGCTGAAAAGACTTTAAGTGTAGTTGTACCTCTTGCACTTATCATTATTTTCCTTATTCTTTATTTCCAATTCCGTTCTGTAGGCACTTCACTTATGGTATTTACAGGTATCGCAGTAGCATTTGCAGGAGGTTTTTTAATGATATGGTTCTACGGTCAAGATTGGTTCTTGAATTTCAACTTCTTTGGCGAAAACCTTAGAGACCTTTTCCAGATGCATACCATAAACTTAAGTGTTGCTGTATGGGTTGGTTTTATCGCCCTGTTTGGTATTGCCACGGATGATGGTGTTGTAATGGCAACATACCTCACTCAGACTTTTGATAAAAACACACCTGAAACCAAGAAAGAAATAAGAGCATCCGTTGTTGAAGCTGGGGAAAAACGTATTCGTCCGTGTTTAATGACAACGGCTACAACAATACTCGCCTTATTACCTGTATTGACATCAACGGGTCGTGGTAGCGATATAATGATTCCGATGGCAATACCTTCCTTTGGAGGGATGCTCATTGCACTTGTAACCCTATTTGTTGTACCAGTCCTGTTTAGCTGGAAACACGAATTTCAATTAAAAAGAGCCACAAAATGAGATATATAATTTTAATAGGATTGATTTTTTTCGCTTTCGCTAAAGTAAATGCGCAAGATTTAGCATCCTATATTCTGGAAGCAGAAAAGAACAATCCCGAAATTCAGGCTTTTGAATTGCGGTACAATATCGCTGAAGAAAAAGTTAATGAAGCTGATTGGTTGCCCAATACTGTTGTGGGAGCAGGTTATTTTGTAAGCGAACCTGAAACAAGAACAGGTGCACAACGTGCTCGTTTTTCAGTGTCGCAAATGTTACCGTGGTTTGGCACCATTTCAGCAAGAGAAAATTATGCCTCATCTATGGCCGAAGCTCAATATGTAGATATTTCAGTTGCAAAAAGGAAATTAGCATTATCCGTGTCTCAATCCTACTATATGCTCTATTCCATACGTGCAAAACAGCTTGTCTTGGATAAAAATATTCAGCTTTTGGAAACCTATGAACGTCTTGCCCTTACGTCTGTAGAAGTAGGGAAGGCCTCTGCTGTGGATGTTCTTCGCCTCCAAATACGACAAAATGAACTGGTTCAGCAAAAAGAAGTGTTGGAACAAGATTATCTGGCAGAGCAAGTACTCTTCAATAATCTCTTAAATCGTGACGAAACTATTGCAGTAGAGGTTGTAAATCAAATGATGATTCCAGATGTTGACCCTCTGGTTCTAAATGAGAACCTTCAATTGAACCCTGAACTAATCAAATACGACAAACTATACGAATCTGTTGAGCAGTCAGAGTTATTGAACCAAAAGGAAAGTGCTCCCAATATTGGTTTTGGGTTGGACTATGTACCAGTTTCAGAACGCCCTGATATGAACTTCGCAGATAATGGAAAAGATATTGTAATGCCAATGGTTTCCATTTCTATTCCCATTTTCAATAATAAATATAAGTCTGTCACAAAGCAAAATGAATTGAGGCAGTTGGAAATAAAATCACAAAAAGAAGATAGGTTGAATAAACTTAAAACGCTTTTGGCACAAGCACTATATAACAGGAATGCTACAAGGATTAAGTTTAATGTACAAACCGATAATTTAAAACAGGCAAATGATGCCGAAGAAATCCTGATAAAAAATTATGAGACTGGTACTATCAATTTTAATGATGTTTTAGATGTACAGGAATTGCAATTGAAGTTTCAAATAAACCTTATCGAATCCATTAAAGGTTATTATATACAATATGCCTTGATTAATTATTTAACACAATAAAAATGAGAACAATACACATACTTGCATTATTACTATTTACCTCATTTACTTTTGCCCAAGTAGGCACAAACGGAGCGGATAGAAAAGAAGAAGGCCGACCTGTGAAGGAGTATCACCTCATCATTGAAGAAAATAAAATGACGCTTGGCGGTGTAACCGCTAAGGGAATGACCATCAATGGTGGAATTCCTGGGCCAGTTTTGGAATTTAATGAAGGAGACCTAGCCATAATAAATGTTACCAATAAAATGGATGAAGAAACCTCTGTGCATTGGCACGGTTTAATACTTCCCAACTTTTTTGATGGTGTTCCATATTTAACCACACCACCAATAAAGCCTGGTACAACATTTCAATATAGAATTCCAATTAATCAATCAGGAACATATTGGTACCATTCCCACACGATGTTACANGAGCANAGCGGTGTTTATGGTTCAATANTCATTCAACCAAAGGAGANAACATTGGAATATGACAAAGATTTAGTTGTAGTGCTNTCTGACTGGACTAATGAAAAACCTATGAATGTATTGCGAAACCTTAAAAGAGGAAACGAATGGTATCAAGTTAAAAAAGGTACAGCAGTTCCANTNAGTAGAGTCATTTCAGAAGGTGCTCTAGGTGCTCAGCTTAAATTTTGGAGAGACCGTATGGAAGGTGCTGACATTGCCGACATTTATTATCCCGCATTTTTGTCCAACGGTAAAAAATTAGCGGAATATCCAGAGTTTAAAACTGGTGAAAAAGTGCGNCTCCGCTTTATTAACGCATCGGCCTCNACATATTATTGGATGGATTTTGGGGGAGGAAACCCTATGGTGGTTTCGGGCGATGGTATCGATGTAGAACCAGTGGCGAAAAGTCGTTTCCTTTTTGGTATCGCAGAAACCTATGATGTTATCGTTACCATTCCCGAAGGTACTTTAGANGTTACNGCNACNGCACAAGATGGCTCTGGTCATACCTCTATACAATTAGGAAATGGNACCCTTTATCCAGCTAAAATAATAGACAGACCTGATAAGATAGAGATGATGAAGCAAATGGCTAAAATGGATATGAAAATGGGCGCNCCTGCAATGGTAGGAAACAAAAAGAAGAACACACCTGAAGTTTTAATGCAGAAGTATGGAATGAAGATGGATATGAAAGACGGCCAGATGAAAATGGGGATGCACGATAATATGTCAATGAAAGACAGCAAAATGAGCAACCAAATGAAGATGGATGATACGATGGAAATGAAAAAGGACTCAATGCAAATGAACCAAATAGGAGATTCAGATAAAATGAAAGACCATATGCAGCACAATATGTCCAAGATGCAGAAGGATACTTCCTCATTTGATTACGAAGAGCGTAAGACCTACTTCAACTATGATTTTTTAGAGGCAAAAGAAAAAACTGAATTCAAGGCAGATTTACCAGTGAATGAACTGCTACTTAACCTAACAGGCAATATGAATCGTTATGTATGGAGTATGAATGGTGTGCCACTTTCAGAAACCGATAAAATAAAAATTAAGGGAGGAGAAGTAACGCGGATTACACTCAATAACCTCACGATGATGCATCACCCAATGCATTTGCACGGTCATTATTTCAGGGTCATCAATGAAAAAGGAGAACGCTCACCATTAAAGCATACAGTGAACGTACCACCAATGCAGAAAGTTATTATTGAATTTTATAACGAAGAGTATGGCGACTGGTTTTTTCACTGCCACATATTGTATCATATGATGGGCGGTATGGCAAGGGTTTTCAGTTATGATACGCCAAGAGACAAAAGGATGGAAGAATATCCAGTCCAGAAACTTATCGATGAGACAGACCATTATTATTCGTGGGGGGCAGCACGTTTAGGCTCAAACTTTAATGAACTTTTTTTAATGTCGAGCAATATCCGCAATGAATTTGGTTTAAGAGCGGAGCTCGATTATAACAAAAACCTTGAAGCCGAAGTAAACTATAATAGGTATCTCAATGATTGGGTACGAATTTATGCAGGAGTAAATACTGAAACATCAACACCAGATTCTTATGATACATTTAATACCGTAGGGTTGGTAGGTGTTAAATATTTTACGCCTTACAGATTTAACGTAGATGTGAGTATGGATAATCAACTGCGTCCAAGAATACGTCTGGACAGAGAGTTGTTGATTTTTCCTAGAATTTTTCTGGAAGGCGAATACGAGTATAGGGCAGACTTTGGTTTGGTAAATGATTTAGAGGATAACAAAGCCTTTGAAGGTGAAACCCAATGGTTGGTAGGGGCTTCGTATATCCTCTCACGTAATTTTTCAATCCAAGCAAACTATAACAACCGATATGGTTGGGGTGGTGGATTATTAGCTAGATTTTAATTAAAAAAGATAAAGTTATGATGTACACGTGGATTATTGTATTAGGAGTGATTGTCTTGGGGATTGTTCTATATGCAAGTAAAAATGGAAACAAAATCCTCAAGCGAGAAAGTCCGGAAGAGATTTTAGACAGCCGGTATGCCAATGGTGAAATCACCAAGGAAGAATATGAAGAAAGAAAACAAGTCATTAATTCAAAAAAATAAAAGATGCAATATTATTTTAATAAAACAATCAATGGAACTTTTGAAGATGTTATCGATAAAGTTACACAAAGATTGAAAGAAGAAGGGTTTGGAATACTTACGGAAATTGATGTAACAGTAACCCTAAAGAAAAAACTGGACGTAGACTTTAAAAAGTATAGGATACTAGGAGCCTGTAACCCTCCTTACGCACACAAAGCTTTGCAGATAGAAGATAAAATTGGAACAATGTTGCCTTGCAATGTCATAGTTCAGGAAATAGAAGCAGGAGTCATTGAAGTGGCAGCCGTAAACCCAATGGCATCAATGCAGGCAGTGGAGAATGAAAAATTGAATGAGATTGCCAACGAAATAACTGCAATGCTAGAAAACGTAATCGAAAAATTATAAAATACATTTCAAAATTTAATGCAAATAAACACAAACTTAAATTAAACAAAATGAGCAAATTAAAATCAACATTAGGTATAGTAGCGATAGCTTTTATAACCTTAATAGCAGTGTCTTGTAAANACAACAAAAACGAACACAACAATGCCGATGGGCACCACGATGGAGACAAGACGGAGCATAATGAAATGATGGACAATGATGAGATAGGGAGTTCAGACAAAATGATGGCAAATAACAATCAGGATGCCAAAGCAGAAGTTATCATTAAAGATTATTTTGAATTGAAAAATGCATTGGTTTCTGATGACACAAAAAAGGCAGCCGAAGCAGGAAAAACCTTGGTCGCTTCTTTAAAAGCTTTTGACAGTAGTAAATATACGGCTGAACAACAAAGCGAATTGAACGACATTTTTGAGGATGCCATTGAGCACGCCGAACACATTGCGGAAAGTGCTATGGACCATCAAAGGGAACATTTCAAAATATTGAGCAAGGATATTACCGATATGGTCGCAATTACAGGAACGGAAAATACTTTATACCAACAGTTTTGCCCAATGTATGATGGTGGAAGTGCGTGGTTGAGTATGAGTGAAGATATAAAAAACCCGTATTACGGAAGTAAGATGTTGACCTGTGGTAAGGTACAAAAAGAAATCAATTAGATGAAAATTGTAAAAATCATAGCAGTGGTTTTATTGGTGGCGTTTGTGGGCATACAGTTTGTTCCCACAGAGCGTAACCAAAGCGATGTCGTTCCAAAAACTGATTTTATGTTGGTCAACTCTGTGCCAGACCACATCAAGAGCAAGTTGCAAACTTCCTGCTATGATTGTCACAGTAACAATACGCAATATCCTTGGTACAATAAAGTACAGCCTATTGCTTGGTTTTTGGAAGACCATATCAAAGAAGGAAAAGCCGAACTTAATTTCAATGAATGGGATTCGTTATCAAATAGAAGAAAAAAGAGCAAGTTAAGGTCTATCATCAAACAGATTGAAAGTGATAAAATGCCTTTGGATTCTTACACATTGATTCACAAAGATGCAAGCTTTTCAGAAACTGAAAAACAGGAACTAATCAAGTGGGTAGAACAATTAAAAGATAGTATATAAATAATAATTAATTAATAATAAGAAAATGAAAAATTTTAAAATGAGTATAGCTGCAATGCTATTGTTAGCAGTTTCTTTTACCAATGCACAGGAAAAAGAAAAAATGAACCACGATCACGGAACTATGAAAATGGACCATAGTAAAATGATGAATATGAACAATGATGCAAAAGCAGAGGCAATCTTAAATGATTATTTCAACTTAAAGGATGCTTTGGTAGGAGATGATACAAAAAAAGCGGCACAAGAAGGTGCTAAATTGGCCGCTTCACTAAAAGCATTTGACGCATCAAGTTATACGGCTGAAGAACAAAAAGAATTGGCAGACATTATTGAAGATGCAACTGAGCACGCAGAGCATATTGCAAAAAGTGAAATGAGTCATCAAAGAGAGCATTTTAAAACTTTGAGCAAGGATATTTCAGATATGGTAGCAATTACAGGTACTGAAAGCACGCTGTACGAGCAGTTTTGCCCAATGTATGATGGTGGTAGTTCTTGGTTGAGTAGCAGTGACCAAGTGAGAAATCCATATTATGGCAGTAAGATGCTTAAGTGTGGAAAAGTAAAAGAGACTATTAATTAGATAATCCCCTCCTTAAGTTTTGGAATCTTTCTGGTTTATTAGTTAACAGAATGGTTCCAGTCTTAAGGAAATATTAATAGTCTTTAAGTCCTGCCACGGGAAGGAAAAATGTTGATGGTTAGTGTTAATTCCTTCCCTTGTCAGGCACAAAATAGGTATTACCCTAATTAATAGCAGCCTATAGGGAAAGAGGTAGAAGATTTAAAGATTAGTAAAAAAGAACCTCTTTCCTTAAAGGTATTAAAAATTGAAAAAGAGGAATTTAGTTAAAAGTACTTGACTATGAAAGGAACATCTATTTTTTGATTGATGGTTAGAGTTAACTCTCATTTTCAAGTACTATTTAAAATGAACATATAAAAGAACAGGAATTTGATTTAACAAAGAAAATGAAAGATTGTTGCAAAGATGGTTGCAAACATACAACTGAAAAATTAGTTGTTAAAAAATGGATTAGTTATATAGTCTATACAATACTTATCCTAATAGTTGGTGGTGCGTTGACACTTCAAGTATTCAGTTAAGAGAATAAATTAAAATGGCTCAAGAAAACAAAATAGAAAAACCTGAAAGTACAGGGTTTTATAAACAACTTTTCAAAAAAGTACTACTTACTGCAAGTGTAGTTATTGCACTATCGTTAAGCTATACTCTATGGGCAGATTTGGATTCTGATAGCCATTTTTTAGAGTTGTTAATTGTTGGTATGGCCTTGATAAAAACGATTTTTATAGTCAGGCTCACATTTATTCAGTTAAGTAAAATAATAGGCGAAAGTCATCAGCTTACGCACGTTCTTACATTATTTGCAGTATTAATTATTTTGATTGTCCTTTCTTTTTCAGCCGATTACCAAGCATTATATACTTTAAGTTCGGAAAATTTTAAATCCACTACACCACTCAATCGTTCCTTTATACCACAATTTTTCGAGTTTATTTATTTCAGCTTGATTACTTTTTCATCGGTCGGGTTTGGGGATGTGGTACCATTAACTATTTCAGGTAAACTTTTAGTGATGATGGAAGTTTTCTTAAGCTTTTTGGTACTCGTATTTGGTATAGCCAACATAAATAGAATACACGTAAATAAATAAAATATTATAAAACTAAAATTATGAAAATACTAAAACTAACAACATTCTTAATGCTATTTATGTTTGCCACTGGCCAAATGTTTAGCCAAAACGTAGAGAGAGGAACAGATAAAGAAGCTGTTCTAAAAGTAATGAAATCTTACAAAGATGCGTTGCAAAACCTAACGACAGAAGGCACTTTCGAATTATTTACCAAAGATTCCGAAGTCTTTGAATCAGGAGGTGTCGAAGGCTCCTATGCAAACTACATAGAACATCATTTAGGTCCGGAATTGGGTCATTTCAAAAAATTTGAATTTTCCGATTACGAAATTGATGTGCAAGTAGATGCACCTTATGCATTTACTACCGAAACCTATATTTACACTATCGTCCTTAAAGCAGATGAGAAAGGTGACACAAGAACTATAAAGAAAAAGGGAGTGGCAACATCCATCTTAAAGAAAGTGGATGGTAATTGGAAAATAATCAAAACGCATTCATCTTCAAGAAATATAAAATAGAAACTAATGAGACAATATATTCCTTTTGGTCTTTTCCTATGTTACGCACTTTTTTTTATAAGCTGTAAACAAGAAATAAAAGAATCAAAAACAATTCCTGAAAACCCTAATACAGAGTCTTCATCGGAGTCAGCAAAAAAACCGTTGAGTCCACATACTTCAACAATGGCAATGATAGGCGATGCCCACATCCATATTGATTATTCATCACCTGGCGTTAGAGACAGAATTATTTTTGGTGGATTACTCGCCTATGACCAGATATGGCAAGCAGGCGCCCATATGGCCACGTGGATAGAATCCAATAAAGATTTAACTATTGATGGTAAGGTACTACCAGCAGGGAAGTATGGGTTCTTTACTATCTCTTCAAAAAATGAATGGACAATTATTTTTAATTCTAACTGGAATCAACACGGAAAAGATGACTACAATGAGAAGGATGATATACTACGTTTTAAAGTTAAACCAAACCTTTCAGAGGAAATAACAGAGCATTTAGAATATAAAATTAATCAAGTTGAAAACAATGAAGGGGCTATTTCTTTGGCTTGGGAAAAAGTGTCAATTAGTTTCAACTTTAAAGTGAACCCATAATGGTAAATAGGCATACAGCATTAAAAATAAGAAAGATTCATCGCTATTTAGGCATCTTTCTAGGGATTCAATTTCTGTTTTGGACGATTAGTGGAATGTACTTTAGTTGGACAAACATTGATGACATTCACGGTGACCAATTCCGTAATATGGAGTATGTGCCAAAAAGCTTTGACAACCTTATTAGTCCTTCGCTTATTAAAAGTAATGAAGGCATTCGTGATATAGAAATTAGGGATATCAATAACGAACCCTATTATTGGGTAAACAATCAACAATTGTATAATGCGAGAACTGGCGAAGCAAAAGAGACCATTTCAGAAGAAGAAGCCTTGTACATTGCTAAAAACCAAATGAGAGAGAATTTAAAAGTGGCTAATATCCAACAAATAAACAAAGTGGGTGACCACCACGAATATCGAGAAAAATTGTTGCCAGCCTATGTCATCTCTTATGACACCGATGAAGCTCTAAAGGCCTACGTTTCAGTAACCGATGCAAAATTCCAAACGGTGAGGCATAGAGCGTGGCGCTGGTTCGATTTTTTATGGATGACANATACAATGGATTATGAGGGAAGGGATAATTTTAACACTATAGTATTACGAGCCTTTTCGCTATTAGGTTTAATAACAGTATTAAGCGGTTTTTTACTATGGTATACATCATCACCTACAGTAAGAAAAATAATTAAAAAGAAACGTAAATAAGTAACACTAAAATCAACATAAAATGGAAAACTCAAAGAAAAACAACTACACGAAATTTGTATTGATGCTTGCAGCATCTTTCGTAGCAATGTACATTACAATGTACCTTAACTCTTATGAAATAGATCACGTTTATTTTAGTCTTACACGCTTTTATATGAGCTGTTTAGGTATTGCAGCTATGGCCATTATTATGTTTGTGGCTATGCGTAATATGTATCAAAATAGAAAGAAGAATATAGCAATTGTTTTGGGAAGTATTATTCTTTTTGCTGGCGCGTATGGTCTTGTGAGAGCCCAAGCTCCAATTATAGGTGATGTGTTGTATATGAAAGCAATGATACCGCACCACTCTATCGCTATTTTAACAAGTAAGCGAGCAGATATTCAAGACCCAGAAGTTAAAAAGTTGGCAGAAGATATTATCAAAGCACAAGAAAAAGAAATTGCCGAAATGAAGGCGATGATAAAAAGATTAGAAAATAACAAATAAATATAAAATAATGAAAAAGAACATCATTTACATAGGTGTTGCTGTTGTACTGGGCTTATTGGCTGGGTATCTTATTTTTGGAACTTCATCTGAAGGCAACACCAAAGATGAGCACGACCATTCCGAAGAAATTGCTTCCAACCAAATGTGGACCTGCTCTATGCACCCACAGATTATGCAACCGGAACCTGGAGATTGTCCTATTTGCGGAATGGATTTAATACCTGCTGAAGCAGGAGCAGATGGTCTTATGGCAGACCAGTTTAAAATGACAGATAATGCAATGGCATTGGCCAATATTCAAACATCCATTGTTGGTCAGGGAGAGATTGGAAATAATATCCTAAAATTATCTGGAAAGATAAAAGCCAATGAAGAATCTAATGCTGTACAGGTAACCTATTTTGGAGGTAGAATAGAACAATTATATGTTAATTCTACTGGAGAACGTGTAGGCGCAGGCCAGCGCTTGGCTACGATATATTCGCCAGACTTGGTTGCAGCACAGCAAGAATTGCTTACCGCATCATCCTTAAAAGAGTCGCAACCCGAATTGTACAAGGCTGTAAGGAATAAACTGAAATTATGGAAGCTTTCCGAAAAGCAAATTAACGCTATTGAGTCAGCTGGAAAAGTGCAAGAATACTTTCCAGTTTTTGCAACTGTATCAGGAACGGTAACAATGAAAATGGTTGAAGAAGGGGACTATGTAAAACAAGGGCAACCCTTATATAAAATAGCCAACCTCAATACGGTATGGGCAGAGTTTGATGCCTATGAAAACCAAATTGCTTCCTTGAAAGTAGGACAGACCATTAAAGTAACTACCAACGCATATCGTAACGAAGTATTTGATGCAAAAGTCTCTTTTATAGACCCACTATTAAATTCAGCAACGCGAACTATCGTGGTACGAGCGGTACTAAATAATAAAAACGACCTATTTAAACCAGGAATGTTTGTTGAAGGTAAAATTGAAGGTACTCAAGAAAACACCACAAATAAAATAACAGTTCCTGCTACAGCTGTGATGTGGACTGGTGAACGTTCTGTGGTTTATGTCAAAACAAATCCTAACGAGGCTGTTTTTGAAATGAGAGAAGTCTTACTTGGTAATGCCAATGGAGACACCTATACCATACTTGAAGGCCTTGAAAATGGAGATGAAGTGGTTACCAATGGCACATTTACCGTAGATGCTGCTGCACAGTTACAGGGCAAGAAAAGTATGATGAACACTGCAGGAGGTAAGACAATGACTGGCCACGAAGGGCATTTGGGTATGCAAGGAAACAATACTGGGGATAATGTGGTGAATACAGACCATTCTGAAATGAAAGAAAGGATAGCTGTTTCAAAGAAATTTCAAAATCAATTGAAGCAGGTTTTTGATGATTATATCCTTGTAAAAGATGCTTTGGTTAATGACGATGCTAAAAGTGCACAACAAGCAGGAAAGCAAATAATCCAATCCTTAAAAAATGTTGATATGAAGTTGCTGTCCGATGAAAAAGCACACAACCATTGGATGACCATTCAGAAGGAATTAAATGCTTCAGCGAATGCTATTTCTGGTAGTACAGATATTTCAAAGCAAAGAGGACATTTTAAGCATTTGTCTGCGCATATGATTAGTAGTGTACAGCTCTTTGGGGTTAATACAAACGTATATATCCAGTTTTGTCCAATGGCAGACAACAACAAGGGAGCTTATTGGATAAGTTTAGAAGAAGAAATCCGAAATCCATATTATGGTGAGGCAATGTTAACCTGTGGAGAAGTTAGAGACACATTAGAATAATCAG
>PALG01000003.1 GCA_002707025.1 Flavobacteriaceae bacterium | reverse complement strand
AAAGTTCATTTTCGCGAAAGCCATCACGGAAATAAGCTGACAAAAATTTCATTCTACAGCGCAATGCAAGGATATTACAAATCCAAGATTGCCGGCATAGAAAAGGAATATGCCGAAAAACGAGACAAGCGTGAAGCACGTTTGAAAGAGCGCATCACGGTTCTTGAAAAGCAAATTCAGGAACTCAACGATTAGCTTTTGTTGTTTGAAGAAGGGTCGGCATTCGTGCTGGCCCTTCTTCTTTTTTATGATAGTACCAAAAATATGTATTTACAAGGAAGGGTTATCAATCAATAGTTAGCGCAAAGATAAACTCGTAAAATACACCCATCAAAAGACTACGGCATAAAGCCATCGCTACACCCTACGCTTATTTATTCCGTTTCCTTTTGAGCTGAGATTTTAGCTTCCGTTTGGGTACTGCTCAAATATTGTTTAATCAAAATATATCATTATGAAACGAGTATCTGAAAAATCTAAAATTTCGCCACAAGAGGCCGAAATACATTATCAATCGAGTAAAGAAAATTATAACATCGAAGGTGCGGAAAGCCACTTGGCTTATTACAGAGAAAAGCATCCAATCTATTATGCGGTGTTATTAAAAAATGTTTAATCTTAAATTCAAAAGCTATGTATTTACAAAATTTGCAACAGGATGAAATCTTCGTTCCATCAGAAATGAAATCCTTAAAAACTTTGACACAGATGGAATCCCGACGAGGGCTCGAAAACGTCATAATTTCAAATGGCAAAATCGTTAACGTGGTATCTAACAGTTATGGCCACATTCCAAATCAATTGTTCTTCAGAAAAGCTGAGGAAATGCTAACCGATGCCCAGTTGAACTTTCACAAGCGCACCATCAACAAAAATGACCGGTCGTTCATTACCGATTTTATAATCGATGACAAAAGCCAGTTTACGGTTAAGAATGATAAGGACTTGATACTACCAATGCTTCGGTTCAAGAACTCGTATGATGGTAGCGAAAAGACCTCTGGTCATTTTGGGTTTTATAGAAAAGTATGTTCAAATGGCCTGCACGTTTCACAGGCTGAAATTGAGTTTTCCATCAAACATAGTAAGAACAATACCGACCTTTTAATGCCAAGGTTGAACAATCTATTCGAGAAATTTCTGGACAATGAGTTCTATACCATTACCAAGAAATTCGACAAGATGAAGGAATTTAAAATCATCGACGCGCAGGAATTTGTAAAAGCAGTTCTCGATAAGACTAAGCTCTTTAGATACGAATGTAGCGATAAGAACAGTGACCCTTCAAAAAAGTCTCGTAAAGTTCTTGAAATATTGAATTACGAAGCCTTGTTGCTTAATGAAGAGCCTAATCTTTGGTTGGGTTACAATGCGTTCAATGCAGTATTGCACCATACGTTGAAAAAAACCTTTGACCAACAAGAACGGTTAGATAAGAAGTTGTTCGATGAAGTTTATACAATGTCATAGTATAGCATCAATAAAGGTTCATCCAGTACCTCAAACTGGATTTTTCTACTCACGTAAAATTGTATAATTTCAAATATTTACCACTTTAATTATATAGTGGCAATAATTAGATTTCAAATATTTACCACTTTTTTGTATTTTTGGCAAAGTTTTGATATAAAGGTTATGCCAAAGATTGTAGAAAATAAACTTATAGAAGCATTTAAGGAACGTGGTTCTTTTGATAGGGACGAACTATTTCAGTTCTATCTGGACTTTGAACCAGATTTGAAGGAAAGTACCTTTAGTTGGCGAATTTATGACCTGAAGAAAAAGGACATTATCAAAACTATTGGGCGTGGACTTTACGTAATTTCTTATAAGCCAAAGTATAAGCCAGTTTTGTCAGATAGCGTTCTAAAGATAGCACGCAAGATAAATGAACGATTCGAGGAAATCCAATATGCTATATGGGAGAACCAATGGCTCAATGAATTCACACAGCATCAAGTGTCCAACCAAATGATAGTTGTGGAAGTAGAGAAGGAATTTACCGAATCAGTCTATTACTATCTAAATGACTCCTTGAAAATGAATTTTTTCTTGAATCCAGATGACAAGGAAATTGAGTTCTACATTTCCGAGAGTGCTGTTCCCGTGGTCATAAAGCGTCTTGTTACAAGAGCACCCATAAATAAGCTGAAAGACAAAAAAAATGTAGTTCCCGTCGCCTCACTTGAAAAAATAATGGTGGATTTGTTTGTAGATGAAAACCTGTTCCATTTTTACCAAGGCTCTGAACTCATAAACATTTATGAAAAGATACTTGAGCGATACAATATTAATTTCACAAAACTTTTCAGTTATGCGAAAAGACGAAAGAAAGAACTGGAAATCAAGCAATTTATGAATAATCACATACCGAATATTTTAGAGGACATCATCAATGATTGAAAACAAAAGCTTCACAAAAGAATGGTTGGATACTTTCCGAGCAAAAAAAGAACACAAGGGCATTAATGTGACCATTTTGGAAAAAATGGTACACGCATTTTCTTTGTTAGAACATCTAAAGATAGAAGGACTTGATTTTGTCTTTAAAGGCGGTACGTCGCTTGTTCTTTTACTTGAAGAAGGCAATCGGTTTTCAATCGATATCGATATCATATCAAGTACAGAGCGTGAACCGTTGGAAAAAATTCTTGATGCGGTTGTTGCCAATTCACATTTTAAAAGCCACACGTTGAATGNACGCCGAAGTTATAANGAAGGCGTTCCAAAGGCACATTATACTTTTGAATTTGATTCGGTTTACAACCCGAACGTTCCTGGAACTATTCTGTTGGATATTCTTTTTGACAGTCCACATTATCCAGANNTTATAGAATCTTCCGTTNANATTCCTTGGCTATCGGTTGATGACCCTATCATATCAATTGCCACACCTTCGGTAAATTCCATCTGTGGCGATAAGCTTACTGCTTTTGCNCCAGAGACCATCGGTATTCCATATTATAAGGGCGACCAGTTATTTACAATGGAAATCTGTAAGCAGTTGTTCGATTTAGGAAAGTTGTTTGAAAACATTACGGATATGTCTATTGTTAAGGCAAGTTTTTCCGCTTTTGCAAAAGCAGAACTATCCTATCGCAGTTCCGATAAAGATTTCGGCAAAAGAAACCTCAAAGAAACAGATGTGCTTTGGGATAGCATAAACACCTGTGCCATCATCGCCAAAAGAGAACGTAATCCAACTGCTGAAACGAAAAAGAAGTTTGAGGGCTTAAACCGTGGCATACGCAGTTTTGGAAGTGCTTTTCTTATGACGGGTAATTTCAGAATCGAGGAAGCTCTTTCAGCTTCGGCCAGAGTAGCTTATTTGAACGCGATTTTGTTACAAGATGAGATAACAGAAATCGAATATTACGAAGGACAAGACATAAACGAACTTAACGTTGAAAAAGAGGATTGGGTATTCTTGAACAATTTAAAACGACAACCGGATAAGTCCATATTTTATTATTGGTATAAAGCAGTAACACTACTTACAGATTGATACCACATTTGCTATGAAAAACCTAAAAACAAAATATTTTAAAAAAACATTAGATTTAATAGAAAATCTTTCTCAAGGCCATACCTATGTTTTTAGTGCGCCTGGCCATCATCTGAATGGAAGAACTTTAATGCTTGCCAAAGGCGATGGTGAATATGAATTTGAAACCACTTCCGAAATTCTCAAAGGTTTACAGACCCATAAAGAAATTCATTTTGAACGTTCTTATTCTTTTAGTCTGGTTAATAAAAATCGTACTCTGTATTTAGATGGCAGAAACTATTTCGTGAATGACATCAACTATTTAGAAGATTCTGCTAAGCTATCGAAAGGCACAATCAATGGATTTACGACTGAAAAAAATCAAAACGAAAATCAAGAAAAATTTTATCGATGCGTTGTGCCAGTAGGACAAAAAAACAAACTGGATTTAAAAGATTTTCAGAAAACATTTTATACAGTAGGAAAAGGTTGGGCTACGATGTTTGAGTACAAAGTTGAAGATTATGATTTTGACCTCTTGAACCGTAAAAATGAAGGAAACTATCGATTCTTCATTGATTGCTTGAAACCAATAAACAAAAAAACATTCCAGAAGTATTGCTATAACATTTTGCTGGCCATCGGATTTTTAAAAGGGGACTTGGTACTCAACGAATGCTTTGTGCTCGCCTTTGATAGCAAAACATTTGAAAAACCGTTAAATATTGAATTTACATCAATGCGTTCATCTGTATTTTCCAATCAGCCACTTATAACAACAAATCCGTGTTAGTGGCTGTCCTTAACAAATACCTAAGCAGCTGTTGGGTTGTAAATTGTGAATTAACCCTACTTTTTCTGAATTCCTTAAAAACTAAAGGGTAAATAGAGGCTAGGTTTGTGTCTAACAGTTTATAGTGCAATAACCACAAAGTACCTTCATACTCTAAAAAAGGGTCGTAACCTGTATTGCTATCAAAGATTTTATCGGCGAATACGGTGGCTTGGTCTTCTTGGTCATTTATGCCGAAAGCCTTAAGCCAGAAGTTAATGGACATCACCATATTTTTCCCAACACCTAGAGCTGTTACCGCATCAGGGTTTTTGAAAGACTGCCCCTTAGAAAGGTAATCGTAGCCTTTCTTCAACCAAAAATGGCGACAGTGAAATGTTTCGTGTCCTGTAAACGTTAGTTTATTCATTTATTTTCGATTCGCCGTTTTTATTTTTTAAATAGTTCAATTTGTCTTTACATTCAACTAAAATAAGCTCTGGATTTTCTTCCTCTAAAAGGGTAAATACAACCTTGTCGGTTAAGTATTTTTTTTCCAATTCAGAAATAGCAACATTATAGAATGAGGCAAAGTCTGACAGAAGCTCTCTTTTAGGAAGCCTCTCATTTCTCTCATATTTACCAAGTGTGGACTGGTCTATATCTAGTGCCGCTGCAACTTTTCTTATAGGCAGATTTTGCAATTCTCTTAGTGTTCTGAGATATTCACCCAATGTTTCCATCGTTGTTGAATTTTATTTTAGAGACAAAATTTGTCCTTACAAAAATAGGATTATTTAAACCAATACCAACTATTGGGATAGGATATAATGACATTATTTTCACACCACAATAATTCAGCTGAAAAACACTTAGTTTTAATCGCCAATTCCCTGCATCATAGCTTCCATACCACCAAAATTTAAAATAAAGGTTGAATAGTAGTGGTCAAACAAGTCTTTAAGATATTGACCCAAATCCACGTGTTCTAGCTCATCTTTTCCTTCTACTTTTTGCCTAATCTCATAGCCTCTATTTTTACTGATTGTATATAAAAACAAAGTGTGAAAATATACCGAGGTGTAATATTTCCGGTTAGCAAGTTCTAATTGCTCTTGGTTGATATTCTTTTCTTTCGATTTGAAGTTTTTCAGTACAGTACTGTCCATATTGATGAAAATGCGGTTGAGTAAGTCACCTTCAGCATCTNGAATCATAACAGTAGAATAATCTACATCAAGGCTTGTGGCTTCTTCAACCGCTTCCCAGGTTACGTCCGTATCAGAATTCTCATCCGTGCTCTTGTACATAAAGACTAGCTTTGGCAATCCCAACAAATCATTATCGCTTTCTTTTTTCGGTGCCTCACTTTTTGGTTTATTGTTGTCGGTAATTTTTACCCAAAATAATTCCTCTATATTGCCATTTGGTGATGAGAGGCTCGCTTTCATTTGAATGCTGTCGCCAATTTTCAATTCATTTTTGGGGTTAAGGGAAATTTTTATTTTCCCTTTGTTTGGGCTACTTTTTACCACGTTAAAAACTTCATCAATTTCTTTGGGTTCACCAGGTTTATTTCCACCATCGGAATCATTGGGTTGTATGTTGAGTACACTAACCCTTAAATCCCCAGGTTCTTCAATTCTATCATAATAATCATTGGCTACATCTGTAGAAAAACGAATCGATTTTTCACCATTTAGCGGTATTGTGGCAACTTCTTTTTTATTACTACTGTTAGCATCGATTCTAAAAAATGATGGAAATCTTTTAGGCTCAAAAGGTGTGGGTTCTTTTTCATTTGAAGTTCGATTCTTCCTCCCCTCAGTCCTTTTTTATGTCAAGCTTGAATGTTTGGTTCAGCAATTTTGCCAACTCAGAATCAAGTGGCAGATTTTTGGTAAAACTTTTGAGTAAATCACTTGTGTTTGAAGAAGTATCAATATCAACAGCCTGTTTTCGTCGTTTTTCTATTTCTGCCAACCTTCCATCTTTTGAGCTCAATTTTTTTGCCAGATAACTTCTAAGGAATTGAGTTTCATCACCGTCCTTGAGCCTGTCCCTGGAAGCCATAAAAAGTTCCTTCCGGAAGTTATATTTCATTTCGGTACAATCGACGTGAATCAACAAATGGCTTTTTAACAGATTAAGCTTTAATGAACGTGTAATAAATTCAGAAGTATAATGCCCGTGGGTTTGTCCATTAAGTGAGAACATCACCGCCATTGAATTTTTAAAGTATCTATCCTGTATGATTTTTTTGGTCTTCTTGAGGTCATAATCCTTTACCTTGGTTTTGAACACGTAGCAGGATACTTTCATTTTTCCGAAGACATCATCCGAGAAATTCTCTGAAAAGCTTTCGTCTAAATATTCGGATTCCTCAGCTGCTAAACGCCTCTTTAAACCGAATAAATCATTTTCCAGAACTTTATTATTTGGATAGCGCTCAGCGGTATCGACTGTTAAAATTGGTAATGCGGGTTGAAATAAAAACTCATTGATACTCTGGTTCAAGTCTTGGGCAAACCCGGAATAGCCCTTGGGAAATTGATAAGAATACAGTTTTAATATGGTGCCAGTTTCAAATTGGCGATTGTTAAGGCCAAGGTCTAGTTTTGAAGCTGCGAACGAAGGTATTTTTCCATCAATAAGTAAGTACTCATACCACGTTTCTTTAGCTTGGTCAGATTCTTTTTTAGGGTGCTCACGAACCAGGGTGAAGCCAAAATTACCGTCATTCGAGTACCTTTTAGAAGCAATAAGTTGGTATCGTTTTTTTCCGCAGAATACAATGGCACCGCTTCCGCCCATATTGTATTTACCCTGTACAAAATGAATGTCGTTCTTATTACCACGAAGTAGCGAAAGAAAGGTGTCCTCAAACTTTTCGGGATGCTGCCCTTCGCCATTATCATAAACTACGACTGAAGTTGGATATTGGTTTCGCTGATTTCTTGGTCCTTTACCGTCAGCAATAATTTGAATATTCTCGGCTTGCTCTTTGCGAAATGAAGACAGATCCCAATTATTTTCTGGATAAAACTTTTGAATGGCTTCATCCATTGAATTCGGTGCAGTGTCAGATTTTGGGTCAATTCCCGAAAGAATGCATTATTTTGTTAGTAAAGCATCAATGGCATTGGTAACTTTTTCTATTAAAGCGGCAATAGGACTTGATTGTTGATTTTTTACCACACCATAATTGCTGAAATTTCCACCCAATGGTTTCCAGTTTGAGTCGTCAAATATTATAGAATACGTATTAATTATATCCAATAAATCGTCTTCATCTTTGGAATTATATAACTTGAAAAAGAGTACTTGATTATCAATTTTTGCTGAAGGTTGAGTAAATAGGTCTGCCATAAATTTGAACGAAATATTAAAACCCCTAATATAGTAAAACGGGATGCTAGCAAAAACAGTTTTCAATTATTTCTAATTAGGTTAGCAATACATTCAGTTTAATTTTTTTTGATATAAAATTCAATTTCTTTTATCGCAAGCTTTGGTATCAAAAGCAATCAAATTAAACAGCTCACGCATTCTGCTTCGAACACGATTACCATAGCGTTCTTCTAATTCTTCAGCATTGAGATTGGTAGTAGCATGGGTTTTGATTTTTTGTTTAGTATCCAAGTAAAGTTCATACCGAGAGAGCAGCACTTCACCCATTACATTTAAATCCTTGCCGTAAAACCGACCAGCAGGTTCTACGCCTAAATCGTCGAAGCAGTAGAATTTGGTATTACCATACTCTTCAACTGTTTTAAAGCCCAAATGATTAAAGCTGAACGTCACGTTTCTACAGTGAATCATTTCATAAGGTCGTTGCATTGGCACAATATAGCGCAACAATTTCATCAAACTGGTCTTACCGCATCCAACAGGACCTGAAAGCAGTATGCCTTTTTCGATGTCTATTCCATAGGTTTCACAATTCTCTTTATCCTTGATGAAGTAAGAACAGAGCTTCAGTAATATGCTTTTATCTTCATCATAAATTCTAAAATTCTTCCCAAACAACAATTTGCCTTTGGCGTTCAGATAAATCAAGATTTTCGGAAAGTCGTACATCACGCTTTTTCCATCAAACTTGCCCAACGAGTATTCCACGCCACCTTCGATAATTTTAGAGGGGTTGTCCATAATCTTTGTTTTTAGTGGTTCGCAAGTTGTCCTTGATTTGGGACGGTTGTTTTTTCTTTGATTTGTTTTCTTCGTCGAATACTTCGGTTCTATCCATCCAATTGACAGCAACTGCACGCCAATCTCTAATTTCTTTTCCGTCACTTGTTTGCCATTCCCTTTCGTGGTAATGCTCAAAGAATTTTTTTCCTTCATTAGCATCAAAACCTTTTTCTTCAAAAAATAAAACAACGGACTGTCTGCCCTTTGGCTGTTTTATATAGTTTTCTTGTTTGATATTGTTTGTATTAGATACCAATGCTTGTCCATCTATGGGACGGTGCTGGTACACATCTTGTCCATTTGTGGGATGGTGGTGTCCTTCAAGTGGTACACTTCTGGGATGGTACTGTTCTGCAAGCTGTTCTAATATGGGATTGTAGTGTTCCGTAACCGGTTCGTCACTTATCCCAATATTGGACATCTTTATTTTGCTGCCTTTGTATGGATTGTTGGATGGGAAATAGGAAAGATAGAGCCACGAATCCAAATCGGTTATGCACCTGTGATACGTGGATTTTGAACCAATTTTAGCAACGCGCATCAATTCTCTTCGGTTTACGTAGAATTCGTCCATAAAACGACAACTGTTCCATTCTTGGAACAACGCCATATACAAACTAATATGAGTAGGATTCAGGCGGTCATCAAAATAGAACTTTTCAAAAGCCGCGTTAAGTAGCTTTATATAGTTCATAGTTTAAGAATTTATACCGTGTTGAACACGATTTGCTGTCATCACGTTTTGAATTTCTTCCGCATCATAATAGATAATGCCTCCAACCTTCGTGTATGGCAAAGTCCCATTAATACGAAGATTTTGTAATGTTCCTGGGCTGACTTGAAGCAAGTCCATTACCTCGGAAGATTTGAGATATTTCTTGAGTTTTCCGGTTGCTTGTTTAGATAGAAGATTCTTAATATCGTCGAGTAATTCCATTTTGAATTCTCGAAGGTCATCGGTAGTAATTATATTTGCTGGCATAATAGAACGGTTTTAAAAGAAAGGGGCTACCGTTATTTCTGTCAACTAATTTGATAGCCCCTAACTTGATTTGACTTTCGTTCTACAAATTTGGGATGATTTATTGGATTTTAATCCCAAGGTCTACCCAACTTGGGTGTTTTTATCTATTGATATTCAATGACTTAATTTAGTTTTATTTAACAGATGCTCATTAAATCATATATACTAAATGATGATAACTAAAATTAATTTTATTTTCTCCCAAGTGCTACCCAACTTGGGAGAAAATTTAACATTTAAACTGAATGTGTTTTACCCATCAGTTTCTTCCATTCTCCTTAATAGTGTTGTTTTTAGTCTATCGATAAACTTGGTTNGGTCAATCTTCCGTTCTCTAATTTCTAGGAATGTTCTATAGACATTTCCCAGTTTAAGCTCAAAGATGTCTTCACAAGCCGAGGCCATTTCTTTAATTCCTGCCGTCCCACTTTTTATTGCTCCGGATGCCTGTAATGCATAAATCAATTCAATTAGGTCTGTTTTTGATGCGGTCCATCCTAGTCGCTCACCGTTTGTTAGAGTATTAAGCTTATTTGGTATGCCATAGGATAAATCTCTCAAATAACTTAACTCTTCGACATAATGGCTTATTAATAGGTCATAAGCCATAATTTTAGCAATCGTATTGTCGTGGCTCGTGGAAAATTCAGCATCGGNATAAAAATGCGAAGTGTTTGACACCAAGCTAATTTTATCATTTCCTCGTAAAAAATAGAATTCATCTAAAAGCTCAGAGTCCTCTCTGTAATATTTTATAAAATCTATATTTTGTCGATTGCTTTCTTGCAGTCTATTTATTTCCGAATCAATAAACTCCTCTTGAGATTTTATTGTTCCAGCAGGTCTATTGATTAAAAACTTATAGAGTTTTGCATAAAATTTTAACCTACTATAGATATTTGGTTTATGCTTTTTAAAGAATATAATCTCATTTTGTTTATCTTCAAATTCATTTTCCCTTACACAGACTCGTAATTTCTGTAAATATTCTCTTGAAATGGAAATTCCTTTTTCAACATTATTGAAATCATTAAGATTGGATTCCTCAACTACTTTTATTTCTTCTTTGTAATTGTCTAGTATTTTTTGAATTAGTTTATGCAAAATATTTGAGGCTTTAAAATTAATTTAGTTATCAATATGTAATTTTATGAGTGATATTTTTTGTGTAAGTATNGATTTTTAAGAAAAAACAGAAAGCCTATAGCAATCAAAACGATGATTCCTGCAATTATAAAAGGATAATAAAATCCCCCTGTAACCAACCAGGTTCCCAATACAGGCCCTAGAATTTGACCAATACTGTTTGTGGAACTTTGTATTGAAATATTTCGACCTGTATTTGTTTTGGATAACAAGGATATCGCAGACAGCAAATTTGGGGTTACCATAGNACCTCCAGCAGCAAAAACAATGATTAATCCATATATCAAAAATTCATTCTTAAAAAAGGGAAATGCGATTAAGGATAAGCCAGATATTAACAAACCTAAAGCAATTTGCTTCTTTGTAGATAAAATATTTTCTCCATAAGTAGCAAATACAGGCTGTAAAACAGCCATTATTGAACCACATAGCATAAAACCAATACCTATTTGGTTACTGTTAAACCCTAATTCATCTTTCCCATATATTGAAAAGACGGTTTCAAACAGCGTTACTACAAATTGGATGACAAACGACAGAACCAGTAATACGGCAAAATATTTGGTAAATGTGAATCGCAAGCTCACTTTTTGTATCGTGAACGTATGTACACGAGGGATATTTTTTAGCCATTTTGCTACTACAAATAGGACTATAAATCCTAGAAGAGCGGCAAACAAAAAGGGTACTGAAAATCGGTCTAAATGCAGCAGGCCTATCGTATATTTTAAATGAAGGTCAGTTTGAGACAGAAAGCCACCAATGACAGGGCCAAAAATAACACCAGAGCTAATAGCAACACCAGACCAGGCCATTATTTTGGTTCTCCGTTTTTCTGAAGTAATGTCGCTTAAATATGCGTTGCTAACAGGAATAACTGAAGACGTAAAAATACCTCCAAATATTCGAGCAATATATAGCATTGTCAAAGATGTTGCTAGACCAGTAAGCAATTGCATTATAACAAACCCAATTAGACCGATTAATATAATTGGTTTACGTCCATATCTATCTGAAAGCTTTCCCCATACCACAACAAAAATTAATTGAAATAATGGGTAAATACTTGTAAGCAGTCCAATATGGAAGTTGATTAAATCAGTATCGAGATTGTCTTTTAAAGCTAATCTTTCGGTATAGTAGGGAAGGGTTGGCAATAAGATACCATAGCCCAACATTACTACAAATAAACTCAANAGGATTAAANATATCCTGTTGAGTTTTTCNTTCCTATCCATTTANTTTTTACCNATTTTTCGNTTNAATAATTGNGCATTAATAGCCACTATAATCGTACTCAAACTCATAAATACAGCTCCAACGGCAGGTCCTAAAACAAAGCCTGAAGAATATAGTACGCCAGCTGCTAAAGGAATAGCCACTACATTATATCCCGTAGCCCAGATTAGATTCTGAATCATTTTGTTATAGGTCGCTTTTCCGAATAGAATTAGATTGGCAATATCCTGTGGATTGCTATTTACCAAAATAATATCGGCAGTTTCAGCAGCCACATCTGTTCCGGAACCAACGGCAATACCAACATCAGCTTTTGCAAGTGCAGGCGCATCGTTTACACCATCGCCAGTCATAGCCACAAATTCTCCTTTGTTTTGTAACTTTTCTACAATTTCTACCTTTTGATGTGGCAGCACTTCAGCATAGTAACCATCCAAGCCAAGCTTATCACTTACAGCTTTGGCTGTTTTTTCGTTATCTCCTGTTGCCATCAAAACTTTAATGTTATTCTTTTTAAAGACTTTTATGGCTTCGGCAGATTCTGGTCGTATTTCATCGGCAAGAGCAATGTAACCAGCTAATTTTCCATCAATCAATACAAAAACAACTGTTTCAGCGGCATCACTGTATGCGTCTTCGGGAATAGTGATTTTTTCATCCCTTAAAAAACCAGGACTAACCACTTTTACTTGCTTACCTTCTACATTGGCCTCAACGCCTTTACCTGTAATTGCATTAAAGTTTTCAGGCTTTGGGATGGTCATATTATCTTCTTTGACTTTTTTAATAATACCTACGGCGATAGGATGTTCCGAACTTTGTTCCAATGCACTCGAAAGCCTTAAAATTTCTTCAGATGAATAAGTTTCGCTAACAGACTCAATTCGAGTAACGCCAAAATCGCCTTTGGTCAATGTTCCCGTTTTATCAAACAATAAAGCTGATATTTTTCGGGATTCTTCAAAAGCTGTCCTATTTCGAATTAATAACCCGTTTTGAGCTGAAACAGCAGTAGAAATAGCAACCACAAGTGGTATGGCAAGACCTAATGCGTGTGGACAAGCAATGACCATAACCGTTACCATTCGTTCTAATGCATATACAAACGGAAATCCTAAAATTAACCAAACCGCCAATGTTCCAAAACCAATCGCCAATGCTATGTAAGTCAGCCATTTTGCAGCCCTATCGGAGAGGTTTTGCATTCGGGACTTTGTTTTTTGCGCTTCCTCGACCATTTTGATGACCTTGTTAAGATAACTGTCTTTTCCTGTATGCTCAACTTTTACCTTTATTGTGCTATTGCCATTAACTGAACCGCCAATTACTTTATCTTTTTCTTCTTTTTTTACTGGTTTAGATTCTCCTGTTAGCATTGATTCATTCAAGTAACTGGAACCTTCAACAATGATTCCATCAGCTGGAACTTTCTCGCCAGGCTTTACTAAAATCACATCGCCTTTTAACAAATCTTCCAAAGGAATGTCTTCTACGGTATCATCCTTTACTCTATGCGCTTCAGCGGGCATCATACTTACTAAAAGTTGTAAAGCTTTGGAAGCACCCAAAACACTTTTCATTTCTATCCAATGTCCCAATAGCATTATAGCAATTAGTGTAGAAAGTTCCCAGAAAAAATCCTCTCCACGTAAGCCAAAAACTGTCGCGGTGCTATAAAAGTAGGCAACACTTATAGCCATAGAAATTAGGGTCATCATTCCTGGTGCTCCTTTTTTTATTTCAGACCAAAAACCTTTTAAAAATGGCCAACCACCGTAAAAATAAACTACAGATGAAAGGGCAAAAAGCACATACGAATTACCCGGAAGTAAAAATTCATACCCGAAAAATTCCTGTATCATTGGCGAGAAGAACAATATGGGAATGGTAAGTACAAGCGTTACCCAAAACCGTTTCCTGAAATCGGCAATCATCATTTTATGATGGTCGTGACCCATTTGTCCGTGACCCGGATTATGGCCCGAATGGTCTCCACCGCCCTTTTTCATTTTGGAATGATCCATTTTGGAATGGTCTTCTTTTTCGTGGTTCATTTTAGAATGATCCATTTTCGAATGGTCCATTTCGTTGTTTTTGTGCTGCTCGTGATTTTCCATTATAGTATTGTTTAAGTGTTATCGTAATTTTTTTCTCATTGCTTCCGA
>PALG01000002.1 GCA_002707025.1 Flavobacteriaceae bacterium | reverse complement strand
ATACCACCAAAGATGCGAGCAACATATAGCATCGTCAATGATGTAGCAAGACCGGTAAGTAATTGCATAATTACAAAGCCGATTAGCCCAACAATGATAATTGGTTTACGTCCATATCTATCTGAAAGCTTTCCCCATACCACAACAAAAATTAATTGAAATAATGGATAAATGCTTGTAAGCAGTCCAATATGGAAGTTGATTAAATCGGTATCAAGATTGTCTTTTAAAGCTAATCTTTCGGTATAGTAAGGAAGGGTTGGCAATAATATACCATAGCCCAACATCACTACAAATAAACTCAACAGGATTAAAAATATCCTGTTGAGTTTTTCTTTTCTTTCCATTTATTTTTTACCGATTTTTCTTTTTAACAATTGTGCATTAATGGCCACTATAATGGTGCTCAAACTCATAAATACAGCTCCAACGGCAGGTCCTAAAACAAAGCCTGAAGAATATAGTACGCCAGCTGCTAAAGGAATAGCCACTACATTATATCCCGTAGCCCAGATTAGATTCTGAATCATTTTGTTATAGGTCGCTTTTCCGAATAGAATTAGATTGGCAATATCCTGTGGATTGCTATTTACCAAAATAATATCGGCAGTTTCAGCAGCCACATCTGTTCCGGAACCAACGGCAATACCAACATCAGCTTTTGCAAGTGCAGGCGCATCGTTTACACCATCGCCAGTCATAGCCACAAATTCTCCTTTGTTTTGTAACTTTTCTACAATTTCTACCTTTTGATGTGGCAGCACTTCAGCATAGTAACCATCCAAGCCAAGCTTATCACTTACAGCTTTGGCTGTTTTTTCGTTATCTCCTGTTGCCATCAAAACTTTAATGTTATTCTTTTTAAAGACTTTTATGGCTTCGGCAGATTCTGGTCGTATTTCATCGGCAAGAGCAATGTAACCAGCTAATTTTCCATCAATCAATACAAAAACAACTGTTTCAGCGGCATCACTGTATGCGTCTTCGGGAATAGTGATTTTTTCATCCCTTAAAAAACCAGGACTAACCACTTTTACTTGCTTACCTTCTACATTGGCCTCAACGCCTTTACCTGTAATTGCATTAAAGTTTTCAGGCTTTGGGATGGTCATATTATCTTCTTTGACTTTTTTAATAATACCTACGGCGATAGGGTGTTCCGAACTTTGTTCCAATGCACTCGAAAGCCTTAAAATTTCTTCAGATGAATAAGTTTCGCTAACAGACTCAATTCGAGTAACGCCAAAATCGCCTTTGGTCAATGTTCCTGTTTTGTCAAATAGAAGGGCTGATATTTTACGGGATTCTTCAAAAGCTGTCCTATTTCGAATTAATAACCCGTTTTGAGCTGAAACAGCAGTAGAAATAGCAACCACAAGTGGTATGGCAAGACCTAATGCGTGTGGACAAGCAATGACCATAACCGTTACCATTCGTTCTAATGCATATACAAACGGAAATCCTAAAATTAACCAAACCGCCAATGTTCCAAAACCAATCGCCAATGCTATGTAAGTCAGCCATTTTGCAGCCCTATCGGAGAGGTTTTGCATTCGGGACTTTGTTTTTTGCGCTTCCTCGACCATTTTGATGACCTTGTTAAGATAACTGTCTTTTCCTGTATGCTCAACTTTTACCTTTATTGTGCTATTGCCATTAACTGAACCGCCAATTACTTTATCTTTTTCTTCTTTTTTTACTGGTTTAGATTCTCCTGTTAGCATTGATTCATTCAAGTAACTGGAACCTTCAACAATGATTCCATCAGCTGGAACTTTCTCGCCAGGCTTTACTAAAATCACATCGCCTTTTAACAAATCTTCCAAAGGAATGTCTTCTACGGTATCATCCTTTACTCTATGCGCTTCAGCGGGCATCATACTTACTAAAAGTTGTAAAGCTTTGGAAGCACCCAAAACACTTTTCATTTCTATCCAATGTCCCAATAGCATTATAGCAATTAGTGTAGAAAGTTCCCAGAAAAAATCCTCTCCACGTAAGCCAAAAACTGTCGCGGTGCTATAAAAGTAGGCAACACTTATAGCCATAGAAATTAGGGTCATCATTCCTGGTGCTCCTTTTTTTATTTCAGACCAAAAACCTTTTAAAAATGGCCAACCACCGTAAAAATAAACTACAGATGAAAGGGCAAAAAGCACATACGAATTACCCGGAAGTAAAAATTCATACCCGAAAAATTCCTGTATCATTGGCGAGAAGAACAATATGGGAATGGTAAGTACAAGCGTTACCCAAAACCGTTTCCTGAAATCGGCAATCATCATTTTATGATGGTCGTGACCCATTTGACCGTGTCCAGGATTATGGCCAGAATGGTCGCCTTTTCCGTGGTTCATTTTAGAATGGTCTTCTTTTTTGTGTTTCATTTTCGAATGGTCCATTTTCGAATGGTCCATTTCCTCGTGATTGTGATGTTCGTGATTTTCCATTATTGGTTTAGTTTAAGTGTTATCGTAATTTTTTTCTCATTGCTTCAGAAATATTTTCGGCATAGACACCATAGGCATCCACCAAAAGTCCCTTTATACCATCTTTTGATGAAATGGCATAAAGAACACTATTATCGTCTGTACTGCTCATACCTTCAAAACGATGGGTTTCATCCACATCAAAATCTTCGGGCTGAATTTCTATTTTCAGTGAGGCACATTGCAAACATTCTGGTTTCAAGTTGAAATCATAGGCATATCCTCTTTGTTGAAGGTCATTGATTGCTTCTGAAAGGGTGTCGTAGTTGTTCATTTTCTTTTATTTATAGGTCATTGTGAAATAACTGTTGTCTTCTTCGGTAAATTTTTGAAAGGTCAATAGGCCGTTCTCATTTAATTTTTCTATTACATTATAATTTAATTGCTTGATACGAATACCCAACGCATAGGCTTTAATGTTGATTTTTGATTTAATGTTGTTTTGGTTACCATCCATTTTTCGGTCGTAAATCTTTATGGTGCTTTTTGAACCGAAGAAATTCAACAANCCNGAATCAAANCTCATTTCCANTTCNATATNNNCCANNTTNTCCAAATCNTATANNTCNTTNAAATTTNNNGANGTGGTNTTGATTTCGGTTTCCTTCGATTTTGGTTTTGAAAACGGAAATGCCATTACCATTATACTGGCTTCATCAGGTTTACAGCGATATGTGGTTGTGTATTTGTCGGTAGATTTTTTGTCCTGGTCAAACAATTCTGTAACCACCTTAATTTCATAATATTCATTTTTCTTTATTGTTTCACTAGCCTCAAAAGTTTGTTGGTTTAAAAAATCGCCATCTTCATCAAAATTTTCTCGAACTACAACCCTGCCCGAAATCTGCCCAATAAGCATTTCAGTTTGTCCAGTCATTGTAATGCTGAATAAAGTAAGTAATACTATGAAGACTCGTTTTTTCATATATGGTGCATTAATTTCTTTACTTCTTTTGCCAGTATATCACTTAAATCAATCCCATTTGAAGGATGTGGAATAGTATTACAGGTCACTATTTTTTCTACTCCGGAATCCAACAAATCCCGATAGGCATTACCTGAAAAAACGGCGTGAATACCAACACATATTGGTGGTTTCATTCCTGCTTTTTTCAAATGTTGTACGGTTTCAATCATTGTTCTAGCCGTAGAAATAATATCATCTACCAAAATTGGTGTGGCGTTTTTATATTTTTCCACATCAGGAACCGAGACTTCTACATCGCGGTCACCGTGACGTACTTTTTGTAAGACGGTAAATGGTGCATCTGCGTTTTTAGCTACTTCAGATACCCATTGTTCGCTTTCGGAATCCGGACCTATTAATACTGGGTTTTTTATATTTTCTTTTATCCATTTTGAAATGTCATCTGCAGCGTGAATGACTTTGTTTGGAATTTGATAGACTTCACCCAATGAGTGTATCCTGTGTAGGTGAGGGTCAACAGTTGTAATGCTATCAGCAAAACCGGAAATTAACTTCCCGAAATAGGTAGAGGTAACGCCTTCACCCTCATTAAATATCTTGTCTTGTCGCATATATGCCAAATACGGTGCTACCAAACAAGTACACATAGCACCTAATGAATTTGCTGTATGGCTTAAAAAATATAGTGGTAATAATTTCTCATCAGGGTCGTGTAGGGTGCAGACCAAGACCACACATTTATTTTTTACGTCAGATAATATGCGCGTGTAGGATTCGCCGTCAGGGAACTTTCGTAAGGTGGTCTTTCCCACTTCAGCATTCATTTTTGTTGCCATTAGCTCTGTTAATTCCTCGTTTCCCGGAAGGCTAAATAGTATAGTTTTCATTTTATTTTTTATTTAATAGTTATAATGTCGTTATGACTGTTCTTGTACTCTAAGGCGTAATTTAATTCACCCTGCGATTCTGCAAAAAGCGTGAATAGTAAGTCATCTTTTTCAATTTTATCATTCAAATGCACATTCAATAAAATTCCAGCAGATTTAGATTGAGGTGCGCCTGAAAGTTTGGCAAGCTTTGCTATCTTTCGATTATCAATACGCTTTAGACTGCCTGATTTTTCTGCTCTGATTTCAATTTTATAAGGTGCTAAAACAGGTTTTGAAAAGCGGCCTTGGGCCTTACAAATGGCAAGGAATTTTTCATAAGCCTGACCAGATGTAAGCACTTCTTTGGCGGTTTCCGTTCCTTTTCCTTTTTCGACTTTGCCCGAAAGCTCTATAAGTTCTCCAGCCAAAAGCAACGCTCTTTCCATTAGGTCGATTGGGGCATCTGCCTCATTTTGTAAAACCTTCAATATATCGATGGCTTCCAAAGTTGGACCAATCCCTCTTCCTACAGGTTGCGTACCATCAGTAATGACCACTTTCACATTCAATCCGACAGAATTGCCTACCGTTTCCATATGGTTCTTGAGTTTTTCAGCCATTACTGAACTTCTAACTTTTGCAGTTTCTCCCACAGGAATATCAATAACCACGTGCGTAGAACCAGCTGCTGCTTTTTTTGATAGTACCGAAGCAATAAGCTGACCTTCACTATCAATATCCAAAGCTTTTTCAATTTTTATGAGCACATCATCCGCAGGACTTAATTGGGCTGTACCACCCCAAACAAAACAGCCACCTTCTTTTTCGACTACAGCTTTTATTTCTTCGGAAGAAAGGGTGACATTGGTCAACACTTCCATAGTATCTGCTGTACCTGCTGGCGAAGTGATAGCTCTCGAAGATGTTTTGGGCATCGTAAGCCCATATGCGGCTACAATGGCAACTACCAATGGCGTTGTTCTATTGCCAGGTAATCCGCCAATACAATGCTTATCGACTACGATTTCCTTGTTCCAATTCAATTGCTTTCCTGAAGCAATCATCGCTTTTGTGAGGTCGGATATTTCATTAATATCCATTCGGTCTCCTGCACAGGCGGTGATAAATGCTGAAAGGTGGATATTTGAATAATCTCCTTCAACGATGTCCGTGATAATTTGGTTGTAGGAGTTATAATCCAATTTTTGATTATAGATTTTTGCCCTGACGTGGCTTAACGATTCAATAGGTTCTAAATGGGAAACGTACAATGTGTCATTGTCGGAAACATTCAACTTTTTTGCTGCTGCGTCTGAAAGCCCGATTTCGTTAGGCAGCAGTATATCAGAATTTAAGACATTTAGACTTGCAACGATTGAGGTACTTGCATTGGATATCCTAATTCGAGTCAATGCTTCAAAACCTTCTGAAATACAGACGTGACAATCCTCACGCATATACACCACATTTTCGTTTTGGGTGTAGATGCCGAGGTGTTTGTATTTTAATATGTTTGAGTGTTGTTCCATATTTTTATTAAGTATTTATCTATTCTAGTTCTTCAATACTATACAATTGTGGAATTTCGGAATCCCATTCATAGGTTTCCTTTATACCCTTTTGTAATGCTTCCGCACTTTCTTTTTCGGCGTGTACAATGAAAATCCGTTTAGGCTTGTCTTTTATCTTACTCATCCAATCGATAAGTTCAGCGTGGTCTGCGTGTGCCGATAGCCCTTCAATTTCGGCTACCTGCATTTTAAAAGGCACCCATTTTCCGTAAACTTTTAATTCCTTGTCGCCTTCCAGTAATTTTCTTCCACGCGTTCCTTCAGCTTGATAACCTACAAATAGCAAGGTGTTATTGGGGTTTTGGGCTTGGGTTTCAAGATAGTTGAGCATTCGACCTCCTGTAAGCATTCCGCTTCCGGCAATCACGATTTTGGGTTTATTATCAGTCCGTAATTCCATAGTTTCTCGATAACTGCTTACAACGGTAAAGTGTGAGCACATTTCATCACATTCATTATCTTCTAATCGATGCCAATCTCTGGTGCGGTGGAACAGCTCCAATACATTCGCTCCCATTGGGCTATCCATAATCATTTGTACTTTGGGTATTTTATTCTCCTTGAGCAATCTCCAGAATATAAGCATCATCAGTTGGGCACGTTCTACCGAAAAACTTGGAATAAATAAGCTGCCACCTCTATTGACAGTATCATTGACCAATTTTTCAATCTGCGGAAGCGCTTCCACTTCATCAGGATGAAACCTTCCACCATAAGTGGATTCAATAAATAGTATATCCGCCTTTTTTGGTTTTAGAGGTTGATAGAGCAATAAATCATTGGTTCTTCCAATATCTCCCGAAAAGACAAAACGTTTTCCGTGTATATCCAACTCGATGTAGGTAGCGCCAAGAATGTGTCCGTTGTATTGGAATCGAGCCCTGATACCATCAAACAATGGAATCCATTGGGATTGCGGAATACCCTTAAAATTTGGAATGGTTTTTTCCACATCCTTTAAATCGTATAGTGGCTCTGCTGGGCTATGCTTTGAATAACCTTCTTTGTTGGCACGTTCGGCTTCCTGTTCCTGTATTTTGGCACTATCGTTCAAGATGATTTTTGCAATGTCCAAAGTGGGATTAGTACCATATATCGGGCCTTTAAACCCTTGTTTTACCAATCTGGGTAAATACCCTGTGTGGTCCATATGACCGTGTGTGAGCAAAACTATATCAATAGCTGATACTTCAACGGGTGGGTACTCCCAGTTTTTAAGACGTAATTCTTTTAACCCTTGAAAAAGTCCNCAGTCAATGAGTATTTTTCTATCTCCCGTATCCACCAAATATTTTGAACCGGTTACTGTCCCAGCCGCTCCCAGAAAGTGGATGTTTATTTTATTGTTTTTCATTTTATAGTATTTATTTAATGGCCACCGCAGCACGAAGGTGTGTTGCCTTTGTCTTGAGTCGATTTATATAACTCTACTATTTCATTATAAAGATTTCGTGAATCCTCTTTAATATAAAGAGCGACCTTTTTAATGGATGTAGGTTCAAAGTCTACCATATCCAATAGTATTTCCAAGGCTTCTTCAAGCAGTTTTGGGTCGTCTTCCAATGCTTCGTAAAATGGCTCAAAATCTATGCTGTTCTGTTGTTTTAATACTTCTGTTTTCATATTGTTATTTTTAAGATTTTTATTTTTTAATGGTTTTTACATAGTGCTTCGGAATCTTCCAAAATCTTTTTGTGTCTTGTTTTATCTATCCCGATTTCATTTAATAAAGTAGGTGTTTCGTGGATCTCTTTGCAAAGCACAATGCCTTTATCCAATAATTTTGTTTTTTCGGCATTGGTCATTGTTGTCAATGCTGTTAATGGATGTAGGCCCGATTTATCTATTCTATCTTTTAAACCGTTCCCCATTGGATAATCCCAGCTTGTCAATAATAATCCTACACATTTACCATATTGTATTGCATCGGTTGTAAATCGTGTATTGGTATACACACCGCCTTTATGTAGTTTGGCCTCGTGTCCTTTTTGATGTTCCCATTTCCTTTCCACATCCAAAAACCGTGAATGGATGTACAAGGGAATCTTGACATTACAAAACCGTCCTTGGTCACTATGGTATTTGCACTCAATCATATAATGGTTATTGTCTTTTAGGGCTATCACATCTACTTCGTGCTGCACACAATTACCTTGTACAATCACACCAACTTGTGTTGAAAAACCTTCCTGTTCCATTATTTTTCCTACTAATTTTTCAAAAGGAAAACCTGAAGGTCCCAATTCCATTAGTGCTTTTTTGAGTTTGTATTTTGATGCACTTACCCTCGATTTTCCCTTAAGCATTTTAAATGCCATTTGGTAGATTTTCTTGGTGGTAATCCCATCATATATAACAGATTGAATCTGTCCTGCTATTTGTTGAATTACATCCTCACTCGCTTGAGCTCGTCGCAATGAATTTTTGAGTTTGTCAACATCAAAAGGAACAATGTCTCCCGAATGCTTTATTATGTTTATTGAGTTGTCCATTTCTTAAATATGTATTGTCATTACTGGTAATGCGGAATGATTGGTTACACCTTCGGCGATACTTTTAGAAAATAGACTTAAAAATCCTGTCTTTCCGTGAGTGACCATTGCAATCAAATCTGTTGGTTGCTGTTCTACAAACGTATTGATTCCTGTTTCCACAGAAGGTTCATTATAAACAGCCATTGAATGGTTTTTTAACTCTGGAAATTTTTGCAAAAGTTCTTTAATTGGATTTAAACCGAGTTCAATACTGTTGAAGTCTGTCTGTGTATTGATACGCAGTAAATGAATACGAGCATCACATTTATTGGCAATGGAAATTACTTGCTTGAAAGCGTTGGTAACATCATCTTTAAAATCTGAAACGAACACGATATTCTTAAAAGGAAAGGTTACATCTTCATCTTTAACAACAATGACAGGTGCATTTGCTTTACGCACAATCTCTTCCACGTTACTTCCTGTAATTTCCCTAATAACACCTTTAGTGCCACTACTTCCTGTAATGATAAAATCGTGATTAAAATGANCTGAATGCTCCAAAATATCGGCTTGCCCAGCGTCATATTGAAGAAATGTGCGACACTTTAAACCTTCACGTTCAGCAGTCCTTTCTAACTTTAGTAAGGCTGCTTTTGCGATACCGATTTTCTTTAAGGTCTTGGGATACCGTTTTTCCTTTAATTTATCCAATTTAACCCAGTCCACAGGTGTTTTCATTAAATGTAAAAAGTGAATTTCTGAATTATATAATTTGGCCATTTCAATACCGATTTGCGCTGCTTTGACACAGTTTTCGGAGAAATCGGTTGGTACAAGTATGTTTTTCATTTTGTATAAGTTTTAATTAATTGGTTTCCATTTAAAATCACATAGTTTTGCTCCACCTGCAATACTATTTGTACGTTCCAGTTTGGCATTCCACATTTCAGCCAAAGGAAAATCCAATGCACACCAAGTATTTACACAGAACTCTGACAGCCCTTTCTTTTCAAAATAATCTGCGACAGGACATTTGGTACAATTGAAGAGAACAGTATTATCTTGTTGTGGAATATTTTGCCACTTATAAGAAGGACTGTTGAAGGGAAATGCGCTAAGCAATTCAGTGGCATATTTTAGTCTTTTTGCGTTGCTTTGATATTTCAGTCGGGCGATGTTCCAAGAAAACTTACCCATAATCTTGTAAACCCTCCAAGCTATGTCATAAAAATATTTGGTGGCTCTAACTTCGGCTATCCCTCTTTGTTTCAATTCTTGATAAAAAGCTGTTGACATCGCTGCAAGATGAACCATAAGGGTTCCCCCAAAGGTTGGCTCTTTTATAATTTCCTTTTTCAACAGTTTATAGCGCAGCCAATAGCCGTTAAGAATTTCCGTGACTTCAATATTTCCAAAATCAGGCGTAAGCACTTTTGTGGCTGCTTTTNCTGCGATTGTTTTATACCAAAAGAGGATTATTTTTAACATTGCTATTTTTGTTTATTGTTAATTTTCCGAAATGACTTCATTTCCAGAACGCTCTTGTTTTTCAAAACAATCCAGATTATAAATGGTTGTTTCTGCAATATTGGTCAACGCTGTTTTAGTTAAGAATGCTTGATGGCTCGTAATTAATACATTATTAAAAGTCATTAATCGTGCAATCACATCATCTTGTAAGATGTCTTCAGAATGGTCTTCAAAGAATAAGCCTTCTTCTTCCTCGTAAACATCGATTCCGAAATAGCCAATCTTTTTGGTTTTTAGTCCTTCAATAACCGCCTTGGTATCCACCAATCCTCCACGACTGGTATTGATGAGCATTACTCCAGGCTTCATAAGTGAAATATGCTCTCTATCAATCAAATGTTTGGTTGAAGCTTTTAATGGCACGTGCAGACTTATTATATCTGCGTGTTTACATAGCGTTGCACAATCAGTATAGATTACACCATATTTATCTATCAGATTTTGATTTTCATTTATATCTTGAGCAAGAATATTACAACCAAATCCGTAAAGTATTTTTACGAGCACAGACCCAATTTTTCCGGTTCCAATCACACCAACGGTTTTTCCATTAAGGTCAAAACCAGTGAGACCGTTCAATGAAAAGTTTTGTTCACGAACCCTGTTATGGGCTTTAATCAATTTTCGGTTTAATGCAAGTATCAGCGCCATTGTATGTTCTGCGATGGCATAAGGGGAATATGCGGGAACACGAGCTACTTTTATTCCCAGTTCTGATGCTTTTTTTAAATCGACGTGATTGAAACCTGCNGANCGNANNGCAATATNTTNTANNCCAANNGCATTNAATTTTTCNAGNATNTNNNCCGAGGCATCATCGCCNGTAAATAGNCTTACTGNTTTAAAACCTGTAGCGAGAATGGCAGTATCCTCTGTCAAACGATTTTCGAGAAATTTTAATTGATGTTTACTATTATTTGCTTTTACTAGATAAGACTCTTCAAACTTATGTGTGCTAAATATGGTTGTTTTCATTATTCACTTTTTAAATTCCTAACTGTATTAAAATATATGCTATACCCACGATGACAGCAGTTCCAAAAATCAGCATCACCAGTTTCCCTGTTTTTTTTGAACCTTTGAAATAAGTAATCCCCAACTTCACAATCATATTACTTATGGTTGCCGTTATGATAACATTGGTTGCAAGGGTGAGTTTTTCTTCCAAAGAGCCAAATTTTGCCATACTTATAGTTATCGCATCCGTATCTGCCAATCCTGCAATTAGGGCTGAATAGTATAAACCGCTTTCACCAAAAAATTGATTTCCATAAAACACGGCAAACAGAATTACTACATAAATACCACCAAACCCAAGGGCGTTCCAGATATTTAGCGGATTCCCAAGGTTAATATCCGTCTTTGGAACGTCTGTGTCCTTTTTGATAAATATAAGTGCGCTAATCAAACAGATAAGTGTAAGAATAGTAAATGGAATGGCTAAATAGGATAGTATGGCGCTATTGAAAATATAAGCCAAGATTGCAAGTCTGGGAAACATTATGGCAGAAGCTATAATGATACCAGCCGCATATTTTTTAGAAAGTTCTGGCGATTCTTTACTTCTCGAAGCATATATCCAAGCTACGGCAGTACTTGATATCAATCCGCCTAAAATTGCAGTGAGCAGGATACCTCGTTTAGAACCTACGTATTTTACAAGAAAGTAGCCGATGAAATTCAGAAAAGAGACAATCACTATAATTGCTCCAATTTCAAAAGGGTTTAACAAACCTTCTGGACCATAGTCTTGATTCGGCAAGAAAGGCAAAATCAGCAGTGCAATAATTGAAAACTTAATAAAGGCAAAAAGTTCTTCTGAAGTTATATTTTTAATGAAGGTATTAAAGGTTGTTTTTAATGATAATAAAGTAACCACGACTACTGCGGTAGCGACTGCTTCCTTGTGCAAATGATTGGCAACCATAATTCCTAGAATCAACGTAACGAATAATGCCATATTGGTGGTAATCCCCGTCATTACGTGTTTTTGGGCAATAGAAAGATGACTCAACGAAAGAAATAATAGAAATGCCGCTGCAACAATGATAACCAACCAAGGTGTGTACGTTAGGGAAAGACTTCCTAAAATAAAACCAATGATGGCCACAATCGGGAAGGTTCTTATGCCTGCAAAACCTTGTTCTTCCTTCAATTTATCGTATTCACGTTCCAACCCCAGAATAAGGCCTATGCCCATACTTATGAGTAATCCAAGGATAAATGGGTTGATATTTTTGAAGGTTTCCATCATTTTACTTTCCAAATAATTCTAAAAGTTCGTGTAACTCATTATTTACTTGATGTTGCTTGACCACTTCTTTAAAAGGGGTTAGGTGCAATTGATTGTTTAGAATTCCCACCATTGCATTTTTTTTACTTTGCAAAAGTCCTTTTACAGAAGCTACACCAAGTCTAATTCCCAACATTCTATCTAAAGCTGTAGGATTTCCACCTCGCTGTACGTGTCCAAGCTTCGTTATACGTAAATCGACATTGGGATTGACTTCTTTAATTTTTGATGAAACAAGTTCGGCTCCTATTTCATCACCTTCAGAAACCACGACCAGAAAGGCATCTTCACTATTGTAATTTTTAAACTTATCCAATAGATACATAAAGTCTTTGCCACTCTCTGGAATTAGTATGGAATCCGCACCTACCATCAATCCTGAATGAATAGCGATATAGCCTGAATCCCTTCCCATTACTTCCACGACAAATACGCGGTTATGGGATTCAGCAGTGTCTTTTATCTTATCAATATTTTCAATAGCAGTGTTTACTGCAGAATCAAAACCAAGTGTGTAATCAGTGCCAGAAATATCGTTATCGATTGTTCCGGGAATACCAATAAAAGGGATGTCACATATTTCTGAAAAGGCCAATAATCCTTTAAATGTGCCATCACCACCGATTGCAATTAGGGCATCAATTTTATTTTCTTTTAAGGTTTGTAAGGCTTTTTGACGACCTTCCAATTCCATAAAGCGTTTGCTTCGTGCGGTTTTTAGGATGGTGCCTCCTTTGTGTACTAACTTTTGTAACTCGTGAGATTTTAATGGAACTAAATCACCATCTATTAGTCCTTCATATCCTTTTCGAAATCCACTTACTTTTATACCATTTACTTCCGCTGTTTTTGCAATGGCGTACAATGCTGCGTTCATTCCAGGGCTATCGCCTCCAGATGTAAATACGCCTATATGTTTAATTTTATTGGTGTTCATTTGATACTACTTTTTGTAAATATTTTTCTGAATTCCTAAAATCCTGAATTGTGTTCCAAACAAATTCTGCTTCTTTCAGAAAGAACTGATGGTCTCCTACTGATGAAGTAATTATTTGAGCGTTTTTAAATTCCATTGATAATTTCAAGGCATTTT
>PALG01000001.1 GCA_002707025.1 Flavobacteriaceae bacterium | reverse complement strand
TTTATAAATCAACGCGGTTCTGGTCTAACAAGAGAATTTGTTTGGAACGAATCCAAATATTGGGCATTACTTGAGACTGAAAAGAATAGTGTTGTGATTGAAGAGATAAAATTGAAATCGTTGCAATTCCTTTCCATATTGAACCCAAAACAGTAATATATGTATTTGCTATTATCATATTCTAAGTTTGTCTGAATTTAGATAGGTTTAATTTCCAATTATTACCACTTAATCTATATAGTGGCAAAAATTTGTTTTCAAATATTCGCCACTTTTTTGTATTTTTGGCAAAGTTTTGATTTTTAACTATGCCAAAGATTATTGAAAATAAACTGATAGAAGCTTTCAAAGACCGTAGTTCTTTTGATAGGGATGCGCTATATAACTTCTACCTGGATTTCGAACCGGATCTAAAAGAAAGTACATTTAGTTGGCGAATTTATGACCTGAAGAAAAAGGACATAATTAAAACCATTGGTCGTGGACTTTATGTTATTTCCTATAAACCTAAATATAAACCTCTTCTATCTGATAGTGTGTTCAAAATAGCCCGTAAAACCAATGAGCGTTTTGAAGATATAAAATATGCCATTTGGGAAACCCAATGGCTCAATGAGTTTTCTCAGCACCAGACGTCAAATCAAATGATTGTCGTCGAAGTAGAAAAAGAATTTGTAGACTCACTCTATTACTACCTAAATGATAATCTAAGAATGGATTTTTTCCTAAATCCAGATGAAAAGGAAATTCAATTCTATATTTCAGAAAGTAACGTGCCAGTTATCATTAAACGTTTGGTGACAAGGGCACCCATACAAAAAATAAAAAATAAAAAAGCGGTAGTGCCCATTGCAACACTTGAAAAGATTATGGTGGACCTGTTTGCAGATGAAAATCTGCTACATTTTTACCAAGGTTCTGAAATGGTAAACATCTACGAGAAAATAATTGATAGATATAGCATCAATTTTACAAAGTTGTTCAGCTATGCCAAGCGACGAAAAAAAGAACAGGAAATAAAGCAGTTTATAAGCAACAACATTCCAAATTTTTTAGAAGATATTCAATATGATTAACAACAAAAGTTTTGAAAAGGAATGGCTGAATGGCTTCCGTGCAAAAAAGGAACATAAGGGTATCGATGTAACTATATTGGAGAAAATGGTTCACGCACTATCATTACTCGAACATTTAAAAGTTTCAGGACTTGATTTTGTTTTCAAAGGTGGAACATCACTTGTGCTTTTGCTAAAAGAAGGGAACCGATTTTCTATTGATATCGATATTATTTCCAGCGTTGAGCGTGATAAATTAGAAGAAATTTTGGATGCAGTTGTAGCCAATTCACATTTCAAAAAGCACGTGCTTAATGAGCATAGAAGTTATAAGGAAGGTGTTCCAAAGGCACATTACACCTTTGAGTTCGAGTCGGTATATAATCCAAACGTTCCTGGAACCATTCTATTGGATATCCTTTTTGACAGTCCGCACTATCCAGAACTTATAGAATCGCCCATTGAAACACCTTGGCTTTCCATTGATGGAACTGCTACAACAATTACTACGCCTTCGGTAAACGCTATTTGTGGCGATAAGCTAACAGCTTTTGCACCAGATACCATAGGCATACCATACTACAAAGGCGACCAGTTATTTGCAATGGAAATCTGCAAGCAATTGTTCGACTTGGGAAAACTTTTTGAAAATATTACTGATGTAGCAATGGTAAAGAAAAGTTTTTCAGCTTTCGCGAAAGCAGAACTATCCTATCGAAGTTCAGACAAGGATTTTAGTAAAAGGAAACTCAATGAAAAGGATGTGCTATGGGATTCCATAAATACCTGTGCTATTATGGCAAGACGAGAACGTAACCCAACCGCTGAAAAGAAAAAGAAATTTGCAGATTTAAGCTCTGGCATACGAAGCTTTGGTAGCGCATTTTTAATGACAGGACATTTTAGGATTGAAGAAGCATTGGCAGCTTCGGCCAAAGTAGCCTATTTGAATGCTATTATTCTACAAAAAGAGGATGTTGAAATAGAATATTATGAGAATCAGGATACAAAGGAATTGGTTATTAAAAATCCGGATTGGGCCTTTTTGAACAGATTAAAACGCCAACCCGATAAATCTATATTTTATTATTGGTACAAGGCTGTTGAGTTGTTGTAAATACAGTAATCAAAAAGGTTAGTATAAATTTAAGCTCACATATTAGTTTATGATACATAAATATATTGGTGCTAATCTCAAACTTCTAAAAAAATTTAGAACAAACAACGCTGGTACATTAACAACAGGCAATTCTAAAAGTCATTCTTTTAATGGTCTTCAGGCAACTATAGAGTTTGAAAAGAATATCAAACTAAAACCAGATTCATTTTTATCTAAGGACTTAAACAATCATAAAGATATTAAGTTTAGAAAGAGTGTAGAGATAAAATTGAGTTGTGCCTCAATGGATTACTATGTCTCGGGTTCGGACATACTTCCAACTAATATTAATTTTCCAAATTTTAATGACCCTGAAGTAGACGCTAATAGTTTAAAAAAACAAATCGAAGCAAACCTTCATAATTTGTCAAATCAAAGCAAAAAACATTACCGAAAAAAAAAGGTACTATCGTTTTTTACTGCCTGTTGAGATAGATTTACAGCTACAAGGAAACTTTTATCCATACGAGTATGTTCAAGTTGATACGGCTGTCCACAAATCTCTGTCAATTAGTATAGAAATTGAGCAAGAAAATTATCACTTCTTCTCAACAGTAATTGAAGACCAGCACTATATAGTTATAGATTCTTTGAATAAAATAATGCTCGAACGCTTTACCCAAGTAGTCAATTCAATTTTTATGACGTATGCTTTTTTAAAAGGGATATACTACGGTGGGTCAGCTCATATTTTTTCATATAATGACGCTGATTTACAAAGACCTATAGGTGTAAGAGTATTTGAATCCTCAGACACTAAAACAAAGGGATATGAAATTCATTCTACAAATCCTTACAGATATATAAATTTTAAAAGTCCTAAATTCAAAAAAGATGAAAAAGGAAAAACTGAAAGATTAGGACAGAATACTGCACGCAATTATATGGTAGAATTTCCGACGGAAAACTACTCTAAATTATGTACATTAATACTTACCCGAGGTAGTATTTTACGAAGTTTTGTTTTAATTATCGATAGTAGTAGTTCCCCATTGGAACTTAAAATACCTTCTTTGTTTGTCGCACTCGAAAATATCACAAAGGTTGTTGTGAAAAAAAGTAGAAATAAAAGCACAGAAATATTTGAAGAAAAAGGAATAAAAAAGCAAATTAAAGAAATAAGTGAAGATGCTGCTAAAAAAATTAAAGCGCTTGAGCTTGAAAATAGACCAAAATATCTCTCAGCTACTGAAATAAAAGAAAGGAAGAAAAACTATGAAAGGTTGATTACTAAATTACACCAAATCAACAAAGGAAGTAATAACCAAAAACTTGCTGAACCATTTGAGAAATTTGGTTACAATCTATCTAAAGATGAAGAAAATGCTTTATACATCTATAGAAACAAGTTCATTCACGGAGATGATTTTTTCATACCAGATGTAGATTTTGAAAAGGAATTTAAAGAATTATTTCATCTTAGTTTTTTAATTTATAAGTTATGTTCAATACTTCTCTTGAAGCTCTCTGGTTACTCAGGTTACATTGTAAACCTTCCTAAAACATATTCATACATAACAAAACAAAAAACCTCTGGAAAAGGACTAATCAAGATATAATGACACCATCTGAAAGATACGTAGATAATTTATGTAAAAAATCATTTTTACCGTTTTGGAGCTTTCCCAATCCTTTGGGCAAAAAAGGAAAAGAATTATGTGATGTACTCGTTGTTTGTGGTCATACAATTATTTTAATTTCTGTTAAGGATATCAAAGTCACAAATCACAAAGACAGAACTGTTCAATACAAAAGATGGGTTAATAAGGCTGTAGATGACTCGATTAAACAACTTTATGGAGCAGAAAGATTTTTAAAAAATGTTGATGAAGTAAAACTGAAAAATCGTTTTACAAAAGTCGCTCTACCAGATAAGAAAAAGCGAACTATTTATAGAATAGCAATTGCATTTGGGAGTGATTATGACTTCCCATTGCAGATGGGAATGAACAAAAGTGGTTTTGTACACGTATTTGACGAAAAGTCAACTGCGACAATGATTAGCGAACTCGATACTATAACTGATTTCACAAGATATTTATCAGCGAAAGAGGATTTTCTTGCATCAAACCATATGTTGCTTCCAGAAGAAACCGATTTTTTTGCACTCTACATTCAAACTGGTCTTGAATTTGACTATCCAGTTGATGCAATTGCTGGTTCGGGTGGACTCTGGGAAAGTTACATTAACTCAGAAGATTACAAAGATTGGCAAAAACGTATTGTACCAAGTTTTATTTGGGATTATATGATAACGCAGTTGCACACCTATCATATTAAAGACGAAACTAATAGCCAACAAATTCAAGATTTAGAAAATGCAATACGTATAATAAACCAAGAGGACAGAATACACCGAACCGAATTAGGTTTAGCTCTTGATAACGCAATAAAAAGGAAATCAAAAGGCAGAATGTTACTGCCACAAAAAGATGCAGAACATATGTACGTTTTTATGCCTCTAACTCAAAAAAATTGGGAATTAAAGGAGAGTGAATTAGAATTGAGGTGCATTGTTGCTCGATACCTCAATCCTACAATAAATACAGTAATAGGAATTGCCATTGGGTCTAACGGAACAGATGATAGCGTTTATGATATTTGCTATCATCATATTCCTGAACTAACTGATGATTTTGTTAAACACGCAAAAGAAATTCAACAAGAACTTGGGTATTTCTCAAACCCGAAGCAATCGAGCAATTCAGAATATTCAATAAAGGATTTTGATGGTTTTGGAATCAAATATTAGTAATTCTAAAATTTAATTAACTATTATTTTTCAATCAAATTCCTTTTCTCATAACCCGCTCAGCACATTCCCCTACATTCCACGCCCGTCTGCTGAAAAAGCAGGCAACCACTTCACTTCGGGAAAAGAGCTTTACTACACAAGTCTTGGACACAATGCCCGATTTCAGCTTTCCATTCCGCTAACCCTTCCCGCTTCTCTGGGAGGGAACACTACATTCCAGAGCCAAAATCGTGAATTAAGTCCGCTTTACATTTGACTAAAAAGGAAAAATGTCATTTGATTCTTAGTAAATAAATAGGATAACACTATATTTATTTAAGTAGCCAGTAATTTAAAGGATAAACTCAAATGTTCGGAATAAAAGAGAAAATAAACGACGATTCGCTCTATATGTTAAATGATATGGTAGAGAATCAAGTCAAAAATGCTAAAAAAGAACTTGCAGAATTGTCACCTGATAACGACGAAAGGAGAGAGTTTTTAACTACCCAAATTAAAAATTACGAAATCGAACTCGAAAGATTTAAAGCGAGTATTGAAAGACAACTTAAAGAAAAATTTCAATTTTCAATAGAAGAGCTTTATGCAATGTATGGACAATATGAGAACAAATATATCTCGATTGAATTTCATAAGTTTTCGGAATCCGCTTTAAAATTTGGCAGAAACATTGCTGGAGTTATCACCTACAGGAAAAAGGAAAGAGAAGAATTAGAAAAAGCATTATCTGAAGAACCTGTTCCGAGAACGAATGGAATGGTAAAAATAGATTGTAATAAGAACGAAAAGTTATCAGACCAGCAAAAAGTGGAATTAGCAGAAAATGGTTTTCAAAGTGGAGATATTTATGAAGTTTTAGCATCCAATATGCCTCTTGTTAAATCTTATAACCAAGCAGGTAAAAAAGAGATTCCAAATACAATGGAAATTAAATTTGACCCAACAAGTATGGATATAAACAAATCTTATCTGTATTTGTTCAGTCAAAGAATAAATAATGGAGGTAAACTGATTGCAGAAGAATGGGCAAAGTTTTGTGGTATTGGACTCAATTTTGAGCCATCATCAGCTGACTCTGAACTTTTAAAATCAGTTGCGTTCGATGATAAAGGCAACTTAAAACCATTGGTTAGATTCTACGAACTTGAGGCAAAATTCTATTCCAAAAACATATCGAAAGAAGAACTTGACGAATTTAATACGTTTTTAAAGAAACGAAGAACATTTAGAACTGAACAAATAAAAAAAGAGATAAAACGATCTACGAATAAAACTTTAGATAAGTTTAAAGATGAATATCCTACAATCTATGGCGAAATTCAAAAATCAATTATACAATTTGATACGGAAATCTTGTATTATCACGATACTGTAATACCTATTTATTGGAATTACGAAAGTTACTTACACATCTATTTACGTCATTGTGATGAATTGGAAATTGAAGGTCATTTTGAGAATAAAACAAAATTTCAATATACGCAAAAAGACATCAGGCGAATATTGAAAATAGCTATTGAAAATTTGAAAGATAAAATAAACGAGAAACTTAAAGAGGGAAAAGAATTTAGAATTTGGGGAGACAGGTCAATCTATTTTAATGGCAATCATTATTCTCTTCATATTTTGAAAGATGGAAGAGTTGCAGCATTTCATCCAATGGAAAATCCAGCGGCATAAGACTACTGACAACAAAGAACTGAATTAAAAAATTTGGCTCTGTTTTCATCTGTCAAGTTAGCGTCTTATTAAACGCTTTTTCATATCAAAGAAAATTTGTAACCCACTCAGCACATTCCCCTTCATTCCGTGAAAAGCTACATTCCGTGAAAAGAGCTTCACTACATATCTCTTGGACACAATCCCCAATTTCAGCTTTCCATTCCGCTAACCCTTCCCGTCCCGATAGCTATCGGGACTGGGAAGGAACACTACATTGCAGAGCCAAAATCGTGAATTAAGTCCGCTTTTCTAATCGGAAAGCCATCGGCTTGATTTTCTTGACAGGATTTTCGGCACGGTCTTCTTGAGCCCTCACTCGAAAATCCTTAAAAACCAAACCGCTGTCTTACACATTTTAAGGGGTTTATAATGGATAAAGCCTTTGTTGTTTTTCGGGTCATCGAAAAACAGGCACGACATAACCAATTCTAATATAAACACAGCCACTTATTTCGCTTAACTGTCGGTACGCTCAAACGCAACTGCGTTTAAAAGAATTGCTAATGCCCTTATGGAACTTGTCAAGACTGTACAGAGTTTTAGTGAAAGATAAGGTTTCTACTTCCTTGAAATTCCAAGGAATTTACTACGTCGCAAACACACCTGATTTTACCCTAAAAGTCTTGACAAAACCCACTCTATCCATTGTCCGGTGCACGAAAGAAAAGAACAAACACCCCTTAAAATTTAATCTGTTTTAAATCAATAGGGGAAATATAAATCACTTAAATATTTTATTATGAGTACTATTAGAAATCACGTACAGTTGATTGGAAACGTTGGACAAGAACCAACCATTACGAACCTTGAAAGCGGAAAGAAAGTAGCCCGTTTTTCATTAGCCACAAATGAGTATTACAAAGACAGCAAAGGCGAAAAGCAAACAGATACGAATTGGCATACAATTGTAGCCTGGGGCAAGACTGCTGAAATTGTAGAGAAGTATGTTGCTAAAGGAAAAGAAGTTGGAATATCGGGAAAGCTAAAAACCCGAAGCTACACAACTGATGATAACGAACAACGCTATGTNACGGAAGTTGTAGCCGATGAAATCCTATTACTTGGAACCAAAGACGACAAGTAATCACAGAAATGAAAGAGGGCGTAACCGTCGAAAGATGCGCCCTCTTTTTCATTATTCACACTTTAAATAAAATGTACAATGAAAGCACAAGTTAATGAAATAAAAATTAGTTACAAAGGAGGTTTAAAATCCTCTTCGTGGCAAAAAATTTCCAATTCTCAAGATGCAGCTGAACTACTTTTTGAAGGTTGGGATAAAGATACAATCGCATTACAAGAAACTTTTAAGGTTGTATTATTAAACAACAGCAACAAGGTAAAAGGCGTGTACCAAATTTCTCAAGGTGGAATCACTGGCACCTTAGTTGACGTAAGAATTTTATTTGCAGTCATTCTAAAATCTCTATCTGTAGGCATCATACTAACGCATAATCATCCAAGTGGCAAGTTAATGCCAAGTGAAGCAGACAAGCGGTTGACGAATAAGATTAAGAACGCATCGAAACTGTTCGATATAAAACTTCTTGACCACTTGATACTAATTCCAGATGGGAATTATTATAGTTTTTCGGATAATGGAATATTGTAAAGCAGGAAGCTATGGTATATCTCAATTTTACAGATTTGAGTGAAGAGACTCAGAACCGACTTTTGGAAACGTCCAAAGAAGATGTGAAACGAAAATTTGGCGAAGCTATTCGCAAATACGTAAATGAAAATCATACTTGTTTTGAAACGATGATTGAAGAAGAAGCACTTAGGAATTTATATTCGTATAAATATGTTTTCAACATATGAATTTCCAAACTTAATTAGTCAGCACCTCTGAAATTTCAGAGGTGTTTTGTTTTTTTATTAATATCATATCAAGAAAAAAAATGTATCTTTACAATGCTGAAATTCAGCATACAAATTAAAGTAAGGTTATCCTAATTTTCGACTTTCGCCGATACCCTTACTCATCGAAAAATAACATATCGGAAAATCATTTTCCTTGAAAATGGCAATCGGCTTTTTAGCCGGATTGTATGGATTTTTGTCCCGCGAGCGGGACGAAAAGGAATAGCAAGAGGGTAACACGCTGCGCGATGTTACGGATTCCTTTTTGTTTTTAATTAACTGATAATCAGATAATTAAATATATTGTAATTTCTTAACAATCAACGATTTGCGACAAACGGGCTGAGAACGCCCATTTTTAGGGAAGATTTTGCGACAAATCGGCGAAATATGGACTCATTTACTGGAATTAGATTTAAAAAAGAAACTGCAAAACGTTTCCAAACTTTCTCACGTACTTACTTCAAATCGCATACGGAGGCAATGTCTACGATGCTTGATTTTTTCTTCTACAATGAAATTTCACCAAAGGAAAAACTAGGTCCAACAGGACGCACCATTGAAGCCAAGTTGCTCAAAAGAATAAATGCGGTTATAGCCATAATGCGGGATGTCGAAAAGACGCAAACCAAACCCACGGTTGCTATGATTCAATCGCTTTTTGAAACCGAAGAGCCGACTAAAAAGCCACTTATTTTGGAAAAAAAATATGCTGAAGAAAAGAAGGAAGTACGCTTTCGCGAAAAGCAAAATCCAAGCAATCAAATCTAAATTTTTTGAGCTATGTATATAACCATAACACCACAGAGATTAGGAACAAATTACTCACAGAGTTCAGCAGATTTTGTTGGGTATTTAGAGAAAGAAAATCAAGGTTTGGAACAACAGGATATCGAACATTTTTTTAATCAATATGTCGATGAGATTTCTGCTGAAGAAGTGGTCAAAGAAATTGATGGAAACAACGCAAAATTGAAAAAGAAAGAACCCAAGTTTTATTCCATCACAGTCAGTCCTTCAAAATATGAATTGCGTAAACTTCAGAACAATAGCCAAGACTTAAAAACCTACACTCGTGAATTGATGAAGGATTATGTTGCCAGCTTCAATCGGGAAATCAATGGAAGACCAATTTCAATAAACGATATAAAATATTACGCCAAAATTGAACATCAACGGACCTTTAAGGGAACAGATTTTCAGATAAAGGAAAACCAACCCTTTGCAACAAAAATACTTCAGCTCAAAACAGATATCCGAAATATCCAAGAAGGACGAGCTGAAGGAAACATTAGAAAATTACAAAAAGAAATTGCCAAACTGGAACGTCAAACACCACATCAGCAAAATGGAAAACGGATTGTCCAGGGAATGCTAAAAGAGGGAAATCAAAGTCATATCCATATCATCGTGAGCAGAAAAGATGCTTCCAATTCAATCAGTCTTTCTCCAGGAAGTAAACACAAAGCTTCGGAAGTTGAAATGCACGGTAAAAACGTAAAACGTGGTTTTGACAGAGATAGATTTTTTGAGAATGCGGAAAAGTCGTTCGACAAGACTTTTGGTTATAAACGCAACTTTGCAGAGACCTATAAGGCACGAAAGGATTTTGTTAAAAACCCCAAGCTCTACTTTGCTGCCTTGATGAAATTACCAGCTAATGAAAGAGCATTGGCTTTCAAAATGATGACGAAAACAGGATTGCCAATCGTTCCAAGTATTCCTATTACTCAGGCGCAAATTGCACTTCGTGTTTTCAAACGATTAAGGCGTGGTGCAGAAATAGCAATTAAATCAAGTTCAATAGGAATATAGTGATTATGGAAATAGACAATCTTATAACAATACTTTCAATCATTGGTTTGACCAGTACAGTTTTCTATCTGATGTTTCGCGTAAGTAAATATGCATTCTTAATAAATATCACTATGCTTTCATTTCTCGTTTTCTATATTTCTGAAGGAAATGAATTAGTATCGATATTGTTGTATTTGGTTTGTCCTCTTATGCTAATTAATACAGGACTGTATGTTTTTCTTCATAAGACTGAAAACGCGCAAAATGGAAATACTAAATATCGGGTCAGTTTTTCTACGAATAAAGGAAACTTCAAACTAGATAATATTAGGCGTGGTGCATCCATAATCGGTTCTGCAGGAAGCGGAAAGACCGAAAGCGTTGTTTATGGATTTCTGAAACACTTTCGGAAAGAGAACTTTTGCGGAATTATCCACGATTACAAAGACTTTGAACTGACCGAAATGGTTTATGCGCTTTTTAAGGATGGAGATATTCCTTTTAAGGTCATTTCCTTTGATAAAGTCATCCATAGGGTAAATCCTATTGCACCACGTTATTTAAAGAATGAGGAAAGCGTAAACGAAGTGTCAAGGGTATTGATTGAAAACCTATTAGAGCAAAGGGAAAGCGGCACAACTGGCACGACAAAATTCTTTAATGATGCAGCTGAAGGATTGATAGGTGGTTTGATTTGGAAACTGAAAACCACCTATCCGCAGTTTTGCACACTACCACATTTAATTGCCATTTATCAATTATTGGATACGGATAGCCTTATACAGTTTTTAGAAACTAATACGACTTCAAGAGCTATGGCAGATGCTTTTATTAGTGGTAAGGATTCGGATAGGCAAACAGCTGGTGTGAAAAGTACTTTGGCAAATGCTCTAAAACGAATTAGTACACAGCGAATTTTTATGGCATTGTCCGCAGATGAAGTGCCATTGAATATCAATAGTGAAGTTAATCCTGCAATCATTTCTGTGGTAAACAATCCAAAATATGAAACGTCTTATTCACCAGTAATCGCAACCATTATTCACACCATCACAAAACAAATGAGCGTGCGTAATTCTAAACCTTCTTTTTTGCTGATGGAAGAAGCACCAACCATTCGCCTTTTGAATATGCACCGTATTCCGGCAACACTACGTAGTTATGATATTGCAACCATTTACGTTATGCAGGACAAAATCCAAAACGATATGATGTATGGCGATAAGGCAAGCAAAGCAATTTTAAGCAATCTATCCTATCAGTTTTTCGGTAAGGTAAATGACCCAGACACAGCCAAATATTACGAACGCTTTTTTAAAATTATCAAAGACCCAACAAAAAGTATCAGTCGAGGACACAACTTGGATTTTGACACACGAATTACAACAGGTGAAAAGGAAATCCCAAAAATTAGAGCTGATGTGTTTTTCAGATTAAAGCAGGGCGAGTTTATTACCTATGCAGATGGGAAGGATAAAAAGGTGCAGTTCAGATTACCGAGTTTTAAACGAGAACTTCCAACAGAATCCAACCAATTTTCTCGGGAAGATTTGGCAGCCAATTTTGAAAAAATTTATAGCGATGTAAAGTCTATATTTAGTTAATCAAAAGAGTGGTCCTATAAATCTAAATTATGATTTACTTTCTTAATAGGATAATGTTATATTTATCTTGGGTAAAATGAGTTTTAAAACGTGCAAAACATTAATGCTTTAAATGAAAATAGACAACGCTGAAGAAATACAAAAACTAAAAGAAATTATTGAAGATTTATGTGAAAAACATCACTTAACAATTGAAATCGCTGAAGATAATTACTTTAGGATATTTACAGATCAATCCTCTGGTATAACACTTTTTCTTCAGTTAGATGAAAATTATAATTTATCATTTTATTTTCTTCAAAGAACATACGATGTTTTTTATACAGGTGACAGAACCGATGCGCACGTTATTTTAAGCCTAATGTTTACTTCTTTTTTGAGATTCTATAAAACAGGAATCTCTTGTGAGCAATTTGACATAGGTCATCCAGTTGTACCTGATGAAATTTGGGGAAGGTATTTGGTACCTGTCCAAGTTCCAATTTTACACGGAATTTCAACTGCCGAACAACTCTTTAAAGTTGTCGAGGAAATCATAATAATGGTTGCATTTTGGCGAGAAAGCTTATGGTATTTTGCGGGTTGCCCTTGTGACAAATGTATGACTACTGGGAATATTAATAATTCAAATTACAAGTATTCACTTGAAGATGTCGAAGCTTTATTCTCAGATTTACACACTATATCCAGCCGAAACAATTATGGCGACCGTGAACGACCAAAATGGGTGTATTTCTATGACATAGAAGAGGAAGTTACTATGATTAAGTCAAGTAGTCTCGCAAAGTTTCTCAATGCAACATTAGACTTGTGTACAGATAAAACTCACCCGTTGAAAGGACAGAATGGTACATTTGTGCTCAGCGATAACATAAAAAACTTTGTTCACGATGAGACTAAGTCTGAAATGGACGAATACTTTAAAATAATCAATAAAAATGGTAAACTAAAAGGATACCCGGTTATCCCTATGGAAAATATGGTTGTTACCGTAATGGAAGATTATGTTATTGCATTGGGTAGAATCTGTGGATTCGATGAATATAAAAAAGAGAGAGAACTTATAAGACAGCGCCATAATAGAGAATCAGAACTATTATTTCCTATATCACAATTTATTTGGAAAGAAAAGGTTTGTCCGGACCAATTCGAACTATTGGTTAAATCACTATTGGAACGTGAGCCGAATGTAAAAAGTGTGAGACGGCCAGCGCCTATTAATCAAGGAGATAAGGGTAGAGATTTAATTATTGAGTGGAATGTAATAAATGAACATATGTCCGATACCACACCACCAAAAAAGTTGATTAAAGTTGTAGGACAATGCAAATCGGGAAAATCTACAATTGGAAAAGGGAAAGTATTGGATATGCGAGATACTGTAGAAACTCATAATTCACAAGGCTTCTTTTTAGCCGTAAACACCCAAATTTCTTCAGCACTTACAGAAAAACTCGAATCGTTACCATCTCAAGGAATTTGGACTTCTTGGTGGAATAGGGATGATATTGAGATGAGACTGTCTAAAAATCAAGATTTAATCCCAATGTTTCCAAATGTACTAACATCTAAAGACCAAGTCAAATTTGTGGATAAGGAAGATTAGGTGTATCGCAATATTATATGATTGATTGAAATCAGAACACCAGATTGTTTTTGTTTAGAGTTTGTATTCAATGAGTGGTCAAATAGGTGGTCAAATGGTAGTGTAATAGGTGGTGTAATAGGTGGTGTAATGGGTGGTGTAATGATTCTAAGGCGTCTAAATTAGAATGAGTTAGATGTGGAATTACTGATTTATTGAGTCAATAGTAAAATATCAATTATATATACATCTTGCTGTTTTTTTATATGTAAAATAATGAAATTCAATACATTATTTATAAAAGATGAAAGAGATTTAAAAAGGCCCATTATCTCTTGGTCCGTTGTGGGTAACCTTCCATCGTTTATCTTCTTTAATCAATTTAAAAACACCAGGTTTTGGATCATATGCTGTGGAATACTTTATCCAAGCAACTTCACCTTCCATAACTTCATCAACGACCTTGAAGTCGGATTTTGAATTTTTATCCTGAACGAACATTTCTTGAATGCTGGAAAGATTAGCATAGCCCTCTGCAGTAGTATACTTTTTTAGAGAGGCTTTATCACCGTGATAAAAACTTTCGGCAACAACTTTAGCAGTTTCAGAAGGAGACATATCCTTATTCCCTGTACAGGAAATTAACAGTGACACAAGTAAGTAAATGAGTAATCTTTTCATAATATTATTAATTTGGGTTATTGATATATCTGTGTGATATCTTAAGTTCAATATTGCGTTCGCCATCTTTCTCATTCAGTTCCAAAATTGCCCTACGGTCATTGGATAATGAAAATTTGGGCAACACATAGACGAATCGTATAGTTTTGTTTTCTGCGATTTTAGAAGGCAAATTGTGTTTGTAAATAGGTTCTTGATACAGACGTTGTAAAGACTTCTTTTTCCCTTTTTGTCGAGTCTCGATTGAAAGGTTCAAGAAATTTAAATCGTAATCCAAAGAAGATATATTTTCAATCTGAATAACGAAGTATAGTTCTTCTTTATCAAAAACAATATTCTCAACACTCAAAACAATGCCTTCATTTCGTTTTTTAATTCGACCAATACGCTGATGCCTATTAAGAAGATAAGAACAGAATTTTTGATAATAGTACGTTCTGTTATCGATTCTTTTTTCAAAAGTTTCAGCCTGAATTGAATCGGTTACGATTGGTTTTTCATTACCAATACTACTTGATGATGGGATAAAATAGTTGAGCTTAGAAAGCTGTTTTTTATACCTTACAATATACGAAAAAATTGAACCATTTCTATTAAGAACTAGCAGATTACTTTCTTTTCCAGGTTTTGCCTGAAGCAGTCCAAAATACTGTTCTTTTTCTCGATTGTAGGTAAACACAAAATTATCCGAACCGGTTATACCTTGTCTTATGGGTTCTGGGAAAAACAGTGCAACGTTTTTGGTATCATTTGCATAAATAGTGTCTAGTGCTTTATAGGTTTGAGCTTTTGTAAAAGCAGAAATTGATAAAGTGATTATTAAAATTGTTGTTTTCATAACTTAGGTTTTAGGATTAGCCTGTAATTGTTCAGTACAGTCACTTTCACGTTTCTGTTACTGCGTCTCAGTACTTTTGTGATGCCACCAACTTGCGGAACAGTCGGGATGTTGATGTCGCCAATAACATCATCCAAAACTTCAGTGGTGGCTTCAGCTCGAAAATTGTTTTGTACATAGATACCTTCGCTACCATCAAGCAAATCGAACGCTTTGAGTTTAGTGGGATGATGATTTATGTTTTCAATTTCAATTAATGCGCGATTAGGCTGAAAGCTAATGAAACCAAAAATTTGTGTGTTTTTAGGCATTAGTTTGCCGTTTATTGTTGCAGCTTTCGTAAGGCGCATCTGTAACCTGGTATTCGCCTTGACAACTTGGTCGCCATCTACTACAACATAAATGGTTTCATCAGTATTGCCGATGATTGAAGCCTCATTAGGTTTGGGCGAAGCTGCAAAGAATAATTGATGTTCAAGTCCCAATTCTTTTGCTTCAATTTTCTGTGCTCTTTTGATTTCAGCTGAATCAATTTTCTGTGTATTGTTTTGAGCAACTTTCTTTTTCCCCAAGTTTCGATATTTTTTTTCAGAGTATTGAATCTTACCAGCTTCATAAATACTATCTACAATACGTTTTTTTTCTAGTTCCGGTAAATCAGGATTATACAGCCCTGTTGAATCCAAAAGTTTTTCGTCATAGATGCTTGGGGCATTATTTTCGCGCACTTCTTTTAGGTCATTGATAGCATCCAATTTTGAATCATATTCTTTTTGGTTTTCCTCTAAATCAGGAACTAAGGTCTGTTCAAGATTTTCATTTTCACTTTCATCATCACCCATAACCATTACGGAATAGGAAATAAGGAATATGAAAATCACAGCTAATACCGCCGCAAATACTATTTTATTCTTCTCTACTTTCATCATAGTGGTTTTTTAATGGCCGATTATCGGCTCAACTTTCATCATTTATTTTTTTAAGAGTGTTTTCAAAATATTCGGTTATTAAAAGTCCGTGAGGGTTGTTTGGAAAGTTTCGGTCAACTGGAATTAGATTTCCTGTTGAAACAAGTTCGTAGGTGTCTATTATAGTTCCTCTGTTGATTTCAAAAATCGTAACGGTTCTAAAAATATATGTTCCGTTTTGTTCCTCGATTTGGGAATCAATGCTCAATACTTTTTGGACCAATGAATATTGCAATAATCGATTGTAAACACCATCCGCTTTTTTCTGGCGATAAAGGTTGTCCACAGAACTATTGCCCAACCAAAGAGCCTTTTCCAAGTTCTTTTCATAATTGCTTGCATCGATGTTGTAGAAATATCTGTGAAACAAATCCAAATGTGCCAAAGCTTCTACCCTGAAATTTTCTTTTTGGGTAACGAGTTTCAACGGGATAATGCTACCATCTGTATTGATAGCAAAAGCACTATTGAGCGCGTTTTTATTGGTGGTAAAGGCCATCCAAAGTGAAATTGTACTTGATGAGAATGCACAGATTATTACTGCAAGTACTATAAACCGATTCAATTTTAGGACGTTATAAATATTCTTGTATGGTGTTTTCATTGTGAGGTGAATTAGCTAGTAAACAATCTGAGTGTAAATGATGTGGCCCGCTTGTAAAGTTTAAACTTCAGGAATACAATAAAGCCTACCGAGCCAAGCTGCACCACTGGTGCAAAAAATCCCTGGCCAACATCTGTCCCAAAAAGATTTACCCAGAAATTGGTGTTGATTTCGGTGTAAAGCGCATTTATAAATATATTGACCAAAAAGAAGGCAGGCACCAACATATATACCGCAGCATACAACTTAAAAAATGTATATGCCAGTGAACGGAATTTTTCAAAAACAGCGAGACTAATGACCAAAGGAAAAAAAGCCTGCATAATTCCTAAAAGAAAGAAACGTTCTGCCAAAAACAGCGGATATATAAACAGGTCTAAAATCCAAAGAATGATTCCGATAATGAACGCAAGTATCTTGAACCCATAAAGAGGTGTTACCAATGCTTCATAAAGCAGGGTCATTGCATTTTTTGCAGCATCTATAAGATTTATGTCTTCTTCAATGGGAATATCTTGCATCTGCAAGGGCAATAAAGCTGGTGCTGTACCACGATATTGTGCTTCTATAGAAACCAAAATACTATCGAAGAAACCAAGTACTTGTGTAGAAAAGATGACTAAAAGAACAATAGCAAAATTTTTAGCCAATTCGCCCGGACTCAACCCCCAAGTGTAACCATCTTTGTCCGCAATCCCTTCATTGTATTTTTTAAGGATGTTGACCAAAAAGAAGAGCACAGCAAGCATTTTCATTCCGGCAATGGTGTATTGCGAGAAACTGCTGCTCTGTATGGTCTGGAACACCGTATCGATATATTCCAATCCAATTCCTAAAATGATGGTTGCGGTCATTGTTAGTATTCCGTTTCGCGATTATTGATTTTATCCTGCATTTTTCTAAAAGAAATAATATCTCGATAGCGTTTGGTTTTTGTAATGATGTTGGAAACCATTTCTTTGGATTCCTGTTCTTTCTTTTTCAGGACTTCTGCTCGTTCGGCGTCGCTCATTTTCAGGTAATCGCTTGATAGGATTTCGTCAATAAAATCAAGGGTATCCAAAGAGTTTTGGACTATGGCATTAAATGATTCTGTAACACGTGTAACCTCTTCAGGTTTTATATATGGCGAATTCAGGATATCCTGTAAATCATTTTGCATTACATTGATAAGGCGTTGATTATTTTTGGCAATTTCTTGAACCGCTCTAAGTTGCTGTACTACACTTGATACTTTCTCTATGCTTTCTTTTGCATCTTTTAAGAATTGAACAGATTTAATAAGCTGCGATGTTTGCTTTGCAGATTCTACAAGAGATTTTACTAGACTTACAAAGTTGGTGTTGTCGTAAACTGGCATTCCTTGGGCGGCAGCACGACCAGTCATTAAAAATATTAAGGCTACTACCATTACTAAAATTCTGATTTTTGTCTTCATAATATTATGTTTTAGATGTGAATTGAATTATTGCTTTTTGCATATCGTGATGCTCTTCGTAGAGCTTCATTATTTCTTCATTTTCTTGCCCATCGGTCAAGTAAGCTGCATATACTTCTTTAGGAACTTCGAGCCTGAAAATGTTACTTTCCTTTCCTATTTTGATGAACATTTCGGTGTATTTCCGTGGACCAGAAAGATTATTTTTGATAGACTTCAATTGGTTCAAGTCGTGGCTTGAAAGGGTGAGCCTTTTGACCAATTCGTCATAGCCCTTTTCATTATTAAGGCTATAAATGACCTGTGTGTTTTCTAATATGCTGGCTGATGTTGAATTGTTGGGAAGCTGATTGATGGACTGAAGAATAATCCCGATGGCACCGTTCTGTTTTCGGATGGCTTGGTAATAGAATTCGACACTTTCCAGTACGTTCTCAAATTTCAGTTGTTTGGCAAACTCATCGAATAGGATGATGCCTTTTTCTGCCCTGTTTTTCCAAATCGTTCTTTGGATGGCAGATTTGATGAGTTTCAACATTACGGACAGGATTTCCTTATTGTCCTTGACTTCGTCAAGTTCAAAAACAATCAATCTTTTGTCCTCAATTTTATAAGTCTGGTCTTCGCTCACTTCAAATAGAAAACTATATAGACCATCGCCGACATACTCTGACATTACGTGCAAGAAGCTCGTGATATTGAAGTAGTCGGGATGGATTTTCAAGGTGTCCAGAAGGTCTTTCTGATTCCTTTCTATAAAGCTGCAGAAACCATCTAAAGAGTGGTTTTCTGAAGTGCTATTGTAATAGTAGCGCAATATCTTTTTGACCGAAACCGATTGTGCTTTGGTTACTTTCAAATCCGAAGCGAACAGCTCAAATAGAAAAACTGATAAGTCTTCCAAACGTTCTGGGGTAAGGTCTTTTGCATTACTTATATAGAATGGGTTAATTCCGAGATTTTTTCCGCTTTCATAGCGAAGCACCGTATATTTTTCAGGATAGAGCTTAGCGAATTTGGTGTAAGAACCACCCAAATCGATAATGACCAAGCGAATGCCACTTTCAAAATATTGGCGCAGGATGTTATTGGCTAAAAAGGATTTGCCTTCGCCTGTGGGTGCGAAAATGGCAAAGTTCCGTGCTTTGATGCGTTTTTTACGCTCATCCCAGACATCCTTTAAAACGGGGATGTTATGCTCACGGTCATTAAAAATGATTCCAGTTGCATCGGACTTGTAATTTGTATTGTTGATGAACAGGCAAAGGGCGTGTTTTAAATCCGTTACGTATAAATCATTGTTTGAGAAATTGGATGAAAAGCAGCAGTAACTGTTCAGGATATAATTCTTCCGTTCCTCGCCTCGTGGATAGTATGGGATGATATCCAGTTCCTTGAACTCGGTCTTTATTTTTGAGGTTATCTTATCGAGCTCTTTGGCATCTTTAGACCAATACACAATATTGAGATGACCACGAATGATTCTGGCATTATCATCGGCATTGATTTGGTCAAGGATATGCTGAATTTTACCAAGCACCACTTTGTTCTGCGATCCAAAATTTGAACTTTTGTTCAATTCTTCAATTTTCTTATCCAGCAATTTGCGCCACTTTTGTTTGTCGTCGAGATAAAGAATCTGATTGACGATATGATTTTCGTTAAGCGTAAGCCCCAAACCATCAATAAACCCTTGATGAAACACAAAATCGTCAGAAGTGAATTTCTCATTGGTCTTGCTACTCTGTACACTTTCGCCAAAGCACAGTTCGCTATTGATGGCCAGGGCATCAAAATGGTTTTCGCCGATATTGACGCTTTTCTTTTCTAATATGATGTCCGTGTCAAAACCTTCGTTGAAGCCGTTGAAATAGCCATTCGTGAGTTGCTGAATCTCTTCCGCTTTAAGCGAAATAAATTCCATTTTTCGGCTATTGTTTATGAAGGAAATAGAATCACTAACAGAATCGATAAAGCTCTTAACGTTGTCATCCAGTACTTGCACAATTCCCTTAGAAACCTTCCGGAATGGGTTGACATATTTTGAATTATTAAGTGCCTTGTTCTTGGTCAGTATGAAGAACAGATAGCATTTATGTTCTATGTGTCCTCGGCCTTTGAAATGCTCGTGTGTGGCTTTTTCCAAAAAGGTCGTATTCGGAAGTTGTTCTGAGGTATAGGATTTCTTCAGGTAGATATCCTGTTTGTGAACCACAGTCCCCACAGGCAATGATTTCAGAGCCTGAAACCAAGCACCGTGCATATCCTCAAAATCCTTTTCAGATAAGGAATAGATTTCCGTCAGATTCCCTTCATAGCACAAAACCACATTGCCATTATTGGCAAACACGATATTGTCCTGAATATCTGCAATGGGTTGATATTTAGAAAGGTTAATCTTATTCATAGTTGAAACCTGAATTTCTTTTGTTGCTGATAATTTTAGGGAATGCATTGGCTGTTTGAAATAGCTGAGGGTTATGGGTTATTCTTGTCAATGCCACATAGAGTCCAGCATTAAAAACCAGTACGCCAATAATTATTCCGAAGCTGAAAGAGAAAATAATGACCAAAAGGGATACGAGAATGGAAACCATCATTAAGGCAAACAGGGAAATGGGCAGCCCAAAAATGACCGCCCGTTTCCTGATGTTTTTATAGACCTCAAACTTCTTCATCGTTATACAACAATTCCTATGAGGTAAGTAAAGATTCCGACTACAGCACCAGCAATCAAAACGAATACGAGTACTCTCGTAATCCCTTTTTTTAGGTCAGCGTTTTCACCAAAGAAATGCCCTGCATTAAATAGGAAACCAACCAGAAAGATGACACCTAAAAGGATTGGAAAAATGGTACGAATGGTGTCGCCTACATCATTAACGGAATCTTCAATGCCACCAATTTGAGCAAATAGCGAAGTGGATAAGAGCGAAAGAAAGGATGCTAAATAGAGTGATTTTTTCATAACGTAACAGTTTAAATTTTTGTGTTGTTTTCGTTATGGGAAATTTACATATATTTGACTATAAATAATTGAAAATCAAATATTTGTGAATAAAATATTATTTGATTTTGTTTGAATTCCGTTGGTATTATTTAGTATCAAATTCTATGGAATTTTGAAGTGAAATTGTTGATAACCCGAAAATTTAAAATGAAAAAAGTGCTCAAAAACGTCAGTTTTGTTTTTTTACTCTTAAAAATGTGTATCATTTTAGGACAAGAAGCGAGCACTCAAAAAAGAATATTAATTGATGTTGGGCACGGTGGAAAAGATTCTGGTGCAATAGGCATAAATGGTATCCAGGAAAAAGATGTTGCGCTCAATATTGCAAATACCATTTTGAAGCTGAATAATAAATTACAAAAGCCTTTGGATATTTATTTGACCAGGTATAATGATACACTTATTTCGTTATCGGATAGAACAAAGTTGGCTAAAGCCCTTAAAGCTAATTTGTTCGTGTCCTTGCATTGTAATCATTCGGATAATCCAAATGCAAGAGGCGTAGAAGTTTATGTGGTAGGTGCAACATCCAAATATTCAGATGATGCTACTTGGCTTGCTTTTCAAATGCAAGCTGCACTCAATAAAAAATTGGGATTTGAAAGTAGAGGTGTAAAGTTTGCGAATTTTCAGGTGTTGAGGGAAACCATAAGTTATTGTGCTTCGGTCCTTTTGGAACTTGGCTTTTTATCTAATAGTGATGAAGCCGAATATCTTAAACAGCAAGAAAATGTTTTTGCCCTAGCCTTGTCCATTTTAAATAGCTTACAAAACAGAAAAATGAAATTATGAAAGATATGTTTACAGAAGTAGTAAAGAGTATAAAAAAGGTTTTGATAGAAACTTTTTTAGAGATTAAACTAATGATTGCAGCATTACGAAAACTCTAATTTTAATTGGTTTGCTAAAAAGGATATTCATTTTTCAAGAAATAGATATTTATATTTTTAACTTTGCTGTTGTTATTTAAAGAGCGTGAACGAAGAACCAATATATTTTGATTTTGCATCTACTACACCAGTAAACGAGGAAGTTTACGATGCAATGTCGCCATATTTTCTCAGTTATTATGGAAATGCTTCGAGTAGTACTCATAAGCAAGGGGAAATGGCTTCTAAAGCCGTTAAAAAAGCCAAAATTCAAGTTTCCAAGCTTATTAACTGTGATGAGAATGAGGTGTTTTTTACGAGTGGCTCAACTGAATCTATCAAGTTGGCCATAAATCAAGTTTTCTACAATAGTTTAGATGCAGGAAACCATATAATCACTTCCAAAGCAGAGCACAAAGCAGTTTTGGATACGTGTGAGGATTTAGAAAAAGTCGGTGCTCGGATAACCTATCTTGATGTTGATGACAATGGAAAATTAGATACAAGTTTACTGGAAGATAGTATTGGAAGTGATACAATACTTGTAGCATTAATGCACGTTAACAATGAAACCGGTGTTATTGCCGATATTGGGGATATTGGTACTATATGCAAGAAACATAATGTTCTTTTTTTTACAGATGCGACACAATCTTATGGAAAACTTCCACTCAACTTTCAAGATGAAAATATAGACTTACTTTGTTTTAATGCGCATAAAATTTACGGACCTAAAGGCATCGGTGGCTTATTAGTCAATACAACTGCTAAAACTAAATCTGGTGTTTCTGTTAAACACCTTATTGATTCCGTAAATTTAGGAACTCAGAATGTCCCAGGAATTGTAGGGTTAGGAAAGTCAAGTGAGCTAGCGAAGTCTGAGATGAAGACTAATTATGAAAGAATTCAAAAGTTGAATACTCGTTTTCAGCAAGAATTACATCAGTTAGAATTAGGTAAAGTTAATGCGGTTTCGGCAACTAAAAGCCCTTATATTCTTAATGTTCAACTCTTACATCAGGATGCCGAGTCATTTATCCTTAAGAACAAGAACTTAATTTCGGTGTCAATGGGTTCTGCTTGTAACTCTAGAATAATAGAAGAATCGCACGTGCTAAAAAGTATGGGACTGAGTAAAGAAATAGCCGATAGAAGCATTCGCATTAGTTTTGGTGCTACTACAACTCAAGCTCAGTTGGACACATTGATATATACAATTAAAAACGGGAATAATTAGTCTCAAAGGAATTCACAATAGAAGCTGCTAATTTCTTGATTTTTGAATTTCCTGTTCTTGGACTAAGTCTTACCCACGAAATAACATCAAAAGTGGGATTGAGCTTACCGCGTAACAATATCAGTTCTTTTTGTACAAGATATTCTACAGCCTCTCTATATGATTTTTCTACTGAGGTAAATTCCCTTGTTTTTGGCAGAGGAAAGGATAAGAGTAAAATATCGTCAACATCATTGACTTCATAACCTCGGGTTTCAATAAACCGTTTTCGTAAGGTTCCCTTTCTGTTAAAATGGGCACCTGCCCTTCCAATTGTGCCGGTATAACTATTGGTCATCCCTACATAAACAAATTTATGTTTTTTAGAAAGCCAGATGTAAATATAAGCTTGGTCGGCGCCATTAAAGGCGCCTAGGATACTAGTCTCAAGCATACTTTTCGTCACTGTAATTTGGTGGCAAATCGTTCTCTAGTTTCCTGCACATATTCGCCAAAAATTCAGATACAATCCTTCTTGACTCTCTTAAAATGACTTTAAGGTCGTCGTACTCATATTTTTCAATATTCTTATAGGCATACAGCTCGGAATCGGCAAATTGAAGCATCATTAAATCGAAAAGAATCTGTAAATCTCTATTTTCGGCATTGTCTTCATAGATTAANCTTGCAAANCGGTGAATTTTATTAATCCTNACACAATTNCCNAAATCGGTATCATANTAAGGTTCCCANANNAGGTTGTCNTCAACNGATGATACCCTGAATATTTTNGTNAGGTTAGGGTTNTTTTCACCTTTNACNGCCTCTTCTTTTTCATCNTCGGTGTAGTCATCATCCACATCNTCCACNTCTTCNCCTTTATCCTCTTTCATCATNTTNATTATCCACTTGATTTTNGAGGTCATATCNTCNGTAATAGCTTTTAANCGNTCTAAAGCTACTTCCTCNTCAGGTAGGTCATCACCTGGNANAATTTCAATCTGTTCAAATTCTTCTAAGAGTTTNTTNGCAATTTCATTNGGTGCTTTATTTATAATGTCNCGNCTTATCTTACCNGCATTTTTCCAAGCTGCCTTGCTTTTACTTTTAGCTTCCTTGGTAAAATCACTGATATTTCTAAATGCTTCTTCAGAGAGGGTTAACGATGATTTTTTCACATCAATATTAAAGAAATCGTCTGCCTCGTCATTAATAAGTATTCGTCCCCTAAAAGCATAAAAATCTTGGTCATAAGGGATAATACCTTGAAGGTTAGAAGCCCAAGATATAAGCCTCTTGTTTCTATAAACATAAAAGCCATAGTTGCCCGCCTCAATTAAATATCTCTCACGTACTTCCTTATCTCTTGATTCGCCAATATTCTTAATTCTATAGATAGGTGGGTAGGGAAGCTGGGTTATCTCAATGGTAACATTAATTTGTAGTTCATCATCAAGTGTAAGCTCTTTTGGTTTCTCTATCCATCGTACTTCTGTCCCGTCCCATTCATTTTCGTTCAAGTTTCCATTTTCGTCGGCTTCTGAGACAAACAATGGGTCAATGGCGTTTATTTCCTTATCACCAATGGTTATGTGTACACCATTTTCTGATAGGAAATAGAAATAGATTACACCAACTTTTGTTTTAAGTTCCTTAATGGTATTTCTAACACTTGGATGGTTGTTGAGTCGGATAGCAGAAATTATAATGATGGTACCTTTGCCTTCTTTTAGGTAGGTTTCAATGAGCTCAGATTCATTCTCTTCAATTTCAGTTTTTTCTGCAAAATATTCTTTGGCTTCCATCACTTTTGGAAGAGAGACTTCGTATTTGTTGAATCCTGTACCATCTGAAGAAATAACCTTTAGTACATCCCCTTGTGAAAATGAGGCCGATTTTAAGCCCAAACCAAATTTGGATAGCGATTTATCATCATAATGGTCATCTGTTGAGCCAAGTTTGAGTGCTTCTTTGATGGCATTTTCATCCATACCATCACCATCGTCTATGATAATGTATTCCTTGACATTGTTTCTCTTATTATCAGAAAAGTCTTCACGTTCTTTCTTGATTAAGAGATTTATATTATTTGCATTTGCTCTTACCGAGTTATCTATAATATCGCAAATAGCGGCAGACGTTGTGTAGCCAATTCTACTTAACCCGAACAAAAGCCTTCCGGCATCTATTGATAAATCGATTTTATCACTCATATATTAATATTTTAAATGAAACAGCTGGCGCAACCTAGGCCTTCCGCTTCTATAATTTCATCTTTCCAACTGTTAGTGGTTCTTTTATTCAGCTGTCTTTTCATTCTTGTGAAATGTTCTTTCTTTATGGCTTTAACACGCTCTGGTTTAGATAATTCTTCTAAAGTTTCGCTGTCCATCCAATTGTACCCGTCTTTTTCATATACCATAGCTTTTTGAAATAAAGATGGATGGTTTTCCAGTAACCAAACCCACTCAATTTTTTGCTGATAGAAACAAAAAAAACAACCCGACCTACTACGTGAGTACGTTCCGGTTTCCATTTTACCATCAATTTCTACTTGGTATTTCTTTTTTAGATAGTAAGCGGGTATTCCAACACCACTCTCATCAAGTATCTTAAAAATATCATCCAATACTAAATTTTCATCGTTTTCTACCAAAGGGAAATCATCTAAAAAAGCAACAGGGTAATCAGTATTTTCTTTTAAATATTGAAATACCACACGATTGAATAATTTAATATCACTGTTTAAGAGAAAATCTAATTTTTGCCCTTGCCTAAAACTTGGCGAAATAGGCAGTTTGACCTTATTGAGAATATCTTCTTTTAAATGACTAGGGCTATGACTTTCGTAAAGACTTGTAATTTTGGGAATATTATTATTGGCTAGAACTTCTTTTATAACGTCTTCACTCCAAATGTTTTTTCTAAACGGAAAAATAGACTGTACATTGGTTTTTTTGGATATATAGCCCTCTCTATTTTCGTCCCCACGTATTCCTACATAAGATATTGTAGGCTCATCACCAATGTATTTCTCAAAGGGTTCTAGCTTCAGCTTCTTGGTACACCACCTTGCTGTTGATGAGGGCAGATAACCACCATACTCGGCCAAAAAATGGTCAAAAGTGGTTTTGTAAGGGGTCTCTTTTTCTGGTTCGACTGCGAAAATTGTTTTAATGTCTTTTCCCAACCTACTGTTTAGTGCTTCTATAAGCTCATAAGTTTCTTTTAACTCTTTACCTGTATCACAAGAATAATACTCTACATCCAAATCGGGGTATAGGTTTTTGAGATAAAGTGCTAATGCAGCACTATCTTTTCCTCCAGAAATTCCCAGTACGTGTTTAACTTTCATCGTGCAAAGTTTTTAAATATCTAATTACAGCAGCTGCACTCAATTTGTCATTTTTGGATAATACTTTGGCCAAATCCTTTTGTAATTCTGAAACTTTCTTTTCTTCAGAAGAGTTTAGAACAATATTTTGTTTTATGGTTTTACCTGAGACATCTGTTAGTTGAAACTGTACTATTTCATTATTTACGTTTTCATTTGCTAAAGAGTGTAACTCCAATAAATTGTCTAAATTTGAGAATATCTTTCTTGTATTATCCATCAAAAGTGCCTCATCCTCATCATTCATTTTCTCAATAGACTTTCCAAGAATCACATCAGCAATGGATTTTAGCCAAGAATCACGTTCGTCTAATTTGGACATTATGCGGTTAAGAAAGACTTTTTCATTTTGAATCAACAAATGTGGTTTCAACGACCTGTAACGCGCTTGAATTTTACTCTTGTAAGCTATAAAATCTTTACTTTTCAGGTTCAGAGCGTCACATATATTTTCTTCATACCTATTGAGCAAACCTTCATAGGCAACCCTTATTTCACTGATAGCACTATTTAGGCGCTCAATGAAATCATTCAGGATTTCACTATCATTTTCTTCGAGGTTAATATTTTTATATCCTAATCCTTTAGGTATTTCTGCTAGTAGCGCATTTTCTGGATCCTTAGCAGATGCTATAGCATCCCTTAAGCCTTTAGCTGGTGGACTTAATCGATTAGTTTTTTTTACGTATTCCGGTAGGGCATTGTAAAAAGCTATGAAACTACTGAAAATAGAAATCAGCGAACTTTCTGGTTTTTTACTAGATGTATCTACACCTGTAATCTCTTTGTATTTATTGAAAAGATTCAGTCTTACACCTTCAATTTTGTATGATTTTAATTGATAATCTGAAGGCTTCTTATGCACGAGGTCAAGCACTTCGCTAGTTAGGTAAGGCACATACCCAGAACCTTTATGAAATAAAGCATAGTCTTGATTTTTTACAATAAGGAATATGGGAACCCAAAAATCGATGAACCCTTTTTTAAGTTTAAATGGTGGTTTGGTTAACGATTCGTATAATTCAGATAAGTTCTTTTTAATATGTTTTGAATCCTCCAAGAAATTGCTGCAATAATTCCAGAGCGGACTAAAAGTAGAATCTGTAGGTTCATTGAGGGAATATGCATTGTTTTGTTCCCGATGTATTCCTGTTGCTTTTAACAATCCTAAATAAATCGATTTTTGAGGTGGGAACTTGCTATCTTCATAATTTAAGTTTTCTTCCTCAGCATACTGCAGTAAATCTTTGAGCAAATTTTTACGAGCAGTTAAGATAGGTGTGCTTAAATACTCTTTGTTGACCATCTCATTTAAAAAACGAGGCGTCTCAGAATATTCATCTTTTACTATCAGAGAGAGATTTCGGTTTAAGGAAACCTTAGAATCAATCTTAAGCTTTTTACCATGGTAGAACCAATCCGCATTAACATTGTCATAGATGCCGTGTTCTAGAAGTTTTTGTAGTTTTTGTACTTCGTGGGCCTTCTCTTCTGTTAGAATTTTTTTTACAACATTGTCCTCGGCATACTTTTGCAATACAAAATCTATCTTTTCGATTTCATAGATGCAGGACTTTACAAATTCAAAATCTTTGAGAAGTACATATAGTTGTGCAGGTTGTCGGGCATCGTTAGTTTTTAAATCCTTAAGTTTTACATCCTTATTGAGAATTATATGTATGTAGCCGTCAATTTCCCCTTGAGGCGTAGTATTCTCAATGTAATCAGATATATTTACCTTAAAGAACCTTGGCGTACCAATTTCAAAATATGCTTCCTTAGCAAAATGGTATTTTTCTTTAAAATAGTGTTTGGTTTTTGAAGCAATATTTATAGCGGTGTCTATATGTGAACCTGCATCAATCAATTCTTGCTCTATGTCAACGTCCGTTCCGTCAATGAAGAAAAACTTATTGCGATAATTATAGAATTTAATTATTTTTTGACTTATGAGTTTTTCAATATATGTTTCGGAATCAGGAATGTTTAAGGCATACTTTGCATAATTTTCTAAGAAAGTTTTATCTAGCCTACCAAAAGATTTTGCGAATAAGTTTACCAGACCGATGGTCTTTATGATTTTTGCTAAATGCTCATATCCTTTATTATTAATCGCTTCTGCCTTATCCAATGCTTTTACAATGGTATTCCATTGAGGCTTGTGTGGGTTTGAATATCTATCTTCTAATTCACTGGTTAAATGAATCGTTAAATAATCAAACACATCGGCTACATTAAAAAATGTATGGTTGTCTTTATCTATTTTGTCAAAGAAAACTTTACTATTAGCTAAAAAAGAGAATAAGGACCTTTCATTCTGACCATACTTTTGCAAAGCTTGAGCCAAGATATTTGCCGATAGAATATCAAAAGGATAAAGTTTATTGGCTAAATCGTAATTCAGAGTTTCCGAATTGCTGACGAGCTTGCTTTCGTTTATTTTATTGAATAAATCATCAAAACCAATATCCTTTGGTTTTTTAATTTTCAAATCCTCTATTCTTTCTGACGCTAAATAAAGTAGTTGCTCAATGGGTTCATCAAACGAAATGTCAATTAACCTCCCTTTTACCTTATCCCATTCATTCTTTTGGTTTTGAGATAGGTCAATGGCGTAAGAACCAAAATTTTGATGTAGCGTTGTAATTAAAATAATATTCCTGTTGGAATCATTTACTAGCTCAGCTAACTGTTGTATAAAGTATAATTCGCTATCCGGATTGTGTTTGGCTGCATATTCAAGAAATTTACCAAACTCATCGATTAAGATGACCAGTATTTCACCCTTATCTTTAAGCGATGCAGCACGCCTGCCTATCGTATCAATAAGACTAGTATTGGCTGTATCTTCCTTAACTTTAAAGGATTTCTTTAGTACTGTTGTTAACGGTGCGGCTTCCCCAATAATTTTTAAGAATGAAAATTTTTGAAATCCTTTAAACTGGCCATTAAGATTAGCAAAATAAGGTTTTCTATCATTAAGGTTTTTTTCAAAAGCCCATAGGAAACTGGACTTTCCTGTGCCATAAGAGCCAATTATATTAAATGAATGATGTCCCTGTTGAAAACCAGAAACTATTCTTTCAAAAACATTTTTTGCGTTGGGTGTAACTACGTAATTGATGTCGTTTACGGCATCGCGCTCAATATTTGTGGATGTTGTAAACTTATGCATTATAGTAGCGTTCTAATGTATCCCATTTGTTAGGGATATTTTTAATTTGTAATTCTTTTCTTCCGGCATCCTTCTTATAAACAACATCTTTAAAAGTTTCCGATATTTCCTGGATTTTGAGTTCCGTACCTTCGGTAGAGCAAGCAAATGCATCACCTATCTTATTTTGTATATCATCAAAACTTATAGACGTAAGCTCCGGGAATTTATCTAAGATTAGGAAATAAAATATTTCTATAGGTATCTCTGGTCTTTCACTTACCTTTAATTGAAAAACTGAACCTTCCTCGGTATCGGTAATTTTAGTAATAAGATTGAGGTCGATGAAGATGGACGACAAATCGTCTTCCATATCCTTGATGTTCTTATCGGCTAGGTAATATGTTTTTATAAATACCTTGATGTCATTTTTCAGCGAGTTTTCAGCTATCGAAGTTTCATTGTTATTAGCTGTCCTTATCAAATACCTTAGCAGTTGCTGGATTGTAAATTGTGAATTAACCCTAACTTTTCGGAATTCTTTAAAAACTAAAGGGTAAATAGATGCTAGGTTGGTGTCTAACAATTTGTAGTGCAACAACCACAGCGTACCTTCGTATTCTAAAAAAGGGTCGTAACCTGTATTGCTATCAAAGATTTTATTGGCGAATACAGTAGTTTGGTCGTTTTGGTCATTTATATTGAAAGCCTTTAGCCAGAAATTAATAGACATCACCATATTCTTTCCCACACCTAAAGCTGTTACCGCATCTGGATTTTTGAAAGACTGTCCCATAGAAAGATAATCGTAGCCTTTCTTCAACCAAAAATGGCGACAGTGAAATGTTTCGTGTCCTGTAAACGTTAGTTTATTCATTTATTTTCGATTCGCCGTTTTTATTTTTTAAATAATTCAATTTGTCTTTACATTCAACTAAAATACTCTCTGGATTTTCTTCCTCTAAGAGGGTGAATACTACCTTATCGGTTAAGTATTTTTTTTCCAAATCAGAAACGGCAACATTGTAGAATGATGCGAAGTCTGACAGAAGTTCTCTTTTGGGAAGCCTCTCATTTCTCTCGTATTTGCCAAGTGTAGACTGGTCTATATCTAGTGCCGCAGCAACTTTTCTTATAGGCAAGTTTTGCAATTCCCTTAGTGTTCTGAGATATTCACCCAATGTTTCCATCGTTGTTGAATTTTATTTTAGAGACAAATTTTGTCCTTACAAAAATAGGATTATTTAAGCCATTAACAACTTTTGGGATGGGATATAATGACTTTATTTTTGAGCTATGGTTATAGGGTAGGAAATCACTTGGTTTTAGTCGCCAATTCCCTGCATCATAGCTTCCATACCGCCAAAGTTTAATATAAAGGTTGAGTAGTAATGGTCAAATAAATCCTTTAGGTATTGGCCTAAATCAACGTGTTCCAATTCATTTTTACCCTCTACTTTTTGCCTTATCTCATACCCTCTGTTTTTACTGATAGTGTAGAGAAACAAGGTGTGAAAATATACCGAGGTGTAATATTTTCGGTTAGCAAGTTCTAATTGTTCTTGGTTGATGTTCTTTTCTTTTGATTTGAAGTTTTTCAGTACAGTGCTGTCCATATTGATAAATATACGGTTGAGTAAATCACCTTCAGCATCTGGAATCATAACGGTGGAATAATCTACATCGAGGCTTGTAGCTTCTTCAACCGCTTCCCAAGTTACGTCCGTATCAGAATCATCATCTGTCTTCTTATACATAAAAACAAGTTTTGGCAGTCCCAACAAATCATTATCGCTTTCCTTTTTCGGTATCTCGCTTTTTGGCTTGTTATTATCGGCTATTTTCACCCAGAACAATTCCTCTATGTCGCCATTTGGTGATGACAGACTTGCTTTTATTTGAATGCCATCACCAACTTTCAATTCATTTTTTGGGTTTAGAGAAATTCGTATTTTTCCTTTGTTCGGACTACTTTTTACAACGTTGAAAACTTCATCTATTTCTTTTGGCTCACCAGGCTTAGTTCCGCCATCAGAGTTATTAGGTTTTATATTAAGTACGCTAATCTTTAAATCCCCGGGCTCTTCTATTCTATCAAAATAATCATTGGCTACATCTGTGGAAAAACGAATCGATTTTTCGCCATTGAGCGGTATTGTAGCAACTTCCTTTTTGTCATTATTGTTAGTGTCGATTCTAAAAAATGAAGGAAATCTTTTGGGCTCAAAAGGTGTTGGCTCTTTTTCATTTGAAGTACGATTCTTTCGTCCCTCAGTTTTCTTTTCTTTTTTAATATCCAGCTTGAATGTTTGGTTCAGCAATTTTGCCAACTCAGAATCAATGGGTAGATTTTTCGTGAAGGTTTTGAGTAATTCGCTAGTATTTGAAGACGTATCAATATCTACAGCTTGTTTTCTGCGCTTTTCTATTTCTGCCAACCTTCCATCTTTTGCACTTAGTTTTTTGGCCAGGTAACTTCTTAGAAATTGAGTTTCATCACCATCCTTGAGCCTATCTCTAGAAGCCATAAATAGTTCTTTCCTAAAGTTATATTTCATTTCGGTACAATCCACGTGAATCAATAAATGGCTTTTTAACAGATTTAGCTTTAAAGAACGCGTGATAAATTCAGAGGTGTAATGCCCGTGGGTTTGTCCATTGAGTGAGAACATCACCGCCATTGAATTTTTAAAGTATCTATCTTGTATGATTTTTTTGGTTTTCTTGAGGTCATAATCCTTTACCTTGGTTTTGAAAACGTAGCAGGATACTTTCATTTTTCCAAAGACATCATCAGAGAAATTCTCGGAAAAGCTTTCGTCTAAATATTCGGATTCTTCAGCTGCCAAACGTCTCTTTAAACCGAACAAATCATTTTCTAAAACCTTATTATTTGGATAACGTTCAGCGGTATCGACCGTTAAAATTGGTAAGGCGGGTTGAAATAAAAACTCATTGATACTTTGGTTCAAATCTTGGGCAAAACCAGAATAGCCTTTGGGAAACTGATACGAATACAGTTTTAAAATGGTTCCTGTTTCAAATTGACGATTGTTAAGACCAAGGTCTAGTTTTGAAGCTGTAAACGAAGGGATTTTCTCTTCAATAAGCAAGTACTCATACCAGGTTTCTTTTGCTTGGTCCGATTCTTTTTTAGGATGCTCACGCACCAAGGTAAAACCAAAATTACCATCATTTGTGTACCGCTTAGAAGCAATGAGTTGATATCTTTTCTTTCCGCAGAAAACAATGGCGCCACTTCCACCCATATTGTATTTACCCTGTACGAAATGAATGTCGTTCTTATTACCACGAAGTAGCGAGAGAAAGGTGTCCTCAAACTTTTCGGGGTGCTGCCCTTCGCCATTATCATAAACTACGACTGATGTTGGATATTGGTTTTTTTGGTTTCTTGGCCCTTTTCCGTTGGCGATAATTTGAATATTCTCGGCTTGCTCTTTCCGAAATGAAGATAAATCCCAATTATTTTCTGGATAAAATTTTTGAATGGCTTCATCCATCGATTTCGGCGCAGTATCTGATTTTGGGTNAATTCCNGAAAGAATGCACTCTTTNGTTAGTAGNGCATCAATGGCATTGGTGACTTTTTCTATTAAAGCTGCTATGGGACTCGATTGTTGATTTTTTACTACACCATAATTACTGAAATTCCCACCCAATGGTTTCCAGTTTGAATCNTCAAATATGGTAGGGTNAAGNTCAATTANGTTTAACAAATCCTCTTCGTCTTTAGCGTTATACAGTTTAAAAAAGAGCTCTTGATTGTCAATTATTGATGAAGTTTGATTAAATAGGTTAGCCATAAATGTAATAGAAATAATATAACCCCTAATATAGTAAAATCGAATACCCACAAAAACAGTTTTTAGTTATTTTTAAAGTAGTCTAATTGAGGATTAGGTCCTGTTTTTGATATAAATTCACTTCCGCTTATCCCCAGCCTTTGTGTCAAAAGCAATNAAATTGAANAATTCCCGCATTCGGCTACGAACGCGATTNCCATAACGCTCTTCCAACTCTTCAGCATTTAAGTTTGTAGTAGCGTGTGTTTTAATTTTGTGTTTGGTATCTAAGTANAGTTCATAACGCGAGAGTAGCACTTCACCCATTACATTCAAATCTTTGCCATAAAACCNNCCNNCNGGTTCAANACCCANATCATCAAANCAATAGAATTTGGTNNTGCCATATTCTTCAACCGTTTTAAAGCCCAAATGGTTAAAGCTAAATGTCACGTTTCTACAGGGAATCATTTCATAAGGCCGTTGCATTGGGACAATATGTCGTAGCAATTTCATCAAACTGGTCTTACCGCACCCAACAGGACCAGAAAGTAAAATCCCTTTGTCGATGTCGATGCCGTATGCTTCACAATTGCTCTTGTCCTTGATGAAGTANGANCAGAGNTTNAGNAGTATNTCTNTATCNTCGTCATANATNCTGAANTTTTNNCCAAANANTAGNTTNCCNTTNGCATTCANATANATNAANATTTTTGGNAANTCNTANANTANNCTTTTNCCATCNAANTTTCCNAGCGAATATTCNACNCCACCTTCGGTAATTTTAGAGGGGTTGTCCATAATCTTTGTTTTTAGTGGTTCGCAAGTTGTCCTNNNTTTGGGACGCTTNTTTTTTGTTTGANNTNTTTTNNTCGTCGAATANTTCNGTNCTATCCATCCANTTGATNGCNACNGCNCGCCAATCTCNAATTTCTTTTCCNTCNCTNGTTTGCCAATTNCNNNTNGTNGTAATGCTCAAAGAATTTTTTTNCTTCATCAGCATCAAAACCTTTNTCTTCAAAAAANANAANAACGGNNTGCCNGNCCTTTGGNTGTTTTATATNNTTTTCTTGTTTGANATTGTTTGTNTNAGATACCAATGCTTNTCCANCTNTGGGACGNTGNTGGTACNCNACNTGTCCATTTTTGGGANGGTGGTNTCCCTCAAGCGGTACACNTCTGGGATGGTACTGNTCNGCAAGNTGTTCNAATATAGGATTGTAGTGTTCCGTAACTGGTTCATCACTTGTCCCGATAATGGACATCCTAATTTTACTGCCTTTATAGGGATTATTGGAAGGATAATAAGAAAGATATTGCCAAGTATCTAAATCCACAATGCATCTATGGTAAGTAGATTTTGAACCGATTTTTGCACAGCGCATTAGTTCCCTACGGTTCACGAAGAATTCATCCATAAAGCGGCAACTGTTCCATTCTTGGAACAATGCCATATACAGACTGATATGGGTAGGGTTTAGGCGGTCATCAAAATAGAACTTTTCAAAAGCCGCATTAAGTAGCTTTATGTAGTTCATTATTTAGAATTTGAACCGTGCTGTACACGATTAGCAGTCATTATATTTTGTATTTCCTCGGCATCGTAGTAGATAATACCACCAACTTTAGTGTAAGGTAAAGTACCATTGATACGAAGGTTTTGTAATGTGCCAGGACTTACCTGTAGTAAATCCATAACCTCGGAAGATTTGAGGTACCTTTTGAGTTTCCCGGTAGCTTGTTTTGTTAGCAATTTTTTAATGTCATCGAGCAATTCCATTTTAAATTCTCGAAGATCTTCAGTGGTTATAATAGACGTCGGCATAATAGAACGGTTTTAATGGAAAGAGGCTATCTCATCGCTGTCAACTAATTTGATAACCTCTGACCTGATTTGACTTTCGTTCTACAAAAATGGACTGTTTTGTTCGATTTTAACCCCAAGGAACACCCAAGTTGGGTG